>NZ_JBHSKJ010000001.1:0-764641 GCF_042657885.1 Streptomyces aureoversilis
TCCAGGTGCGGCGGGCGGCGAGGCGGGAGGCGGCGATGCGGATGGCCAGCGGCAGGAAGCCGCACGCCGCCACGACGTCCATCGCGGCGTCCCGCTCGGCCTCCACCCGCTCGGCGCCCACGATCCGTGTGAAGAGCGCGAGCCCTTCGCCGGGATCCATCACGTCGAGGTCGACGATGTGCGCACCGGCGAGGCCGGTCATGCGGTGGCGGCTGGTGACCAGCACCGCGCAGCCGCCGGTCCCGGGCAGCAGCGGCCGGACCTGGGCGGCGTCGCGGGCGTTGTCCAGCAGGGCCAGGACGCGGCGGCCGTCGAGGGTGGAGCGGAAGAGCGCGGACCGCTCCTGGACGCCGTCGGGAACGGCGTCCCCCGCGACGCCCAGGGCGCGCAGGAACCACCCCAGCACGGCCTCGGGCTCGGCGGGTTCCGGGCCCGTGCCCTGCAGGTCGGCGTAGAGCTGGCCGTCGGGGAAGTGGTGGCGTACGGAGTGGGCCGCGTGGACGGCGAGCGTGGTCTTTCCCACGCCGCCCGTACCGGTGACGGCCGGGACCACCGGGCTGCGGCCGGGGCCGGCGGCCAGCAGGTCACGGATCTCCGTCACGTGCGCGGTGCGGCCGGTGAAGTGCGCGGTGTCCGCGGGCAGCTGGGCAGGCCGTACGGAGCGCTCGCGGAAGCCCGTCGCCTTCCGGGCCGGGCCCGCGGCGGTCACGAGACGGGGGTCGGCGTCGAGGATGCGTTGCTGGAGCGCGGACAGCTCGGGGCGGGGGCCGACGCCGAGTTCGTCGGCGAGGAGGCGGCGCGTGTCGGCGTAGACGGCGAGGGCCTCGGCCTGGCGGCCGTTGCGGTAGAGCGCGAGCATGAGCAGTTCGCGGAGGCGCTCGCGCAGCGGGTGGGCGGCCGTCAGGGCGGTCAGCTCCGATACGGCCTCCGCGTGGCTGCCGACCTCCAGGTCCAGGTCCAGGCGGGTCTCGATGAGCGACAGCCGCCACTCCTCCAGGCGCGTGCGCTGCGTCTCCGCGTACGGCCCGGGCAGACCGGCGAGCGATTCGCCCCGCCACACGGCGAGGGCTTCGGCGACGAGATCCCGGGCGCGCACCGGGTTCCCGGAGCGGCGGGCCCGGTGCCCCTCCTCGGCCAGCGACCTGGCCCGGTCGAGGTCCAGCTCCACGACCGGCCCGGAGCCGACCGGCCCGGAGCCGACCGGCCCGGAGCCGACCGGCCCGGAGCCGGCCGGCCCCGGGCCGAACGGTCCCGGACCGGCGGGGCCGGTGCGGATGGCATAGCCGCCTGCGTCGCTGACGAGGACGCCCGCCCCCTCCGTGCCGAACGACCGGCGGAGCCGGAAGGCGTACGTACGGAGGGCGTTCAGCGCCGTGGCCGGCGGACCGGCGCCCCAGAGGCCGTCGACGAGCTCGCCGACCGTGGCCGTGTGCCCGCCCCGTAACAGGAGGGCCGCGAGCACGGCGCGCTGCTGCGGCGAGCCGGTGTCGAGCGCTTCCCGCCCCCGCCAGGCCATGACGGGCCCGAGCACGGCGAAGCGCAAGGGCTCCTGCGGCGTCCGTCCGCCTTCCAATCCGTACCCCCTTCGCAGTGGCCGGCGCGGCTGCTGACCCGTCGTCGCGGGCCCTTCTCCGTGCCGATTGCGTGATCATATGACTCCGGAAGGTGCACGCAAGCGCCGAGCGGCGGGAAGCGGCCACGCCCCGCGCGGGGCGTGGCCGCTTCTCCCCGGCCCGCAGGTCAGACCACCGCGCCCGTGTCCCTCGGGTCCTTGCGCAGGGCGGGTGACGCGGGTGCCGCGGGGGCGGGGCGGCGGCCTTCGAGGATCACGGCGATCGGAGCGGCCGTCAGGACGGTCGAGCCGATGCCGAACAGCACCCCGGCGAGCAGCGCCACGGAGAAGTCGGCCAGCGAGTCGCCGCCCAGCACCGCGAGCGCGGCGAGGACGAACAGGACGCCCATGCCCGTGTTCACCGTGCGCGGCACGGTGTGCAGGATCGCGCTGTCGACGGCGGACGCCAGCGGCATCCGCGCCCCGCCCGCCCCCGGGCCCCCGGCCCGCCCGGGGCGCCGCGTCTCGCGGATGCGGTCGAAGACGACCACCGTGTCGTTGACGGAGTAGCCGACCACCGTGAGCAGCGCCGCGAGGAAGACGCTGTCGGCCGGCCGGCCCAGCCAGGCGAACAGCCCGACCACCAGCAGCACGTCCTGGACCATCGCCGCCACCGCCGCCGTCGCGAAGGTCCAGCGGAAGCGCACGCTGAGGTAGACGAGCTGGGCCGCCACCGCGACGCCCAGGGCGATCAGCGCCTTGTCGCGCAGCTCGCTGCCCAGGCTGGGCCCGATCCGCTCGTCGCGCTCGACGGTGACGGCCCCGCCGTGGGCCTCCAGAGCCGACTTGATGCGCCGCTGCTCCCCGTCGTCCATGGCGCCGGTGCGCACGACGACGTCACCGTCGCCCGACTTCTGCACGACCGCGCGCGGGAACCCGGCGTCACCGACCGCGGCGCGCGCCTTCTCCACGTCCACGGGACGGCTCGTGCCGTACTCGACCAGACGGCCGCCGGTGAACTCGACGCCGAGCTGCAGCCCGCGCACGCCGATGCCCGCGACGGCGAGGGCCAGCAGTACGGCGCTGACGCCCAGCCAGATGCGGCGGTGGTGCATCAGGCGGGGGCCCCGGCGGGCGAGGAAGGCCCGCATCCGGCCCGCCGAGGCGACTCCGGCCAGGCGCGGCCGGCGCCGGACGCAGTCGCGCCGCAGCGCCCAGTCCGCGAGCACCCGGGTGATGACGAGGGCGGAGACCATCGAGGCCGCGACGCCCACGGACAGGGTGACACCGAAGCCCTTGACCGGGCCCGTGGCGAAGAAGAAGAGCAGGCCGGCGGCGAGGAGGGTCGTCACGTTCGAGTCGACGACGGCGCTCCAGGCCTTGCCGAAGCCCTTCCGCAGCGGGCCGCCGAGGTCCTGCGGGCCGGTGCGGCGCGCGGGTGCGAGCCGGCTCCGTCCGTACTCCTCCCGGGTCCGTTCGAAGACGAGGACGTTGGCGTCGACGGCCATGCCGACGGCCAGCACGAACCCGGCCAGGCCGGGGAGGGTGAGCGTGGCCCCGAGCGCGACCAGCGCGGCGTACGAGATCAGCCCGTACAGCGCGAGCGCCACCGTGGCCAGGACGCCGAGCAGCCGGTAGACGGCGACGACGAACAGCGCCGTGCACACGAGGCCGATGACCGCCGCGCCCGCGCTCGCCCGGATCGCCTCGGCGCCCAGCGTCGGGCCGACGGTGCGCTGCTCGACGACCTCGACCGGGACGGGCAGCGCCCCGCCCTTGACGAGCGCGGCCAGATCGCGGGCCTCGGCGGCGTCGAACCCCCCGGTGACCTGGGCGCTGCCGCCCTGGATCCCGGTCCGGCACGGCACGCCGCGCTGCATGGCCGGTGCCGAGACGACGCGGTCGTCGAGGACGATCGCGACGCGGCGGGACGCGTCGCCCGGCGCGGCGCACGCGGCCTCGCCCGTGACGCGCGCCCAGCTCTTCTCGCCGCCGCCCCGGAAGGAGAGGGCGACGGTCCAGCCGCCGCCGGTCTGCGTGTCGAGGACGGCCCGGGCGTCCTTGACGTCCTCGCCGGTGAGGGCTGCCGGGCCCAGGCGCAGGGCGTGGCCGGGGGCGTCGGGGTCGGGCAGGGTCCGTGCGCCGGCGGCGCCGTCCGCGGCGGCCCGGGAGCCGTAGCCGTCCGGCGCGGTGCCGAGCACGGGGTGGAAGGTGAGCTGGGCGGTGCGGCCGATGACGTCGACGGCCTTCCGGGGGTCCTGGACGCCGGGCAGTTCGACGACGATGCGGCGCTCGCCGGAGCGTGCGAGCGACGGCTCGGCCACGCCGAGCGCGTCGACCCGCTGCCGCAGGACCTCCAGCGCCCGGTCGGTGGCGGCGGCGTCCGCCCGGGACGTGGGCGAGTCCCGCGTCTCGAGCACGATCTGGGTGCCGCCGCGCAGGTCGAGGCCGAGCCGGGCGGGGGTGGTCAGGGCGAAGAACAGGGAGGCCGCGACGACGGCGAGGGCGACGAGCGCGCGCCACAGCGGGGCGCGGCGCGAGGGCCGGGGTGACATGGTTTCTCCACTTCACGGCAGACGGAGGTGGAACGCCGGCAGCCGCAGGCCCGGCCTCGCAGGACGCATCGACGGGACGCCGGAACTGACGGGACATCGGAAAAAGACGTCGGAATCGGCGAAACGTCACGGACCGCTGCGGGCACGCGAGAAGGGCGGGGCGGGGCCGACGCTCAGGGCGTCAGATGCTCCGTGTGGAGGGAGGGCCGCGGGTGCGGCGCGAGGAGGGGGCCGCCGCGGGCGGCGCACGCTCCTGCCGGGGCCCGGCGACCTCGCCGGCCGGCAGCGGGACGGCGAGCGGCCCGGCCACCGGGCCGGGCACCGCCCCGGGCAGCCCGGGCGGACGGGTGTGCTGCACGGCCGCGGAGATGTGGAGACCCTGGGCGCGGGTGCCGTCCGCCGCGGGCGGGGAGTCCGGCGCGCTGAACGCGGGACGAACCTGGTCGGCGGCGCCGGCGGTGGAGACAGCGTAGGTGCCGGAGGCGGCCGAGGCGACCGGTGGGAAGGCTGAGAGCGCCGTGCCCGTACCCGCGGGCACCGTGCCGCAGACCACGCCGAGCAGGAGGACGAGCAGGGACCACAGGGTGACCGGCACCGGAGTGCGCCGTGGGTGCTGCTCCACACCGCCTCCGTCAGTCGGTTTCCGTGCCCGGTATCGCCTTCGGCGCGCGCCGGGGGCGCGCAGGCTCCACCCTAGCCCGCCCGGCCGGGGGCGCGGGCCGTCGAGGCATCAAGGGCCGGGACGGGAACGGGACCGGAGCGGGACGATGCGACGGTTCGATCACACGACTGTCACAGGAGACCCGTCCGACCCGTCCGCGGACGGATCCCGCGGCGAGGTGACGTAAGAATGTGCACGTCAAACCGACCATCACGGGGGATTCATCATGCGTCGTCAGCTCCTCACCGCCGCGGCCGTCATCGTGCTCGCGGCCACCGCCACCGCCTGCAACGGCGACGGCACCGACCCTGCGGCCGACGCCAGTGCGTCGGCCGACAGGAGCCCCGCGCCCCAGCAGTCGCACCCGGCGCCGGATCAGGGCGGCGCGGGCCAGGGCGGCGGCCAGGACAAGGGTCAGGACAAGGACAAGGACAAGGGCCCGGGGGGCGCGCACGCCGTCGGCGGCAAGCTCACGCTCAAGGGCAAGAAGCCGGGCGAGCAGCTCGACGTCACCCTGAAGGGCTTCGCCGACCCGGCCCACAGCGACAACAAGTACATGAAGCCGGCCGCCGGCAAGCGCTGGGTCGCCGCCCAGTTCGAGCTCGTCAACACCGGCACGGTCGCCTACTCGGACAGCCCCTCCAGCGGGGCCAAGGTCGTCGACGGGCAGGGCCAGGCCTTCACCCAGACCATGGGCAGCGTCACCGAGGGCCCGAAGTTCCCGGTCACCGTGAACATCGCCCAGGGCGGCAAGGCCCTCGGCTGGGTCGTCTTCTCCGTCCCCGAGAGCTCCAAGCCCGAGAAGGTGCAGTTCACGATGGACGGCGGCTTCGCCAAGGAGACGGGTGAGTGGACCCTCGAGAAGTGACGCCCGGTACCGGCCCGATGCCCGGCGTCAGTTGGTGGACAGCGAGCCCGCGACTTCCGTGAGCGCGTCGAGGACCGGCCGGATGAGCGGGTGGTCCTCGGCGCCGCGGCGGACCGCCGCGAACACGCGCCGGGTCGCGGCCGGCCCCTCGACGGGGCGGACGACGGTGTCCTTCAGCTCCATGCCGCGCAGCGCCGAGCGCGGCACGAGGGCCACCCCGGCGCCGGCCCCGGCCAGGG
The DNA here is from genome assembly GCF_042657885.1 of Streptomyces aureoversilis. Classification (NCBI taxonomy): domain Bacteria; kingdom Bacillati; phylum Actinomycetota; class Actinomycetes; order Kitasatosporales; family Streptomycetaceae; genus Streptomyces; species Streptomyces aureoversilis. Next base: position 5,876 of record NZ_JBHSKJ010000001.1, read on the forward strand.
CGACCACGGCGCGGAAGTCGTCCGAGGAGTGCACCAGGCGGGGCTGGAAGCCGGCCAGTTCGCAGGCCAGCACCACCACGTCGTGGCAGGGATTGCCCGGGTAGGGGCCGATCCAGTCGCTGTCGGCCAGCTCGTCCAGGCACACGCGGGGGCTGCCGGCCAGCGGGTGGGCGGCGTGCAGGACGGCGTCGAAGGGCTCGGCGTAGAGCGGCACGCGGACGAGCCGCAGGTCGTCCTCCCGCGGGGCGCCCCGGTACTCGACGGCCAGGGCCACGTCGGCCTCCCCGTCCAGCACCATCGGCAGGCTCGCGTCGCCCTCGGCGTCGCGCACCCGGAGCCGGATGCCGGGGTGGCGGCCGGCGAGGAGCCCGATGACCGGGGCCAGCACCTCGGCGATGCCCGTCGCGAACGCCGCGACGGTCAGCTCCCCGGCGGTGCCGCCCGCGTACGCGGCGAGCTCCGCCTCGGCCCGCTCCAGCTGGGCGACGACCTCGTGGGCGTGGGTCAGCAGGATCTCGCCGGCCGCGGTGAGGCGCACGCCGCGGCCGCTGCGGGTCAGCAGGACGTGGCCGGTCTCCTGTTCCAGCGCCGCGAGCTGCTGGGAGACGGCCGAGGGGGTCAGGTACAGCGCGGCGGCCGCGGCGGTCACCGTACGGTGGTCCGCCACGGCCCGCAGGACGCGCAGCCGCCGGGGGTCGATCACCCCGTCATTTTGCCAGGAACGGGCGGTAACCCCGGCGGAGCCCCGGCCCGGGGGCTCCGCCGGGGTCACCGGCCGGGTGGCGGGGCTCAGCCCCGCAGTGCCTCGCGCGCGTCGGCGAACGCGGCGACGGCCCGCTCCACGTCGGCGGTGGAGTGCGCCGCGGACAGCTGCACGCGGATCCGGGCGGCACCCATGGGGACCACCGGGTAGGAGAAGCCGATCACGTAGACGCCGCGCTCCAGCAGCAGCTCCGCCATCCGGCCGGCCTCCGCCGCGTCACCGATCATGACGGGGGCGATGGCGTGGTCGCCGGGCAGGATCTCGAAGCCCGCCTCGGTCATCTTCGTGCGGAACAGCTCGGTGTTGGCCTTCAGCCGCTCCCGCAGGTCGCCCGCGGACTCCAGCAGGTCGAGGACCTTCAGGGAGGCGGCGGCGATGACCGGCGCGAGGGAGTTGGAGAAGAGGTACGGGCGCGAGCGCTGGCGCAGCAGGGCGACGATCTCGGCGCGGGCGGCGACGTAGCCGCCGGAGGCGCCGCCGAGGGCCTTGCCGAGGGTGCCGGTGATGATGTCGACCCGGTCCATGACGCCGTGCAGCTCGGGGGTGCCGCGGCCCCCGGGGCCGACGAAGCCGACCGCGTGGGAGTCGTCGACCATCACCATCGCGTCGTAGCGGTCGGCCAGGTCGCAGATCTCGCGCAGCGGCGCGACGTAGCCGTCCATGGAGAAGACGCCGTCGGTGACGATCAGCTTGCGGCGCGCGCCGCCCTCGTTCGCCGCCTGGAGCTGCTTCTCGAGGTCGGCCAGGTCGCGGTTGGCGTAGCGGAAGCGGCGGGCCTTGGACAGGCGGATGCCGTCGATGATGCTCGCGTGGTTCAGGGCGTCGGAGATGACCGCGTCCTCGGCGCCGAGGATGGTCTCGAAGACGCCGCCGTTGGCGTCGAAGCAGGACGAGTAGAGGATCGTGTCCTCCTGGCCGAGGAACGCCGACAGGCGCCCCTCCAGCTCCTTGTGGACGTCCTGGGTGCCGCAGATGAAGCGCACCGAGGCCATGCCGTAGCCCCAGCGGTCGAGGGCGTCCTTGGCGGCGGTGACGACCTCGGGGTGGTCGGCGAGGCCGAGGTAGTTGTTGGCGCAGAAGTTGAGGACGTCGCCGGGGGCGCCGCCCGCCGTGACGTGGACGGAGGCGCTCTGCGGGGTGCCGATCACGCGCTCGGGCTTGAAGAGACCGGCCTCGCGGATCTCGTCGAGGGTGGCGCGGAGGTCGTCGCGGACGGACGCGTACATGCGGGGGACTCCTTACGGAAGGAAAAGAGGGGCTGCCGGGCCGGGGCGGCCGCCCGGTGGAGGGGCGGCCGGGCGGGTCAGGCGGTCCAGTCGAGGATGATCTTGCCGCTGCGGGCGGTGGCAGCCTCGTCGAAGGCGGCGTCGAAGTCCTTGTACGAGTACCGTCCGGTGATCACCGGGCTGAGGTCGAGGCCGCCCTCGAGCAGCACCGTCATCGCGTACCAGGTCTCGTACATCTCCCGGCCGTAGATGCCCTTGACGGTGATCATCGAGGTGACGATCTTCGCCCAGTCGACGGGGAACTCCTGGGCGGGCAGGCCCAGCATGGCGATCCTGCCGCCGTGCGTCATGTTGGCGATCATGTCGCGCATGGCCTCGGGCCGGCCGGACATCTCCAGGCCGACGTCGAAGCCCTCGCGCAGGCCCAGCAGGCGCTGCGCGTCCGCGATGCCGGCGTCGGAGACGTTGAGGGCCAGGGTCGCGCCCGCCTTGCGGGCGATCTCCAGGCGCGGCTCGCTGACGTCGGTGATGACGACGTTGCGGGCGCCGGCGTGCTTGGCGACGGCCACGGCCATGATGCCGATCGGGCCCGCGCCCGTGATCAGCACGTCCTCGCCGACCAGCGGGAAGGAGAGCGCGGTGTGCACGGCGTTGCCGAACGGGTCGAAGATCGCGGCGATGTCGAGGTCGACCTTCGTGCGGTGCACCCAGACGTTGGAGGCGGGCATCACGACGTACTCGGCGAACGCGCCGTCGCGGCCGACGCCGAGGCCGACCGTGCTGCGGCACAGGTGGCGGCGGCCGGCCAGGCAGTTGCGGCACTTGCCGCAGACGAGGTGGCCCTCGCCGCTGACCAGGTCGCCGGCCGTGATGTCCTGCACGTCCGCGCCCACGGCGGCGACCTCGCCGACGAACTCGTGGCCGAGCACGAGCGGGGTCCTCACCGCGCCCTGGGCCCAGCCGTCCCAGGAGCGGATGTGCAGGTCGGTGCCGCAGATGCCGGTGCGCAGCACCTTGATCATGACGTCGTCGGGGCCGTACTCCGGCTCCGGGACGTCCATGAGCCACAGCCCGGGCTCGGCCTTGTGCTTGACGAGTGCCTTCATGGCTGCGGCTCCAGGCGTCGTGAGGTGATGCGTGATTCTTTTGCGCGCACCAATGTGCCCAGTGGTGACCGTGAAGTCCATCGAGGTTTTCTTAAGCCGGGCAACAGCAGAACTTCACACGGTGCGCGCGGCCGTCACGGCGGGACCCGCGCCGGGGCATGACGAAGGCCCGTGAGAGGCCCCTCGCGCATCTCGCGAGGGGCCTCTCACGGGCCTCATGAGGGCCTCACCCGAGGCGGGTCAGCTTGGCTCCCGCTCCCGGCGCCGCCATGTCCTTCTGGAGCGCGACGGGCACCTGCGCCCGGCCGGGCCCGGTCCCGACGGCCAGCGCCCCGACATCCGTACCGGCCCCCGCGGCGCGCGGGATGCCCCCGCCGCCGGGGATGAGCTCGAGCTTCGCCTTCAGCCCGCCCCAGCCGACGGCGCGCAGGTCCGCCGTGGCGACGACCGACGTCCGGCCGCCGAGGCCGTCATCCACGTACCCCACGACATCACCCTTCCGGACCACCGTGGCGGGGACGAGCGCGTCCTGCACCGCCTTGATCATCTTGTAGCTGCGCTCCTTGACGACCTTCAGGTGGGCGTTGGCATCGTCGCTGCCCGCCTGCCGCTGGGCCATGGTCGCGCCGACGATCAGGCGCTCCTTGCCCTCGATCGTCCGCTTGGCCGCCCACATCAGCGTCCCGCCCGCCGGCCTGCTCGACCCGGTCTTGATGCCGAGCCCGCCGGGGTTGGAGACCAGCAGGTCGTCGTTGTTGTTGTAGATCCGCCCGGGCAGGCCGGGGACGTCGGCGTTCGGCATCCTGACGATCTTCCTCAGGACGTCGTTCTTCATGACCTCCTCGGCCAGCTTGACCTGGTCCGCGGCGGTGCTCACGGTCGACGCGTCCAGCCCGCTGGGGTCGGTGTACGTCGTGTCGTCCATGCCGAGCTCCTCGGCCGCCTCGTTCATCTTCTTCACGAAGGCGTCCTCGGACCCGGCGTCCCAGCGGGCCAGCTGCCGCGCGATGTTGTTGCCGGAGGGGATCAGCAGCATCTGCAGCATCTGGAACCGGGTGTAGGTCTGCCCCTCCGACACCTCCACGCGCGACTCCTCCTGGGCGCCCGCCTCCTTGGCGGCCGTGGCGTCGATCGTGATCGGCTCGCCCTCCTCCCCGCTCTTGAGCGGGTGTCCCTTGAGGATCACGTACGCCGTCATGACCTTGGCGACGCTCGCGGTCGGCACGGGCTTCTGCTCGCCGTGCGTGCCCAGGCTGCCCACGCCCACGACCCTGGCCGCGGCCTGGCCCTCCTCCGGCCACGGCATGGAGAACGCCTCACCGGTGAAGGTGTACGGGTCCCCGGCGACCGTGAACCGCGGGTCCGGCAGTGGCCGGAGCAGCTGGGCTATGCCGAGGAGGACGGCGAGGAGCAGGACGAGCGGGGCCCAGATCTTCAGCCGGCGCGCCGCGGTGCGGGCCGGGGACGGCGGGGGTGCGGGGCGGTTGGTGAGCTGCGCGAGCAGGTCGAGCGGGGCGGGCTGTTCCGTGGCCGTTCGCTGTTCCGCGGGTGCGGGTGCGGGCGCAGTCTCGGGTGCGGGTGCGGGCCGTTCCGCGGGGGGTGCCTCCCGGCCCGCGGGTGCCTTCTGCTCCGCGGCCGCCTCCGGCTCTGCCGGTGCCTGCTGCCCTGCGGCCGCCGGACGCTCCGTCGCCGCCTCCTCCGGCTCCTTCTTCCGCTCCGCCACGCCGGGGGACTCGCCTGCCACCGATGCCTCCTCAGATCGTCACCACTCGCCATCGAACCGATGTGCTAGACGAGTGCGACATACCCGGGGGTTCCACCATCAATGTGCCGATCTGATGAGCATGCGGTCCGCTCCTTCGCTGCTCACGCGCCCCCGACGGTTTCGGTGTCCGCTGTTTCCGCTTCCCCTTCCGCTTCCCCTTCCGCTTCCCCTTCCGCTTCCGCTTCCGCGCTCCTGTGCGCGTTCCGGAAGCCGTCGAGAACCTTGCCCTCCGTGCTGAGCCAGCCGTGCTCGTAGTCGAACCGCGGGGCGCCGGCGAAGGTGAGGTAGAGCCACTTGAAGTTCTCGGCGAAGACGTAGGCGGGGCAGTGGTCGCCCTTGGTCTTGGGCTGCCGGGTGACGTCGGTGATCACCGTGTAGCCGTCCGGGACGCGGTGGTGCTTCCTGAGGTTGCGGAAGTACTGCCAGGCCGTCGTCCGGTAGTGCGGGTCCCCGGTCTGCCACCACAGCTGGAAGGCGCAGTTGGCGTATTCGGGACGCAGGTCGTTGCGGCGGCTCAGGGCCTGCAGGCGGGCGTAGTCGATCTCCTCGGGGATGACCTCGTACTTGTCGAGGACGGCCGTCCAGGAGCGGTAGTAGTCCGCCGCGAGGTCGTTGTCCCCGCCGACCGGCAGGACGGCGACGGCCAAGGCGGACTGGCGCCGGCTGATCAGCTTCCCGGTGCGGAAGTCGACGTGCTTGAACCAGAGCCTGCCGTCCACGCGCTCCGCCTGGTGCTTGCGCATCGCGGCGGTGAACATCCTGAACCAGTCCCGGCAGTCCTGGTCGTGGAACATCAGCCAGGCGCCCCACAGGTACTCGTAGAACGAGTCCGCCGGGGGGTTCACGGCGACGCTGTCGCGGTCCGCCCACCGGCCGGTCTCGACGTTCAGCCGGGTGGCCAGCAGGTCGAGGGACGAGCGCCGCTCGACGACCGCGCGCAGGGCGCGCTCGGCCGCCTGCCGGTACCGCCGGTCGCCGGTGACCCGGGAGAGGACGCCGAACTCCAGGATGTTGGTGCCGATCTCGGCCAGGGGCAGCGTCGTGCCGGAAACGCGCCCCGTCCGCAGGTTCACGTACCGGTACGGCATGCCGGTGGGCGACGAGGTGAAGGCGGGCAGCAGCCGGTCGGCCAGGTCGGTGCAGCGGTCGAGGAGGACCTTCTCCCCGGTGGTGAGGTAGCCCGAAAGGAGGCCCCCCACCAGCCGGATGGTGCATTCGAAGACCTGGAAGTCGGCGTCGATGCCGAAGTCCAGGTGGTTCCTGATCCAGTCGACGCAGCGGTCGACCTCGGTGTCGAGCTCCATCAGGTAGTGGGTGTCGAGCGCCTCGATGATCGACAGGCCCACCGGGTGGTTCCTGGCGAAGAAGTCGTGGTAGCGGCCCGACACCGGGAGGACCTCGTCGTGCCCCCAGGCGAACCGCTTGTAGCCCTCCCAGGCGTGGACGAACTCGGCCCGGATCTGCTCGGCCTTCTCCCGGTCCGCACGGAGCCTCCTGCGCCGCCCGGGCACGGCCGGCGTGGTGTGCGCAGCCGCGGCCGCGGCCCGTGCCCCGGACGGTGCGGCGGGCCCGGAGAGCGCCTCCGCCGCGGCGGGCCCGGCCCCGCCGAGCGCGCCGCTCACGGCGAGACCGCCCGTGGCCGCGAGCCCGGAGAGCATGCGGCGCCGGGTCGCGGGCGCGGGGAGCGAGTCGTACGTCATGACGGGCAGGACCTCCTGGCCACCGGTTCCGCCCCCCGACACTGATCGCAGTATGCGTCGGGCGGGCCGCTCCGGGCGGCAGGCGCGGCGGGCGGATGGTCATACCACCGTTCGGCCGGATGGCGAGAAGCGGACGGCCCCGGAACCGGCCGCTGTCATGCTGATCGCGCGGCGCGGCCGCCGGTGGCCCGCCGGGAGGACGGAGGTGCTCTGTGCGCGAAGGTGCTCGTGGGACGGCGCGCGAAGGTGCTCGTGAGACGACGGCCGAGGAGGCGGGGCGGCGCAGCGCCGCCCTGGTCATCGAGGAGGCCCTGGGATTCCTCTACCCGGCGGCCCTGCGCGCAGCCGCCGCGGTGGGCGTGGCGGACCAGCTGGCGGACGGCGCCCGCACCCCGGAGGAGCTGGCGGCGGCCACCGGGACCGACGCGCCGAGCCTCCGGCGCGTGCTGCGGCTGCTGGCCACGCGCGGGCTGTTCGAGGAGGACGGCCGCGGCCGCTTCCGGCTGACCGAGGCCGGTGACGCGCTGCGCTCGGACGCGCCCGTGCCGGTGGGGCCGGCGGTCCTGATGCTCACGGACCGGACGATGTGGCGGCCGGCGGGGGAGCTGACCAGGTGCCTGGAGGACGGGGGCTCGGCATTCGGCCACATCTTCGGCATGCCCTTCTTCGAGCACTTCGCCCGGGACGAGGAGACCGCCGCGGTCTTCCACGAGGGCATGGCCGCCATGTCGGAGGCGGAGAACCGGCCGATCGCCGACAACTGCCCCTTCCCCGGGGCCGCCACGGTGGTGGACGTCGGCGGCGGCCACGGCGGCCTGCTGCTGGCGGCGCTCCGCGGCCGGCCCGGCCTCCACGGAGTGCTCCACGACCGGGCGCACGTGCTGGCGGGCCACCGGCTCGACACCGAGGAGACGAAGGGCCGCTGGTCGCTGCACGAAGGCGACTTCTTCACCTCCGTCCCGCCCGGCGACGTCCTCCTCCTCAAGCGCATCCTGCACGACTGGGACGACGAGCAGTGCGTGGGCATCCTGCGCAACTGCCGCCGCGCGCTGGCGCCGGGCGGCCGGGTGCTCGTCGTCGACGCGGTCCTGCCGCCGGGCAACGCCCCGCACCAGGGGAAGACGCTGGACGTGATGATGATGGCCTCCCTGGTCGGCCGTGAGCGCACGGAGAGCGACTTCGCCCGGCTGTTCGACGCGGCGGGGCTGCGGCTGTCGCGCGTCATCCCCACGCCGACCGTGCTGTCGATCGTGGAGGGCGTGGCCGGAACCGAACCCTCCGAGAAGTCCGCCGGCGAGCCGGGCGGCGCCGGCTGAACCACCCGCCCCGGCACGCGGGTTCACCCGCGGTCCACCGTGCGGTCGATCGCGCATCAACCGGACCGAATTCCTCCATATCCCTTGTGTTCCGGATCACTTGAGCCTGCCGCCCAAGGTCCATTGACCTCGATCACCCGCTATGACGAGGATGATCGAAAACCAGGCCTTTGGGGGAAGGGCATGAGTGCTGACATGGCGTATCACCATTTGGGCGCAGGGGTTCTCGATCACGCCCGGAGCCGGCCCGACGGGATCGCGCTGGCCCTCGGCAAGCGCGACGTCACCTACGCGGAGGCCGCCGGAACGGCACTGACCTGGGCGGCCCGCATCCTCGACGTCACCGGCGGAAGTCCCCGCCGGGTGGGCGTCTTCGCCCACCGCAGCGAGACCTCCTACCTCGGTACGCTGGCGGCGCTCTTCTCCGGCGCCGCCTTCGTGCCGCTCAACCGGCGCTTTCCCGCCAAGCGCACCCGCTCCATGGTGGAGCGCGCCGGCCTCGACGCGCTGATCGTGGACCAGGGCTCGCTGCCCCAACTCGCCGAGGTGTTAAAGGGGATCGCCCGGCCGCCGGCCGTGCTGCTGCCGCACGGCGACGCGGGCGACCGCGAGCAGCTCGCCGCCGCCGGCGTCCCGGCCGTGCTCACCGCGGCGGACCTCGCCGGCGCCGAGCCGATCGCGACCGCCGTGCAGGCGGGGGAACACGACCCCGCCTACCTGCTCTTCACCTCCGGCAGCACCGGCGCCCCCAAGGGCGTGCCGGTCACCCACGGCAACGCGCGGTCGTTCCTCGCCGCGGCCCAGGCCCGCTACGGCATCACTCCCGAGGACCGGTTCAGCCAGACCTTCGACCAGACCTTCGACCTGTCGGTCTTCGACCTCTTCATGGCCTGGGAACACGGCGCCCGGGTCTGCGCCATGGACGCCATCGAGATCCTCGCCCCCTTCCGCTACCTGGAGCGCAACGAGGTCACCGTCTGGTTCTCGGTGCCCTCCGTGGCCGCCGTCCTGCGCAAGCGCGGGTCGCTGACGCCGGGCCGGATGCCGGGCCTGCGCTGGAGCCTGTTCTGCGGCGAGGCGCTGCCGCGCGCCACCGCGGAGGCCTGGCAGGCCGCCGCGCCCGCCTCGGCCGTGGAGAACCTGTACGGCCCCACCGAACTGACCATCGCCTGCACGGCCTACCGCTGGGACCCGCAGGCGAGCCCGGCCGCATGCGTCCACGACAACGTCCCGATCGGGCGCCCCTTCCCGGGACTTGCGCCGCTCGTCGTGGACGAGGCGCTGGAGCCGGTCGCCGAGGGCGGCACCGGCGAGCTGTGCGTGGCCGGCCCGCAGACCGCGCCCGGCTACTGGCAGGACCCGGACCGCACGGCGGAACGGTTCTTCGAGCGCGACGGCAGGACCTACTACCGCACCGGCGACCTCGTGCGCACCCAGGACGGCGGCGACTACGTCTACCTGGGCCGCAACGACCAGCAGGTCAAGGTCGGCGGCCACCGCGTCGAACTGGGCGAGATCGAGGCGGCGTTGCGCCGCGCCGGCTGCGCCGAGGCCGTCTGCGTCCACCGGCCCGCCGAGGACGCCATCGCCGCCGTCGTCTCCGGCGCGGACGACCCGGAGGCGCTCGCCGACGCCGTCGCCGCGCTGCTGCCCGCCTACATGGTGCCGAAGTCCGTGCACGCCGTCGACGAGATGCCGGTCAACGGCAACGGCAAGGTCGACCGAAACGCCCTGCGCTCCTGGCTGGACACCCTCGTCGCAGCCCGGTGAGCGGCAGCCGCACGCCCGGCCGCACGACACGCCTCGAAGACCGCTCCGTGGAGAAGAACATGAACAGCGTCGACCAGCTGATCGCGCACACCCTCAGGATCGACGAAGGCAGGATCACCGCAGACCTGGAGTACCAGTCCGTCCGGGAGTGGGACTCCCTGGGGCACGTGACGCTGATGATGGCCCTGGAGAACGCGTACGGCACCCCCGTGGACGACGAACTCACCCTGGAACTGCGGACGGTGGCCGCGATCCGCGCCTTCGCCGCCGAGCACGCGGGCCCCTCCACCGCCGAAGGCGGCCCGGCACCCGCGGCGCAGGAGGAGCCCGCCGCGCCGGCGGCGGCGACGGCGCCGCAGCCCGGCAAGGCCGTCCACCGCGGGCTCGAAGGCGTCAGCTTCGACCACACCACCATCACCCGCATCGACGGCGCCGAGGGCGTCCTGGAGTACCGCGGCTACAGCATCCACGACCTGGCCGAGCACGCCTCGTACACCGAGGTCGCCCACCTCCTCGTCCACGGCGGACTGCCCGACGCGCACGCCCGCGCAGCGTTCGAGAAGGAGCTGCAGGTCCGTCGCGCCCTGCCGTCCGAGGTGCTCTCCCTCGTCCGCTCGCTCGCCCACGCCCACCCCATGGACGCGCTGCTCACCTGCCTGCCCGCCCTCGCCGCCTACGGGCCCCGGCGCGACGCCGCCGCGGACGAGACCTACGGGGAGGCGCTCGACGCGGGGATCACGCTGCTGGCCCGGATCCCCATGCTGGTCGCGGCCCACCACGCCGTCCGTGAGGGGCGCGAGCCGGTCCTGCCGGCCGAGGACGTGCCCGCCGTCGAGGCGCTCCTGACGGTGCTCCTGGGCGCGGCGCCCACCCCCGCGGCCGTCCGCTTCATGAACAAGGGGCTGATCGTCCACGCCGACCACAGCTCCAACGCCTCTGCCTTCGCCGCGCGCGTGGCCACCGGCTCCCGCGCCGGGATGACCGCCGCCCTCACCGCCGCCGTGGCGACGTTCGGGGGCTCGGTGCACGGCGGCGCGGCCGAGCGGGTCGTCCGCCTCATCGACGACGTCGGCAGCCCCGCGAACGCCGCGGCCTACGTGCAGGAGCTGCACGGCCGCGGCGAACCCGTCATGGGCTTCGGCCACCGCGTCTACCGCACCGAGGACCCGCGGGTGCGCCACCTGCGCGCCACCGTCGCCGAGCTGAGCGCGGAGCGCGGGGACACCCGGGGCCTGGACATCCTCGACGCGGTCGCCGCCGCGATGGGCCCGTACGCCCGGCGCGGCGTCGCCCCCAACGTGGACCTGTACGCGGGACTCGCCTACCGGCTGCTCGGCCTGCCCGACGACCTGGCCGTGCCCCTCTTCGTCGTCGGCCGCACCGCCGGCTGGGTCGCCCAGGTGCTCGAACAGCACGCCAACAACGTGCTCATCCGCCCCCTGCTGAGCTACAACGGCCCCCGCTCGCGCAGCTACGCGGGAGGCGCCGCATGAGCCGCCACCTGCTGTGCATCGGCCGCTCCCGGCAGATGCACGCCAAGGCCCACCGCCTCGGCCTGCGCCTGAGCGTCGTCGCCGAGCTGTCCCGGGTGCGCACCCAGCGGGACCTGTCGATGTACGAGCGGATCGTCGCGCTGCCCGACACGGCCGGGGTGGCCGAGTGGGTCGCCGCCGCCCGCATGGTGCACGAGCACGACCCCGTGGACGCCATCGGCGGGTTCAACGAGGAGACGCAGGAGTTCGCCGCCGTCATCGCCGGCGCGCTCGGCCTGCCGTACCACGCGCTGGAGACCGTCCGCGCCACCCGCCACAAGCACCTGATGCGCGACGCGCTCCGGCGGGCCGGGGTCGACCCCACGCCGGCGCGCGAGATCGGCGGGCGCGACGACGTCACGGCCTTCGCCGCGGAGCACGGCTATCCGCTGGTGGTCAAGCCGGTCGACGGCAGCGGCAGCGCGGCCGTCACCGTCGTCCGCTCGGCCGCGGACGTCCCCGCCCGGCTGCCCGAGGGGTACCGGATGCTCGCCGAGGGCTTCCTCGACGGCGAGGAGTACAGCGTCGAGGCGCTCTCCGAGAAGGGGGAGCACCGCGTCGTCTGCGTGACCCAGAAGTTCACCGACGAGGCCACCCGGGTGGAGACCGGCCACTGCGTGCCCGCGCCCGTCGACGACGCGCTGCGGGCCGCCGTCGACACCTTCGTCCCGCGGGTGCTCGACGCCCTCGGCGTGACGGACGGGCCCACGCACACCGAGGTCATCGCCACGGCCGGCGGGCTGCGCGTCGTCGAGACCCACCTGCGGCTCGGCGGCGACCACATCGTCGAACTGGCCGAACTCGCCCTGGGCCTCGACCTCGACACGGCCTGGATCCGGCAGGTGGCGGGGGAGACGGTCGTGCCCGGCCTGTTCACCGAGGCGTTCCGCGCCGCCGCGATCACCTTCGTCACCCCCTCCGCCGCCGGCGTCCTGGAGCGCACCGAGGGTACGCAGGAGGCCGCCGCGCAGCCCGGCGTCGTCACCGTCGAACAGCTCCAGGAGCCGGGCGCGGTGCTTGGCGCGACGCTCACCAGCCAGGGCAGGGCCGCCTGCGTCATCGCCACCGGCGCGACGAGCGAGGAAGCCGTGGAGCGCAGCCGGGCGGCGGCCGGGAAGCTGAGGTTCGTGGTGGCATGCGCGGGGTGAAGCTGGGCCGGTCCGGCGGCTGGCTGCTCGGCGGCACCCTGGCCACCAGCCTCGGCGGCGGCATGCAGACCCTGGCCGCCGGAAAGCTGCTCTACGACGAGACCGGCTCGATCGCCGCCTTCGGCATCGTCCTGATCGTCGAACAGCTCCTGACCTTCACGGTCCCCCTGGTGGCGGGGCCGTGGGTGGACCGCGGCGACCCGCGGCGCATCTGCACCGCGATCGAGCTCGCCCGGGGGACGGCGCTCGTCGCCATCGGGTGCGTCATGCTCTCCGGACCGAGCCCCCTGGGCTGGATCATGGCGATGTCCCTGTGCATCAAGGCGGGGCAGCCCTTCTACCGGGGCGCCATGTTCTCCATGGCGCCGGCCGCCGTGCCCGGCGCGGCGCTGGGCACCTTCAACGCCTACTCGAACATCGCCCAGCAGGGCGGGGCGCTGCTCGGGGCCGCCGTGGCCGGAGTGATCATCCAGGGCTGGGGCGCCTCGGCGTGCTTCCTGGTCACCGGCGCCGGCTTCCTCCTGTCGGGCCTGGCCATCGCCGCCGCGCGGATGCCGCGGCCCGAGGCGGAGCCCGCGGCGGGCAAGGGGGCCTCGGCGGGCTGGGGCCCGGTCGTCGCCCTGCTGCGCACCGAGCGGGGCTTCGCCCGCCACCTCCTGCTGGGCACCGCGGACAACATCGCCGTGGTGCTGTTCAACCTGCTGCTGTTCGCCCTGGTCGCACGGCACTTCGGCGGCAGCGCCTACTGGCTGTCGGCCATGGACTGCGCCTTCGCCGTCGGCGCGATCTGCGCCGCGCCCGCCCTCGGACCCCTCGAAACGCGGCTGGGACCCAAGGGGGCGGTACGGGCCGGGCTCGCGGGGCAGGCGCTGTGCTTCGCGGCCCTCGCGGCCGGGCCGGGCGGCCCCGTCGTGACCGGCCTGGCGCTCGTCCTGGGCGCGTGCAACACCGTCTCCTGGACGACGGTGACCACCGCCCTGCAGCTCAGGGCGGGCAAGGCGGTGCGCGGCCGGATCGGCACCGCCCGCAACCTCGTCACGGCGGGAGTCTCGGCGGCCCTGGTGCCGCTCGTCTCCCGCCTGGAGCAGCGGTCACTGGCCTCCGCCCTGCTGGCCGGTGCGGTCGTCGTCGCGGCGTACGTGCTGCTGGCGGGGGCCGTCGCGGGGGACCGGGAGGCGCCCGGCGAGGACGGCGCGGCACGGCAGGACGGCACGACACGTAACGAGACGTCGGGGGACGAGAAGGAAGTGACTGCCACGTGATCACCCGGGAGCAGCTCGCGGGACGCGACGCGCAGCTGTACAGCCTGCCGCGGTTCGCCGCCGGGCACGGCGTGGACCTCGCGGCCGTGCCGTACACCGGACGCATCCTGCTGGAGGCGCTGCTGCGCGCCGGCGAGCCCGGGAAGGCGGCCCTCCTCGCGGGACGGCTGGCCGCGGGCGAGGACGCCGGCCTGGAGATGGCCTTCCCGCCCGCCCGCATCCTCGTGCAGGACTACACCGGAATCCCGCTGCTGGTCGACCTGGCGGCGCTGCGCAGCCGCGTGGACCGGCCCGAGCGGGTCAACCCGGTGCTGCCGGTCGACGTGGTCGTCGACCACTCGGTGCAGGCCGACTGGGCGGGCCGCCCGGACGCGCAGGCCCGCAACGAAGCGCTCGAACACGCCCGCAACGCCGAGCGCTACGCCTTCCTGAAGTGGGCCCGCGGCGCCTTCGACGGCGTGCGGGTGATCCCGCCGGGCCGCGGCATCGTGCACCAGGTGAACCTGGAGCAGCTCGCCACCGTCGTCGCCGGCGGCCCCGACGGCCTGCTCTTCCCGGACACCGTCATCGGCACCGACAGCCACACCACCATGGTCAACGGGCTGGGCGTGCTGGGCTGGGGCGTGGGCGGCCTGGAGGCCGAGGCCCTGATGCTGGGGCTCGCCCAGCCGATCCGCATCCCCGCGATCGTGGGCGTCCGCCTCACCGGCACGGTCCGGCCCGGCGTCTCGCCCACCGACGTGGTGCTGACCCTCACGCGGCGGCTGCGCGAGGAGAACGTGCGCGGCCTGCTGGTGGAGTTCACCGGCCCCGGCATCGACGCGCTGTCCGCCGCCGACCGGTGCACCGTAGCCAACATGGCCCCGGAGTACGGAGCGATGGCGGCGTACTTCCCCGTCGACGCCGAGACCCTGCGCTACCTGCGGCAGACGGGGCGCCGCGACGAGGACGTCCGCCTGGCCGAGGCGTACTGCCGCCACCAGCACCTGCTGCGGGAGGAGGGCGGCCGCGGCCCCGAGCCGCGCTTCGGCCGCGTCGTCGACTTCGACCTCGGCGCCGTCCGGCCGAGCCTCGCCGGACCGAGCCAGCCCGACCAGCGCATCGCCATACCCGAACTGCCCGGCTCCTTCGCCCGGTTCCACGGCGGGCCGGTGCGCACCGCGAACGGCCTCAGCGACGGTGACATCGTCATCGCCTCCATCACCTCCTGCACCAGCACGTCCAACCCGAAGGCCATGCTGGCCGCCGGCCTCCTGGCCCGGCGCGCCGTCGAGCGCGGCCTGTCCGTCCCGGACCGGGTGAAGACGAGCCTGTCGCCCGGCTCCCGCGCCGTCACCCGCTACCTGCAGGACGCCGGGCTGCTGCCCCACCTGGAGAAGCTGGGCTTCCACGTCGCCGGCTACGGGTGCATGACCTGCAACGGCGGCAGCGGCCCCCTCAACGACGGCGTCGGGGAGACCGTCGACGCGCACGGCCTGAACGTCGCCGCGGTCCTCAGCGGCAACCGCAACTTCGAGGCACGCGTCCACGGCCAGGTCCGCGCGGGCTACCTCGCCTCGCCCGCGCTGGTCGTCGCCCTCGCCCTCGCCGGCACCGTCCGCACGGACCTGGAGAGCGAACCGCTGGGCACCGGCAGCGACGGCGAGCCCGTCCTGCTGGCCGACATCTGGCCCAGCGGCGCCGAACTGACCGCACTGGAAGAGGAGTTCCTCACCCCCGAACTGTTCGCCGCGGCCGAGGGGGACGACCCCGGCTGGGACGCCATCACCGCACCCGTCGGCCCGGTCTTCCCCTGGGACGAGGACTCCACCTACATCCGGCCCCCCGCCTTCGTGGGCGCCACCCGTCCCGCCGACGCGCCCGTGCGCGGCGCCCGCGCCCTGCTCGCCCTCGGCGACGACGTCAGCACCGACCACATCTCCCCGGTCGGCGCCATCCCGGCGGACTCGCCCGCCGGCGTCCACCTGCGCGAGCGGGGCGTGACGGACTTCAACTCCTACGGCTCCCGCCGCGGCAACCACGAGGTCATGGCGCGGGGCACCTTCTCCAACCCGCGGCTGCACAACGCCCTCACGGGGCCCGGCGGCAGCGGCGGCACCACGCTCCACATCCCGAGCGGCGAACGGCTGCCCGTCCACGAGGCGGCGCGCCGCTACGAGGCAGCCGGCACCCCGCTGATCGTGCTCGCCGGGAAGAACTACGGCAAGGGCTCCTCCCGCGACTGGGCGGCCAAGGGCCCCTGGCTGCTGGGCGTACGGGCCGTCCTCGCCGAGAGCTTCGAGCGCATCCACCGGGCCAACCTCTGCGCCATGGGCATCCTGCCGCTGCTCCTCCCGGACGCGAAGAGCTGGTCCGCGCTCGGCCTCACCGGGCACGAGGAGTTCGCCCTGGAGGGCCTGGAGCACCTGCGCGACACCGGCACGGTGCGCGTCGTGGCCGGCGCCACCGCCTTCACGGCCCGCGCCGAGGTGCACTCGACGGGGGAGTGGGACGTCCTCCTCGCGGGCGGCACCCTCCCCCACCTGCTCGGCCGGCTGGAGGCCGCCGCGCAGGAGGACGGCGGGGGAGCGGCATGAGCCGGGACATCCTCGCCGGGCTGGACCTGCTCGACGCCGCCGGCGCCGAGGCGCTCGCCGGCCGGACGCAGTCCTTCGCCCCCGTCCACCTCGGCACGCGCGACGTGCCCGTCGGCACCCTCCTGGACCTGATCCACAAGGACGACGCCCTGCTGCCCCCGCGCACCGGGCACCTCGGCAACTGGGAGGACATCGCCCTCGGGCGCTCCGGGCCGATGGACTTCAACACCGCCATCTGCGGGCAGGGACACGGCTATCCGCTGATCTACGGCTTCACGCAGACCGAGACCGAGCCGGACGGCGCCACCCCGGCCGGCGGCGACGCCGTCTACCTGCCCGGGTCCGTCGTCGACCGGGGCGCGCGGCGGGTGCTGCCGCTCTACAGCTGGGACGGCCGGGCGCTCGTGCGCCGCGACCGCAGCCGCCCGCTGTTCTGCCCGCTCGTCAGCACCGAGCACGAGGGAAGCCTCGTCCCGCTGGCGGACGTGCACTGGCGCCGCATGCACACCATCGCCGGGTACCGCTTCGAGCTGGAGGCCTCCTCGATCGTCGCGAACGCCGAGGCGTTCACCGGCATGCTGACCCTCCTGCTGGAGGAGGCGGCGGCCGGCCCCGGCCCGCGGCGCGCCTTCGGCGAACTGATCAGCCACGCCGTCCGGCTCGACGGAGAGGTCTCCCGCTGCGAGGTCCACGCCGACGGCCGCGGCTTCCTCCTCGCGGGCCACCGCTACGGCTCGGCCCGCGCCCTCGCGGAAGCGGCCCTGGAGCCCTTCCGCGCCCTGACCGGCCCGCAGGACTTCCAGGACAGGCTGGGCGCGCTGCCGCCCGTCCTGCCCGTGGTGTCCCACCTGCTGACCAGCGTCCTGACCGGGCTCTTCGGCACCCACCTCCCCGACGGGCCCGCGGGCCGCGACGAGGACCCGTTCGTCACCCACCTGCACTGGGGCGCGCGGGCGATGGCCGGCTGCCCGCCCCGCCGCGGCGGCTACTTCACCCGCAAGGCCACGGTCCGCGGGATGCGCGCCATCGCCTCCGCCCTCGTCCGATCCTTCCCCGGGGCCCGGCCCCTGTGCGTGGTGCTGCTGCCGGCGCCCGTCTTCATGCTCTGCCCGGCCGGCACGGACCCGCGCGACGCGGACCTGATGGCCGCGCTCCTGCGCACGGTCGGCGCGGCCCGGCCCGACGCCGCCTACGACACGGCCGTCGGCTGGCTGCAGGAGCACGGCGAGGGCTTCTCCGCGTACCTGCGCGGCCGGTTCCGCGACGGCAGCGGCGTCCCGCACGACGGGGTCCTGCGCGAGCCGTCCGTCCCCGTCGAGCCCGAGGGCTTCCGCGACCTCACCCTCCGCCAGGCCTCGGCGGTCGTGGGCGCCTTCGAGGAGGTGATCAACGCATGAGCCGCAGCACCGGCCGCAGCACCGGCCACAGCGCGAGCCGCAGCACGAGCGGGCCCGTGAACGGTCCCGCCGGCGGACCCGTGAAGGCCGAGCACCACCCCCTCCGGGCCGCGCTCGCCGAGCCGTTCTCCAGCAACACCGGCCTGACCACCCACGTGCACCAGCAGGTGCTCCTGCTGCACTGGGAGGGCCTGACCGGATACGGCACCGCCCTCGCGGCCCGCCCCGGCGAGCTCGACGCCTGCCTGCCGCTGCTCACGGACGCCTCCCCGCTCGCCCTCGCCCGCACCCTCGGCCGGCTGCACGCGGCGGGGATCCGCCCGGCCGTGGTCGCCGCCGTCGACATGGCCCTCCACGACCTCCTCGGCAAGCGGGCCGGACTCCCGCTGCACGCCCTGCTCGGACTCGCCGGGCAGCCGCTGGCCCCGACGGCCCTGTCCATCGGCGCCGGCTCGGACGAGGAACTGGTCCGCCGCGGCCGGGCCCTGGCCCACTGGCCCGTCCTCAAGCTCAAGCTCACCCCCGAGGACGACGGCAGCCGCGCCGGGGTCCTGCGCGAGGTCTACGACGGGCGCATCTGGGTCGACGGCAACGGCTCCTGGACGCCCGAGCGCGCCGTCGAGGTCGCCCGCGAACTCGACCGGCACGGCGTGGAACTCCTCGAACAGCCCGTCCCGCCCGGCCCGGCCGACCGCCTGCGCTACGTCCACGAGAACGCCCCCTTACCCGTCGTCGCCGACGAGGACTGCACGGGCCCCGAGGACGTCCTGCGGCTGCGCGGCTGCGCCTCCGCCGTCAACATCAAGCTGACCAAGTGCGGCGGCCTGCGGCGCGCCCACGAAACCGCCACCCTCGCCCGGCGGGCCGGGCTGAAGGTGATGCTCGGCTGCAAGACCGAGAGCGCACTCGGTGTCACCGCCATGGCCCAGCTCGCCCCCCTGGCCGACCACCTCGACCTGGACGGCCACGTCGACCTGACCGACGACCCCTTCCGCGGCCTGCGGATCGACGAGGGGACGCTCCTGATGCCCGACGGCCCCGGCCTCGGCGTGACCGCAACAGACACCACCGATGGAGAGAGCTGACATGAAACTCCGCTGCGCCGTCCTCGACGACTTCCAGTCCGTCGCGACCACCGTCGCCGACTGGTCGCCCGTCGCAGGCGACGTCGACGTCGTCTCCTTCCCCGAGCACTTCGGCACCGAGGACGGACTCGCCGCCGCACTCGCGGACTTCGACATCGTCGTCACCCTCCGCGAGCGCGTCCCCTTCCCGGCGTCCCTGTTCGCCCGGCTGCCCCGGCTGAAGCTGCTCGTCGCCTCCGGCATGCGCAACTCCGTCATCGACTACGCCGCCGCCGAGCGGCACGGCGTGACCGTGTGCGGCACCGCCAGCTCCTCCACCCCGCCCGTCGAGCTGACCTGGGCCCTGCTCCTCGGCCTCGCCCGCGGCATCGTCCCCGAGGCGACCGCGCTGCGCCTCGGCGGCCCCTGGCAGTCCACCGTCGGCGCCGACCTGCACGGCCGCCGCCTCGGCCTGCTGGGGCTGGGGAAGATCGGCAGCCGGGTCGCCCAGGTGGGCCTCGCCTTCGGCATGGACGTGGTGGCCTGGAGCCGGAACCTCACCAAGGAGCGCGCCGACGAGGTGGGCACCGGTCTCGCGGCCTCCAAGGAGGAGCTCCTGGAGACCAGCGACTTCGTCTCGGTCCACCTGGCGCTGAGCGACCGCACCCGGGGCCTGCTGGGCGCCGCGGAGCTCGGCCTGATGCGGCCCACCAGCTATCTGATCAACACCTCGCGGGCCGCCATCGTCGACCAGGACGCGCTCCTCGCGGCGCTGCACGCCGGGACCATCGCGGGCGCCGGCGTCGACGTCTTCGACGTCGAGCCGCTGCCGGAGGACCACCCGATGCGCAGCGCGCCGCGCCTGCTCGCGACCCCGCACCTCGGCTACGTCTCCCGCAGCAACTACGCGACCTACTACGGCCACGCCGTCGAGGACATCCAGGCGTTCCTGGCGGGCTCGCCCGTCCGCCGCCTCGGCTGAGACGCGAGGACCGGCCCGGCCCCGGCCGGCCGCCCCGCGCCGGCCGGCCATCCGTCCCACCTCTTTCCCTTGCCCCACCCGTCCCACCGGAGCACTTCTGTGAGCATCATCAGCACGACGCGTCGCACGATGAAACTCGGTGCCTTCCTCCCGGCGCCCGGACACCACGTCGCCGCCTGGCGGCACCCCAACGCCCGCCCGGACGGGGGCCTCGACTTCGCCTACTACCGCTCCCTGGTGCGGACCGCCGAACGCGGCAAGTTCGACATGGTCTTCCTCTCCGACGGCGCCGGAGTCCGCACGCACTACAAGGACGCCGACGAGCTCAGCCGCCAGGGCCGCATGGTCCACTTCGAGCCGCTCACGCTGCTGTCGGCCCTGGCCGTGCACACCACGCACATCGGTCTCACGGCGACCGCGTCGACCACGTACAACGAGCCCTTCAACATCGCACGGAAGTTCTCCTCCCTCGACCACCTCAGCGCCGGGCGCGCGGGCTGGAACGTCGTCACCTCGGTGACGGACGCCGAGGCGCAGAACTTCAACCTCGACCGGCAGCCCGCGCACGCCGCGCGCTACCACCGGGCGCGGGAGTTCATGGAGGTCGTCACCGGCCTGTGGGACTCCTGGGAGGACGACGCGTTCCTCTACGACAAGGAGTCCGGCCGCTACTTCGACCCGGCGAAGCTGCACGTCCTCGGCCACAAGGGCGAGCACTTCCAGGTGCGCGGCCCCCTCAACCTCGCCCGCTCCCCGCAGGGCCGGCCCGTCATCGTGCAGGCCGGCTCCTCGGGCGACGGCATGGACTTCGCGGCCCGGTGGGCCGAGGTCGTCTTCACCGCGCAGCAGACCCTCGACCAGGCGCAGGTCTTCTACAAGGACGTCAAGGACCGGGTGGCCGGGCACGGCCGCAACCCCGACGACGTCAAGGTCCTCCCCGGCGTCTTCGTCGTGGCCGGCCGCACGCAGGCCGAGGCCGAGGACAAGTACGCCGTCCTGCAGGACCTCGTCGACCCCGTCGTCGGGCTCGGCCTGCTCACCGGCCTCCTCGGCGACGTCGACATCTCCCACCTCCCGCTGGACGGCCCGCTGCCCGAACTCCCGCCCACCGAGGGCAGCACGAGCCGGCAGCAGCTCGTCTACGAGCAGGCCCGCAGCCAGGGCCTGACCATCCGGGAGCTGTTCCTCTCCGTCGCCGGCGGCCGCGGCCACCGCTTCCTGCTCGGCACGCCGCAGACCATCGCCGACGAGCTCGAATCCTGGTTCACCGAGGGCGGCGCCGACGGCTTCAACGTCATGCCCGGCTACCTCCCGGACGGCCTCGACGACATCGTGGACCTCGTCGTCCCCGAGCTGCAGCGCCGCGGGCTGTTCCGCACCGAGTACGAGGGCACCACGCTGCGCGACCACCTCGGGCTGCAGCGCCCCGCCTTCGCACCCACCGGGAGCGGGTCGTGACCGTCGACGCCACCACCCTGCGCTCGGTGCTCCGGGCCCACGCCTCGGGGGTGGCCGTCCTCACGGCGGCCACCCCGGCCGGGCCCGCCGGGGTGACCATCACCTCCTTCACCTCGCTGAGCGCCGAACCCGCCCTGGTCTCCTTCGCCCTGGCCGACTCCTCGTCGACGTGGGCGCGCATGAAGGACGCGCACTGGTTCGGCATCCAGACGCTGGGGGCCGGCCAGGCCGGGCTGGCGGAACGGTTCGCCGCCAAGGGGGCCGACCGGTTCGCGCCGCCCACGCGCTGGAGCACCGGCCCCCACGGCGTACCGCTCCTGGAGGGCTGCCCGGCGCGGCTCGTCTGCTCGCGCCGCCAGGTGGTCCGGGCCGGCGACCACCACCTGGTCGTCGCCGCCGTCGAGCACGCCGAGCGCGGCGAGCCCGCCGACGGCCTGGTCCACCTGCACGGCGCCCTGCGCGCCGTCGGCTCCACCACACCCGCAAGGATCTGACCCGTGCACAAAGTCCTCCTCTTCTCCCGCCGTTCGCTCGCCAAGCGCCCCCTGCAGGAGTGGCTCGGTGCCACCGCGGGCGACGTCGTCCTGGTGACGCCCCGCAGCGCCGTCGAGGGCGCCGAGGACGTCGTCGAGCAGCACTTCCTCGGCCACGCACTCGTCGACTCCTACGACTCCTGGGCGGCCGACCGGGCGGCGGAGACGGCCGCCCGCTCCTTCGGGGTCGGCCTCGTCGCCAGCACCAGCGAGGACGACGTCATCCGGGCCGCCCGGCTGCGCGAGCGGCTGGGCCTGCCCGGCCAGCACACCGCCTCCGCGCTCGCCTACCGGGACAAAGCCGTCATGAAGCGGCTCGCCCGGGACGCCGGTCTGACGGTCCCCGCCTTCGCGCCCGTCGACGACGCGATGGACCTGCTGGACTTCATCGACGCCCACGGCTACCCGCTCGTCGTCAAGCCGCGCTTCGGCGCGGGCGCCGAGGGCGTCGCCATGCTGCACGCCGCGGAGGACCTGGACGCCTTCCTCGACTCCGCCGGCACGGCCGCGGACTCCGAGGAACCGTTCCTGCCGGGCCGGTGGATGGCGGAGGCCTTCGTCCGCGCACCCTTCTTCCACGTCGACGGCATCATGCGGGACGGCGCCGTCGTGCACTGCTGGCCGTCCCGGTACAGCGGCGGCATCGCGGAGCACCTGAAGGACGCGACCGGCTTCAGCAGCGCGCTGCTCGCCCCGGACGACGAACGCACCCCCCTCCTCACGGAGTTCGCGGCCGCCGTCATCGCCGCCCTGCCCCGTACGGAGCAGACCACCGCCTTCCACCTGGAGGCGTGGATCGGCGACGACGGCCGGCCCGTGCTCTGCGAGATCGCCTGCCGCGCCGGGGGAGTGCTCATCGCCGACGCCTACGAGCGGGCCTTCGGCGTCCACCTGGCCAAGGAGGGCCTGCGCGCCCAGTGCGGCCTGCCGCTCACCCTCACCGAACAGCCCGCGGCTCCCGCCCCGGCGGTCGCCTGGGCCATCTTCCCGCCCGGCAAGGGCGTCTTCGCCCCTCCGGCCGGCCCCTGCCCCGTGCCGGGCGCCGAGCTGACCCTCCACCTCGCCGCGGGGACGAGGAGCGAGGGGCTGCAGTACGCGGGCGAGGCCGCCGCGGCCGTCATGGTCACCGCGGACACCGCGCAGGAGGCCGGCGAACGGCTGAACGAGGCCACGCAGTGGTGGACCCTGAACGCACGCTGGACGTAACGGCGGTCCGCCGCGGCCCCGGGGCCGCGGCGGAGCCGGGCCGGCCGCGATCACCGGAGCCGGTCGCGCACCCGCGCCCGCCGGCGCCGGCCCGCGCCGTCGCGCGCTCCGTGCACTCCCGGACGCCCTGATGAACCGGGCCCTTCCGGTTGTACCGTTGAGCTGGGACGCGACAGCGGAGGGGACCGCCTCATGTCGACCCTTGATATCGCGACCGCGCCGCTCGACCTGCCCGCAGTCCGCAGCCAGGTCGACGTCGTCCTGTCCGCGTTCCTGGAGGGCAAGGCCCGCGCCGCCGCCGCGGACGGCCACCCGGCCGTGGTCACCGAATTCCTCGGCACCTTCCTCTTCTCGGGCGGCAAACGGCTGCGCCCCCTGCTGTGCGTCATCGGCTGGCACGCCGCCGGCGGCCACGGCACCCCCGCCCCGACGCTGCGGGTGGCGGCCTCTCTTGAGCTGTTCCACGCCTTCGCCCTCGTCCACGACGACCTCATGGACGAATCCGCCACCCGCCGCGGACGGCCCACCGTGCACCGCGCCTTCGCCGACCGCCACCGGGCCGGCCGCAGCGAGGCCGCCGCCGACCGGCTCGGCAGCAACGCCGCCCTCCTGATCGGCGACGTCGCCCTCGTCTGGTCCGACGAACTCCTGCACACCGCCGGACTGCGCCCCGGCCGCCTCGCCGACGTCCTGCGCGTCGTCGACGCGATGCGCACCGAAGTGATGTACGGCCAGTGCCTCGACCTGCTGGCCACCGGCCGCCCCACCGCGAGCACCGCGCACGCGCTGGCCATCGTCCGCTGCAAGACCGCCAAGTACACGGTCGAACGCCCCCTCCACATCGGCGCCGCCATGGCCGGCGCGGGCCCGGCCTTCCGCGCGCGGCTGAGCGAGTACGCCCTGCCGCTCGGCGACGCCTTCCAGCTCCGCGACGACCTCCTCGGCGTCTACGGCGACCCGGCCGTCACCGGCAAGCCCCGGCTGGACGACCTGCGCGACGGCAAGCACACCACGCTCGTCGCCCTGGCCCTGGAGCGCGCCGACCGCGCCCAGCGGCGGGCCCTGCACACCCTGCTCGGCAACCCGGACCTCGACGAGACGGGCGCCGACCGGATCCGTGCCGTCTTCGCCGAGACCGGCGCCCACGCCACGGTCGAACGCCTCATCCGGTCCCGCTGCGAGCAGGCCGAGGAAGCCCTCGACCACGAGTCCTTCCCGCCCGCCGCGCTCGGTGCCCTGCGCCGGCTGGCCCGGGGCGTCGCCGCCCGGACCGCATGACGGTCCGAACACCGGTCGCACGCGCGAAGTTACGTTCCGTCAAGGTTTTTATGCGACGGACTGGACGCACGGGGCCTCCGGGACGGCATCAGGAGTGAGAGCGCGTGACGCTCTCCCGGGTCGTCGGGGGGTACCGGGCCTGGACCGCTGCGGAAAGAGACTAGGGAACGTGATGTTCGACGGCACGGCGCCGACCGGCCGCCGCAGGGGGGCGACCCTCGCACGGCGCACAGAACAGCACCACGTGCGGGGTCCGGCGTGAGCGCCCGGCACGCCGTGCTGGGCACGGCCGCCAAGGATCAGCACTCGGTGGTGTACGAGTCCTTCGTCCTGCGCAAACGGGGCGCCTATGTGAACTGGTCCTACGTCAAGCTGTATTCGATGGAGGACGCCCGTGAGGCGGCGAACGAGGCCTTCTTCAAGCTGTACCTGCACTGGGACGACGCGCTGGCCAGCGCCAGCACCGACGCCTTCGCCTTCAAGATCCTCCGCGACGTCGTGGCCGACATACTACGAAAACGCGACCGCCGTCCCTGCGTTCCGGTCGGCCTCGCCTTCGAGCCCACGGTCAAGCCCATCGCCGGCATCCCCAGCGAAGAGGTCGACCAGATCACCGCGCGCATGGAGGTGCACCGGGCCGTGGCCCGGCTCTCCGAGCGGCAGAACCGCTGCATCACCCTGCACTACTTCCTCGGCTACACCCCCGAGGAGATCGCCGACATCACGGGCCTTGCCGCCTCCACCGTCCGCTCCCACCTGGCGGCCGGCCGCAGCGCCCTGGCCGCGCTCCTCGACGCGCCCGCCGACGAACCGCCCGCACACGAGAAAGGCCACCACGGATGATCGACGACATCCTGCGCGGGACACAGATCCGGACCCCCGCTTACAGCAGCGAGCAGCGCGCCGAGGACGACCGGCTGCTGCGGGTCCGGATCGAGCAGGTGGAGCGGCGCCGCGCCCTCGCCGCCCGCGGCCCGGCCCACGACTGGCTGGTTCCCACCTCCCCGGAACTGGCCGACCTGCTCCTGCAGTCCGTCGACGACGAGGCCCTCGCCTCGCTGTGGAAGCTCAAGCGGCGCCTGCGCCGCGATCTGAAGGAGCTGTGCAGCCAGGTCGCCCAGGCGCCCGGTGCGGCCGAGCGGCTGGTGGAGTTCGCGGAGGCCGAGCGCCCGACCGACCCCGTGGGCGCCCGCGGCCTGGGCTGCCTGCTCTACCTCAACGGCTGTGAGGCCGGTGCGCGGTTCTGGTGGCGGTACGCCGCCGGCGCCGACGACGCCACCAGCGCCTACTGCCTCTTCCTGGAGGGGCTGCTGCGCGACCGGCCCGGTGAGGCCGTCCACTGCTACCGCGAGCTGAACGCCGGCGGATTCCTGTGCGACGAGGACTGGGAGAGGCCCGCCGCCGGGGCTCCCGCCACCGCCTCGTGGCCGACGGCTGTCAGCGAGCACATCCGCGAGGTCAACACCGGCTCGGGGCACGGGCAGGTGCCCATCCCCGAGGGCTACCTGGACGACGCCTCCCCGGCCGAACGCGACGAACTCCTCTGCCACCGCTGCTGAACGCCGCCGCCCGTGCCCTGCGGACCCGTGCGGGCCGCAGGGCACCGCCGTGCCGACCCCGGACCGAAGGATCACCATGCCCCGACCCCGTATCCCCCGACCCCGCTTCCCCCGGCCGTACAGGCGCCGGCGACGCCGGCTCCTGGTACCGCGGAAGCGCACACGGGTACGCCGCTTCGCCCGCGTCCACCGCATCCAGATCGCCGGCGCCCTCCTGAGCGGCACCCTGCCCGCCGCGGCCGAGTTCCTCGGCCCGTGGCTGTGGCGCTGACGCGCAGGTCAGCAGCGGCCCGGTGCCACCCCGTCCATCCGGCCCCCGAAGTCCCCGGCGTAGGCGGAGCGCCAGTCGCCGTTGTGGGTCACGCGCTTCTCGGTCGGCTGGTAGGCGATGAAGCAGGCGTCGGTCGAGGCCACGAAGGAGCCGACGTGGTCGTGGAGGGACGGGGGCAGGTCGCGGTAGCCGCTGTTGGCGGTCCACTCCCAGGCCTTGCCGTGGAAGTTCTCGCCGCTGTAGAAGCAGACGGACCCTCCCGGACAGGCGGGCGCCGCGGCGGCACCGGCCGGTGAGGCGAACGGCAGGCACAGGGCGGCCGCAGCCGCCAGAACGAGGGACGCCCGGGCGCGGAACGCAGACATCTCTTCCTCCGGAAGTGTTCATGGAGTGGTGATGGAGGGGTTACGGAGAGAGCGTCCTGTGTGCGGGGCGGGAGCGAAGGGGACTTCCCGGCCGGTACACCCGGAAGGAGTAAAAGGGTGACTATGGTGCCGAGGGGTGGGTAAGTACGCGGGCCGGACAGGCCGGCCCGAAGGCCGGCCTGTCCCCGCGTCAGGCCGCGGGGGCCGAAGCGACCTTCTTGCCCTGGTCGTTCACGGCGAACCACAGGCCCTGCTTGCCCTGCCCCGCCGTGTCGCCGGGTTTCTTGTCGCCCG
The DNA here is from genome assembly GCF_042657885.1 of Streptomyces aureoversilis. Taxonomy (NCBI): domain Bacteria; kingdom Bacillati; phylum Actinomycetota; class Actinomycetes; order Kitasatosporales; family Streptomycetaceae; genus Streptomyces; species Streptomyces aureoversilis. The sequence goes on from NZ_JBHSKJ010000001.1 coordinate 32,447, forward strand.
TGAACCAGTAGACCGGCCAGCAGTCGACGGCCAGCTGCTCGGTGCCGTCCGGCCGGGTGACGGTGGTGATCAGCTTCTCCGGCACGCCGCGCACCGCGCTCTTCTCCACGGGCTTGGCGGGCTTCCACGTCTCCAGGCACGTACCGGTGCACGCGAACTTCATCGGCCAGGCGCTGTCCTTGGCGAACCGGTACAGGGTCCGCCCCCGGCCGTCCACGAGGATCTTGCCGAGGGCGGGGTTGTCGGCGACGGACACGCCTGCGGCGGCGGGCTTCCCGCCTTGCTCCTCGCCCTCCTTCTCCTCTCCCTTCTCCTTCTCCCCTTCCTGCTCCTGGCCCTTCTTCCCGTCCTTCTCCTCCTGCTTCGCGCCCGCCTTCTTGCCGTCCGGGGCGAACGCGCTCCACGTGCCGCCCACTCCCTGGCCCTTGGCGTCGCCGGGCGCGGTGTCCTTGGCGTAGCGGTAGACGGGCCAGCCCGCGAGCGTGAGCTGCTTGGTCCCGTCGGCGCGCTGCACCTCCCCGACCTTCGCCGCGATCCCGGACGCGGCGGTCGCGTCGCCGGCGGGCACGGGGGGCCAGGCCTTCGCGCAGTCGCCGTCGCACGTGGAGGCGGGCGGCTGCGCCGTGTCCTTGTCGAAGCGGTAGAGGGTCATGCCCGCGCTGTCGGCGACGACGGAGCCGATCCCCGGGGCCTCACGCACCGTCATTTCCTTGGCCGGGGCGTTCTTCGCCTGCGTTTGCGAATTGTCGCCGGAGCCGTAGCCGGAGCCGCCGGCCCCGTACCCCTCGCCGATCTTCGAGGAGCTTCCGGCGGGGGCCTTGCCGTAGTCGTCCTTCGTGGACGAGTCACCGCCGCCGCAGGCCGCCGTGAGCATCATGACCGTGATCGCCGCTCCTGCGAGAGAGGCGTGACGCAGCTTGTTCATGAACCGTCCTTTGCTCGTGATCCGGCGGTGAACCGCCGTTGCAGGGGGGATACGGAGCCGGTCCTTCGTCCGCTCAACGGGACCGGAAATTTGTCACCCGGTGACAGAAAGCGGCGCTCAGCCGGATGCGGCGACGCGCAGGGCGAGGGCCGGGCAGCGCCGCACCGCCCGCAGGGCCCGGCCGCGCATCCGCGCCGGGAGGGGCATCACGGCCCGTTCGGGGTAGCCGTCCGCGCCGAGCCGCAGCAGCCCGGGCAGCAGGTCCGCGCACAACCCGTGCCCCCGGCACAGCGTCCAGTCCACGAGCAGCTGCTCGGCGGGCGGCCGGGCGGAGCCGTCCGCCCGGGCCGGTGACACGGACGTGTGCACGGCAGGCCCCTCGGGCAGCGGCAGGGCGCCGAGCGTCGGGCGGGCGCAGCCGTGCCCGAGGGCGTGGGCGGCGAACTCGTCGGCGAACACCGTGAGCGCGGAGGCCACGAACCGGGCGGTGCCGTCGGGATGGGCGCAGGCGCCGCGCCGCTCCACCGCGGCCATCCGCGCGCGGGCCGCGTCCAGGGCGCGCTGCCCGCCGCCGTCCGCGGCGTCGGCCAGGGCGTCCGTCAGGGAGGGCAGGCCGAGGGCGCAGGGCCCGCACTGGCCGGCCGACTGGGCCGCGAGCCACCGGGCCGTGCGGACCACTTCGCCCACGGGGCAGGTCGTCTCCGGCAGCGGCAGTACGGCTCCGGCGCCGAGGACGCCCCCGGCCGCGGCGAGCGAGTCGCGCGAGACGGTGGCCGACCGGGCGGCCTGCGCCGGCAGCCAGCTGCCGTGGTAGCCGCCGACCAGGACGCCCTGGCCCGGCGCGGTCCGGCACAGGTCGAGGATGTACGTCAGGGGCACGCCGGTCGGGGTCTCGACGACGTGGGTGCCGGCGACGGTCAGCATGACGGTGCCGGGCTCGGTGGGCAGCCCGCAGGCGCCGTAGCCCGCGGCCCCGAGCCGTGCCGCGGCGGCGAGCTGGGCGAAGGTCTCGGTGTTGGAGAGCAGGGTGGGGGAGCCGCCGAGCCCGCTCTCGCTGGTGCGGATCCTGCGGCCGGACGGCAGGGCCGGGCCGCCGTCGATGCCGCGGACGAGCGCGGAGCTCTCGCCGGTGACGAAGCGTTCGGGCAGCAGGGTCACGTCCGCCCGCGGCTCGGAGGCGTCCCGTTCGGCGATGGCGCGGTTCACCGACCGCTCGACGTCGGGGCGGGTCACGCCGACGGCCACGCGCTGGGCGCCGAGCGCCTTCGCCGCGAGCACGGCGCCGTCGAGGACGAGGTGCGGGGCGTAGAGCAGCAGGGCGGTGTCCTTGAGGCAGCCCGGTTCGCCCTCGCTGCCGTTGACGACGACGGCGGCGGACGAGCCCTTGCGGTGCAGGGACGCGGCGACCGCGCGCAGCTTGCGGGCGAACAGGAAGCCCGCGCCGCCCCGGCCGCGCAGGCCGATCTCCTCGGCGAGCCCGGCGAGTTCGCCGGTGTCCAGGTCGGGGGCGGGTCCGTGCACGGCCAGGTGGGCGTCGCGGTCCATCCACGCCGTCTCGTCCAGGCCCGCGAGGAGCCTCGGCGGCCCGACGGTGGCCAGTGCGGGCACGGTCCGGTTCACGATGTGCCTCCGCGGCCCCCGCGGCCCCCGAGGCCCCCGCGGTCCGCGCGTTCCTCGTGCAGCCGCGAGCGCAGGCGCAGGGCCAGGGCGCCCGCCACTCCCGCCAGGCAGAGCGCGTACGCAGCGGTGGCCCAGCCGGCGGCGGGACGGCCCGCGTGCAGTCCGTGCACCAGGGCCGCGCCCCAGGCCGGGTAGGCCGCCATGTGCAGGGCCCGCCACCGGCGCGAGCTGCCGACGCCGCTGAACGCGCTGCGGAACGCCCCGGTGACCGCGACGGCGACGAACAGGTAACCGGCCATCGTGCCCAGGCCGATGAGCAGTGGTTGCGTGTTGTCGGTGAACGGAACGGCCGCGGCCGCGGTACTGGTACGGTCCTCGGCAACCTTCACCCAGATGTGCAGGGCGAGAAAGCCGAGCCCGGCCACGGCCAGCCCGCGGTGCACGCCCTGGGCGAGGAGTCGGTGGGCCGAGCCCAGCAGCCGCCGGTCGGTTGCGGCCAGCCCCCACAGCACGGTGGAGGTGAGCGAGACGAGCGCGAGGACCCCCGCGCCGAAGTCGAGGAACTCCTGCGTCCGTTCGGCCACTCCGGCCCGGGCGGCGACGGCGAGGAGGAGCAGGATCGCCGCCGGAAGGGCGGGGCGGGCCGAGGGCCGCAGCTGCGGCCGGGCCCGCGCCCTCGTGGCCCGGGGTCGAGGAAGAGTTTGCATTCGCGACATGTGCATACGGGTCTCCGCCGGGCGGTCTCCGGTGCTTCCGGCGACCGCCCGTGTTCCTGAGAAATCCGGAAATCCCTCGCTTCGGCGATATCCGCCGGGAGGGCCCTTGTTGAATTCACACCGTGTGACCGGTCGGCCACGGGAAGCCCGGCGGCCGAATGTGTAGAAGCATCGTCCATCTCCGCAGGATCTTCATAAGGTTTATCGCGCTGTGACAAATTCCCGTACGGCTGTCCCCCTGACGGCCGCCGACTGCTGATGATGCCCACTCAGGCGAGAGGGGCCCGGCCCGCATTTTCCGGTTTCCCGGCCCTCGCGCCCGGAACGGAAGTCCGGAGGTAGACGATGTGCGAAATCCTGAACCGCATCTGGTCGCGGCCGCGCGGTGAGTGGTCCCGGGCGGTGAGAAGGGAACTCCCCGCGGTCGCCGCCCGGCTGGCCGAGGAACTCCAGCGCAGCACACCGGCGTTCTCGGCGGTCGCACAGCGCATCGGCCCGGAAGCGACGCGGACCGCCGTGGAGCAGGCGCTGCTGCAGACGCTGGGGCTGGGGCCCGAGGCCGCCGCGGGGCGCATACCGCAGCCGAGGCGAAAACCCGCCCGCGTCGTCACCGCCATGCCCGGCACCCGGGCGCGCCAGGCCCTCTTCGCCGCGCTCGCCGACGACCGGTGCATCCCCCCCGACGTGCTGGCCGAACTCGCGGGTCAGGCCGGCTGGCCGCTGCCCCGCCGGGTGCGGGCGGTCGTCCTCGCCGCCCCCGGTGACGTGCCGTCGCCCGCGCCCCACCTCGTGCCGCAGCCGTCCCCGCAGCTGACGTCCCAGCTGGCCGCGGCGCTCGGCCAGGGGCTGCCGGGCACGGTCGAGGCCGACCTGTGCCTGCTGATCCCCGACCCGGGACCGCGGGCCCGGCCCGCGCTGGACGCCGCCCTGGAGGCGGCGCTGGGCGGCCGGCCGGCCGCCGTGGGCCACTCCGTGCCGGTCGCCGAAGCCGCGGCGTCGCTGCGCTGGGCGCGCCGGCTGCTGGGCCTCGCGGGAACGGTGAACCGCCCGGGCGGCCGCGTCACGTTCGTCGACGACCACCTCTCCGACCTGATCGTGCTGCAGGACGAATCCCTGGCCCGGGCCCTGTCCGCACGGTGGCTGCGGCCCCTGGACGACCTCACCCCGCGGCAGAGCGAACGCCTGGAAGTGACGCTCCTGGCCTGGCTGGAGAGCGGCGGGGCGCCGGAGGCGGCCCGCACGCTCAAAGTGCACCCGCAGACCGTGCGCTACCGCCTGCGCCAGATCGAGAAGCTCTTCGGGCCCGCGATGCGCGAGCCGCACAGCCGCTTCGAACTGGAGCTCGCGCTGCGCAGCCGGCGGCTGCTGGCCCGGGCCCGGCTGCTGCGCTCGCGGGCCCACGGCACCGCACGGGCGGTGGGCGCGGCCGTGCAACCGCTGGGTTCCGCGGGGCGGGCCCGGGTCAACGGCCTGTGAGCCCTGCGCGCTCCGCCGGGCCCGGACATGGCGCGGCGGCCCCGAATCCGGCAGTTCGGGGCCGCCGCCTTCCCGGCTCCGGGTGGCAGTGGGGGGTGAGGCGCACCCGGCGCCGGGGGTCCGGTGGGAGTACGGGAAGTACAGGAAGCGCAGGAAGCGCAAGGAGTGGAGGGCGAGGGCGTCCTCAGCAGGTGCGGCCGGTGTTGATGCAGCTCGCCGCCCTGGCCATCAGGGCGTCCGGCATCACGTTGATGAAGTCTCCGTGGTCGGTGACGGGCTTGTGCAGCTGCTCGGGGAAGCTGTCCACGGCGAACGGGACGCCCGCCGGAACGTCGTAGGTGATCCGCTGCACCAGCTGCGGGATGGCGCGGAAGCCGCGCGGGCACGAGCCGTCCGCACGGGCGAACGCCACGTGGGTGCGGTGGTTGGCGCTGTCCGTGCTGCGCCCGTCCCAGCAGTTCTGGAAGGCGAAGGTGCGCACGACGTCCGCGCCGTTCGGGCAGACCGGGTATTTGTCCTTCAGCTGCCGGTTCTCGAAGCCCACGCAACTCCACGAGGCATTCGCGTTGGCCGTTCCGTTGGTGAGCGCCTTGGCGTCGCCAGTGATGATGCGGAGGAATCGCGGCATCGCGGTCACCTTCGACACCGGGCTGCCCCGGAACTGCAGGCTCACGGACGCGGGCCGCAGGATGGTTCCCATGTTCCCGTCGTGCCCGCCGCCCGGTGCCCGGGCATCCGGAGCGGCTTTTCCGTCCAGGACGCGCAGCACCGGCCAGTAGTGCGTCGACTTGTCCCCGTTGGTGCACGTGGTGCCCGCCGCGGCGAGGCTCGCGTCGGTGGAAAAGGCGTCGGTGGATTTATTGCCCACGTAATCGTGCATGTGGTGGGCTCCGTTGCGCACCCCCGGCGTCACGATGACATTGTCGGGGTTGAAGTGACCGTTCTCATTGCGGCCGCACACGGTGGTGAACGTGCCGCTCGACCCTCCGCGGGCGGCGGCGGGCGTGCCCTTGGCGGCCGGGGCGTTCCTGATGTCGGCGAAGTCGGCGCGGGACGGGCCTCCCGGCATGCCCCCGCCGCCGAGCCGCGAGCTCAGGGAGCGGGAGGAGTCGTCGGCGGCGGCCGTGCTGACCTTGCTGGTCCGGCAGCCACTGAGGCCGGCGAGCTCGTTCGGCGAGGTGCCGGCCGTATCCGACGAGCCCGCCGCGCCCGACGACCCCGCCGCGCCCGCCGCGCGGAGGGAGTCGGAGATCCGGCCGATGGTCTCCGTGCGCTTGCGCTGCAGATCGCCGAGGACGGCCTCGGGCTCCACCTCCGTCATCTTCCCGTAGGCCTGGGCCACTTGGGCGTCGAGCTGGGACAGCCCCTTGGAGACCTCGGTGCGGGCCGGCGCGGGCACGTCCTGCAGCCGGTCGCCGACGTCGGGGCAGGAGATGGTCGTCGCCGCGCCCGCGGCCTGCGTCCCCGCGTCCCGGGAGGAGCGGCCGCCGTCGCGGGCCGCGGTGTCCCGGGAAGCACCGGCCGAGGCGTGGTCGGCGACGATCGCCGTACCGCCTCCGCCGAGCAGCAGCGCCGCGGCCGCCACCACCGCCCGGGTCCGCAACTTCGAGCGTTTATGGGCCTGTCGCATCATGTGGGGTCACTTCTTTTCGTTGTCGCCTGTGTGGGGGAAGTCGACGAATCCGGTGTTCTCGAGGACGGTGATGTGGTCGAGGACGACGGTGTTGGCGCGGGTCGCCAGGGCCCGCACCGCCGTGTTCGCGGTGCGGTCGCGCACGAGGGCCACCAGACCGAAGACCTTGCCGTGGGCGGCGCGCACGAGGTTGGCGAAGACCCGGTCGAACGTGGCGCCGCGGGAGTCCTGCAACTGGTCCAGCCACCCCTGCTGATCGGCGCTCGGGCGCTCCGGCAGGCTCACGCCCAGCGAGCGGGCCGTGTCGACGGACCGCTGGTCGAGCTCGGTGTGCCCGTCGACCAGGTGGTCCCCGGCCATCCGCACCGCATCCGTCGTCCCGCGCTCCTGGGCGAGCTTCCCCGCGGGCTTCTCCCAGAGCCCGGCCATCCGCACCCGCCGGACGAAGTCCCGGTCCAGCGCCGTCAGCGGCCCGGACGGCGTCTGCCGGGTCCCCTCCCCGTCGTCGGTCCACGCGGTGCGGGCGCCGGCCGCCGCCGGCCCGGCACTGCCGAAGAGGTACACCGGGACCAGCAGCGCCAGCAAGGTCGCGGCCAGCGAGAAGACGACGAGCCCGGTACCGAGGTTCCGCCACGACACGGGCCTGCGCGCCTGCAGGGAGCCGACGGACCTCAGGGAACGTACGGACCGCAAGGAACGCACGGGTCGCATGGATCGCATGGCACCTTCTTCACTCGCTCGCCTGCTCGGAATGCCCACGGACGCTAATCCCGCGGAGAGCACGGCGGACAAGCCTTCGCCCCCTCTGACAAACCCCCGCTCCCGCCCTCCGCACGCTGCTACCGTTCCGCGCGCGCACGGGCCGTCCGTGAGGCGTGCCGCGGCTCAGAGCTCGACGACGGCCTGCACCGGGAGGTGGTCGCTCGGGAAGCGGCCGCCCTCGGAGTAGGTGTTGATGCCGGCCCGCACGGTGCGCACCGACGGCGAGGCCAGGATCCAGTCGATGCGGTCCCCGTCCGGGACCAGCGGCCGGTAGCCGTGGAAGGTCGCGTACCGCGGGCCGCGCTCGGCGGCGGTGTCCCAGGTGTCGGTCAGGGACCCGTCGCCGAGCAGCGCGTCGTAGACCGGGTTGCCGTGGGCGGGGACGTTGAAGTCACCGGTGACGATGCGGGGGAGGGCCGGGTCGAGGGCCCGGAGCCGCTCGCCGATCAGGGCCGCGCTGCGCTCCCGCGCGTACTGGTGGAGGTGGTCGAGATGGGTGTTGAGGACGTGGAAGCCGCCGCCGGTGTGCCGGTCGGCGAACCGGACCGTCGTCGCCATGCGCACGATGGTGTTCCCCCAGGTGGCCGAGCCGATCAGGGCGGGCGTGCCGGACAGCCAGAAGTGGTCGAACTCCTCGGGCGCCAGCCGGAGCGTGTCGTAGAAGACCGCGCCGAACTCGTCGCGGCTGCCGCCGAGCCGGCCCAGCCCGATCCACGCGTAGCGGGGCCCGAGGTCCTCGGCGATGTCGCGCAGCTGCCCGTACAGGCCCTCCTGGGTGCCCAGCACGTGGGGCCTCTCGTGCCGCAGCAGCCGCCGCATCACCGGGCGCCGCTCGGACCAGGGGTGGGGGCCGGTCTCGGAGGCGTACCGCAGGTTGAACGACATCACGCGCAGCCGGGGCGACGGAGCGGGAGCGGACATGGTGCCTCCTGGTCGGAAGGTCCGGAAGGTCCAGCAGATCCTCCCGGCCGGACGGGAGGGAGGCAAGAAGCGGAAGCGGACTTCTGTCGTGGCCCCGTGCCGCCCCCCGGTGCCGTCCCCCGTGCCGTGCGTTCCCGTGATCCGGGTCACTGAAGGGCCGGGTGACCGGGTGTCACGAGGAGGATGTCGCGGAGGAGGCCGCCGGCTTCGATGTGCCGGGCCGGGGCGTGAGCGAAGGGATGTGCGCTGTGCCGTACGCCGGGAGCGCGGACGGGGTCCGCATCGCTTATCAGACCGGGGGAGAGGGCTCCCCGCTGGTGCTGCTGGCGGGACAGGCCTGCAGCCATCACTGGTGGGACGGCGTCCGGGACGACTTCCACGCTGCCCACCGCACCGTCACCCTCGACTACCGGGGCACGGGGGAGAGCGACAAGCCCGACGAGCCGTACAGCATCGAGGGGTTCGCGCAGGACGTGATCGCGGTGCTGGACGACCTCGGCGCCGACCGGGCCCACGTGTACGGCACGTCCATGGGCGGGCGGGTCGCCCAGCTGCTGGCCGTCCGTCACCCGGAGCGGGTCCGCGCGCTGGTGCTCGGCTGTACGTCACCGGGCGGCCCGCACGCCGTCGAGCGCAGCAACGACGTGCGCCGGTCGCTGGCCGGGCCGGGGCCCGCGGCCGTGCAGGCCCTGCGCGAACTGATGTACACCCCGGCCTGGCTCGCGGCCCACCCCGGCCCTTCGCCCACGCTCGGCGACCCCGCCATGCCGGCCCACGCCCGGCGCCGGCACCTGGCGGCCAGCAACCGGCACGACGCGTGGGACGCGCTGCCCGGCGTCTCCGCGCCCACCCTGGTGGTGCACGGCAGCGACGACCTCCTCAACCCCACGGCCAACGCGCACCTCCTCGCGGACCGCATCCCGGGTGCCCGGCTGCACCTGATCCCCGGGGCGCGGCACGCCTATTTCGAGGAGTTCCGAGCCGTGGCGGGCCCGCTCGTCCTGGGCTTCCTCGCGGAGGCGGAGAGCGGGCGCACGGTCAGGCCGGCACCGCCTCGATGAGGTGGAAGGCGTTCGGGCGCGGCAAGGGGGTGATGGAGTCCAGGCGGAAGCCTCCCCGGGCGCACAGGGCGGCGAAGTCCTCGGCGGTGCGTTCCCTGCCGCCCACCGTGACCAGCATGTTGAGGTCGCTGAGGTAGGTCAGGTCGGTGTTCCCGGCGGGCACGACGGGCGGCAGGACCGGCTCGACGATCAGGAGGGCGCCGTCGTCCGGGACGACCTTCCGGATGTGGCGCAGAATGGTCGCGCACTGCTCGTCGTTCCAGTCGTGGACGACGCTCTTGAGCAGGTAGAGGTCACCGCCGGGAGGCGCCGAGGCGAAGAAGTCGCCGGTTTCCAGGGAGACCCGGTCGGCGAGGCCGTCGCGCGCGAGCCGCTCGGGTGCCTGGGCGAGGCCTTCGGGGGTGTCGTAGAGGATGCCGCGCGGCCGGGGGTGCGCGCGGAGGATCGCGGAGAGCAGGGTTCCGTCGCCGCCGCCCACGTCCACCACGGCGGTGAAGCGGCCGAAGTCGTAGTGCCCCGGGACGGCCGCGGCGGCGAGCTGCGTGGCCTGGCTCATGGCCGTGTTGAACTCGGCCGACAGCTCGGGGCGCTCCCGCAGGTAGCTGAAGAAGTCCGTGCCGAAGGCGGTGTCGAAGGTCGTCTCCCCCGTCCGGATGCCTTCGTCCAGCAGGTCCCAGCCGCGCTGCAGCGAGGGGTCGGTGAACATCCGGGCCACGGCGGTCATCGCGCCGGGGACGTCCGGGCGCAGCAGGTCGCCGGCCGCTGTGGTGGCGAAGGTGCCGGGCGCCGTCTCGGTGAGCAGCTGCAGGCCGGCCAGTGCCCGCAGCAGCCGGTGCGTGGCCTGCGGCTGGGTGCCGAGCTCGGCGGCGAGCCCGTCGGGCGTGCACTCGCCGCCGCCGATGCGGGCGAAGACGCCCAGCCGTACGGCGGCGCCCAGTGTCTGCGTGGCCATGTGGCCGAAGACCAGCTGGGCCACGGTGTTGCGCTCGTGCCGGCCGGCCGGTGCCTGTCCGTCGTCGCTTCCCGTCGTGGTCATTGCGGCCCTCCCGTTCACGGCGCCTGCCGGCACCCGTCGGCGATCGTGCGCATGCCGGGGCCGGTGGCGCGGGGCCGACGGCCGCCCGACGTTCAACTTAGGTAACCCTAAGTTGAACGTCGGGCGATCGGCAATGCTCCGTCAGCTGCCGCTCTCCGGGCGCAGGCCGAAGTGCACCGTCTTCGCGGTCAGCAGGAACAGGTCCGCACGCCGGTCGATCCCCGCCGGGTCGGCCGGGTCGAGCAGCCGGTCCAGCGTCGCCGCGTCCCCGTCGTCCAGGAGCTCGGTGCACATCCTGCGCTGCCGCTCCAGGGACTGCCGCACCGACTGCCGCGTCCCCTCGTCGAGCGGTGCCGGGCGGTCGACGAGGAAGGTCTTGCTGCGCACCTGCGCGAGCCCCGCGGCCCGCAGCATGCCGGGCCAGTCCTCGACCACGGCGACGGATCCGGGCAGTTCGTCCCGCATCCGGCTGAACCGTTCCGCCATCGCCACGTCCAGCCGGGCCTGCAGGCCCGGCCGCCCGAAGCCGAGGTCGCGCGGCAGCGAGCGCGCCCGCATCTCGCCCTCGACGACGGCCAGCACGCCCCCGGGGGCGAGCAGCCCGGCGAGCCGGCCGAGGGCGTCCTGCTGGTCGCCGACGTGGTGCACCACCTGCGCCGTCCACACCAGATCCGCCGTCCCCAGGCCGTCGATCCCCTCAGGGAACCCGGCCACCCGGGTCCGCAGCCGGACCCCGAGCCGGCCGGCCCGCTCCCCGGCGCGCGCCAGCAGCTCCGGCGACCCGTCCACGGCGACGACCTCGGCCTGCGGGAACGCCTGCGCCAGGCGGCAGGCCGCGACCCCCGGACCGCTGCCGATGTCGAGGACGCGCCGCGGCGCGCCGCCGGTCAGGTGCCGCAGCTCCTCGACGGCCTGCTGCACGTAGGGGCTGTGCGCCTCGCCCTCGAGCTCCAGCATGTCGGCCAGTGCGGCCCAGTCGAAGTCGTTCACCGGATGTGCTCCCTCGGCTCGTCGGCCGGCTCCGCCGCCGGCTCGTCCCTCTGGCGCAGACTGTGCGGCCGGATGGCGATCCTTGACAAACCTTGTTGCTGTTTCTGCAATAGAGGCATGGAAGAAGTGCTCGCCGCCGTCGGCCCCCGTCTCAAGAGCATCCGCCGGCAGCGCCAGTGCACTCTCGCCGCGCTGTCGGAAGCGACCGGCATCTCGGTCAGCACGCTGTCCCGGCTGGAGTCCGGGCAGCGCAAGCCGAGCCTGGAGCTGCTGCTGCCCATCGCCCACGCCCACCAGGTCCCCCTCGACGAGCTGGTGGGCGCGCCGCCGGTCGGCGATCCGCGCGTGCGGATGAAGCCGGTCCGGCGCGGGGACTCCACGGTGGTGCCGCTGACCCAGCAGCCGGGCGGGCTGCAGGCGTTCAAGATGGTCATGGGCACCTCGCGCAGCCGCCCCGACCTCCGCACGCACGAGGGCTACGAGTGGCTGTACGTGCTCGGCGGCAGGCTGCGGCTGGTCCTCGCCGAGCACGACATCGTCCTCCAGGTGGGCGAGGCCGCCGAGTTCGACACCCGGGTGCCGCACTGGTTCGGCAGCACCGGGGAGGCGCCGGTGGAGGTCCTCAGCCTGTTCGGGCCCCAGGGCGAGCGCATGCACGTCCGCGCCAAGCCCTCCGGCCAGGCCTGACACCGGCGCGGGGCGCCGCCCGGGCTGGACGTCTCCTCAAGCACCCGCCGCCAGACTCCGGGCCGTGATGCCTGCGTTCCGGCCGTGACGTCCGCCGCCCGCCGGCGGTGCCGCGGGCCGCCCCGACACCCCCGTACCCCTTGGAGACTTCCCCGTGCGCTTCTTCGCCGACGTCACGCCCCTGCGCCGCTCCGCGGACTTCCGCCGGCTGTGGTGCGGGAACACCGTGTCCTGGCTGGGCCAGCAGATGACGGCGCTCGCCGTCTCCCTGCAGGTCTACGCGATCACCGGCTCCACGTTCTCGGTGGGCCTGGTCGGCCTGTTCTCCCTGGTCCCGCTGATCGTCGCGGGGCTGTACGGCGGAGCCGTCGCCGACACCGTCGACCGGCGTGCCCTCGGCCTGGTCAGCGCGTCCGGCGCGGCGCTGCTGTCCGTCGTCCTGGCGGGCGCCGCGCTGCTCGGGCTGCGGCAGGTGTGGCTCCTGTACGCGGTCGTCGCCCTGCAGTCGGTCTGCTTCGCGATGAGCACCCCGGCCCGCAGCTCGATGATCCCCAAGCTCCTGCCCCGGGAACAGCTGCCCGCCGCCAACGCCCTGTCCTCCCTGACGACCAACCTCGGCCTCATGGGCGGCCCCATGCTCGGCGGCGCCGTCGTCGGACTCTGGGGCTTCCAGGCCGCCTACCTGATCGACGTGGCCGCGTTCTCCGCCTCCCTGTACGCGATGTGGCGCCTGCCCTCGATGCGTCCCGAACCGGCGGGGGTCACGGGGCCGGCCGGTGCGGCCGGGGCGGCCGGGGTGTTCGCGGACCGGCGGCCGCAGGGGCGGGCCTCCGTACGGGGCGGCCTGCGCTTCCTCGTCACCCGTCCCAACCTGCGCATCACGTTCCTCGCCGACCTGGCCGCCATGGTGCTGGCCCAGCCCCGCGCGCTCTTCCCGGCCATAGCGGGACTCTGGTACGGCGGGGACACCAAGACGGTCGGCCTGCTCGTCGCCGCGCCCGCCGTGGGAGCGGTGCTGGGCGGGCTGTTCTCGGGCTGGCTCGGCCGGATACACCGGCACGGTCTCGCCGTGCTGCTCTCCGTCGCCGGCTGGGGGACGGCCGTCACCGTCTTCGGCCTGACCCGCAACCTCTGGCTCGGCCTGCTCTTCCTCGCCCTGGCCGGATGCGCCGACAGCATATCGGCGGTCTTCCGCACCACCATGCTCCAGGCGGCCACCCCGGACGACATGCGCGGCCGCCTCCAGGGCGTCTTCATCGTCGTGGTCGCGGGCGGGCCCCGCCTCGGCGACTTCCTCGCGGGCTCCGCCGCGGACCTCGCCTCACCCTCCTGGGCCGTCGTCGGCGGCGGCCTCGCCTGCCTGGCGGCGATCGCGTTCATCGCGGCCCAGTGGCGCAACTTCGCGCGCTACGACGCGCGTTCCCCCCAGCCCTAGGACGCGCGTTCCCCCCCAGGCGCAGGAGGTACGTCGCCCTCAGGCACAGGACGCGCATTGCCCTCAGCCGTAGGCCGAACCCGGCCCTGAGCCCGGCTCAGCCGGCGAACCGGCCCGCCAGCAGGCTCCCGAGCGCCGTTCGCCGGTGCAGCACCGCCCGTCCGGCCCGGACCGTCGCGATCAGACCCGCGTCGCGCAGCGCGGCGGCGTGGGCGGAGGCGGTGGCGTTGCTGACGCCCACGCGCCGGGCGAGGCCGCTCGTGGTGTGCTCCTCCGTGAGCGCGAGCAGGATGTCGGTCCGGGTCCGCCCGAGCACCCCGGCCAGGGCGTCGCCCGCACTTCCCGTACCGCCCGTCGCCCCTGTGCCGTCCGGTGCGAGCGGCAGGCCGGGACCGGCCGGATAGGTCAGGCCCAGGGGGCCGCCCGGCAGGTCGGCGAGAACAGGGCGGCCGTTCCAGTGGAACGTGGGCAGGAGCAGGAGGCCGCGCCCGTGCAGCCGCACCTCCTGCTCGCCGGGGGCCTTGATCTCCCAGACGTCCCCGCGCAGCCGGGTGCCGGGGACGAGGCCGGTGAGCGCGGCGCCGGTCCCGTGCTCGGCCACGGTCAGGGCGTGCCGGGTGAACTCGGCCCGGTGCAGGTCCTGGACCAGGGGCCACACGGGGCGCAGGACCGTCTCGAAGGCCGTGTGCTGGGCGCGGCGGATCAGCCGCCGGGCGCCGGCGTCACCCCGGTGCAGCCCGCGGATCCAGGGCGGCACGGGGGAGGCGTGCCCGGCGTACACGCGCTCGATCTCGGAGCGGACCAGCTCCGGGTCCGCGGCGAGCACACTGTCGAGCGCGTCCTCGAGCGTGTCGCCGAACACGTCGAGGAAGCCCGGCGCCGCTCCCGCGGGGACGAGGTCCCCCAGCGGCCCGACGGAAGCCGGCAGGGAACGCAGCAGCCGCCGTCTCCAGCGGCCGAAGAGCAGGTGGTCGTCCCGGCGGAACGCCATCATGAACACCGCGTTGAGCTCCTGCAGCGGAGCCGGGCGGGGCGCGAACCGGACCCGCGCGAAGTCGGCGGCCGTGAAGTGGATCCGGATCACTACTCTCCCGGGCGCCGCGGCGCCATCGTTTCGGGCAGGGCCTGAACGATCGACCGCGATCCCCGCCGGGCGCCAGCATGCAGGCGTGCCCCCGCCATTCACGCAGGGGGCCGCCGGGCGCCACAAGGGCCGGCGTCACAGTGGGCACCAGGAGAGAGCCATGCGTCATCACAGAGTCCGTGAACAAGCCGGGGTGAGCCGGCGGGCCGTCACCAGGTCGGCCGTCCTGGCCGCCGCCGCGGTGCTGCTGCCGGGCGGCCCCGGCGGGATCGGCGGCGCCGGCGGGGCCGTCGCGCAGGCGCGGGCCGCCGCGGCCGGCGTCACCCTGCGCCTTCCGGCGCCGACGGGCCCGTACCGCACCGGGGTCACCACGCTCTACCTCGTCGACCGCTCGCGGCCCGACCCGTGGGAGCGGGGGATCCCCGTCCGGGAGGTGATGGCCACCGTCTTCTACCCGGCCCGCACCGTCCGCGGCTTCCCGGTCGCCCGGCAGATGAGCGCGGACGCCGCCGCGTCCTTCGGGCTGTACGGGCACAGAGTTCACCCGGAGCTGCCGCACGCCGGTGCCGACTGGTCGGCCACCACGACCCACTCGCACACGGGCGCCCCCGCGCAGGCCTCGCGCCGGCGGCCGGTGCTGCTGTACAGCCCCGGCGGCGGCGATCCGCGCACCATGGGCACCACGCTCGCCGAGGAACTGGCGAGCCACGGCTACGTGGTGGTGACCGTCGACCACCCCGGCGACGCCGGCGAGGTGGAGTTCCCGTGCGCCATGGCCGGACGGGAAAAGGTGCGCCCGACGGTCCTGCGCGACGACCCGAGGAAGCGCCCCGATCTCTTCCGCGCCATGATCGACACCCGTATCGCGGACACCCGCTTCGTCCTGGACCGGCTGGAGGACCTGGCGGCCGGACGGAACCCGGACGCGGCCGGTCGCCCCCTCCCCGAACACCTGGGCCGTGCCCTGGACCCGCGGCGGACCGGCGTCTACGGGCACTCGGCGGGCGGCACCACGGCCGCGGAGACGATGTACGAGGACCGGCGCGTCCGCGCCGCGGTCACCATGGAGGGCTACCTGGACCGGGCGCCGGAGACGCCCGGCCGGCCGGGCGAGCCGTACCCGGTCGCCCGGCACGGGTCGGACCGGCCGCTGCTCCTGCTGGGCACGGACGGCTTCCCCGCCAGGAAGGAGCTGGAGCCTTCCTGGCGGGCGGTGCTCGCCCGTTCCGGAGGGCGCGCCCACCGCCGGCAGCTCGACGGCGCCGCGCACGCGGTGTTCACCGACTACGCCGCGCTGGCGCCGCAGTTGCAGGACGCCGGGCTGATGACGGCGGCCGCCCGGGCCTCGCTGACCGGCCCGGCCGACCCGGCGCGGTCGGTGCCGGCCGTACGCCACCACGTGCTCTCGTTCTTCGCCCGCCACCTGCCGGCGCGCTGAGCGGGCACGGTCCGGGGGTCACGGCGCCCCGTACCGCACGGGGGACGGCGGGGCGCCGCCGAACGAGGCCAGCGCGTGGACCAGTTCCACCCGGGAGCGCACCCCGAGCGCCGCGAAGACGTTGCGCAGGTGGTGGTCGACGGTCCGGTGGCTCAGCGCGAGGAGGGCGGCCACCTCGCGGTTGGTGCGGCCTTCGGCCACGTGCCGCGCCACCCTCAGCTGCTGCGGGGTGAGGCAGGCCGGGTAGCGGGGGCGCGGGCCGCCGCCCGGCTCCGCCTGGCCGGCCGCCCGCATCTCCTCGCGGGCCCGCTCCGCCCACACGTCGGCTCCGCACGCCTCGAACAGCAGCATGGCGCCGCGCAGGTGCCCGCGGGCGTCGGCCGGCCGGCGCAGGCGCCGCAGCGCCATGCCGAACGCCAGCTTCGTACGGGCCTGGGAGAACTCGGAGCCCACCCGCTCCACCAGCGCCAGCGCCCGGTCGAAGCACGGGTCCGCGGTGGCCGGCGCCGCGGTGGCGGACAGCACGGCCCGGCAGTGCAGGGCCGTGGCCCGGGCCCGCTGGTCGCCGTTGACCGCCGCCCAGTCCTCCAGGGTCCGCAGGATCAGCCGGGCCTGACGGCAGGCGCGCTTGCGCGCCGGGGCCGGGAGTTCGGCGACGGCCAGGGCGACGGCCTCCACGAAGGAGGGGATGACCCGCAGGCGCCAGGCGAAGTGGTGCACCCCCGACTCGCCCAGGACGACGGGGCGCAGCCGCTCGACGGCCTCCCGCGGCTGCTGGTGCGCGAGGTCCAGCCGGCCCAGGCTCCACGTCGCGAGCAGCGCGGGGACCATCAGGCCGTGCGCCTGCGCCGTGCCGAGCGCCCACCGTGCGTGGTCGCGGCAGGCGGCGGCGTCCCCGCGGACCGCCGCGGTCATGGCGAGCGTGCTGCGCAGCTGCGCCGCGGCGTTGGGCCGGCCGGCGGCGAGCGCGGCCTCCAGGCCCCGTCCGGCGTGGGACGCGGCGCGGGCGTAGTTGTCGGCGACGAGTTCCACCAGCGCGAGGAGGCCGAGGAGTTCCGGCGCCGCCCGCTGCGGCGCCGCGGCGCGGGCCAGGGCACGGGTGGCCAGGTCCCGGGCGTGCGACACCTCGCCCAGCATGAGGGCGGCGCGGCAGGCGTGGACGAGCGTGTGCGTACGGCCGTCCGCCGCGGGCACGCCGCCGGACGCCGCGCGGAGCCGTGGGACGGACAGCGCGTGCTCGCCGTGCAGGGCCGCGGCGATGCCCCGGTAGTAGTCGCGCACGACCGGGGGCGCCGCGGTGTGGCCGCCGAGGCGCTCGGCGGCCTCCGCGTAGCCGGTCCGGTCGCCCGCGGTCCAGCTCGCCTCCGCGGCGTGGAGGAGGGCCGCGAGCTCGTCGTCCGCGCGGTCCGAGTGCCGGAACAGCACGGCGGCGAGGCGGAGGGCTTCGCGCGCGTTGATCACTTCGCCGCTGCGCAGGGCGTGCAGGCCGCGGGCGAGTTCCTGCTGCCCGCGGGCGGCGGAGGCGGCCTTCTGGCGGACGGACAGCGTGCGCAGGACCGTGGCGCGCCGGGAGCGCCCGGCCAGCTGGGCGTGGTCCGCGGCCGCCACGAGGAGCCGGTCGCGCGTGCCGTCCTCCTCCGTGCGCCCGGCGGCCCGCAGCAGGACGGACGAACACCGCACGTGCAGGCGCCGTGTGCTGCCGGCCCGGCCGGCAGCCGGGCGGGGGCGGGAGCGAGGAGGACGTACGGCCTGGGAGTCGCGCACGGTTGCTCCTCGTCGCTCCGGGGGTGGCGGGAAGTGGGCTTCGTTGCCAGCAAGTTACCCGCAAGTAAAACCGCCGGGTAGGCGATTTCGCCGATGCGCGGCCCCCGGATGCGGACGCATGCTCTCCGCAGCCGCTCGGCAGTCCACTCCCTGGAGGACCGTATGCGAAAGATCAGCCGTGCCCTGGCCCTGACGGCAGCCGTGGCCGCCGTCCTGACGACCGGGCCCGCCGCCACCGGCACCGCCGAGGCCGCCTCCGCGCGCACTCCCGTCGTGTTCGTCCACGGCTACCTCAGCGACGCCGCGATCTGGGGCTCGGCCCGCACCGCCTTCCGCAGTGCGGGCTACAAGGACAGCGAACTCTTCTCGTACACCTACGACTTCCTCTCCTCGAACGAGGCGAGCGCCCGCGGGCTGGCCGGCTTCGTCGCGAAGGTGAAGAAGGACACCGGGGCGCAGAAGGTCGACATCGTGAACCACTCCATGGGCGGCCTCGTCTCCCTCTGGTACGCCAAGGAGCTGGGCGGCACCGCGGACATCGAGCACATGGCGTCGCTGGCGGGGAGCAACCACGGCACGTACACCGCCGGGCTGTGCACCGTGGTCTCCGCCTCCTGCGGGGAGATGACGCCCGGCTCGGCCTTCCTCGGCAGACTGGCCTCCGGCGACGAGACGCCTGGAGCCGTGGACTACCGCACCTGGTACTCGCCGTGCGACGGGGTGATCAACCCGTTCACGAGCACCGTGCTGGACGGCGCGGTCAACATCCTGCTCCCGTGCGTGACGCACCTGGGGTTCCTGACCGACGAGGGTCTGCTGTCCCAGGTGGCCTCCTACCTCAAGGCGTGATCCCGCCGGGCTCGTAGTTGGTCAGGACGCAGCCGTCCACCGCCGCCTTCTCGGAGCGGTAGCCCTGCGGGGTGGTGAAGCCCGGCCGGCACTCGAGGCGGAAGAACTGCTGCTGGTACAGCCCGAACCGGGAGGAGGGGTCGTTGGTCTCGATGGCGACGTTCCCGCCGAGGAGCAGCATGCTCTTCGTCGCCTTCGGCCGGCCGCCGTCCTGGATCTCCTTGAGCTGGACGGCCTTGGCGCGTGACTGCAGGGCGGCCATGTCGTCGACCTTGTCGAGCCAGACCAGCCCGTGGGCGCGCTGTGCGCCCCCGGGCTGCCCGCACAGGCCGCGCTCGCCGACTCCCCACCCGGCCGCGTCGCCGTCGATGAAGGGCTCGTAGTCGATGGACCGGATGGCGACGGTCTCCGGATCCGTGGAGAAGCGCTTGCAGTCGACGCTGGACGCGATCAGCTTCCTGAGCTCGGAGAGGCTTCCGGCGCTCGGCAGGGCGGGGTTCGCCGGCGGCTTCTGCTGCCCGCCCTGCGAGGCCCCGGGCTCCGGGCGCGCGGCATCCGGGCCGTCCGCCGTGTGCACGAAGTCGCTCAGCACGCAGTGGTCGACGAGGGCCTTCTCCTTCTTGTGGCCCTCCGGCACGCCGAACGTCGGGTTGCACGTCAGGACGCGCATGCCGGACTTCGCGAGCGCCCGGGCCGTCGTGGCCGAGGTCGGCTCGGCCACGAAGTCCTTGCCGACGAGGACGCGGCTGTACAGGCCGTACGTCGGCTGGCCGGCGGCGATCTTGTCCATGACCTGCTGGTGGTAGGCCTCCTGGAACTTCTTCATGTCCGGCGTCAGGAAGATGCCGATCGCACCGTTCTCGCGCAGGTCGCTGCACACTCCGAGCTCGGCCACGGACCTGCCCACGCTCTTGACGCCGCTCGACTGCAGGCGTACGTCGTCCGGGCCGCCCGTCGCCAGGTTCTCGCAGGAGACGTGCTGACGGAGGTACTTCTGCGCGTCGGCCGTCGACCCGGCCGACGGCGGTGCCGCCTGCGGGGCGGGGGCACCAGGCCTTGCGGGGGTCGTGGCGCCGCCCCGGCCGGGTTCCGGCTTGTCGTCGCACGCGGTGACCGCGGAGAGGGCGATGAGGGCCGCTGCGGCCGCGGCGAGGGTCTGCTTGATGCGCATGCGGGGCTTTCGTCGGTGGGAAGGAGCGGGGAACTCCCGGAGGTGTGGCATGCGCATGCTAGTCAGCCGATCCGATCCCGTCGCGTACGGGCCCGGAAACGCCTTGCGGGGGTGCAGAAGGTCACGTCCTCCTGCACCCCCGCAAAGGGGACTCACTTCGCGGTGGCGATCCGCCCGTTGACGAAGACCGGCGCGCCGTCGTCGGCGTGCTCGATCGTGTTGTTCGGCACCGTGAAGTCGACCTTGCCCGGCTCGAAGACCAGGCACATGCTCGACCCGCCGTAGCTGAAGTATCCGAGCTCGTCGCCCCGCGTGACCTTGTCGCCCACGCCGACGCCGAACTTCACGGAGGAGATCTCGGTGATGCCGACCGGGATGACGCAGACCTGGCCGATGCCGGGCACGGTGCTCTCGATGACGACCAGGCCGCGGGTGTTGACGTTCGCCTGGTAGCCCTGGGAGAGCGTGCCCGCGGTGTCGTCGACCTTCTCCATCTTCAGCTCGCTGAACATCAGGCCGGGGACGCGCTCGACGTGCTTGACGATCCCGTCGACCGGGGCGTGCCAGCGGTGGTAGTCCGCCCCGGAGAGGAAGGACTGGAAGACGTCGCCCCCGGTGAACCGCTCGGTGTCCGCATAGCCGTTGAGCATCTGACGGAGGGAGTACGGCTGGCCCTTGACGTCGAAGATGTCGGCGTCCAGCTGAACGTCCGACACGTACCGCACGACCGTTCCGTCGTTGGGCGAGACGACGGCCTCCGGGTCCTCCTTGGCCCCGTTGGGGCGGAACTCCGGCTTGATGTGCCGGTTGAAGAACGCGTTGAAGGAGGCGAAGCCGCCGTAGAGCGCGCCGGGGTCGGGGATGACGAACTCGTACAGCTTGTTCTGCTCGGAGGCGGCCTGGCAGAGCCAGCCGTCGGGGCCCTCGTTGAGGACGTAGCGGCTCTCCGGGCTGTCCAGGAATTCGCACCATACGGTCAGGACGTTCCGGAGTGCGTCGCTGAACGGCACGTTGCGGAAGGCTTCCCAGCCCGCGTCCGTCGCCATCATGTAGCAGAACAGGGCGGACAGGGGGAAGAAGACGCGCTCGTTCGGGTCCAGGCGGTACTCGGGCGCGGTCACCGTGATCTCGTCGAGACAGTTCAGCATCTCGCCGATGTTCTCGACGTGCTTGTGCTTGTGCTCCGGGTCGAGCTGTTGGGCCTGCTCGATCATCAGGTTCACGAGGTCCCGGAGGGGCTTGTCCTGTTCGAGGAGCTCCGCCAGCTCCTGGACGACGGGTACGTGGCCCGCCGTCCGCTGCTGCGCCCTGGCGACGAACCGTGTCAGCCACGTGTCCACGGCCCTGCGGTTGCGCGGCAGATAGCCGGCCGCGCGGCCGAACGAGTTCTGGTAGCGCGCTTCGAGCGTTGCCGCCGTGCCGGGCCTGACCATGGTCGTCCCTTCGTCGATCGGACCGTTGCGCGGCGCCGCACCGGCGCACGAAGTCACGTGCTCCGTACGCCGGTTGCGTGCGCCGGATGCCCGACCGTAGCGGGCCGTCGCAGGCCCCGCAGGAGCCCGAATCAGCCGCGGGCCGC
This sequence comes from Streptomyces aureoversilis, assembly GCF_042657885.1. Taxonomy (NCBI): domain Bacteria; kingdom Bacillati; phylum Actinomycetota; class Actinomycetes; order Kitasatosporales; family Streptomycetaceae; genus Streptomyces; species Streptomyces aureoversilis. The sequence continues at coordinate 53,594 of NZ_JBHSKJ010000001.1, forward strand.
CGGGACGGGAGGCGCCGCCTGTGCCTGCGCCTGCTGCGGCCGGGCCGGGGCCGGGCCCGCGGACCGGCGGACGAGGGCGAGCGCCACCAGCCCGCCCAGGATCCCCAGGACCCCGGAGACCAGGAACGTCTGCCGCAGGCCGGCCGCGAAGGCCTCGTGCACCAGCTGCCCGATCAGATCCCGCTGCGCGGGGCCGGCCTGGGCGACGACCGCTCCGGCCTGGCCCCCCGCCAGCGCGTCGGCGGTCGCGGACGGGTCGGCGACGGCCCCGGCCCCGTGGTCGCGGAGCGCGCCCGCCAGACCGGCGTGGAAGACCACGCCGAGGACGGCGATGCCCAGGGCGTTCCCCAGCTGGCGCGCGGTGTTGACGGCGCCGCTGGCCATCCCGGCGCGCTCCGGCGCCACCGACGCCATCGCCGCGGACGCCAGCATGGGCGTGGCGATCCCGACGCCGACGCCGGTCACCGCGAGACCCGGCACGAGGGCGGTCCACGTCGAGCCCGCGTCCACGGTCGCCTGGAGGAAGGCGCCCGCACCGATCAGCAGCAGCCCGCCGCCGATGGTCCAGCGCGGCGAGACGTCGTGCAGGAAGCGCCCGGCCAGCGACGCGACGACGAACGCGGCCGCACTCATCGGCAGACAGGTCAGGCCCGCGGCGACCGGCCCCATGCCGCGGACGGACTGCAGCCACAGCGAGGTGTAGGCGAGGTACGAGAACGCGGCGACGGACAGCAGGACCGCGGCCGCCATGAGGCCGGAGAAGGACGCCCGGCGGAACAGCTTCAGGTCCAGCAGCGGCTGCTCGCGGCGCGTCTCGATCAGCAGGAACGCGACCAGGGCGGCCGCGGCGAGCCCGAAGACGCCCAGGGTCGCGGCCGACGTCCAGCCGTAGTCGCTGCCCTTGATCAGCGCGTACGTCGCGCCGCCCGCAGCCACGGTGAAGGCGATCAGCCCGGGCACGTCCACCCCGCGGCCCCGGCGGGGCGGCGCCGCGGCGACGAACCGCAGCGTCATGGCGATGGCCAGCACGCTGATGGGCAGGTTCACGAAGAAGATCCAGCGCCAGTCCAGGTGCTCGGTGAGCAGACCGCCCATGACCGGCCCGGCCGCCGAGGCGGCTCCGCTGACCGCGCCCCAGGCGCCGAACGCCACGCCCCGGTCCCGGCCGTGGTAGATGCTGCTGATCAGTGCCGTCGTCGTCGCGAGCATCGCGGCACCGCCGATGCCCTGCACGCCGCGGAAGACGATCAGGGCCTGCGGGCCGGTCGCCAGGCCGCAGGCCAGCGAGGCGAGGGCGAACAGCGCGAGGCCCGCCACGTACACCTGCCGGTGGCCGGCGCGGTCGGCGAGGGACCCGACGCCCAGCAGCAGTGCCGCCAGCGCGAGCGCGTAGACGTCCATCACCCACTGCAGGTCCGCGAACGAGGTGCGCAGGCTCCCGGCCATGTCGGGGAGCGCCACGACGACGATGGTCACGTCCACGAGCAGCATGAACGTCCCCAGGCACACCGCCACGAGCGGCAGCCACTTACGCATGTTCCATACCTCCGGAGGGTGTTGTCCGACGAGGACCGAAGGTCGCACCCGCTGGCTGTTTCTCAGAACTCAGGGCCGGGTCGGTGACGGAATCTGATATGGAACGGTCGTGGAATGATGGAAAGCATGACCGATGACGTGCAGACGTTCGACCTTCTCGACCGGCAGCTGGTGCAGGCGCTGATGATCGACGGCCGGGCAGCCTTCAGCCGCATCGCCGCCGTCCTCGGCGTCACGGACCAGACGGTGATCCGCCGCTACCGCAGGCTGCGCGGCGCCGGCCTGCTGCGGGTGCTCGGCCTGCCCGAGGGCGAGCGCGTCGGCCTGTACGAATCGAGGCTGCGCATCCAGTGCGTCCCCGGGGCGGCCGTCGACATCGCCGAGGCGCTGGCGCGCCGTCCGGACACGGGATGGGTCAAGATCTTCTCGGGCGGCACCGAGGTGGGCTGCCTCGTCTCCTCGCGCACGCGCGAGGACCACGAGGCGCTCCTGCTCCGCAAGCTGCCGCGCACCCGGCAGGTCACCGGCGTCACGGCGCAGACCATGCTGCACGAGTACACCGGCGGCGCGAACCGGTGCTTCGGGCGGGACTGCCTGACCGGGGAGCAGATCGCGGCGCTGGAGCCCGCACCGGCCGGCGGGGAGGGCGCGGGCGAGGACCTCGTCCGGCTCGACGACGCCGACCACGCGATGCTGGCCGTGCTCGCCCGGGACGGCAGGGCGGGCTACCCGGAGCTCGCCGCGGCGGCCGGCCGGTCGGAGTCCACGGTCCGGCGGCGCGTCGAGTACCTGCGGGGGAGCGGCGCGCTCTCCTTCGACGTCGAGGTCCACTCCGTCCACCTCGGCTACGCGCTCGAGGCCGGGATCTCCGCCACGGTCGCGCCGAGCGAGCTGGCGGCGGTCGGCCGGGCGCTCGCCCGCCACCCCCAGGTGCCGTTCGCCGCGGCGGTGACCGGTGCGGCCAATCTCGCCGCGTCGGTGCTCTGCCGCGATCAGCGCGACCTGTACCGGTACATGACCGAAGGCATCGGCGCGCTGACGGCCGTGCACCGGCTGGAGGTCCTCCCGGTGCTCCGGAGCGTGAAGCGGGCGGGGCTGATGAGCGACGGCAGCAGGCTTTTCGACGCCCCGTGAGGCGGGTGCGGGTGGTGTTGCCGACAGCCCCGGTCCAGGGGTAGACCGGGGCCGCCGGGGGTGTCCGAGGGGAACGGACGACCCAAACGGAACGCGCAGGGCCGATGAGGAGGGTCTCGTCCCTGGTGTTCGCCCACCTTGGCGCCCCGGGCGCTCACCGTCGTGAGCGCTGCAGGCCCGGGTGCCACATGCAGTAAATATATTTACTGCCCAGTAAGCAAGGGTATGAAAATTTTCATTCGGCGTCGAGGCCGGTCCGACCGTGAAAGTCCCGGTATCGGACGACCCGCCGGTCGCCGGTCGCCGGCCACCGGTCGTCAGCCGTCGAGGAAGAAGTCGTGCTGCTCCGCGGCCTGCTCGTACTTCTCCAGCCGCATCTGCGTGCGCTCGGGATCGGCGTCGGCCATGGCCTGGAGGATCGCCGCGGACAGCACCCCCGGCGCCGCGTACGAATCGAAGACCAGGCGCGAGCCCGTGCCGGCGGTGAGCGCCACGTCGGCCTCGTCCACCAGGGGCCCCATGCGGGCGTCCGTGATCAGCGCGACGCGCAGGCCCGTGCTGCGGGCGGCCCGCATCGCCGCCAGCATCTCCTTGGAGTGCCGCGGCATGGCGAACGCCAGCACCCAGGTGCCGCCCGCCTCGCGTGACTGGAGCAGGGCGTCGTAGGCGACGCTGCCCCCGCGCGAGACCAGGCGCACGTCCGGGTGGATCCGCTTCGCCGCGTACGCGAAGTACTCCGCCAGCGAGACGGAGATCCGCAGGCCGAGGATCGTCAGCGGGACCGACCTGGCCAGCTCCCGGCCGATCTCGAGCACCTGGTCGGTGTCCGTGAACGCGCGGCGCAGGTTCTCCAGGTTCGCGATCTCGGCGTCGACCGCCGCCTGGAGTTCGTTGCGGCGGTCCTCCTCCCGCGCGCCGGGGGAGCCGGCGACCGCGCTCAGGGCGATCGGCTGCAGCGCCTCCCGGAGCGCGGGATACCCGCTGAAGCCCACGGAGACCGCGAAGCGGGTCACCGACGGCTGGCTCACGCCCACGCGGTCCGCGAGGTCCGTGATCGACAGGAACGCGGCCTCGGTGAGGTGGTCGGTGATGTACTGCGCGATGCGCCGCTGCCCGGGAGACAGCCGGTGGCCGCCGAACAGGGCCCGGACCTTGTCCGCGGGAAGCGGCTCCGGGACGCGGGGCCGCTTCCCCGATCCGCCCGGCTTCCCGGGTGTGATCGCGGACGCCTGAGCGCGCGCCTGCTGCCCTGATGGCACCGGTGTGCCTCGTTCTCGTCCCACGGCGCTCAACATAGCTGAAGCGCCGTGGGGGCCGGCATCGATCGCCTTGTCACCGCGGCCGCGGTGATCTTAAGGTCCGGCCGGGGAGAGGGCGTGCGCACCCGTGGCGGTGCCCGGGAGCGGGGAGGGCGGTCAGCGGGAGCCGAACTTCACGCTGGCGAAGCGGAGGTTGCGGGGGGCGTCCTTGCCGGGGGACAGGCGGAGCGTCTGTCGCTTGCAGGTCTTGTCGGTGTAGAGGGCCACCGGGACCCCCGTGCCGTTGTGCGCACCGCGGGCCTCGTCGCTCATCGTCAGGCAGCGGCCGTCCGGCGGGTTCTGGACGTAGAACGGGGCGCCTTTGGGCCCGGCCCAGGAGAACCAGCCCTTGGCGGCGACCGCCGATCCCGTGGGCAGGGCCATGGCGAGAGCGCATCCGGCGAGGGCGACGAGTGCGGGGCGGATGAAGCGCATCACTGATCCTTCCAGTCGATTGCAGAGGAATGCACAGGAAATGCACGAAATGTCTTCACCGAATGAACGACGCAGGGCGCCGATCGACACGCATGCAGGCGAAGCGGTCGACTGGCAGCGGATATGGGGGTCCGATTGCGCCGTCCCGGCCGGTGTCCCCCTGGACGAGCTGGTGGACCTGCTCTTCCTCGCGCTGCGCGACCCCGACCCGCTGGTGCGCGACGGCGACCCGTACGTGGTCCTGCGGACCTGGATCCGCCGGGACGTCATCGACCGGCGGGCCCGGACCCGCCTCGTCTTCCAGCATTCCTGACCGGCGCGTCTCCGGCCGGCCCGTCCGGCCCGGGCCCTCCCCGGGGGCAGGGCGGTCCCCGGGGTCACGGCAGCAGCTGGAACGTCTCGGAGAAGATGCGGACGCCGTAGGCGCACAGGCCGATCGCGCCGAGGAAGGCGCCCGTCGCCGCCGCCGGTCCGCCGTGTCTGCGGCGGACGGCGGCCAGCATGCCGCCGAGGAGCGCCCCCGCCGCGGGCGCGCCGACGATCGCGGCGCCCAGCCGGGCGCATCCGGTGCCCGTCCCGTGGTGCCCGGCGGACCGCAGCTCCAGAACCCACAGCCCGATGCCGGGCGTCAGGAACAGCAGCGTGAGCACCAGCATGGCCGTCACGTACGGGGCCCGGTTCTCCGCGTCGGCATCCGCAGGGCCCTCATGAGCATCCGTCATGAGGTCCACCTTGGTCAGGACCATCGCCCGAGCACATCCGCTGTCGTACTCAGTTGGGCATCGGGCCTGCGGTGGAGGCGCTTGCTCCCGGGCGGCCCGGCCGCGCGGCCGGAACGTCGCTCAGCTGCCCTGGACGTCCTCGTGCTGGACGACGCACAGCCCCCAGATGACGAGGGCGCACAGCGCGATGGCCACGATCGACCACAGCGGGTAGTACGGGATGGACAGGAAATTGGCGATCAGCAGCAGCGACGCGACGGCCACGCCGAGGATCCTGGCCCACAGGGACACCCGGAACAGGCCGACGCCCACCATCAGCGCCGCGATTCCGAGGAACAGGTGGATCCATCCCCAGCCCGCCAGGCTGAATTTGAAGACGTAGTCCGGCGTACTGACGAAGACGTTGTCATGGACGATGGCCATGATTCCCCGGAAGATATCGACGAAGCCCGCGATCAGCATCATCACGGCCGCGAACAAGGTCAGCCCGCCGGCAGCGGCCCGGGAGCCTTCCGAATGCGGATGGAGGGTGGATGACATGGGACTACCTCCCTTGTCTGTACGACAGCCCGTATGACAGGCGGACCCTCGCTTCCATGGTTTCCCCTCCCGCCGTCGCTGTCCACGCGAGGGAGCTCCTGCGGATGCCGGGCTCCCGCTGGTCGGCCCGGCCGGCCTGGTCGGCACGCCCGCGAAAGTCATGTAATATTCATGTCGCGCGCCGCTAGCTCAGTTGGTTAGAGCAGCTGACTCTTAATCAGCGGGTCCGGGGTTCGAGTCCCTGGCGGCGCACAGCGAAGCCCCCGCCGATTCGTCGGCGGGGGCTTTTTCTGCACCCCCGGCATTACGGAACGCAATTCCCGGGGCGCTTTCCGTGACATTCTCGCGATTCGACACGCGGCGGGCGCCCGCCCACGATGGAAGGGTGCCCTCAAGAGACGAAGGCGCGACCCTCCGCATCGCCCTGCTCGGCGGATTCCGCCTGGCCGCAGGCGACGTCCTCGTCCGCATCCCCGCGGGATCCGAGCGCCTGCTGGCCTATGTGGCCCTCCGCCCCGGCGGGGTCGCACGGAGCACCGTCGCGGAGAACCTGTGGCCCGACGTGTCCGAGGCGCGTGCCCACGCGGCCCTGCGCTCGGCCCTCAACCGCCTCCGCGGCGCGGGGTGCCGCCGGGTCCTCGACGTCGGCCCCGCGGAGCTGGCACTCGCCGAAGGCGTCGCGGTCGACCTCCACGGGCTCCGCTCCCTCGCCCGGGCCGTCCTGGACGGCCCGGAATCCCCGCCCCCCGGCAGCCGCGACCCCGGCACGCCGCACGTCGGTACCCGGGAGATCGAGGGCCTTTCCCAGGACCTGCTGCCCGGATGGTGCGACGAGTGGGCGCTGCGCGAAGCGGAGGAGTGGCGGCAGCTGCGGCTGCACGCGCTCGAAGCGCTCGCGCACCGGTTCGTCGGGACGCGGCACTTCGCCCACGCGGTGTCGGCCGCCGGTGCGGCCGTCCGCGCCGACCCCCTGCGGGAGAGCGCCCGCGCGGCCCTGATCGCCGCCCATCTCGCCGAGGGCAACCAGTCCGAGGCGCTCCGCGAATTCCGGCAGTACCGGGCGCTCCTCCGGAGCGAACTCGGCCTGCGCCCGACGCCGGAACTGCTCGGCCTCGTGGCCGGCCTCCGCCCGGCCGCCCGCGGTGTCGACGGGCACAGACGCCGCGGTCACGCCGCGGTGACGGTGCGGCGCCCATGATGGACGGAACCACGGAATGCGCTCACTCGCCATGGGCTACAAGATCAGGCACCCCAAGGACAAGGTCGTACCCCGGAAGGCTCCGCTCCTGGTCCGGCCCCGGCGCTCCCTGTCCCACGCCGCCGACACCGTGGGCCGTTTCGAGCGTGCCCTGCGGGTCCGGCTGGCCGCCCGCCGCAAGGTGGCGCCGGCCCAGCGGTGGTGGATGAGGCGGTCGCTCCTGCAGCGGCTCTCCTACGTGGCCGTACCCCTCCTCCTGGCCTGGGTCGGCTTCGGTGTCTTCGCCCTCGTCGCCGGTGACTCCTCCCCGGTGGAGAAGTGGTGCCGGGACCGGGGCAACGGCTGCGCGGTGGTCTACGGATTCCTGGCCCCGTTCCTCAGCCTCGGCCTCGCCACCTTCTGCTTCCTCGTCCTGACCTACGCCTCGGTGCGCCGGCCCATGACCCGGGCGGCCAGGAAGGACCCGCGCAGCATCGTGCCGACGGCCGGTCCGGTCGTCGCGGACGTGGTCGGGCGGAAGGAGATGTGCCTGATCATCGCCCGGGGGCTGCGCGACCGGCGCACCCGGCGGCCGTACCTCCTCGTGGGGGGTGTGGGCGCCGGGAAGACGTCGGTCCTCGTCCAGCTCACCCGGATACTCGCCGAGAAGGGCGCCGTCCCCGTCCCGATCAGGCTGCGGGACGCCGACCTGACCGGGACGCGCCTCGACTTCCGCGAGGTGGCGATGAGGCGCTTCAGCGAGGTGGTGGAGCGCGACGTGCTCTCCGCGCGGCACAGCGACCGGGTGTGGCGCCAGCTCTGCATGGACGACAAGGCCGTCATCCTCGCCGACGGCCTGGAGGAGACGTTCTCCGGCGGCGAGGACCAGAAGGAGCGGGACGTCCTCATCCGCCGGGCGATCGAGCGGGCGGAGGAGCAGAAGCTCCCGCTGGTCATCGCCTCCCGTCCCCACGCGCCGCTGGAGCACACCCGGGCCGCGACCGTCGAGCTGGAACCGCTGAGCGAGGAGGCGGCGCTGGAATACCTGCAGGAGGGCCACCCGGACCTGGACAGCCACCGGATGGACTGGATCGTCGAAACGGCGGCCGTGGCGGAGTCCCCGCTGTACCTGCAGATCGCGCGCGAGCTGCGCGAACACCACCTCCTGGAGCATCTGACCGGCGCCAAGCGCTGGGCGGAGCTGGACACCCGCAAGGGTGACCGGGCGACCCTGCAGACGCGCCTGCTCGACGCGTGGCGGAGCGCGCTGACCGCCGGCCGGATCCACGGCGAAGTGGCGCTGGACCCCGAGCAGCGCAGGATGATCATCGAGGTCATCTCCGCGCTGGCCGGGATCGGGCTGCTGCACGATCAGCTGGAGGTCCGGCTCGCCGACCTGAGGAAGGAACAGGACATCCAGGACCTGCTCCTGCAGCGGCTCGGCGAGGGGTGCTGCAAAGACGTCGACGAACCCCGGCAACGCGCGCTCCTGGCGCTGTGCGCCACCCAGGGGGAGCGGCTCGGTCTGGTCGAGACGCGCGGGGAGAGGGTCCGCTTCCAGCACAGCATCCTCCAGGCGTACCTCGGCTCCCGTTACCTCGGCGCCAGGAAGCACGGCCTCCTGCCCGCGGCGCTCAAGGAGCCCGGCCCCGGCCGGGAGCTCCTCATCGGGCTGACCCTGAACTCCAGGTCGGCCGACGCCTCCGATCAGCACACGGTGGTCCGCCACCTCCTCGAAGCGGCGAAGTCCCGCAAGGACGCCAAGGCCCTCGACATGTACACCACCGCCCTCCAGATCGACCGGATCGCAGGAGCCGCCGAACACGCGCGCATCGCCGAGACGCTCTGCAAGCGGTGGGGAGCCTTCACGGAGGACGACCGCAGGACGCTCGACGAGGCGAAGCAACGGCTCGTGCACCGGTTCGGGGAGGTCCTGCGGGCGGTCGGCGCGGCGGAGGCCGACGAGCACGACCCCGCTCACGGCCGGTCCCCGGCCTACAAGTGGTTCTTCGAGATCGCCACCGTCGAACCCTCCTACCCGCTCCAGCTCGCCGTCGCGCAGGAGATGGGCGCCGGGGGAGACCAGGCCTTCGAGACCCTGCGCACCATGTTCCCCCTGCCCAGGGCGGGTGAACCCGGCACGGACGACCCCTGGGTGCAGTACGAGACGGCGTTCCGCGAGCAACTGCAGGTGGAACACCGCAACCGTGAGGCCCTCCTCAAGCTGAAGCCCGGCGACGAGCAGTACGCGGAGTACGAGAAGCGGGTCAAGGGAGCCGGCGAGCAGCGGCTCCGGATCTGGCGGCGGTTCGTCATGAGGGCCTGGCTCGTGCCCATGGTGGTCGGCTCCGTGACCGCGAAGCACCGGGAGCAGGCGAAGGAGCGGCTCGGCCTCTGGCTCGCGCACCTGGAGCCCCGGCACACCCGCTCGCACGGGGCGGACCTGACGCTCTCCCTGGAGATCGCCCTCGCCCAGGGGTTCAAGAGCGCGGCCAACCGGCGGGAGCGGCATCCGCAGACGAACGAGGAGGCCCGGACGTTCCTCGTCACCCAGGCGGAGAGCATGCTGGCCCACGCCCGTTACTGGTACGCGCAGATGACCCTCGTCCACGCCCTGTGCCTGTGGGAACTCCCGGACCGCCCGGGAAGCGCCCAGGAGGGGTCCGGCACGGCCGGTCCGGCGAGGAAGGCCGATCCCACCCAGGCCGTGAAGCGCTGGCTGGCCCTGGCCGGCAGCAACCAGGACCCGCGCGCCCTGCACCCGGGCGACCGCACCCGCAGGGGGGACCGGCTGCACCCCTTCGTCGCCGAAGCCGGCAACCTCGCGGTGCTCGCCCTGGAGAGCGGACACCCGGAGCGGTTCCTGTGGATCGACGAGATCGGGGCCGCGAGCAAGGTCGGCTCCTCCGCCGCGGCTCCCGGCGCCTACCGCAAGCACAACCTCTGGATTCCGCCGTCGGCCGGGTGGAGCACCCTGCACCCCCGCGCCCAGCAACTCCTCGCCGACGTCTTCCTGCTGCGCAACCTCACCGAACGGGACGGCCAGCAGCCGGCCGAGCTGGAGGAGCGCCTGGTACGCGCGGACCGCACCGTGCTGCCCCCGTGCTTCACCGACGACCGGCGCCCGTTCCGTCCGCGGCGGACCGTGGGCACGGCGGGGGACGCGCCGCCGGGCAGCACCTGCCTGCGCGACTGCCCCTTCGAACTGTGTCCCTACCCCGCCATGGGCGCGCAGCCGCGGGCCGAGGTGCGGGAGATCTTCTGCAGGCAGCAGCAGGCGCTCCTGCGCCGCTACCGCTGGAGGAGCTACCTCAACCCCTTGTCCTATGTGCGGCGCAAGCGGGCGCCGTGGCAGGGCATGACTGCGGGCGAACTGCGGAAGTTCTGGGAGGACATGGCGAACCGGTCGCGAACCCCGTCCTCCTGACCCGCGGCTTCACCCCCCCCGGGCCTGTGCTTCAACTCCGCTCCGGCGCCCGCAGGACGAGCAGGGCCAGGTCGTCGTGGCCGTCGCTGGGGCGGGCCTCGGCCACGGCCCGGCCGAGGACGCCGAGGGGCGCTCCCGCACGGGTCGCCGCGACGTCGGCGATCGTGCGCAGGCCGGCGTCCAGCCCGTGGCCCGGGTGCTCCACCAGGCCGTCGGTGAACATCAGCACGGTGGCCCCGGCGGGCAGGACGTACCGGTGGTCGTGGCGGGCGAAGCCGGCGTCCACCCCGATCGGCACGTCCGGCTCGGCGTCGAGGAAGTGCGTGCCGCCGTCCGCGGTCACGATCAGGGGCGGCGGGTGTCCCGCGCTGCTCCAGACCAGGGACCACCCGCCGTCGCGGGGCGCGATGCGCACCAGGCAGACCGTCGCCATCGTGGGCTCGGCGACCGCCTCGAGCGTACGGTCCAGGCGGCTGAGCAGTTCGCTGGGCAGCGCGTCCGAATCGAAGGCCAGAGCACGCAGCATGTTGCGGATCTGGGCCATGGTGGCGGCGGCCCGGACGTCGTGGCCGAGCACGTCCCCGACGATCATCACGCGGGTGTCGTCGGGCAGCACCAGCGCGTCGTACCAGTCGCCGCCGAGCAGGGCTGGGTCCGCGGCCGGCTGGTACGTCGCCCAGGCGTCGAACGGGGAGAGGTCCGGCAGGCTCGGCAGCAGCAGCCGCTGGAACTGCTCCGCGCCTGCCCGGACGCGGCCGTAGAGCCGGGCGTTCTCGATGGCGACGCCGGCGGCGCCCGCCAGCGCGACCACCACGGACTCGTCGTCGGCGTCGAAGGTGCCGCCGCCCTGCCGGTCGGCGAGGTAGAGGTTGCCGTAGACCTTGCCGCGCACGGTGATGGCGACGCCGAGCAGCGACCGCATCGGGGGGTGGCCCGGCGGGAACTGGGCGGCCTGGGGGTGGTCGGCGATGACGTCCACGCGCAGGGGGCGGGGGTCGGTGATGAGCAGCCCGAGGAGCCCTTCGCCGTGGGGGAGGGCCACGCCGGTGAGCCGCTCCTCCTCCTCGCCGTGCAGGCCCACGGGGATGAACTCGGCGAGCTTGGTGCCCTCCTCGTCCAGCACGCCGAGGGCGCCGTAGCGCGCTCCGACGAGCTCCATCGCCGTCGTCACGATGCGGCGGAGCACGACCGGGAGCTCCAGCTCACCACTGATGGTGAGTATGGCCTCCAATAAGCCCCGCATCCGCTCCTGGGCGCGGGCGAACTCGGCCAGCTGTTCCCCGAGCCGGTCCAGGTCCGCGTCGAGGTCCGGCCGCCGGCGGGCAGGGCTGTGCGGTGGACGGTCGTCATGATCTGTCTCGCTTGCTGCCACCGGCCACAGGCTAGTGACTCGGGGTCCGGAGCGTGGCCAATACTCGTATGTCAGTTTTGTGTCGGCCGCGCCCCGGCAACCCCCGGGCTCACAGCCTCGTGACGGACTCCTGGTGGGCGTAGCTGAAGCCCTCGTCGTCGAAGTAGAAGACCGTGACCTTCACCCGGTCGCCCTTGGCGAAGTGCGAGCCCGTGGCGGGGCGCAGCGTCACGCGGGCGGCGTGGCTGTCGTAGTCGCACGTGAGCTTGCCGACCTTGATCGTCCCCGCGGCGACGGACTCGTCGTGACCGGTCGTGCCCAGCTTGACCGCGTTGGCGACGAGCTGGTGGTTCATGCCCGGGTCGCAGGAGTACGTGACGTCCGCCTGCAGGCCGGGCTCGTGGAGCGCCACCTTGCCGATCTCCAGGAGGTTGGCCTTGGCGGCAGCGGACGGAGCGGTGGCGAGCGCGCCCGCGCCCATCACGAGTGCGGCGGCCGCGGCGCCGGCGAGGCGCTGCGCGAAGCGGGACGACGTCATGAAGGTTCCTTCCCCCCCGGACTGCCGCGGATCCGCCTGGCCGTACCAGTCGTTGCGACAGCTGTTCGTGTGTCGTGCGAGTTCTCGGATGCTACGGGACGCGTCCCGTGCGGAGCGGCGGTTTCAGGCCATGCCCGGGGGAGGGCAGAGCGGGGTTGGGGGTGAGGATGCGGCGCAGGACGGCCTCGACCTCGGTGCGGGTGGGGGGCCGGGTGCCGGCCAGGCCGCGCAGGGTGATGCCGTTCATGGCCACGGTCGCGGCGTGGGCGGTCACCGGGTCGGTGTAGGGGAGCAGGGCGTCGGTGCTCAGCTGCATGTACCGGTCGGCGACCGCGCGCAGGGCCGGGCGCCGCAGCGCGGCCATGTACAGCTCGAACTCCATCACCTGGGTGTCGCGGGCCGGGCCGAAGCAGCCCATGAGCGCGTCGGTGAGCAGCACGGTGAGCTGCTCGGGGGTGAGCTCGGGGCGCCTGGCCACCCAGTCCTCGAGATAGGCGCCGAAGCGTTCGACGGAGCGCTCCAGAGCGGCGGTGATGAGATCGTCCTTGGTCGCGAAGTGGTACGTCGTCGCCCCGAGGGGGACGCCGGCCTCCTCGGCGACGGCCCGGTGGGTCAGCCCCTCGATGCCGCGCCCGGCGATGACCCGCTCGGTGGCTGCCGCGATCTCGGCGATCCGCCGCTGGGGGTCGCGCCGCCGCCTGGGGGCGTTCTGCTCGGCCATGGCTGCGGGGCCTCCCGGTCGCTCACGGGGTGATGGGAGGACCATTATGGTACAGATGTACCGCTGCTGGTTCCGGGCGCCGGGCGGCGGTGGCCGCGCCCACGCCCCCTACGGGTCGGGTCGTCGGTCACGGGATTCCGCATCATCTCCCGGCCGGGGCGTGACATCCGCCGGGCTCGGTCGTTCTTCACGGCGGGTGCACGTAATACCGTCGGGCCGCCAAGGTGATCGCCTTGGCGGCCCGACGGTTTTCCGCGTGCCGGACGGCCGGGTCGTCAGAGCGCCAGCATCGCCGCGACCGCCGAGCGCCAGTCCTCGCCCGGGCGCTCCACCAGCTCCTCGGCCAGGGCCTCGGCGCGGTAGCGGTGGCGGTGCAGGAGGCCCGGGGCCGGATCGGGGGCGGGGACGATCTCGCTGGGGCTCTCCAGCAGCCGCACGAGCTCGGTGGCGAACTCCCCCCAGCCGACGTGCCCGCCGATGGCGTTCACCGTGCCCTGCGGAGGCCGCTCGGCGCACGTGACCAGGATCCTCGCCAGGGCCGCGGCGTGGATCCAGGGAACGCCGGACCAGAGGTCGCCGGAGGGGGGAACGGCGCCCGCCGCGGGCAGGACCACCGGCCGGCCGGCGCGGGCGGCCTGGAAGAGCGCGCCCGTCGCCCCCCAGCGCAGCTGGTCGCGCAGCCTCGGGTGCGGCCCCCAGACGATCGGGGCGCGGACCACGCCCGCCCCGCCCCGCCCGGACGCGCCCGCGGCCTCCCACAGCATCCGCTCGCAGTCGAGCTTGGCCCGCCCGTACGCGGTGAGCGGCTCCTGCGGCGGAGTGTCCTCGGCGACGTCCGTCACGGACGGGCGCCCGTACGCGTCCACGCTGCTGACGAAGACGAAGGAACCGCGCCGCCAGCCGTCCAGCAGGACGCGCATCGCCGCGACGTCCACCTCCGGAGAGGTGAAGGTGCAGGCCGCGTGGATGATCGCGTCCACGCCGCCGGAGACCGCCGCGCGCAGGCTGTCCGCGTCGGCGAGGTCGCCCTCGGCGACCTCGACCCCGTCGGCCGCCACCAGGTGCGCCGACTCGGGCCGGACGAGCGCCCGCACCGGGCGCCCCCGGGCGGCCAGCTCCCGCAGGACGAACGCCCCGACCCCGCCGGTGCCGCCCGTGACCAGGACCGTGCCCGCCCGCGCGGACGGTGTACGGGCTGCCGGGGTGCGGGCCGCCGGGTGGCGGCGCTCGCGGGCCCGCTCGTCCAGCAGGGCCCCCAGCGCGCGCGGGGTGCGCTGCTCCAGGACGTCGAGCCCCGTCAGAGGCACCCGCAGCCGCTCGCGCAGGCGCTCGGCGACCCGTACCGCGAGCAGGGAGTGCCCGCCGAGGAGGAAGAAGTCGCCGTCGGGGCCGGGGCGTTCGCCCAGCAGCTCGCCGAAGACCGCCGCCGCGGCCTCCGCCGAGACGCCGAGCCCCGGCCCCTGCGGGCGCTCCGGCCCTTGCGGAGTCTCCCGCTCCTGCGGGGCCGACCGCTCTTCCCGGGGCTCCGGCGCCCCGGCGCTCGCCGCGCCCCGGCCGGCACCGGCCGGCAGCGGGCGGTTCCGGCCCGCCGCCAGCGAGTCCAGCATCTCCGCGAAACACTCCAGCAGCTTCCGGGCCGCTCCCTCGTCGACCCGTCCGCGGTCGAAGCGCACCAGGCAGCGCGGCCCGGCGGTGTCCGTGCCCTCCTCCAGGTAGAGGCCGAGGCCGAACTTGACCCCGCCCAGCTCGATGTCGACCGGCTCGCACCGCGCCCCGGTCAGCCGCAGTGCCGCGGGCCGGCCCAGGACGTCCGCGGTGACGCCCACCAGGGGGTTGCCGCCGCTGTCACGGGCCGCCGCGCCGAGCCGCTCCACCATGAGGTCGAACGGCACGTGGCGGTGGCGCTGCGCCTCCAGCAGCGCGTCCCTCACCCGCGGCAGCAGCGCCCCGGCGTCCCCGGCCCCGGCCAGGCGGGGCCGGATCGGGAGCGTGTTGACGCACAGGCCCACCAGATCGCGGGCCCCGGCCGTGTCCCGGTGGCTGCTGGCGCACCCGACGACGAGGTCCTCCTCGCCGGTCGTCTCCAGCAGCGCCGCGAACGCCGCCGAGAGCACGACGGTGAACAGCGTCGCGCGGTGCGCGCGGCCCGCCGCCCGCAGGCCGTCGACGGTCCCGGGCGCCGCCGCCACGGACAGGGTGCGCGCCTCGCCCCGGCCGCCGGCCTCCGCCGCGGCCCGGGGGAGCGGCACCGGGCGGGCGTCCGCGAGCCGCTCCGCCCAGTACGCAAGGCCCGCGTCGAGCGCGTCCGACCCGGCCCGTTCCCGCCGGGCGAGGTCCGCGTACCGCGGCGCGGGGTGCTCCGGCTCCCCGTCGCGCCCCTCCAGCTCCGCCCGGTAGCGCTCGCCGAGCTCGCGGGCGATCACCTCCAGGGAGCCGCCGTCGACGGCTATGTGATGGAACGTCAGCAGCAGGGTGCGGTCGTCCGCGGCGTGCCGGACGTGCAGGGCCCGCAGCACCGGGCCGGCCGCCAGGTCGAACCGGCGCGCCGCCTCCGCGTCGAGGAGCCTCCGCGCGGCGTCCCCCGCGGCGTCCACGGTCCGCACCGGCACCTGCCGCGCCGCCGTCACCTCCTGGTACGGCTCGCCGCCGGCCTGCCCGTAGCGGGTGCGCAGCACCTCGTGACGGCGCACCAGCCCCGTCAGGGCCCGGCCGAACGCGTCCGCGTCGAACGGACCGCGCACCCGGGTCGCGAACGGCACGTTGTAGACGGCGCCGCCCTGGCCGAGGCGCTCCATGAGCCACATCCGGTGCTGCGCGTGGGAGAGCGGCGCGCGGCCGCCCCCGGTGTCGTCCGCCGGTGCGGGCGCAGGGCGCTCCTGCCGCGCACGGGCGTCGGCGCTGCGGCGCCGGGCCAGCCGCAGCAGCGTCTCCTGCCGGGAGGTCTCCGAAGCCGTACCGCTCACAGGGACGCCCCGTTCTCCTCGGTCTCCGGCTCCGTGCCGTACATCTCCACCAGTGCCTCCTCGATGAGTCCGGCCTGCCCGGCCACGGTGGGCGCCGAGAAGAACGCGGCGAGCGTCAGCTCCACGCCCAGGTCCTCGCGCAGGTCGTCGACGACGCCCAGCGCGAGCAGCGAATGCCCGCCCAGGGCGAGGAAGTCGGCGTCCGGCGTGCCGACCTCGCACTCCAGCGCGCGGCCCCAGGCGTCGGCCACCGCCTGCTGCACGGGCGTCAGCTCCTGCCGTACGGGCGCCGGCTCCTGATCCCCGGCGGCCGGCGAACGGCCGGGCAGCGGCCGCCCGGCGAGGGCCCGGCGGTCCACCTTGCCGTTGCCCGTCAGCGGCAGCGCGTCGACCACGGACCACGCGTTGGGCAGCAGGTGCGCGGGCAGCCGCCCGGCCAGGTGGCCGCGCAGCGCCGCGACGGCGGGCTGTCCCTCGCCGTCCGGCACGACGAACGCCACGAGCCGGGCGTCGTCGGCGCCCGGGCGCACGACGGTGACGGCGGCGTCCGCCACGCGCGGGTGGTCCCGCAGGGCGTGCTCGATCTCGCCGGGCTCGATCCGGAAGCCCCGGACCTTGACCTGGTCGTCGACCCGGCCGTGGAAGTCCAGTGTCCCGTCGGGCCGGGCCGACACGACGTCGCCCGTGCGGTAGATCCGCCCCGCCGAGGGATGCTCCACGAAGCGCTCCGCCGTCGGCCCGGGCTGCCCGAGGTAGCCCGCGGCCAGGCGCGGCCCGCCGACCCACAGCTCGCCGCGGGTGCCCGCGGGCACCGCGTCGCCGCGCTCGTCCAGGACGTGCACCGTCGCCCCGGCCAGGGGGCGGCCGATCGGCGGCGGGGCGTCGCAATCGGCGTCCCGCACGCGGTGGGCGGTGGCGAAGCTGGTCGTCTCGGTCGGCCCGTAGCCGTTGACCAGCTCCAGCCAGGGGTGCGCCCGCAGGACCGCGCGCGCGTGCCGCGCCGACAGCGCCTCGCCGCCCACGATCACCGAGCGCAGCACGGCGAAGACCGGCGAGCGGCGCCCGGCCAGGTGATGGAAGAGCGCGGTGGTCAGGAACGCCACGGTGACGCCCAGGCGCTCCACGTCCCGTACCAGGCTGTCCAGCGACTGCCTGCCCGCGGTGGAGACGGCCACTGCGGCGCCGTTGGCCAGGGCCACCCACGTCTCGAAGGGCGAGCCGTCGAAGGTCGGCGCCGAGTGGAGGAGGACCCGGTCCCGCCGGCCCACCGTCAGGTAGTCCGGGTCGGTGGTCAGTTCCGCCACGCCCCGGTGGGTGATCGCGACGCCCTTCGGCCGGCCCGTCGAGCCGGAGGTGTACATCACGTACGCCGTCGCGCCGGGGTCGTACGCGGCCGGCTCCGGCAGGTCGTCCTCGGAGTGCTCCGCGGCACAGCTCCCGGC
The DNA here is from genome assembly GCF_042657885.1 of Streptomyces aureoversilis. Lineage (NCBI taxonomy): Bacteria > Bacillati > Actinomycetota > Actinomycetes > Kitasatosporales > Streptomycetaceae > Streptomyces > Streptomyces aureoversilis. Next base: position 70,878 of record NZ_JBHSKJ010000001.1, read on the forward strand.
GAGCCCGCCCGCGGTCAGGACCAGCGCCCGGACGGCCGGTACGCCCGCTGCTTCGAGCAGGTCCTTCTCGCCGACGACCAGGGAGACGCCGGCGTCGGCGAGCATCGCCTCGGTACGGGGGCGCGGGTACGCCGCGTCCAGCGGTACGTAGTGGCCGCCCGCCCACCAGACCGCGAGCTCCGCGACGACGACGCCCACCGAGTGCGGCAGCAGCAGGCCCACGGGAGTGCCCTGCCCGACGCCACGGGCCTTCAGGGCGCCGGCCAGGCGCCGGGCGGCCGCGGTCAGCTCCCCGTAGGTGAGGGTGAGTTCGCCGTCCGTCACGGCGAGGGCGGCCGGATCCGCGGCGGCGTGGGCGAGAACGCACCCCAGGACGCCGCAGGGCCCGCCGGGCACGGGGCTGCCCGGCGAGGCGCTCAGGGCCCCGGCCGGGGCGCCCGTGCCGTGGCCGGGTACGGCGTCGGGCGCCGCGGGAACGGGGGTGCCCGGGGTGGGGTTTGCGGTAGCGGGTGTGTGCTCCTGGTGGGGGCCTGCGGGCTCGGTGGGGCTGTCCGCGCCGTGGCCGGGTGTGGTGCTCGCGGTTGCGGGAACAGGTGTGCCCGGGGCGGGGTTTGCCGTCGCCGGTGTGTGAGCCCGGCCGGAGCCTGCGGATCCGGCCGGGTTCTCCGTGCCGGGGCCCGGCGCGCTGTCCGGGCCGGCGGGAACGGCGCTGTGCTGCGCCGGTGCCTTCTCCCGGCGGGAGTCCACCAGTGCCGCCAGGCTGCGCAGGTCGGGCTGGCGCAGCAGCTGGGGTGCCCGCAGCCGGACGCCGAATCGTTCCTCCAGGCCGGTCAGCAGCCGTGCCGCCGTCAGCGAATCGCCGCCGGATCCCAGGAAGTTGTCGTCCGGACCGGTCTCCGGGCGGTTGAGGACGCCGCGGCACAGCTCGACGACGATCCGCTCCGTGTCCGTGCCGGTGGCGGCGTCTCCCGCCGCGGCCGGTGCCGCTGCCCCGGCCGCTGCCTCCGCAGGAGCCGTTCCGGCCAGCAGCGCCGCCCGGTCCACCTTGCCGTTGGCGTCGAGCGGGAACGTCTCCACGTACCGCAGCGCCGACGGCACCGCCTGCTCGGGCAGGCGCCTGCGGACCGCCTCCAGCAGCTCAACCGCCGGCGGGGCCCCGGCCCCGGGGGCGGGCCGGACGAACGCGATCAGCCGGACGTCGCCCTCGGGGGAGGACTCGGCCGCGACGACGGCCCGCAGGACGCGCGGGTCGTCCTCGAACGCGGCCTCGGCCTCGGCCGGTTCGATGCGCGCGCCGCGGACCTTGACCTGGTCGTCCAGGCGCCCGAGGAACTCCAGCACGCCGTCCGGCCGCATCCGCACCCGGTCGCCGGTGCGGTAGACGCGGTCGGTTCCGGTCACCTCCGGCGGCGGGGCGACGAAGCGGCGCGCGGTCAGGGCCTCGTCCAGGTAGCCGGTCGCGAGGCCCGCGCCGCCGATCCGCAGTTCGCCCGCCTCGCCGCGCGGCACGACGTGCCCGGCGGGGTCCGTGACGCACACGACGGTGCCGTCGATGGGCGTGCCGATCGGCGGGGGCGTGCCGGCGGAGTCCCCGTCCGCCTCCAGGGCGTGCGCGGTCGCCACGACCGTGGCCTCGGCCGGGCCGTAGGCGTTGTCCACGCGCGCGGTGACGTCCGGTCCGGGCCGGCGGCGCAGCCGGTCGCCGCCGATGCTCAGGTGGCGCAGCGCGGGCAGGTCCGGCCAGGGGCGTTCGAGGACGATCTCCGCCAGGGGGGTGGGCAGGATGGCCGCGGTCACGCCCGCGCGCCGCCACCAGGCGGTGAGGACGTCCGGGTCCCAGCGGACGTCGTCCGGGGGAACGGCGAGCGCCGCGCCGGAGGTCAGGGCGGTCCACAGCTCCAGCACGTGCGGGTCGAAGGAGACGCCGACCAGCAGGCTGTGCCGGTCGCCCGGGCGGGCGCCGGTGCGCGCGGCGTACCAGCGCAGGCGGGCGGCGAGCGCGGCGGAGTCCACCGCCACGGCCTTGGGCGTTCCGGTCGACCCCGAGGTGAGCACCGCGTAGAAGGTGCCGCCGGGAACGGCGGGCCGGCCGGCGTCGGCGCGGGCGGCGGGGAACGCGGCGACGGGCTCCCCGTGCGCGTTCGCGCCCGCCGCGGGCAGCGGCAGGGCCAGCCGCTCGGCGCCGTCGTACGCCGCGGGCAGCGCACCGGGCGCGCCGATCAGGCAGGTGACGCGGAGCCCGTCCGCCACGGCGGCCAGCCGCCGCTCGCCGGGGCGCGGCCCGAGCGGGAGGTAGACGGCCCCGAGCCGGGCGACGGCGACGGCCGTGGCGACCAGGGCGACGGAGCGGTCGAGGCAGACGCCCACGAGGTCGCCGGGGCGCACGCGGTCGCGCAGCGCGTCGGCCGTCAGCCCGGCCAGCGCGTCGAGTTCGGCGTAGGTCCAGGTCAGTTCGCCGTCCTCGACGGCGGGCGCGTCCGGGTCCCGGGAGACCTGGTCGGCGTACCGGGCCAGGACGTCGTCCCAGCCGTGCGCGGTGGCGGTGCCTCCGTGGGCGACGGACAGGGCGGTGGACAGGCCGGCGGAAGGACCGGCGGACAGGCCGGCGGCCGGGGCGGTGTCAGGTGAAGAAGTCATCATTCCTCCGTGGATGACGTAGGAAGGGAGATCGGAGGGGCGAAGGGGTATGGAAGCGGTCAGCCCAGCCCCATGGCCCGGGCGACGATCACCTTCTGGATCTCGGAGGTCCCCTCGATGATCGTCATCATGCGGACGTACCGGTACAGGAACTCCAGCGGGTGGCCCCGCACCCAGCCCGTCGCCCCGTGCACCTGCAGGGACCGGTCCACGACGCGGACCGCGGTCTCGGAGGACGTCAGCTTGGCGAGCGCCGCGTTCTCCGGGGCCTCCACGCCCTCGTCCACCAGCCGCGCGCACGCCAGCGTCAGCAGCTTGGCCGCCTCCACCTCCGCCCGGCTGCTCACGAGGTGCTCCTGGACGTGCTGGTACGCGCCGATGCGCTCTCCGAACGCCCGCCGCTCGCGCGCGTACTGAACCCCCAGCTCCAGCGCGTGCTCGGCGATGCCGTTGCACATCGCCGCCACCACGAGCCGGCCGCGGGAGAGGCTGTCGATGCCGTTGCCGAGCGCCGCGCCGACGCCCGCCTCGCCGCCGATGACGGCGTCGGCGGGCAGCCGCACCTCGTCCAGCACCAGTTCGTACAACTCCTCGCCGGACATGCCCTGGTAGCGCTGGCCGATGCGCAGGCGCGGCTGGTCCATGCCCATGACGAACGCGGTGGGACCGCCGTCGCCCCCGTCGGCGTCCACGGCCCGGGCCACGACGATGACGAAGTCCGCGTGACCGGCGTTGCTGACGAACGTCTTGCGCCCCGACAGCACCCAGCCGCCGTCCGCGTCCCGCGCGGCGGTGGTGGTGAGGTGGAAGGCGTCGGACCCGGCGTTCGGCTCGGTCAGCGCGAGGCAGCGCGTCGCCTCGCCGCGCACCAGCGGCTTCAGGTACTGCTCGATCTGCTGCTCGGTGCCCTGGCGCAGCAGCGGGCTCGGCCCGTCCGAGCCGGCGAGCGCGTACGGGGCCAGCGGGCAGCCGCTGCGGCCGGCCGCGTGGTGCAGCAGCACCACGGCGCTGAACGGCATGCCGGAGCCGCCCAGTTCCTCGGGGTGGTCGCCGGCGTAGAAGCCCAGCTTCGCCGAGCGGCGGCGGACGTACGTGCGCAGGTCGGCCGGCGGCATGTCGCCGTTCTCCGGGAGCTCGGCCGCCAGCGGGACCAGCTCGCGGCGGACGAACGCGGTGAAGGCGTCGGCGATCTCGCGGTGCTCCGTCTCCAGGACGGAGGAGGGGGTGGTGGCGCTCATCGGGCGGCCTCCGTCAGGGCGCGGGCCTGGTCGGCGAGGACGGGGTGCTGGAAGAGGACGCGCAGCGGCGGGCGCGTGCCGAGCCGGGTCTCCAGCCAGGCGGCGAGGTGGGCGGCCAGCAGGGAGTGCCCGCCGACCTGGAAGAAGTGGGAGGACGGCGAGAACCGGTCGTGCCCCAGGACCTCGCGCCAGCCCTCGGCCAGCAGGGCGACGGCAGGGTCGGCGCCGTCCTCCTCCTGCGGGGCCGCGGGGCCGGCGGCCGTTCCCGCCTCGGCGGCGAGGCGGGCCAGCGCGGCGCGGTCGGGCTTGCCGCCGGGCAGGGTGGGCATGGCCGCCGCCGGACGGACCCAGCGCGCGGGCACGAGCGCGGCGGGCAGCCGCTCGGACAGCGCCTTGTGCAGCAGGGCCTGGTCGGGCTCCTCGCCGCCGTCGACGAAGCCGGTCAGGCAGGGGCCGCCGGTCGCGTCCCGGCCGAGGACGACCGCGCACGAGCGCCCGCCGAGCACCTCGGAGGCCACCGCCTCGATCTCCTCCGGCTCGATGCGGTAGCCGCGCAGCTTGACCTGGTTGTCGCGGCGGCCGAGGAACCACAGCAGGCCGTCGCGGTCCCGGTAGCCGAGGTCGCCGGTCAGGTAGGCGCGGGCCCCGCCGAGCGCGGGCACGGCGACGAACCGGGCCGCGGTGGCCGCCGCGGCCTCGCCGCCGCCGAGGTAGCCCTCGGCGAGCCCCGCGCCGGAGACGGCGAGTTCGCCGACCGCGCCCACGGGCAGCGGCTGCAGACCCGCGTCCAGGACGTGCACCCCGACGCCGGGCAGCGCGGTCCCCAGCGGCACCTCGCCGCCCTCGCCGGTGCCGCCGGTGCCCTCGCGGGTCACCTCGTGGACCGTGGAGGTGATGGTCGCCTCGGTCACCCCGTAGGCATTGAGGACCGTCGCGTCCGTCGCGGCGAGGACGTCCCGCAGCGCGGCGGCCGGCAGCCGCTCGCCGCCGGCGACCAGCAGCCGAGGCTCCCACCTCCCGTCGCGGAGCGCCTCGCACAGCTCCTCCCGTACGGCCAGGAGGTAGCTCGTCGGCAGGTTGGCGACGCTGACCCGGCGGGCGGCCAGGACGGCGATCAGCTCGGCCGCCGTCGGGACCTCCCGCTGCGGCACGACCAGGGACGCACCGGCCAGCAGGGACGGCAGCACCTCCTCCAGCGCCACGTCGAACGAGGGCTGGGCGAAGAGCAGCACCTTGTCGTCGGTGCGCAGCCCGAAGCGCCCGGCCACCGTCGTCGCGTGGTGGGCGAGCGCGGCCCGGCCGACCGCAACGGCCTTGGGCAGGCCCGTGGAACCGGACGTGTGGATGACGTACGCCGCCCCCTCGACGCGCGCGGCCGGCGCGGCGGGAGGGAAGGCGGTGCCGGCGTCGAGCAGCGCGACCGGGACCGGCAGGCCCGCCGCGGGCAGCGCGAGGGCGCTCTCGCGGTCGGCCAGGACCAGGGCCGGGGACAGGCGCCGCAGCAGCGTCTCCAGGCGGCTCGCCGGGTCGTTGGGGGACAGCGGGCAGTAGACCGCGCGGATGCGCAGGCACGCGAGCAGGGTCACGACGGTGTCCACGCCGCGCGGCAGGACGGCCGCGACCGGCTGACCGGCGGTGACGCCCGCCGCCCGCAGGCGCGCGGCCAGCTCGTCGACGTGCCGGTCGAGTTCACCGTAGGTGATCTTCCGGGCGCCGCTGACGAGGGCGGGGAGGCCGGGGTCGTGACGGGTGACGGGGTCGAGCACGGCGTCGGGCGCGTCCGCGGCCCCGGACTCGTGAGCCTGCGCCGGTACGGCGGCCGGCGGGGCGCCGAGGGCCGCGAGAGGCGCCTCCGGAGCCTCCAGATAGGCCCGTACGAGGCCGAGGAAACGGTCCGCCAGCAGCCGGGCGGCGTCCTCGTCGAACAGGTCCCGGTCGTAGTCCCAGACCAGCGTCATGCCGGCCGCGCCCTGCCGCGGCCCGACCGTGCGCCGGTCGTCGGGCAGCAGCACCAGGTCGAGGTCGAAGCGGGTGGTGCCGGTGTTGAAGCCCTCGAACAGCGACACCTCCAGGCCCGGCACCTCGACCTCCGGCAGCGCCGCGTCGTGTGCGCTGAACATGACGCTGAAGAGCGGGTTGTCCGCGCCGGACGTGTGCAGGCCGAGCTCGCGGGTGAGCACCTGCACCGGGACGTCCTGGTACGGCAGGGCCCGGATGAGGCTGTCCGTGACCTCGTCCACCGCCTCGTCCGCCCCGGCCGCCGGGTCCAGGCGCAGCCGCAGCGGGATCGTGTTCACGAACATGCCGGTGGCCGACTCGAAGCCCTCGGGGCGGTTGCCGACCGCGGTGCCGACGACGAGGTCCGCGCGCCCGCTGTGGCGGCGCAGGAGTTCGGCGAAGAGCGCGAGGAGCGTGGAGAAGGGGGTGTGGCCCTGGGTGCGGCTGTGGGCGCGCAGGCGCTCGGCGAGCGCGGCGTCGACGGCCTGCCGCAGCTGGCCGCCCGCGTGCCGGCGCCGGGCCCCGGGCCGGGCGAGACCGGGCAGCGGCAGGTCGAACGACGCGTCGCCCAGCTCGTTCCGCCAGTACGCCAGGCCCGCCTCGCGCCGGGCCGCCCGCTCGGGGCTGTCGGCGGCCTCGACGTGGTCGGTGTAGGAGGCGGCCGGCGGCAGGGCCGCCCGCTCGCCCAGCACGCGGGCCCGGTAGACGGTGAACACGTCGTGCAGCAGGATCGCGAACGAGTGCCCGTCGTGCACGAGATGGTGCTCGACGTGCACGAGGCGGTGGTGATCCGCACCGAGCCGGACGAGGCACCAGCGCAGCAGCGGCGCCTCGTGCACGTCGAGGGGCGTCTCGGCCTCGGTGCGCAGCAGCGTCGCGAACGTCTCCTCGGGGCCGGCCTCGCCGCTGAGGTCGACCGTCCGCAGCCGGGGCGCGCAGTTCTCGCGCACGCGCTGGCCGGGCAGGCCGCCGGGGGAGTCGACGAGTTCGAGGCGCAGACCGGGGTGCCGGTCCAGCGCGGCCGCCAGTCCCTCCCGCAGCGCGGCCTCGTCGAGGGCGCCGCGCAGGTCCACGGTGGCGGTGAAGTTGTAGGCGCGACTGCCGGGCAGCATCTGCTCGTGCAGCCAGACGATCTCCTGGGACGTGGAGAGTCCGAACATGATCAACCTTTCCGGTTCGGGAGGTGTGCGGGCCGGGGGCCGGGTGGGCCCGAGCGGCCGGTGGAGGGCCGCCCCGGGCACCGCACGCCGGTCGGGCGGTGCGGCGCGGGGCAGGGCGGCTTGCGGCGGGCTCAGCCCGCGGGCGCGGGGTGCGCAGTGCGCGAGGCGAGCGCGTCGGTCAGGTGGTCGAAGGCCTCTTCCGCACGGTGGTCCGGAACGGAGGACCGGTCCCAGGCCATGCGGACCAGGAGGTCGGAGCCGTAGGAGACCGAGACGGCGAAGGGGGCCTGTACGGGGCGGCCGTCGGCGTGCGTCTCCCGGCCCGTGGCGTCGCCGAGCCGCAGCGGTGGCCGGCGGCCGAGGTCCTCGAAGGTGAGGAGGCCGTCCAGCCGGCCGGACCACGGTGCCCCGGCCCGGCGGGCCGCGTGGACCACCTCGTCGAAGGGGGTGTCGGCGCGGTCGAGGTCGTCCCACCAGGCCGAGGCGCGCTCGGCGAGGCCGGTGTCGTCCGCCGGGTGCGCGACGGTGTTGAGGAAGCACCCGAGGACCGGCTCGGCGCCGGGGGGCCTGCCGCCCCACGGGTAGCCCAGGACCGGTACGGAGTCCGGGCCGTGGAGCGTGCGGGCCGCCCCGGAACAGGCGTCGAGGAGGACGGGGAAGGCCGTGGAACGCGCGCCGTCGCCGGGGACCGGGATCCGGCGCAGGGCGGTGCCGGTGCCGGTGCCCGGGGCGGGGCGGGCCGGCGCGTGCACCGGGGCGCTCGCGCCGCCGCCGCGGAGGCCCGCGAGGCGCTTCGCCCAGTAGGCGAGGGCCTCCGGCCGCGACGCCCGCTCCTCGGCGGCGAGTTGGCGGTGCACGGCGTCCGCGTAGGCGGCCATGCCGCCGGCCGCCGCGTCCGCGGGCACGTCCCGCGGCCCGAGCCCGTCGCGGTAGGCCTCGGTGAGGCCCGCCGTGATCAGGCCCAGGGACTGCTCGTCGCAGGCCGTGTGGTCCAGGACCACGGCGAGGACCTCCTGCGGACCGCCGTCGTCCGCCAGGACGAACCGCAACGGCGGGCCGTCCACGGGCCATTCGGCCAGCGTGCGCAGCAGGGCGTCGCGAGCGCTCTCCCCGGGCCGCGGCCGGACCCGGTCCACCTGTCCGACGGGGTCGCCGGGCACCTGGACCGGCACCCCGCGCCGCACCAGCGGGCGCGTGCGCAGCGCCGGGTGCAGGGCGGCCAGGTGCCCGGCGGCCGCCCGTAACCGCCGGGTGTCGACGGCCCCCGCGGGGAAGGCGAAGAACAACGGGACCAGCACCGGCCGCCCGGCAGGGTCGAGCTGCCGGGAGAGCAGGAACCGCCGCTGCGCGCCCGTCACGGGCAGCGGTGCGCCGCCGGGCTCGGCGGCACCCTCGGTGAGGCGCCGGTAGCGGGCGAGATAGGACGAGGTGATGTTGCCGGGTTGCACGATGACCTCCCGTGCGCCGAGGGGCGCGACGGCTCGTGGGACGAGAGGAGCGATGACATGCACCGAGCTGCGGACTGCGAGCCAGCTGCGGTTGCGGCGGGTACGGCCGGGGTGGCGCGGTCGGCCGGGACGGGCGGGCGGAGCGGCCGGCCGGGATGCTTCGTACGGCCGCGGCGGCCGGGGAGTCGGGACGGGTCGGCTGGTCGGGACGGGCCGGTGACCGGCCGGCGTGGGCGATCGGGGTGGCCCGGCCGGCCGGGTGGCTCGTACGGTCGGGACGGGGTCCGTGATCGGGGTGGCCCGGCCGGTCGGCGCGGGTCGCGAGTCGGGTCGGGTGCCGGGACGGGCCGGTGATCGCGATGGCCCGGCCGGTGAGGACGGTTCGTACGGTCGGGTCCGCTCGGCGGGCCGTGCTCGGGGCGGCCCGGGCGGTGCCGCCGGTCAGGGCGGCTGCCGGGTACGGTCCGAGCGGCCGGGGTGCCGGCGGTGGGGCTCTTGCCGGCGGAGGCCGGGGCCGGGTACCGCGGTCGTCCGTCCGCCGCCGGGCGGGGTACGTGCCGTGTCAGCCGGTGACCGCGGGCGCCGGTGGCAGTTCGCGCAGGCGGCGCAGGGGCGACGCCAGGAGCGGCACGGGCACCAGCAGGAGCCCGACGGCGCACACCCACACGGCGGCGCGCGCTCCGGCCGCCTCGGCGACGGCTCCGCCGACGAGCGCGCCGAGTGGCATGGTGCCCCACACCATGAAGCGCAGCGTGGCGTTCATCCGGCCGAGCAGCTCGTCGGGGCACAGCAGTTGCCGGAAGCTGACCTGTGCGACGTTGTAGACGACGGCGCCGAAGAAGACGGCCGCGGAGGCGACGGCGAACCACACGGCGGATGCGCCCCGGCCGGCCAGCGGCCAGAGCAGGGCGAACGGGCCGGTGACGACGGTCGACAGCCAGATGATTCTCGCCTGGCCGACCGCGCGGGCGAGCACTCCGGCGCACAGCGCACCGGCGAGGCCGCCGACGGCCGAGGCGGACATCATCAGCCCCAGGACGCCCGGCGGCAGGTCCAGCACCCGCACCAGGAACACCGTCTGGACGGCCATGAGCATCGCGGTGAAGAAGTTAGCGAGCGCCGTCGCGCAGGCGATCATGCGCAGGACCGGGTGCCGGAAGACGAAGGCGAGGCCTTCCGCGATCTGGGCGCGCAGCGGGACGCCCGGCGCGGGTGCGGGCTGCGGTTCGGGGGCCCGGATGCCGCGCAGGAAGACGGCGGACAGCACGTAGCCGATCGCGTCGGCCAGCAGCGCGAAGGGGGCGCCGAGGAGCTGCACCAGGGCGCCGCCCAGCCCGGGGCCCGCGACCTGGGCGGACGAACGCGCCGTCTCCAGTGCGCCGTTGCCCGAGACCAGCTGTTCACGCAGCAGGAGGGACGGAAGGTAGCTCTGGTGCGCGATGTCGAAGAAGACGGTGGCCACGCCGGTGACGAGGGCGACCACGTAGAGGTGCGCCATGGTCAGGGACCCGGACCAGGCGGCGAGCGGCAGGCTCGCCATCGCCGCCGCGCGGACGACGTCGGCGCGGATGAGGACCGGCAGCCGGCGCATCCGGTCCACCCACGCTCCGGCCGGCAGGCCGACCAGCAGGAACGCCGCGGTCTCGGCGGCGGTCAGCAGGCCGGCCTCCATGGGGGAGGCCTCGAGCACGACCACGGCGACCAGGGGCAGGGCCACCACGGTCACCTGAGCGCCGATCTGGCTCACCGCGGCACCGGTCAGCAGCAAACGGAAATCCCTATTCCGTAAGAGGCCGCCGCTGTGAGGCTTCATTGACAACATTTGGCAGACATTTGGGCATGACCATGCGCTCAGTCAAAAATGACGGATATTTTCGGTCATTAACGTTCTCAATATGGACAACTCCTGTCGACCGCCCAGTGAACCGAAGGTGCTCGGCATCTGAACGGCACCCGGCGTGACCTGCGGTGGCCGCCCTCGGGTGGGAGCAGGGGGCCACCGGGCGGGTCGCACCAGGGGAATGTCCGGTAATCGGTGTCCGGATACCGCAGAGCGTCCGCCGGGTCCGGAGGCCGGACGGGGCGGGGCCGTCCCGCCGGACGCGCACGGCGGGGCCGGGAACCCTGGCATGATCGAGGGATGTCTGAACAGATCATCGCCGCCTGTGACGGGGCATCGAAGGGCAACCCCGGCCCCGCAGGCTGGGCCTGGGTCGTCGCCGACGCGACGGGCACCCCCGAGCGCTGGGAGGCCGGCCCCCTCGGCAGGGCGACCAACAACATCGCGGAGCTGACCGCCCTCGAACGGCTCCTGGAGGCCACGGACCCGGCCGTGCCGATGCAGGTGCGGATGGACTCGCAGTACGCGATGAACGCCGTGACCAAGTGGCTGCCCGGCTGGAAGCGCAACGGCTGGAAGACCTCGTCCGGCTCGCCGGTGGCCAACCGCGACCTCGTCGTGCGCATCGACGCCCTCCTCGCGGGCCGCACCGTCGAGTTCCGGTACGTTCCGGCCCACCAGGACAACGGCGACCCCCTGAACGCGATCGCCGACCAGGCCGCGAGCGACGCGGCGTCGCTGCAGCAGCCGGCCGGCACCGCGCAGGGAGCCGAGGGCATGCCCGTGCCGGCGCAGCGCGAGGCCGCGGCGCCCCGGCGCTCCGGCCCGCCGAAGAGCCGCAAGCCGCGCTCCTCCGGAACGGCGACGATCAAGGCGAAGTTCGCGGGCCGCTGTCCGTGCGGCCAGCCGTACGCGGTCGGCGAGAAGATCTCCAAGGGCGAGCGCGGATGGGGCCACCCGTCGTGCGCCGCGGCCACGTGATCGCCGCCGCCCCGTAATTGCCGCGCGCCCGGCACGGGCCGCCGCCTACGCTCGGCCCATGCCGGACTTCGAACTGCGGCGGATCCACGCCTTCGTCTCGGAATTCGCCCGCCGTCAGGCCGGGCGCACCCTCGCCTTCCCGGGCGGCTTCGCCGTGCGCGACGACGCCTTCGCCCACTCCCGGGGGAACAACCAGGTCGTCGTCGACGGCGCGGTGGACCCCGCTGCGCTGCCCGCCCTCGCGGACGAAGCGCTGGGGGACCTTCCGTACCGCCTGATATCGGTCCTGGACGACGCGACCGGGGCGGCCTGCGCGGAGCCCCTGGTGCGGGCCGGCTACCAGCACTCGGTCTGCCTGGTCATGCTGCACTCCGGCCCCGCGCCCGCTCCGGGCGCCGGGCGCGAGGCGGGCGTCGTGGACCTGGACGACCTCCGGGGGCCGCTGACCCGGAGCTGGCACGACTTCCTCCCGGACGCCGGGGAGGAGGTCGTGCGCCACCTCGTCGAGCGCCGCGAGGCCCGGCGGCGCGGTGCCGAGGTCGTGCACTTCATCGGCTCGCGCGCGGAGGACGGCGAGGTCGCCTCCTGGGCCGACCTGTACATGGACCGCGCCTCGGGCACGGCCCAGATCGAGGACCTGGTCACGTCGGAGGACCACCTCAAGCGCGGCCACGGCGACGCCGTCCTCGCGGCCGCCCTGCGCATGTCGGCCGCCGCGGGCTGCGGCACGCGCTTCCTGATCGCCGAAGCCGAGGACTGGCCGCGCCACTGGTACGCGCGCCGGGGCTTCACGGCCGTCGGCCGCATGCACTCCTTCGAGCGCGCCCAGGACGTCCCCGTTCCCTTCTGCTGACGCTGCCGGTGGTGCCGACAAGGCCATCGGTGCCACCGGGGCCACTGGGGCCCAGGAGGTGGCCGACCGGTCCCTCAGGGTCGGCTCAACCTGGCCTATGCACGACCCCTCCCCGGTGGTGGCATGGGCCGCGCGCACAGCGAGTCCGCACGGGGGAAGGAAAGGGGAATCCCATGTTCAGACCGGTGATGACCGCCGGAGCGGCCGTGGCGCTGGTGGCCGCCGCATCGTTGGCACCCTCGTCGGCCGCCGCGGACGGGGTGCCTCCGCCGGACAGGGTCGTCATCGACGTCATGGCGGTCAACGGTTCCGGCTGCCCGGCGGGGACGGCCGCCGTGGCGGTCGCGCCAAACAACACGGCCTTCACGGTGACCTACAGCAAGTACCTCGCCCAGGTGGGCGTCGGCGCCAAGCCGACCGACTTCCGCAAGAACTGCCAGCTCGGCCTGAACATCCACGTCCCGCAGGGCTTCACCTACGCGATCGCCAAGGCGGACTACCGCGGCTTCGCGCACCTGGAGAGCGGCGCCGTGGGCATGGAGCGGGCCAGTTACTACTTCCAGGGCATGTCCCACACGACCTCCGTCTCCCACCGCTTCGCCGGTCCGCTCGATGACAACTGGCAGACGACGGACGTGACGGACGCGTCGGAAGTCGTCTACGCCCCCTGCGGCGCACAGCGGCTGCTCAACGTGAACACCGAGCTCCGGGTGAGCGCGGGCAGCTCGGACCCGTCGAACAGCACCAGCTTCATGGAGATGGACTCCACCGACGGCAGCGTGAGCACGCTCTACCACTTCTCGTGGAAGGAATGCCCCTGACCGGCCGTCCCGGGTCAGAGGTGTTCGTCCGTGATTCCTGGACCAGGGGGAGGTATCTCCATGTTGAGACCGGTGGTGATCGGCAGCGCGGCCGTCGCCTTGCTCGCCGCTTCGCTGGTGCCGTCGTCGGCCGCTGCGGACGGGGACCCTCCGCCCGACAAGATCGTGATCGATGTGGTGGGGGTCAACGGCTCGGGCTGTCCGGCCGGTACGGCCGACGTGACCGTCAGCCCTGACAACACCGCCTTTACCGTGACCTACAGCAACTACCAGGCTCAGGTGGGCGTGGGTGCCAAGCCGACCGACTTCCGCAAGAACTGCCAGCTCAGCCTGAACGTCCGCGTCCCCCCGGGCTTCACGTACGCGGTCGCCGAGGCGGACTACCGGGGCTTCGCCCACCTGGAGAAGGGCGCGACCGGCCTGGAACGGGCCAACTACTACTTCCAGGGCATGTCGCAGACCACGTACGTGAACCACCACTTCACGGGCCCGCTCCACGACAACTGGCAGACGTCCGACATCACGGAGATCGAGTCGCTCGTCTACGCGCCCTGCGGGGCGGTCCGCTACCTGAACATCAACACCGAACTCCGGGTGGACGCCGGCACGTCGGACACCACGCGCACCACCAGCCTCCTCGCGATGGACTCGACCGACGGCAGCATCAGCACGCTCTACCACTTCGCCTGGAAGCAGTGCCCCCGCTGACGGGCCGCCCCTCGTCCCCGTGCCCGCCGGACCGCCTCAGTAGCCGGCCGGCCTGACCAGGCCCGTCTCGTACGCGAAGACCGCGGCCTGGGTCCGGTCCCGCAGCCCCAGCTTGACCAGGATCCTGCTCACGTGCGTCTTGACGGTCTGCTCGGCCACGACCAGCCGCGCGGCGATCTCCGCGTTCGACAGGCCCTGGGCCACCAGGGACAGCACCTCCGTCTCACGTTCCGTCAGGCTCCCCACGCGCTCCTTCAGCGGCGCGCGGGGAGCCCCGGTCATCCGGGAGAACTCGGAGATCAGCCGCTTGGTGATGTTCGGGGAGAGCAGCGCGTCCCCGGCCGCGACCACCCGGACGGCCCGGGCGAGGTCCTCGGCCGAGGCGTCCTTCAGCAGGAATCCGGACGCGCCCGCGCGCAGCGCCTCGTACACGTACTCGTCGAGATCGAACGTGGTCAGGACGAGCACCTTGGCGGCGGCCTCCGCCGGGGCGGTGATGCGGCGGGTCGCCTCGATGCCGCCGAGCTCCGGCATCCGGATGTCCATCAGGACGACGTCGGGAGCGAGCTCGGCGGTCTTGGCGACGGCGTCGAGGCCGTCGACGGCCTGGCCGACCACCTCGATGCCGGGTTCGGCGTTGAGCAGCACCGTGAAGCCCTGGCGGACCATCATCTGGTCGTCGGCTATCAGCACGCGAATGGTCGTCACCGGGCGTCCTCGGCAAGGTCGGAAGGGGCGGGGAGTCCGGGAAGGCCGGAAGGGCGGGAAGGGCCGGACGGGTCGCAGGGGAGGACGGCGGTCACCTCGTAGCCGCCGTCAGGGGTGGGGCCCACGGCCAGGTCGCCGCCCAGCATGGCGGCCCGCTCGCGCATCCCCAGCACCCCGTGCCCGGCGCCCGGCGAGCACGGAGCGGGCCCGTCCGGCGCGGAGTTGACGACCCGCACGGTGACCCGGCGCGCCCCGTACGCGGTCTCCACCCGCACCGGCGCCCCGGGCGCGTGCCGCATCGCGTTGCTGAGGGCCTCCTGGACGATGCGGAAGGCCGACAGCTCCACGCCCGGCGGCAGCGGGCGCGGCTCGCCGGTGACCGAGGAGGTGACCGCGAGACCGGCGCCGCGGACGTTGCCGAGCAGTTCGTCCAGCCGGTCCAGGGTGGGCTGGGGCGTGTGCCGCACCCCGTCGGCCAGGGCGTCCTCCGAACGCAGCACGCCCAGGACGCGCCGCAGTTCGGCCAGCGCCTCGACGGCGTTCTGGCGGATGCCCGCGAGGTTCTCCTTGAGCTCCTGCGGCGGGTCCGTGACCAGGTGCGGGGCGACCTGGGCCTGGATGGAGATCACCGACATGTGGTGGGCGACGACGTCGTGCAGCTCGCGGGCTATGCGGTTGCGCTCCTCCAGCAGGGTGCGCCGGGCCCGCTCCTCCGCGGTGAGCACCTCCTGCTCGGCCAGCCGGGCCTTGGCCAGGCGGCCCGAGCGCCGCGCCGCCCCGATCACCACCGCCGCGACGAAGACCATGGAGCCCCGGGTGACGGCCAGGTTGTGGTCCTGCGTCGCCAGGGCCGTGTCGGCCAGCCCCGTCAGCACGGTGACCGCCAGTGCCACGGCGGCGCTCTGCGGGCGGATCCGCAGCGCGAGGAGGAGCAGGACGAGGGCGTGCAGGGCGATTCCGGCCACGCTCCAGGGCCACAGCCTGTTGTGGTCGAACGAGCCCTCCCCGACCAGTGCGGATGCGAAGAGCACGCCGGTGGAGAACCACCAGGCGGGCACCGGGCGCACCATGGCGACGGCGACGGCCGCCGACTGGAGCATGACGATCAGGAGGCCCGTCGCCGAGTCCGCCCCGTACCTGCCGTGCCCGGCCTCGTTGGCGTTGAGCATGCCCAGGAGGATCACGAGCACGATCGTGTGGATGTGCGGCAGCCGGCCCAGGTGCCTCCCGCGCGGCAGCGGGTCGCGCGCCACCGTCCACAGGTCCTCGTACACGGCGCGCGGACCCGCCGCCAGCGCCCTCAGCAGCCGTTCATCCACGCGCATTCCGTCCCCCGTGCCCCCCGCGCCGCCGGGCGCTCACATGATCCATTCTAGGTATTGCGCACGAACGCCTGAGGACGCCGCAGCGCCGTACCCGGACCGGTCTGGTGCTCGCGCACGACCCGCGTGTACCCGAGGCTCCGGGGACGCCCGTGCTCGAAGCGGCGGAACAGCGCCCAGCACCCCAGCAGCGCCGCCCCGAACACCGGCAGCCACGCGAGCCGGGCGAGCACCCAGCCGGGCCCGTCGGGGACGGTGTGCAGACCGGGCAGGGGCGTCCCCGCGAGCAGCCCGGCCCCGGTGACCGCCATCATCGAGGTCTGGTGCCAGAGGAAGACCGTCATCGCGAAGAGGTTGACCAGCGCCACCGCCGTCCAGGCCGCCGGGCGTTGCAGCACCCGCCGCAGCGGGCCGAGGAGCAGGAGGGCGGCGCCGCACTGGGCGAGCCCGAACGTGACGGCGGCCAGGGTCGGCGGGCTGAGGTTGGAGACCTCCGCGCCGGGCACCCCGACCATGGCCGCCGGATAGCCGGCGAAGGTCACGAGCAGCGCGGTGGCGAGCACGCCCCCGGCCAGCAGCGCCAGGCCGGTCGCGCGGCCGCGGAGGCGGCCACGGGCCCATGCGGCGCCCAGGCAGTACGGGACGAGCCAGCCCGCCGCCACGTTCACCCATCCCGGCCACGCCGGCCCGTCCAGGCCGAACCGGATCGCGTCGACGCACAGGACGACGGCGAACGGCCACGCCGGGGACACCTTCGCGACCAGCGGGGTCGCCGCCGTCAGCGCGGCGAGGACCAGGAGGAACCACAGGGGCGACCACACCAGCTTGAGCAGCGTCAGCACGGTCCCGGTGCCGGTGCCCGACGCCAGCAGCACGCCCGTCACGACGGCCCACACCGCCAGGACCACGGCGACCGGACGGAAGAGGCGGACGAGCCGGCCGCGCAGCCACTGCCCGTACGTCATGCCCCGTGCGCGGGCCGACACGTGACTCATCACGCCCACCTGCCCGCCCACCAGGAAGAACAAGGCCAGGGTCTGGAACAGCCAGGAGGCGGGGGCGAGTCCGGGCAGGTGGGTGAGCGGGCTCGCGCCGTGCACCGTTCCGCCGTCGGCGACCAGGGCCGTCACCAGCCAGTGACCGCCCACGACACCGAGGACGGCGAGGGCCCGCAGGCCGTCGACGGCGCGGTCGCGCGCGGGCGGCGTCGCGCCGCGCAGGGCGGGCCGCGGGGGACCGGCGCGGTGCCGGGGAGCTTGCGTGGGGGACGCCATGAAGGGCGGTTCCTTCCGTGCCGGATGCGGGTGGTGCTTCCGGCACGGAAGCTACGGACCACGGCCCGTGGCCGGCGTCCCCCGCGGGAGTGCACCCGCGGCGTAGCTCCGGAGTACTACGGGTCCGGGGTGTGGTGGCGCGGGGCGCAGGTGAGGGCGAGGGCGACGGTCAGGACGCAGGCGGACGTCACCAGGAGGACGGCGGGAGGGCGTACGGCCTCGTGGAGCATCCACGCGCCCAGCAGGCCGCCCGCGAACATCGCGCCGACCGACGCCGTGCGGCGGAGCTCGTAGCCGCTGCCGGAGGGGATCCTGGAGTCGAGGCCGAAGGGGGAGGTGCCGATGAGGGCGGTCATGGTGCGGGTGATGACGGTGGTCGGCATGTCCGGCACGCTCGCCCGCAACGTCGTGACGTTGCGCATGCCCATCGCCAGGGCGACCAGCGCCGTCACCAGATACTGACGGAACGTCAGGGGATGGCCGAACCGTTCGATGCTCCAGCCCGTCAGGGCGGCGACGGCCAGCAGCACGGACTCCGCGACCAGGGCCGGTGCGAACCACCGGCGCCCGCGGGCGTCCGCGCGGGAGCTCAGCCGCGCGCCCAGGGCGGCGCCGACGGCGAACCCGAGGAGCGATGCCCCCGACGCGGCGGCGGAGAACTCGCCGGATCCGACGACCGCGAAGCCGAGGAAGAGCGTGTTGCCCGTTTGGACGGCGGTGAAGACGGGGCCGAGCGCGAGGAAGCTGACCGCCTCGACCATCCCCGTCGTCACGGTCAGCGCCACCATGGCCGTCGTGAGGGCGGCGCCGGGCTGCGGCTTCACGCCTACAACTGTCGGCGGGCCCGCCCGCCCCGGCGCCGATTGCGCTGTCCGTGGGCCGTTCAGGCCTCCCGCCTCAGGCCTCCCGCCTCAGGCCTTCCGCCCCGGCCCCGCCCCCGGGCCCTCGACCAGCGCGGTCAGGCCGTCCAGCATCGAGGTGAGGCCGAGCTCGAAGACCTCGTCGAGACGCAGGTCGTAGCCGTCGCCCTCGGCGAACGCCCCGATCACCTGGGCGAAGACGGGGTAGCGGCCGGAGGAGGTGAGGGCGTCGTAGGCGGCGGCCTGGGAGTCCATCCACTCCTCCCCGGACAGCCCGGACTCGCTCGCCGCCTGGGCCTCCCGCTCCAAGTGGACGGCGGTGCCCTGGACGTAGCTGTAGAGCAGGACGTTCAGGTCGAGCATCGTCGCCGGAGCCAGGCCGTGGCCGTCGAGCGCGCCGAGCATCCACTCGGAGTAGCCGATGAGCCGGGGCACGGCGAGGGGGCGGGTGAGGGGCCCGATGTGCGCGAGCCAGGGGTGCCTGCGGTGCACCGCCCACAGCGCGCGAGCCCCCAGCTCCAGGCGCTGCCGCCAGCCGGCGGGCGCGTCGTCGGGGTAGGACAGCTCCGCGAGCACCGCGTCGGCCATGAGGAGCACCAGGTCGTCCTTGCTGCTGACGTAGCGGTAGGGCGACATGGCGGCGACCCCCAGGCGCCCGGCGACGCCGCGCATGGAGAGCGAGGCCAGTCCCTCGGCGTCGGCGAGGGCGACGGCCGCCCGGACGATGCGGGCGCGGGTCAGCTCGTGTTCGGTGCCGGGCGGCGCCGGTGCGGCGGAGCCCTTCGCCGCGGGCGCGGCGGCTGCCGCCCGCGGGGCACGCTCGGGCCGGGTGCGGTCGGGCCGGGCACGCTCGGGCCGGGGCCGCTCCGGGCCGGCGACCACGGTGCCCACGCGCGGCCGGGCCTGTACGAGCCCCTCCTGGCGCAGGGTGGTCAGCACCTTCGTGGCCGTGGCGAGGGCGACGCCGAAGTCCTCGGCGATCTGCCGCGTGGACGGGACGCGGTCGCCGGGGGCGAGCTCGCCGTCCGCGATGCGCCGCCGCAGCTCGGCGGCGATGCGGAGGTAGGGGGGAACCGACGTGCCGGCCAAGGAGGGCCTCCTTCTTCTTCCTGTACTAGTACAGAGCCTAGCAGGGGAGGGGTCGGTGAAGGGGCTTCTGTACTAGTGCAGAAGCCTCAAAGTGCTTGTCAACGCTGCGCTTACGGCGTACATTCAGTCGCGTACAGCGTAAGCAGCGCATTCGAGAAGGTGCTCGTCATGAAGACCGTCCTCATCTCCGGAGCCGGCGTCGCCGGGCTCACCCTCGCCTACTGGCTCCGCCGCAACGGCCTCGCCGCGACCGTCGTCGAGCGGGCCCCCGCCGTCCGCCCGGGCGGCCAGGCCATCGACGTCCGCGGCGTCGCCCTCGACGTCCTCGACCGGACCGGGATCCTGGAGGAGGTGCGCGGCGTCCGCACCCGGCTGCGCGGCATGGCGATGCTCGACGGCCGGGGCGAGGAGGTGTGGCGCTCCGAGGAGATGACCCTGAGCGGCGGCCGCCTCGACAGCGCGGACGTCGAGCTGCTGCGCGAGGACCTCACCGGGCTGCTGCACCGGCAGGCGCTCGGCGAAGGCGTGGAGTTCCTCCACGGGGATTCCATCGCCGCTCTCGACGAGGGGCCGGACGGCGTGCGGGTCGCCTTCGAGCAGGGCCCGGAGCGGACCTTCGACCTCGTCGTGGGCGCGGACGGCCTGCACTCGCGCGTCCGGCAGCTGGCCTTCGGCCCGGAGGAGCGGTTCATCCGGCGCCTCGGCGCCTACATCACGGTCTTCAGCGCTCCCAACTTCCTCGGCCTCGACAACTGGGAGATATGGCTCAACGAGGAGTCCGCGGCGGGCGGCGCGACCTACTGCGTCTACCCGGTGCGGGACAACAGCGAGATCAGGGCCACGCTCGGCTTCAAGTCGGACCCCGTCGCGTACGACTACCGCGACACCGGGCAGCAGAAGGCGCTCATGGCCGAGCGGCTGGCGCACGTGGGCTGGGAGACGCCGCGGCTCCTGCAGGCCATGCGCGAGGCCCCGGACTTCTACTTCGACGAGATGGCCCAGATCCACATGGACCGCTGGACCACCGGCCGCGTGGCCCTGGCGGGCGACGCCGGCTACTGCGCGTCGCCCCTCTCCGGCCAGGGCACGAGCCTGGCACTCGTGGGCGCCTACGTCCTGGCCTGCGAACTCGGCCGGCAGGGGGACGGGGGACACGACGCCGCCTTCGCCCGCTACGAGGCGCGCATGCGGCCGTTCGCCGCCCTCAACCAGGCGCTCGCGCAGGAGAACGCCGGCGGGAACGCGTCGGAGGAGTCGATGGAGAAGGCGAAGCACGGCATCGCGCTCGACGGCTGACTCGACGGCTGAACCGCCGGGTGGGAGCCCTCGCCGGACCCCGCCGCCGGGCCCGGCGCCCGGCGCGGCATGATGGCCCCATGGGAACCCGACCTGTGCTCGTCTACGACGGCGACTGCGGCTTCTGCACGACCTCGGTGCGCTGCGCCGAGAAGTACGTACGGCCGCACTGCGATGTCGTCGCATGGCAGTTCGCGGACCTGGAGGCGCTGGGCGTCACGCAGGAACGGGCCGAGCACGAGCTGCTGTGGATCGCTCCCGGCGGCACGGTGCACGGCGGCGCCCAGGCCGTCGCCAAGCTCCTGCTCAGCGCTCGCGGCGGATGGGCCGTCCCCGGCGCGGTGCTCACGCTGCCGCCCGTGCGCTGGGTCGCGCACGGCCTGTACCGGATGGTCGCGGACAACCGGCACCGCATGCCCGGCGGCACGGCGGCCTGCGCCCTGCCCGCCGGACGCCGCCCCGGCGCGGGGGCGGGCGCGGGGGCGGACACGGAGGCGGGGCGTCCGAACGCGGGCCGCTGATCTGCGGGTTCACGTCCTCCGCGGCTCCTGCGGCGCCGGATCCCTGAGGTAGCGTGGGGCGATGACGCGCCCTCGCATGATCGCCACGGACCTCGACGGCACCCTCCTGCGCAACGACAAGACCCTCTCCCCGCGCACCCTGCGCGCCCTGCGCACGGCGACCGCGTCCGGCGCCGAAGT
The DNA here is from genome assembly GCF_042657885.1 of Streptomyces aureoversilis. Lineage (NCBI taxonomy): Bacteria > Bacillati > Actinomycetota > Actinomycetes > Kitasatosporales > Streptomycetaceae > Streptomyces > Streptomyces aureoversilis. Next base: position 91,812 of record NZ_JBHSKJ010000001.1, read on the forward strand.
CGTCTTCGTCACCGCCCGCCCGCCCCGCTTCGTCGACCGGCTCTCCGCCGCGACGGGCCTCGCCGGCACGGCCGTGTGCAGCAACGGCGCGCTCGTGTACGACCTCGCGGCACGTACCGTCACCGCGTCCCGCGCCCTGCCCGTCGACGTCGCCCGCAAGGTCGTCGCCGCGCTGTCGGCCGTCGTGCCGGACGTGGGCTTCGCCGTCGAAACCGGCCGGAACGTGCTGTACGAGCCGGCGTACGGGCTGCGCCTGCCCGAGGACGCCGGGGCGGAGTCGCCCGTGGCCTGCCTCGCGGACCTGTGGACGGCGGACGTCCCCATCGCCAAGCTGCTGGCCTGGTCGGCGCGGCTCGACGCGGACCTGCTGCTCGCCGCCGCCGAGCAAGCGGCGGGCACCGAGGCGCAGTTCACGCACTCGGGCGGCCGCGGGCTGCTGGAGATCAGCGCACCGGGCGTCACGAAGGCCGGCACGCTGGCGGAGCTGTGCGCGGGGCGGGGCATCCCCGCCGAGGAGGTCGTCGCCTTCGGGGACATGCCCAACGACCTCACGATCCTGACCTGGGCGGGCACCGGCTACGCCATGGGCAACGCCCACCCGGCGGTGCTCGCCTCGGTGCGGCGGCGCACGGGGACCAACGAGGAGGACGGCGTCGCCGCCGTCCTGGAGCAGCTCTTCGGGCCGGCCTAGCGCGCCCGGCCCCGCGCGGGCGCGGGCCCGCCGCGCCGGGCGAACGCGTCCAGGGCGCCGAGCACGTGACGGCGCGTCGCGGCGGTCCCCAGGTGCCCCGTTCCGTCGACGACGACCAGCCGGGACCCGGGCCAGGCGCGGGCGAGTTCCCACGCGGTGCCGAGCGGGCCGGCCATGTCCAGGCGGCCGTGGACGAGAACGCCCGGGATCCCCGCCAGGCGGCCCGCGTCGCGCAGCAGCGCTCCCTCCTCCAGCCAGGCGCCGTGGGAGAAGTAGTGCGCGCAGATGCGCACCAGGGCCAGCCGGTCGGCGGCCGCCCGGCCGCTGTAGGGCGCCGTGGCCCCGTCGGCCTCGCCGGTCTCGCCGGAGAGGACCGCGTCCTCCCAGGCGCACCAGTCGGCCGTGGCCTTCTCCCGCACGGCGGCGTCGGGATGCTCGGTCAGACGCGCGTAGGCGGCCACGACATCGCCGTCGCGCGGTGTGCCGGCGGCCCCGGCGAGGAAGCGCTCCCACTGCTCGGGGAAGAACCGGCCCGCGCCGCGGTAGAGCCAGTCGATCTCCGAGCGGCGGGTCGTCGTGACGCCGGAGACGACGATCTCCGAGACCCGTTCGGGGTACGTCTCCGCGTAGGCCAGGAGCAGCGTCGACCCCCACGAGCCGCCGTACAGCAGCCAGCGGTCGATGCCGAGGTGCGTGCGCAGCAGCTCCATGTCGGCGATCAGGTGCGCGGTGGTGTTGTGCCGCAGGTCCGTCGCGGGGTCGCTCGCGTGCGGGGTGCTGCGGCCGCAGCCGCGCTGGTCGAACAGGACGACCCGGTAGCGCTCCGGGTCGAAGTACCGGCGCACGCCGGTGCCGCAGCCCGAGCCGGGCCCGCCGTGGACCACGAGCGCGGGCTTGCCCTCCGGGTTGCCGCAGGCCTCCCAGTACACGAGGTTGCCGTCGCCGACGTCGAGCAGGCCCGTCTCGTACGGCTCGACCGGCGGGTACAGCCCGTCCGTGTCTGCTCCCATGCGCGTCGCCCTCCCGCCCTGGCGCGGCGGCCCCGCGCGTCAATACAACAGCGCTGTTACATTACGTCATGTGACGTCTTCCCCGGATACCCCAGAGACCCGGGACGCGCCCGGCCCCGAGCTGCTCGGCACCCGGCTGCGCCACCTCCTGGAACTGCTCGACGGCGACGTCGGCGCCGTGTACGCGGACCTGGGCCTGGACGGGTTCCGCCCGCGCTTCACCCCGGTCGTCCGCGCGCTGGCGGCCTCGGGGCCGGGCACCATCCGCGACCTCGCGCGAGCCGTGGGCGTGACCCACTCGGCCGCGAGCCAGACGGTGGCGCGGATGGCCGAGGAGGGCCTCGTCGTCCTCGCGCCGGGGCGGGACGCACGGCAGCGCGTCGTGCGCCTGACCGCCCGGGCCGAGTCGCTGCTGCCGGTGCTGGACGCCGAATGGGCGGCCACGGCCGCCGCGGCCGCGGAATTCGAGGCGGAGCTGTCGTATCCGCTCAGCGAGCTCGTCACCGAGGCGCTCGAGGCCCTGCGCCGGCGCCCGATGCGGCAGCGGATCACCGAGGCGCTGCCGCCGGGGGCCGTGGGCAGCGCCGAGGCCCAGGACGTGTAGCAAGCCCCAGGACGTGCAGGGGCCTGGACGCGCCCGGGGTGCCGGGCCGGCCCGTCCGGCCCCGTACGCCCCACGGATGCTCACGGATGCTCTTCCTCCACATGGGGGAGCGCGGACCACCCATGTGCGCCACTTGGCCAGGTTTGCGCCGCCCCTGTGCGGCAACGCGACCTATGAGTCCCTCCTCCCGGCAGGAGCCTCCCGTGGTCGTCTTCGCGCTCGCCCTCCCCCCTCTGCTGCTGTGCGGAATCCTCGCCCTGGGCCGCTACGAGGAACGCATACTGACCGGCCCCGCCGCGCCGCGCCGCGCGCCGGGCAGGCACCGCGGCCCGCGCAGGCGCCGGCGCATCGTCTGAGGCGGTCACGGGCCCGCCGGGTCGGCAAGCGCCGACGCCCCTCACCCATCACTGTGGAAGCAGAAGACGGCAGCCACGGCGCGTCCGACGGAAGGAGGACGGTGTGACGGACGAACCGATGACGCTCTTCCACGAGAGCCCCGAGGACCCCTTCTCGGTCGGCAACTCGGCGTCGGTCGTGCTGGACCACCGGGGGACCGTGGTGGGCTGGGGGGACCGTGCCGAGGTGCTGCTGGGCCACCCGGCGGGCGACGTGATCGGGCGGCCCGGGCTGGAGGCGCTGGTGGACCCGGGCGACCGGGACGCGGTCCTGGCGGCGGCCGCCGCATGCCTGCAGGACTCCGGCTGGTTCGGCATCCTCCCCGTCGTCCACCGCGACGGCCACCGCCTCCTCGTGGGCGTCCGCGCCCGCCGCATCGTCCGCGCAGGGGCCGCCCCCGAGTGGTTCCTGGTCGGCGCCCCCGCCGGTGAGGTGATCCAGTGGGAGACGGACCGCTCCGTGCTGGACGGGCTGTTCCGGACCGCCCCCGTGGGGCTGGCCGTCCACGCCCCGGACCTGAGCATCCTGCGCATCAACCGGGCCGTCGCCCGGATCGGCGGCATCACCGCCGAGCAGGCGCGCGGCCACCGCACGGGCGACTTCCTGGTGGCGGCGGACACGGAGACGGTGGAGCGCCGCCTGCGCGAGGTGCTGGAGACCGGGCGGCCGATGATCTTCACGGAGCAGCCGTGCCGGCTGCTCGCCGACCCCTCCCAGGTCCGCTACGTCTCCGTCTCCGCGTTCCGCATGGAGGATTCGGCCGGGGACATCCTCGGCGTCACCCAGTTGGTCGAAGACGTCACCGAACGGCACCGGGCCAGGCTCCGGCTCGCCCTGCTCAACGACGCGGGCGCCCGCATCGGCACCACGCTGGACGTGACCACCACCGCCCGCGAGCTGGCCGAAGTCCTCGTCCCCGAGCTCGCCGACGCCGTCACCGTCGACCTCCTCGAACCCGTCAGCCGAGGCGAGGAGCCCTCGCAGGACGGCTTCGGGCCCGTCCGCCGGACGGCCGTCAGGTCCGACACCCCGGGCGCCGAGGAGGCCCTCAACCCGCTCGGCGGGCTCATCCGCTTCGGCCCGGAGACCCCTCAGGGCAGGTGCCTGGCCGAGAAGAGCCCGATCCTCGTGCCGGAGCTCCGCACCCCCGAGGACCTCGCCTTCGTGGCGCAGGAACGCGCCCCCCACGCCCGGGCCCTGGGCGCCCACTCCGTCATGATGCTGCCGCTCGCCGCCCGCGGCCTCGTCCTCGGCCTCGTCAGCCTGTGGCGCTCCCGCCGCCCCGACCCCTTCGAGGAGGACGACCTCACCCTCGTGGGCGAGTTCGCCGCCCGCGCCGCCGTCTGCATCGACAACGCCCGCCGCTACACCCGCCAGCACCAGGCCGCCCTGGCCCTGCAGCGCCGCCTGCTGCCCGGCGACCTGCCCGAGCTGCCGGCCGCCGAGGTCGCCCACCAGTACATCCCGGCGGGCGCCGTGGAAGGCGTCGGCGGGGACTGGTTCGACGTCATCCCCCTGTCCGGGGCGCGCGTCGCCCTCGTCGTCGGCGACGTGATCGGCCACGGCATCGACGCCGCGGCCACCATGGGGCGCCTGCGCACCGCCGTCCACACCCTCGCCGAACTCGACCTCGACCCCGACGAGGTCCTCTCCCACCTCGACGACCTCGTGTACCGCCTCGCCGCCGAACAGGAGAGCAACGACCGGGACTTCCCCCTGGACCAGGTGACCGGCGCGAGCTGCCTCTACGCCGTCTACGACCCCGTCTCCCGCGTCTGCTCCCTGGCGCGCGCCGGCCACCCGCCGCCCGTCGTGGTCGCCCCCGGCGGGCAGGCGAGCATCCTCGACCTCCCCGGCGGGCCGCCGCTCGGCCTCGGCGGGCTGCCCTTCGAGGCGACCGAGATCGAACTGCCCGCAGGCAGCCTCCTGGCGCTCTTCACCAACGGCCTCATCCACAGCCACGACCTCGACATCGACGCGGCGCTCGACCGCCTCTCGCAGGAACTCGCGCGCCCCGACCGCTCGGTGGAGGAGACGGCCAAGGCCGTCGTGGACGCCCTCCTGCCCGCCGAGCCCGGGGACGACGTCGCCCTCCTCGTCGCCCGCACCCGCGTGCTCCCGGAGCACTGCGTGGCCACCTGGACGCTGCCGTCGGACGCCCGCGCCGCGGGGCAGGCCCGCACGCTGATGGCCGAACAGCTCAGCGCCTGGGAGCTGGACGAGCTGGCGTTCACCACCGAGCTCATCGTCAGCGAGCTCGTCACCAACGCCTACCGCTACGCCGGCGGGCCGGTCACCCTGCGGCTCATCCGCGGGCCCCGCCTCATCTGCGAGGTCTCCGACACCAGCAACACCGCCCCCCACCTGCGCCGGGCCCGGACGACCGACGAAGGCGGGCGCGGCCTGTTCCTCGTCGCCCAGCTCACCGAGCGCTGGGGCACACGGTACGGCCGTGAGGGAAAGACGGTCTGGACGGAGCAGCTGCTGCCGTGACGGCTCCCGGCCGGACCGGGCCGGAGCAGGTATAGATGAGCTCTATCGAAGTCATGGATTCCATCTCTTGGACGTTATAGGTGCAGGTCATGCACAGTGGATGACGTCGGCCCCCACCGGCATCCACCAAGGGAGTGACCCATGCACCACCTTGCCCAGGGAGTCCAGCGCTTCCGGCGGAACGTCTTCCCCGCCCGCGCGGAGCTCTTCGAGCGGCTCGCCACCACGCACCGGCCCGGTGCGCTGTTCATCGGCTGCTCCGACGCCCGCGTCGTCCCCGAACTGATCACCCAGCGCGAGCCGGGCGAGCTGTTCGTCATCCGCACCGCGGGCAACCTCGTGCCCGCCCACGCACCCGGCGCCGACGCCGTGGCGGCCGGCGTCGAGTACGCCGTGGACGTCCTCGGCGTGGCCGACGTCATCGTCTGCGGGCACTCCGCCTGCGGCGCCATGACCGCCCTCGCCGAGGGCCGGGACCTCTCGGCCCTGCCCGCCCTGGCCGACTGGCTGCGGCACGCCGACGCCGCCCGCGCCAGGTGCCGCACCGCCTCCGCGGAGGACAGGGTCGACGCGATGGTGCGCGCCAACGTCCTGGCCCAGCTGGCGAACCTGGCGACGTACCCCTCCGTCGCCCGTGCCCTCGACCGCGGCGCGGTGCGCCTGCACGGCTGGGTCTTCGACATCGGCACCGGCGCCGTCGAGGAACTCGACGCGGCGAACGGCCGTTTCGCGGCCCTTCCGGCCGCCTGACGGCTATTGCCAACCCCCCCACATCACCAGTCACCTCACCAGTGAAGGAAGTCCCATGACCGTCCACGCCCAGTTCGACCCCCAGGCCCGTCAGCAGCTCGCGATCGCCGCGGTCGAGGCCAAGACCCGCAAGGACCTCACCTGGCAGGAGCTGGCCGACGCCGCAGGCCTGTCCGTCGCCTTCGTCACCGCTGCCGTCCTCGGCCAGCACGCCCTCCCGGCCGGTGCGGCCAAGGCCGTCGCCGAGCTGCTCGGCCTGGACGACGACGCCGCGATGCTGCTGCGGACCGTACCGACCCGCGGCTCCATCCCCGGCGGCATCCCGACCGACCCGACCATCTACCGCTTCTACGAGATGCTCCAGGTCTACGGCACCACCCTCAAGGCCCTGGTCCACGAGCAGTTCGGCGACGGCATCATCAGCGCGATCAACTTCAAGCTGGACGTGAAGAAGGTCGCCGACCCCGAGGGCGGCGAGCGCGCCGTGATCACGCTCGACGGCAAGTACCTGCCGACAAAGCCCTTCTGACGCACCGTCGTCGTACGTAACGCATCCGGCAGGATGCCCCGCGCCCGGCCGTCCGCCGGGCGCGGGGCCCGCCCGTACCCACCCCTCCCCAGGAGCACCCGCACCATGGACTTCGTCCGGCGCACCATCGACATCGCCCGCAAGAACGTCGAGGAGGGCGGCCGCCCCTTCGCGACCGTCATCGTCAAGGACGGCGAGATCCTCGCCGAGAGCCCCAACCTGGTCGCCCAGACCTCCGACCCGACCGCGCACGCCGAGATCCTGGCCATCCGCGAGGCCTGCACCAGGCTCGGCACCGAGCACCTGACCGGGACCACGATCTACGTGCTCGCCCACCCCTGCCCGATGTGCCTGGGCTCGCTCTACTACTGCAGCCCCGACGAGGTCGTCTTCCTCACGCGGCGCGACGACTACGAGCCCCACTACGTCGACGACCGCAAGTACTTCGAGCTGAACACCTTCTACGCGGAGTTCGCCAAGGACTGGAGCGAGCGGCGGCTGCCGATGCGCCACGAGCCCCGCGACGAGGCCACCGCCGTCTACCGGTTCTGGCAGGAGCGCAACGGCGGCGAGCGCCGCGTGGCCGGAGCCCCCACCGCCTGACGGGGGCGGCCGCGGCGGCTCCTCAGCGTGCCGCCTTCTCCTCCGCGGCGCCCACCGGCCCGGCGGGCTTCTCCACGGTCTCCGTCTCCTTGCCCGTCTCCGGCTCCCGCGCCGCCGCGGGCTCGCGGCGGCGCCCGTTCAGCACCACGGTCGCCAGCACGCCGGCCAGCAGGCCCCAGAACGTCGAGCCGATGCCGGCCAGGGTCATGCCCGACGCGGTGGCCAGGAAGGTGACGACGGCCGCCTCGCGCATGCGCGCGTCCGCGAGCGCGGCCGTGAGGGAGCCGCCGATCGTGCCGAGCAGGCCGAGCCCGGCGATGCCCATGACGAGGGCGGCGGGCATGGCGGTCAGCAGCCAGCCCACGACGCCGCCGAAGAGACCGACCGCGATGTAGAACAGGCCCGCCCACACGGAGGCCAGGTAGCGCCTGCGGGGGTCGCGGTGGGCCTCCTCGCCGGTGCAGATCGCCGCGGTGATCGCGGCCAGGTTCAGCCCGAAGCAGCCGAACGGGGCCAGCACGGCGTTGACGATCCCGGTCCAGGTGAGCAGCGGCGAGACCGGCGTGCGGTAGCCCGCGCCGCGCAGCACCGCCACCCCCGGCAGGTTCTGCGACGCCATCGTCACCACGAACAGCGGCAGGCCGACGCCGATCAGCACCTGCCAGGAGAACTCCGGGCGCACGAAGACCGGTTCGGCGAGCGCCACGTGCAGCCCCTGCAGGTGCCACGAGCCCCGGAAGGCGCTCACCACGACCCCGGTGGCCAGCGCGCCGATGACCGCGTACCGGGGCAGCCACCGCTTGCAGGCCAGGTAGACCACGAACATCGGGAACACCACGGCGAAGTCCTGCTGCATCTTCGTGAACAGCCCCGTGCCGAACTGCACGAGCACGCCCGCCAGGAGCGCCGACGCCAACGGCACCGGGATCCTGTCCATGACGCGCTCGAACCAGCCGGTCGCGCCGCTGACGATGACCAGGACCGCCGAGAGGAGGAACGCGCCGACGGCCTCGGCCATCGACACCCCGTGCAGGCCGGTCGCGAGCAGGGCCGCACCGGGCGTGGACCAGGCCGTGACCACCGGCGCCCGGTGGCGCAGCGACAGCCCCGCGCAGGTGACCCCCATGCCGATGCCCAGGGCGAACATCCAGGACGTGAGCTGAGCCGGGGTGGCCCCGGCCGCTTCCGCCGCGGTGACGACGATGGCCACGGAGCTGGTGATGCCGATGAGCACGGCGAGGGAGCCCGCCGTGACCGCGTCGGCGGGTGCTGCGGAGCGTACGCGCTGCGCGAGCCGGGTCATTCGAGGCGTGGGCACCCGTGCGAGTCCACTACACGAGTTGATCTTCGTCAACCGACTTGCGGACGCCCGGCGGTGGGGCGGCCGGTGCCCCGGCTAGCGCGCCACCGGCAGGACCACCTCGAAGCGGCAGCCGCCGGGCACGTTGTGCACGGCCGCGCGGCCCGCGTGCGCCTCGACGATGCCGCGGACGATGGCCAGGCCCAGTCCCGCGCCGCCCGGGGGCGTACGGGCCTCGGTGCCGCGCCAGCCCGTGTCGAAGACCCGCGGGAGGTCCTCCTCCGGGATGCCGCCGCAGCCGTCCGTCACCGACAGCACCACCGTGTCCGCCTCCCGGTGCGCGGCGACCGCGACCGTGCCGTCGGCGGGAGTGCGGCGGATGGCGTTGACGAGGAGGTTGCCCAGGACGCGGGTCATCTCCTTGCCGTCGACCTCGACCGGCACCGCCTCGACGCCGTCCCCGGTCAGCCGGACGCCGTGCTCGCGGGCCAGGGGCCCCGCCCCGGCGAGGGCGTCGTCCACCAGGTCGTACACCGACATCCGGCTCGGGTGCAGCGGCAGCGCGCCCGCGTGGATGCGGGAGAGCTCGAAGAGGTCGCCGACCATGGCGTCGAGGCGCTCCACCTCCGTGCGCATCCGGCGCAGGTAGCGCGGCGGGTCCTCCGCCACGCCGTCCTCCAGGGCCTCGGACATCGCCCGCAGCCCGGCCAGCGGGGTCCGCAGGTCGTGCGAGATCCAGGCCACCAGCTCGCGCCGCGAGGTCTCCAGCGCCTGCTCCCGCTCCCGCGAGCGCGCGAGCTTCCCGCTCGTCGCCGCCAGCTCGCGCCCGAGCGCGGCGAGCTCGGCCGTGGCGCCGCCGCCCGGGGCCGCGAAGCTGCCCTCGTCGCCGAAGGAACGCGCGGCGCGCGTCAGGGCGTTGCTGCGCGCCACCACCCAGCGGCCCAGCAGCAGGGCGGTGGCGAGGGAGACCACGGCGGCCGTCGCGCAGACCGTCGTGACGACGGTCAGGTCGTGCGAGGAGAGGAACATCGCCCGGGCCACGGCGAGCGTCCCGGCCAGCATCGCGACGACGGAGACGACGGCCACCACCGTGAGGGAGACCGCCACCGAGCGGTGGCGCAGGGCCCGCAGGGCGAGCGCGCCCAGCAGCCCGGCCGCCGCCGCGCCGAGGAACGAGTAGAGGGCGATCAGCAGGAGGTCACGCACGGCCGGCCCCTTCGCTGCGGGCGTCCGGCCCGTCCGGAGGCCGCACGCCGTCCGCCTCGAAGCGGTAGCCGACGCCCCAGACGGTCCGGATCAGCCGCGGCCGGGCCGGGTCGTCCTCGATCTTGCCGCGCAGCCGGCGCACGTGCACGGTCACCGTCGACAGGTCGCCGAACTCCCAGCCCCACACCTCGTTCATCAGCTCCTCCCGGGAGCACGCCCGGCCCGGGTGGCGCAGCAGGAAGGACAGCAGGTCGAACTCGCGCAGGGTGAGGGCGAGCTCGGCGCCGTCCTTGGTGGCGCGCCGGGCGGCCGGGTCGAGCACGAGGCCGCCCGCCCGCAGCAGGGGTGCCGGACGGGGGCTCGCGGAGCGCGCGTGCGCGCGGCGCAGGACGGACCCGACGCGCAGCACCAGCTCCCGGGGGCTGAACGGCTTGGTGACGTAGTCGTCCGCGCCCACCTCCAGGCCCAGGATCCGGTCCTCCTCGTCGCCGCGCGCGGTGAGCATGATCACCGGGACCGGGCCGGCCGCGCGGAGCCGGCGGCACACCTCCAGCCCGTCCATGCCCGGGAGCATCAGGTCGAGGACGACGAGGTCGGGCCGGACCGCCGCGGCCAGCTCCAGCGCGCGGGGGCCGTCGGCGGCCCGGTCGACGGTGAAGCCGGCGCGGCCGAGGTAGCCGGCGACGACTTCGGCGACGGTCGGGTCGTCGTCCACGACGAGGACGCGGGAAGGCTGCGGTGTCTGCTGCATGCCGCAAGCCTCGCACCGCCCGGCGCGCGGCGCCTCGCGGGTCCGTGCCACCGGAGGCCGCGCCCCCGCTCATCGCGCTTATCACACTTCGAGCACGGTGTCTGGTGCCTTCGGCCCGGTTGGCCGATGGTGAAGGCAACTACGGCTGGTCCACCGGCATTTGACGCTGCCCGGCGAGCGCCGCAGGCAGGAAGGGGGGTCATGAACTGTCCCGAATGTGGCGCGTCGACCATCAACGGTCCTGACGGGAAGTCCTCGTGCTCACAGTGTTCATGGCAGTCTGGGTGACATGGAAGAGCAGGCATGGCGCTCACACGCCGCACCCGGCGAGCCCTACTACACCACCAACACCTGTAGCGGCTGCGGATCCGTCGTCCTGGGGGTACACGGCAGGTGGACGTGTGCCTCGTGCGGGACCTGCAGCCCGTACCAGGAACCTCCCGAGGGCTGGGCCTCGGAGATCGTTCCGGAAGGGAAGGGCGGCAACGGCGGGGCCTGCGACGATCCCCAGGCCAGACGGTAAGGCGCGAAAGGCGGGCCCGGCGGCTTCAGGCCGCCGGGCCCGCCGGTTCTCCCAGGCGTGCGGCCGCCGTGCGCCAGGCGCCGGTCACCGCTTCGTGGGCGCGCGCCGTGGCCGCCGCCCGGTCGCCGGTCAGCCGGAGCGGGGCGCCGATGTGGACGTGCAGCGGCGGCCGGCGCACGGGCGCGGTGAGCACACCCGCGAGCTGCCGGGTCCGGCTGCCGGAGCAGATGCGGCGCGCTCCCGCCTGCCCCAGGGGCACGACGGGGGCCCCGGTGGCGAGGGCGAGGTGGGCGAGCCCGCCGCGGAAGGGGCGGGGCGCTGCCTCGCCGGAGTCCCCGCGGCGGGGTATGGCGCCCTCGCCGTAGATGAGCACGGTCCGGCCGCTCGCGAGCGCGGCCCCGGCCCCGTCGAGGGCCCGGACCGCCCGCGGGTCGCCGCGGTGGACGGGGACGTACCCCTCCCGGGTGAGCAGCCGTCCGAGCAGCGGGATCCGCCACAGGCCGGCGGCGGCCAGGGCGACGGGGGAGACTCCGAGCCGGTGGAGGGCGGCGAGCACGACGGCGGGGTCGGCCAGCGAGGTGTGGTTCGCCGCGACGATGCTGCCGGGCGCGGGCCCGGCACCGGCCGCGTCGTCGGTCGTCACCGTCAGCCGCCCGGCCGCGGGCAGCACGGCGGAGGCCATGCGACCGAGCACCGGGTCAGCCGTTCTGCTGCTGCGGCTTGGCCTCGCTCGGCCGGACGATCACGAAGCCCTCTCCCTCCAGCTTGAGCTGGACGGCCTCGCCGGAGCCGCCGCGCAGCATGGAGCCGAGGCTCTGGGAGCGGTGCAGCGAGGTGCGCAGGGAGGCGGACCAGCCGACGACCGCGTCGGTGTCCACGTGGACCGGGGCCTGGGCGGAGACGGGGATGACGATGGGGTTGCCCTCGCATATCACGCCGAGCTTCCCGTGGCCGCTGAAGACGGAGTTGAAGAGCCCGCCGCCCGTCATGCCCGCCCCCTTCACGGTCTGGATCTCGTAGGAGAGGGTCGGGTCGAAGCACAGGACGTTGCGGCCGTTGACGGTGAGGCTCTCGCCGGGGGCGATGTCGACGATGAAGCAGTTGGCGGCCTCGTGCGCGAACCACACCTCGCCGCGGCCCCGCACGGCCATCAGCGCCAGGCCCTCGCCGGTGACGGCGCGCTTGAGGAACTTGCCCACGCCCTGGCCGAGCTTCTCGAACTGCAGCTCGCCGCGGAAGGCGACCATGGACCCCTGGCGCGCGTAGCACTCGCCGTCGACGGCGTAGACGATGGACTTGGCGTTGTGGACGGCCATGCCGGGCGCGGCGGCGGGCTTGGCCATGTTCTGCTGGGCGAAGAGGTCACTGTGCATGATGCGCATGATCACCCATTTGGCGGACGGGCGGCAACGGCGCGAGCCGGGGCGGTCGCGGCGCGCCGGGCTCCCGGCCGGGCGTGCGGAGGCAGGGCCGCCCGCGGGACGGCGGCCCTGCTGCGCGCAGCCGGTGGAGCGCGACCGGCCGTGTCACCGGTGGGGGCAGGCCCCGGCCTGGAAGGCCCGGCACGGGTCGGCCGCGTCCGTGCCGCCGGTGGCGGTGGTGGTCGCCGTGACGGTGACGGTCGTCGTGGCCGTGGTGGCGACGGCTCCGCCGGCGAGGGTGAGCGCGGCCAGGAGCAGCCCACCGGCGGTGCGGAGGCGGGCGAGGGGGGAGGAACGGGTTTCCATGGGAGCGTCCTTCCGGGGGCGGTGAGGGTGAAGGGGGAGGGGAGACGGGGCGGGGGGTGCAGGGTCAGAACCGGGAGGCGAAGCCTTGGATGACCTTGGTCCTGTCCTTCAGCACGGGGCCGGCGCCGGTCCACTCGTAGCGCTGCCGGGCGATGCTGTCGTTGTGGTGGCCGGTGTTGCCCTCGACGGTCGTGACCCGGGTGCCGGAGACGCCGACCACGACGGCGACGTGCCCCGCGTGGTTCCGCCCGGCCCACATCAGGACGTCGCCGGGCTGTGGCAGCCGGTCGGCCGCGTACGGGTGCCACCGGTCGCCGGTGCCGCTGCGCCAGGCCCGGCTGCTGCCGGGGTCGGCGGGCACGCCGCGGTTCGCCCACATCCGGGCGACGAAGAAGCCGCACCACTGACGGTGGTTCGGGTTCCTGGCGAAGTCGTTGTACTCGTTCATGTTGGCGTTGCTGTTGCCCTTGCCGAGGTAGTTGGTGTCCCGGTCCGGGTGGCCCGGCCGGCTCAGGTACACGGGCCCGCCGCGCTCCAGGCGGAAGCGTTTGGGGGTGGTCAGGGCGCTGAGGGCGCGGTCGACGATCTTCTGCCGCTCGGCCGTCCCGGCGCCGTCCGGCCCCGGTGTGGCCCATGCGGCCGGGGCCATGGTGACGGCGGTGGGTGCGCCCTCGGCGAGGGCGGCCGTGGCACCCGTGAGGGTGAGGGCCAGGAGCACGACGGCGGTGGGAAGGACGAGGCTGCGGTTGCGGAGGCGACGGCTGTTCACGGGGGCTCCTTGTCTCGGCTGAGGCCGTATCACCGGGGGGTGGTTTCACCCCTGTTGTCCCGGTACTTCGAGTCTCGGAGCGGGGCAGCGGTGCGGAACAGGGGTTTCCTGTTGCCTCGGCGGACAAGGCGGCGGGCAACCGCGTCCCACCGGCGGTGATGCGCATGTGGGTGAAGTGCCGCCGGTGGAAGGGGAAAGCGGGCGCTCAGGAGCGGCCGGGGATCAAGAGCGGCCGGGTATCAGGAACGGCCGGCGATCAGGGGCAGCCCGGCGCGTACGGCACGTCCGGCAGCAGGCGCTCCCACAGCGGCCGGTCCGTGGCGCTGCCCAGCGCCCTGCAGGTGCGGGCGAGGACCTCCGGCACGTCCAGGTTCCACCAGCGCACCGTCCCGTCCTCCGCCACCGACACCACCGGGCCGTCGTCGCCGAGGAAGGCCGCGGCCCGGACCCGGCCGGTGTGGCCGGTCAGGGTCAGCAGCAGGCGGCCGTCGCGCGGGTCCCAGATCCGTACGGTGTTGTCGCGGCCGGTGGTCACCAGCCGGGTGCCGGCGGGGTTGAAGGCCGCGGACGTGACGGGGCCGGTGTGCCCGGCCAGGGTGCGCAGGCTCGTGCGGCCCTCGGGGTCCCAGAGCTTGACGGTGTGGTCGCGGCTCGCCGTGGCGAGGACGCCCTCGCGGCTGAGGGCCAGTCCGAAGACGGTGTCCTCGTGTTCCGTCAGGCTGCGCAGCGCACGGCCGTCGGAGTAGCGCCAGATGCGGACGGTGTTGTCGAGGCTGCCGGTGGCGAGGGTGTCCCGGCCGAGGAAGAGCACGCGGTAGACGCCGTCGTCGTGGCCCAGCAGCGTCCGCTCCGTGACGGCGGTGCCCCCCGCGAGCCGCCACAGCTTCGCGCTGTGGTCCTCGGAGGCGGTGGCGAGCGCTCCGGCGTCGCCGGGGCGGAAGGCGAGCGAGGTGAGCGCCCGGCCGTGTGCCCGCCAGCGGTGGAGCGGGCGGCTGAGGTCCGCGGTGCGCCAGACGGCGGCGGTGCCGTGTTCGTCGCCCGTGGCGACCAGCGACCCGTCGTGGCTGAACGCCACCGCGCGCACGGGCTCCTTCCCGGCCCGCACCGTGCGCAGGCCGCGGTCCGCGGTGCGCAGCAGGCGCAGCGTGCCGTCCCGCCCCGCGACGGCGAGGAGGGAGCGGTCGGGGCTGAGGGCCCCGTCCTGCCAGGCCGAGCCCGGCAGCGGGGTGGTGACGGCGGCCTGCGGGGTCCACAGGCGCACCGAGCCGTCCTCCCCGGACGTCGCGAGCGTGCGGCCGTCGGGGGAGTAGGCGACGGCGTAGACGGGGCCGATGTGGCTGGCGAGTTGCGTGATGCGGCGGTGCTCCGCGACGTCCCAGATGCCGGCGGTGTCGTCCTGGCTGGCCGCGGCGAGCCGGGTGCCGTCGGGGGAGAAGGCCACGCCGAAGACGGAGTCGGAGGGCCCTTCGAGGGCGGCCTCGCGCTCGCCGGTGCGGGTGTCCCACAGGCCGATGCGGTTGAGCCACTCGCCGGTGGCCAGGCGGCGGCCGTCCGGCGAGAAGGCGAGGGCCCGGACGCGGCCGAAGTCCCGGCTGCCGATGACCCTCGACCGCCCGCTGTCCACGTCGAGGACCCACACCCGCCCGTCGAATCCGGCGGCCGCGACCTGGCCGCCGTCCGGGCTGACGGCGGCCGCGTACAGCCATCCCAGCCCGGCGTCCCGGACCTCGGTGCGGGCCGCGCCGCCGCCCAGGCGCGTCAGGCGCACCGTGCCGTCCTCGCCCGCCGTCACCAGCAGGTCCCCGCGGTCCGACAGGGCCGCTCCCCGGACGGGCCCGCGGTGCCTGCTCCGCGCAGGCAGCGCCACGGCCCGCCCGCCCGTGCCCTCCCGCACGGTGACGACGCCCGCCTCGTCCCCCCAGGCGGCCAGGTTCCGCTGCCGCGCCGCGGCCAGCGCGCGCACCGCCGCCCCGCTCCGCGCCGCCCCCACCTGCCGGCGCGTCCGCACGTCCCACTCCCGGACGGTGGCGTCGGCCCCCGCCGACAGCAGCCGCTTCCCGCCCGGCAGCCAGGCCACGGCGTGGGCGCGCTTGCGGTGCCCGGCCAGCCGCCCGGCGTACGGCTGCGCCTGCGTGCTCAGCACGGCACTGGCCGCGGCCGGGGTGTGGGCGTCGCGCCAGGCTCCGGTCGCCAGCAGCATCGCCACCTCGGGCCGGGGCGCGCCGCCCGAGACGGCGCGGAAGGCCAGCTCCTCCGAGCGCGCCGCGTGCCGCTCGGCCTCCGCCCGCATCCCCTGGTGCACCGCCGCCACGCCGCCGGCCAGCGCCAGGACGAGGAGGACGGCCATGGACACCAGCAGCCGGTACAGCCGCCGGGCCCGTCGCCGCTCCGTCTCCTGCTCGGCGGCGGCCAGGGCCGTCGCCGCATCCAGGAACGCCCGCTCTACCCCGCCCACCGCGGCCAGGGGATGGCTCGCGGTCTCGTGCGCGGCGGCCAGCCTGCTGCCCCGCGGCAGCAGCGCGGGGTCGCGCCCCTCGGCCTCCCACTGCCCGGCCGCGGCGCTCAACTGCTGCCAGCCGTGCAGCGCCGCCGCGTCCGCCTCGATCCACCTGTGCAGCCGAGGCCACGCCCGCAGCACGGCCTCGTGGGCCAGCGTGACCTGGTCGGCGTCGACGGTGAGCAGGCGCGCCCGCGTGAAGGCCTCCACCACCTCCGGCGCCGCCCCGGCCTGTGCCCCGAGGTCCTGCGACAGCCGCTCGCGCGACACCCGCCGGCGCGCAGACCGCCCGTCCTGGTCCACCCGGACCAGCTGCAGCAGGACCGCCCGGGCGGCTTCCCGGCAGCCGGGCGACAGGCGCCCGTACGCCCGCTCCGCCGTCGCCGCGACCGCCCCCGCGATCCCGCCCGCCTGCTGGTATCCCGCCACGGTCAGGAGCCGGCCGCTGCGCCGCTGCCAGGTCGCCAGCAGGGCGTGGGAGAGCAGCGGCAGCGCACCGGGCTCGTACCCGCCGCCCTCCCGGTCCCCGCCGTCGTCCCCGGCGCCCAGGTCGCGCAGGATCAGCTCGGCCAGGCCCGGCTCCAGCTCCAGGCCCACCGCGTGGGCGGGCCGCACCACGGCGTCGCGCAGCTCCTGCGCCCGCAGGGGCTCCAGGGGGAGCTGGCCCGAGCGCAGCGCCGCCGCCAGCTCGGGGAACGCCAGGCACCTGCCGTAGAAGTCGGCCCGCATGCCCAGCACCACCAGCGCCGCGGAGCCCTCCCGGCCGTCGGCGGGCGCGGGGCCCGTGGCCATGGCGTGCAGCGCGCGGACGAAATCGGCGCGCTGCCGGGCGTCCGGGCACAGCGTGAAGACCTCCTCGAACTGGTCGACGACGAGCACCACCCGGGCCGGCTCCGCCCCCTCCGCGCCCGCCGCTCCCGCTCTCCCGGCGCCCCGCGGACGGCGGTTCAGCGCGGCGTGGACGGCGCGGGCCAGCGCCCCCGCCCCGCCGCGGGCCAGCGCCCTGGTCAGATGGTCGGGATCCGCCGCGGCGGCCTCCGCCACCCGGCCCAGCAGCTCGTCGAGGGGGCGTTCGCCGGGGCGCATCGTGACCACGGGCCAGCGGTTCGACCCGGGCACGGGCAGGACGCCCCGGCGCAGCTCGGGCACCAGCCCGGCGTGCAGCAGCGACGTCTTGCCGGTGCCCGACGCGGCGACCACGGCGGTGGGCCCGGAGCCGTCCAGCCGCTCGGTCAGCTGACGGACGAGGGCGGCCGTCGCCCGGTCCCGGCCGAAGAACCAGCTCGCGTCCGCGGCGTCGAACGCCGCCAGGCCCCGGTACGGGCACACCTCCAGCAGCCCGTTGCGCGCGGAGCGCCGCCCCTCGGCCGGCTCCGGCACGAGCCCGGACAGCACCCCGCCGGCGCCGAGGGCCTCTTCGCACCGCCGGGCCACCTCGGGCGTCATCGGCTTCTCGCCGGTCTCGACCCGGCTCAGATAGCCCTTGGTGTAGTGGACGGCACGGGACAGCCCGGCCAGGGACATGCCCCGCTCCTGCCGCAGCCGGCGCAGCTCCTCTCCCGGCGACGCGGCCACGGACGGCGGGGGGCCGCCCCGGTCACGGTCGTCTCCGCGTGGCTGCACGGTCCCCACACCCTTCCGTCCGGGCCTGCCGGCAGGCCGTATCCGTCAGGCCTGCATAACGGCTCCGGGGAGGGCGACTCACCCGCAATGGCGGCAAAACAGCCCATCGAGTGACCAACCACCCCGGATTCGGGGAGTGGGCGCGGTGTCCCGGCCGGGGTGCGGCGCCTCAGTCGAGCGGTCGCGCCGAGGCGTTGTAGCGCAGCAGATAGCCGGCGAAGCGGTCCAGGTCGGCCGCGTCCCAGTCGGCGAGGCGCTCCCGGAAGGCCGCCCGGCGGTTGGCGGTGACCTGCGCGAGGGTCCCGGCGCCGCGGGGGGTCAGGTGCAGCACCTGGGCGCGCTGGTCCTCGGGGGCGGGCCGGCGCTCCACGAAGCCCAGCCGCTCCAGGGCCGCGATCTGCCGGCTGACCGTGGACTTGTCCAGCAGGTAGTGCGCGGCCAGGTCCGTGGCGCGGCAGCCGCCGCGGTCCTCCAGGTGGGCGAGGAGGGTGAAGGAGACCAGGGAGAGCTCGGGGTGCATGCGGGCCGCCGCGGCCCGGGCGCGGCGGGCGAAGGCGGTCAGCTCGCGCTGGATGGTCTCCACGGAGGCGTCACGATCGGGCACGGCGGGCTTCCTTTCGAGGTCTGGTTGTATAGTACAACTTAAAGGGAAAGTTGTATAAGCCAACCAATTACCAGCCTGTTGCCAACCGATTTGGCCGAGGAAGGACACGATGGGACCCGCCACCCGCGGCGCGCTGCGCCACGTACTGAGCCACCTGCTCACCCCCTTGCTGATGTGCATCGGAATGGGCCTCGCCTACCTGGGCGCGTTCGCGCAGCCCACCCCCCACGAACTGCCCGTCGCCGTCGTGGAGTCCGGCCCGGGCGCGGGGACCCTGGCGCGGGGGATCGCCGACAAGGCGGGGGACCGGCTCGCCGTCCGCACCGTCGCCGACCGCGACGAGGCCGTCCGCGCGCTCCGCCACCGCGACGTCTCCGGCGCGTACATACCGGACCGGCACGCGCCCGAACTGCTCGTCGCCTCCGCCGGGTCCGACACCACCGCCATGGCCGTGCAGAAGGTCTTCGCGCCCGTCGCCGCCCGCACCGGCGCCCCCCTGAAGGTCACGGACGTCGCGCCGCCCGCCGAGGGCGACCCGACCGGCCAGGGCATCTTCTTCCTGCTGGTCGCGGTCAGCATCGGCTCGTACGCCTCCGTAGCCGTGCTGGGTGCCGCGGGCGGCACCCTGCCCATGAGGCTGCGCGCCGCGCTGGCGGTGGCGACCTCGTTCGTGGTCGGCCTGATCGGCGCCGCGCTGGCCGGGCCCGTCTTCCACCTCGTCGACCACGGCCTGTGGGGGCTGTGGGGGATGGCCTGGGCCTACTCGGCGGGCATCCTGCTCGTCGGCGTCGGGCTGCACACCTTCCTCAAGCGCTGGACGACGCTGGGCATGATGGTGCTGTTCGTGATGCTCAACTTCACCAGCGCGGGCGGCGTGTACCGGCCCGAGCTGCAGAACGGCTTCTTCGCCGCGCTGCACTCCTTCTGGAACGGCGCCGGCTTCGTCGAGGGCACGCGCAGCCTCGTCTACTTCGACAGCACCGGGCTCGGCCGCCACGTCGCGACGCTGGCGCTGTGGCTGCTCCTGGGCGCCGTCGTGACCGCCGTCGCGTGGGCCGTCGAGGCGCGCAGGACCCGCCCGGCCGCCGGGACCGGGCCCGCGGCCGAGGAGGAGATGGAGGAGACGGTCGGGGTCTGACCCCGGCGGGCCCGCCTCACGGCCTCACAGCGGCCACCCGTACATCGGCGACCGCCGGGGCTCGGGGGCGGCGCCCACCGCGGCGACGTCGTGCTCCGCGGCGTGCAGGAGCTGCTCGCCCAGGTCGCGCAGGGCCCGGCCGGCCGCGAACTCGTCCCCGATCGCCGGGATGTCCTTGTCGCCCGGCGCGCACGTGGCCGTCCCGCTGCCCGTGACGGTCGTCGCCCCGGTGTCGAGCGTGGCGCGGGCCCTCGTCCTCCCGTCCTCCTCGACCAGGTCGAGGTGGACGTTCCATTCGGCTGTGTGCGGCATCGTCGGCTCCTCTGCGCTCGGCCCCTCCGCCCGCCTCTCCCCCGGTCTCCCTCCGGTCTCCTTCCAGCTTCGCCCATGCGCCGCCGTCCGGCACGGGGCCGGGCCGTCAGCACCCCGCGCCCGGCGGCCCGGCCTCCGGCCACGGCCCGCCGGCTCTTCCGGAGCCGTGGCGGCCCGGCACCGGCTGACCGAAGCTGGGAAGGAGGGAGACCCGCCGGCGACCGTCCGGGAGGCGGCCTTGGCTGAGCGCACGCGCAACGTCATCGACATCGTCTCGCTGACCAAGCGCTACGGCCGCACGACCGGCGTCGAGGGACTCGACATCGGCGTCGGCGAGGGCGAGGTCTTCGGCTTCCTCGGGCCCAACGGGGCGGGCAAGACCACCACGATGCGCTGCCTCGTGGGGCTGCTGCGCCCCACCGAGGGCCGGGTCCGGGTGCTCGGCCGCGACCCCTTCGCCGACCATCTGAGGCTCGCCCCGTTCCTCGGCTACCTCCCCGGGGAACTGCGGCTCTACCCCGAGCTCACCGGCCGCGAGACGCTGCGGCTGCTGGCGGCGCTGCAGGGTGCCCCCGCCCGCCTCCAGGACGAGCTCTGCGCGCGCCTGGGCCTCTCCGGCCCGGACCTGGACCGCCCCGTGCGCGCCTACTCGCGCGGCATGAAGCAGAAGCTGGGCCTGGTCCAGGCCCTGCAGCACGAGCCCGAGCTGGTGATCCTCGACGAGCCCACCGAAGGGCTCGACCCCCTCGTCCAGGAGACCTTCTACGCCCTGCTGGCGGAGGTCCGCGCGGCCGGGCGCACCGTACTGCTCTCCAGCCACGTGCTGCCGGAGGTCCAGCGGACGTGCGAGCGGGTGGCCATCGTCCGGGCCGGCCGGCTGGTGACCGTCGGGGCGGTCGCCGCCCTGCGCGAGGCCCGGGCCCGCAAGGTGCGCCTGGCCTTCGCCGACGGCCTCGGCCGGCGGCCGCTCGGCGCCGCCGACCGCTGGTCGCCCGACTGGCACGGCGACCAGGCCGTGCTGATGATCCCGCCGGACCGGACGGTCGCCGTCCTGCGGGAGCTGCTGGCGCTGCCGGTGCGCGACCTCACGGTCGAGGAGGCCGGGCTGGACGAGGCGTTCCTCGACCTCTACCGGAACCACGGCGGCGGCCGGGACGACCGCGACGGGCGGGACGTCCGGGGCGATCCGGGTCAGGGGAAGCCCCCATGACCGGCGGCTTCCCCCTGCTGCGGCTGGCCCTGCACCGCCGCCGCCGGATGATCACCGCCCTGGCCGTGGGCATCGCCGCCTTCGAGACCCTCATCGTGGTGATCACGACGACCGTCACGCCGGATCAGATCTTCGGCGCGAGCGGGCGGAAGCTCCCGGACGCCTTCAAGGCGTTCAGCGGATCGAACGGCGACGTGTCGATCGCGAGCTACCCCGGCCTGCTGGGCGCCGGGCTCACCCACCCCTTCTGGATCGCCATGCAGCTGACCGCCGTCGGCTCGCTGGCCGCCGCCGCGGTCGCCGCGGACGTGGAGGCGGGCACCATCGAGCTGCTGATGGTCCGCCCCGTCTCGCGGGCGCGGCTGCTGGCCGAGCGGACCGCCGCGCTCGTCCTCGTCTCGCTGCTGCTCAACGCGGCAGCGACCCTCGCCGTGTCCGCCGGCGTGGCGCTCCTGCCCGACCTGAGCGACGCCGTCCCCCAGAGCGGCGTCTACGCGGCCGGGCTGCTGGGCTTCGGCTTCGCCCTGTGCCTGACGGGCCCCGCCCTGGCCGTCTCGGCGGCGGGCCGGAGCAGGACGCGCGTCATGGGGGTGACGATCGCCCTCGGCGCGGTCGGCTTCGCGGTCAACTTCGTCGCCATGGCCTGGTCGAAGGCCGCGCCGCTGCGCTTCGTCAGCCCCTTCCACTACTACACGCCGGGCGACGCCCTGGCCCACGGCACCGTGCCCTGGGGACAGTTCGGCGTCCTCGCCGGCGTCGGCGCCGCGGGCGTCCTCCTGGCGTTCGGCCTCGTCGCCCGCCGCGACCTCGCCCCCTGAGGCGCTCCGCGCTCCCGCGTGCCGTACGCCCCGATCACCCTCCGTGAAGCGATGGCCGCGTCCGAGGAGTAGACTCGCGCCGGTACGGCGGCGATCGGTCACACCAGAAGGAGGCCCGTCATGAGCGAGAAGCGGGCGGAGCGGCAAGTCGCCTTCCGGGTCCTGGTCTACGTTTTCGTCACCCACCTCTTCGCCGGTTTCATCTGGCTGCTGTTCTACCTCGGCGGCCACGCCGACAAGTGACGGCCGGGGCCGCCCGCGCCCCCGTCCTCAGCCGGCCACCGGCACCGCCTGCCCCGTCACCCGCACCCGCGCGTCCGCCGGGCCGCGCCGGCCGGGCCCCCGTTCCCCGACGTGCCCGTCCAGGTGGCACGGCACCGCAGGCGCTGGGTCCCGGCCGCACAGGCGGTCGTCGCCGGACTCGCACGGACTTCCCGGCGGTCCGGGCGGCCGCCGGGCTAACCGGCCGGCGGGCCCTGTTCCAGGCCGGCCAGGACCTTCTCCGGCAGCACGGGAAGGTCGCGGACTCGCACCCCCGTCGCGTGGTGCACGGCGTTCGCGATCGCCGCGGCGGTGCCGACGATGCCGATCTCCCCGATGCCCTTGCTCCCCATGGGGTTGAGCCACGGGTCGTGCTCGTCGATCCAGTGGGCCTCGACGCCGCGGGCGTCCGCGCACGTCGGCACGTGGTACGAGGCGAAGTCCCGCTCCGCGAAGTCGCCGAAGCGGGCGTCCATCGTGCTGCCCTCCATGAGGGCCATGCCCACCCCCATCGTCATGGCCCCGATGAACTGGCTGCGCCCGGTGCGGGCGTTGAGGATGCGCCCGGCGGCGAAGACGCCCAGCAGCCGGCGGACGCGCACCTCCCCGGTGTCGGTGTCGACCGCCACCTCCGCGAACTGCGCGCCGAAGGCGGCCTTCGCGTGCGGCGGGTCGGAGGCGATGTCGTCCTTGGTGTCGGCCGTGGCGGTCAGGCCGTCCGGCGGCAGCGTGCCCCCGCGCTCGTCGATCATCCCGTTGAGCGCGCGGCAGGCCTTGTGCACGGCCCATCCCCACGAGGCGGTGCCGGCGGAGCCCCCGGCGAGCGAGGCCGCCGGCAGCTCCGTGCTGCCGATCTCGACGGCGACCACGTCCGGCGCGACGCCCAGCGCCTCGGCCGCGATCTGCGCCAGGACGGTCCGCGCCCCCGTGCCGATGTCGGTGGCGTTGACCCGCACCAGGTAGCGCCCCGCCCCGGTGACCTGCACCTGCGCCGTGGAGGGCATGAGGAAGACGGGGTAGAGGGACGACGCCACCCCCGAGCCGATCAGCAGGCGGCCCTCGGTGCGCGAGCGGGGCCGCGGGTCGCGGGCGTCCCACCCGAAGCGGCGGGCCCCCTCGCGCAGGCACTCCACCAGGTGCCGGCTGCTGTACGGCTTTCCGCTGTCCGGCTCGGTCGCGGTGTCGTTGCGGACCCTCAGTTCGACCGGGTCCACCCCGGCGGCGCCGGCGAGTTCGTCCATCGCGCACTCCAGCGCGAACATCCCCGAGGCCTCGCCCGGCGCCCGCATCCACGACGGGCTCGGGACGTCCAGCGCGGCGACCCGGTGCGTGGTGCGGCTGTTGGGGGACACGTACATCACGCGCGAAGGGGCCGCCGCCTGCTCCACGAACTCGCGGACGGTGGACGTGTGGGTGGTGACCTCGTGCGCGAGCGCAGTGATCACCCCGTCCTCGCCCGCGCCGAGCCGCAGGCGCTGGACGAGCGGCGGCCGGTGGCCGACCACGGCCGCGAGCTGCGCGCGCGGCAGCACGGCCTTCACGGGCCTGCCCGTGTGCCGGGCGGCCATCGCGGCGAGGACGATCTGCGGGCGCGGCGTGCCCTTGCAGCCGAAGCCGCCGCCCACGTGCTCGGCGACGACCGTGATCCGCTCCTCGTCCATGCCGAACAGGGCGGCCAGGGTCTCCCGGACGGCCGTCGTGCCCTGGCAGGAGTCGTGGGCGAAGAGCCGGCCGTCCTCCCAGCGCGCGGTCGAGGCGTGCGGCTCCATCGGGTGGTTGTGCAGGCCCGGCAGCGTGTACGTGGCGTCGATGCGGACGGGGGCGCGCTCGTAGGCGCCGTCGAAGTCACCGCGCTCGCGGCAGGCCGGGAGGCCCGCGTTGACCACCTCGGGGACGAACAGGCGCGGATGGTCCGGGGTCAGCACGGCGTCGTGCTCCTCGGTCGCGTACGCGACCCGCACCGCGGCGGCCATGGCGCGCGCCGCCTCCGGGGTCTCGGCGACCGTCAGCGCCACGTACCAGCCGCGGTGCGGCACCCGGTCGTTCTGGAGCACGAGCAGGGTGCGGTCGTCCACGTCCTTCAGGCGCGGGGCGTTCTCGTGCGTGAGCACGGCCAGGGCGCCGGGCTCGGCCATGGCCTCCGCGGCGTCGACCGACAGGACCCGGCCGAGGGGGACCGCGGCGGGCACGGGCCAGGCGTACGCGGTGCCGGGCGGGGTGTGCTCGGCGGCGTAGCGGGCGGACCCGGTGACCTTCTCGCGGCCTTCGAGACGGACGGGGCCGGGGACGCCGCTCATGAGACGGTCCCTTCCCCGCCCGGCGCGGCGAGCCCGGCGAGCACCCGCACGGCCAGGTTGCGGGCCAGCCGCACCTTGAAGGCGTTGTCGCGCAGCGGCTCGGCGGCTGCCAGCTCGGCCTCGGCGGCCTCCGCGAAGGACTCCTCGGTGGCCGGGGCGCCGCGCAGCGCGTCCTCCGCGACGCGCGCCCGCCAGGGCTTGTGGGCCAGGCCGCCGAAGGCCAGGCGCACGTCCTCCACCCGGCCCGCGCGGACGTCGAGGGACGCGGCTACGGAGGCGAGCGCGAAGGCGTACGACGCGCGGTCGCGCGCCTTGCGGTAGGCGGACCGGCCGGGCGGCGGCGCCGGCAGCTCCACCGCGACGACGAGTTCGGCCGGCCCGATGACCGTGTCGCGCGAGGGATCGTCCCCGGGCAGCCGGTGGAAGTCGCGGAGCGGGACGGCGCGTTCGCCGCCGGGCCCGCGCAGGTGGACGACCGCGTCGAGCGCCGCCAGGGCCACGGCCATGTCCGAGGGGTGCGTGGCGACGCACTGCGGCGAGTGGCCCAGGACCGCGAGATCGCGGTGCACCCCCTCGCGGGCCGGGCAGCCGCTCCCCGGCACCCGCTTGTTGCACGGCTTGCCCACGTCCTGGAAGTACAGGCAGCGGGTGCGCTGGAGGAGGTTGCCGCCCGTGGTGGCCGTGTTGCGGATCTGCCCGGATGCGCCCGCCAGCACCGCCTGGGACAGCGCGGGGTAGCGCGTCCGCACGGCCGGGTGGGCGGCGAGGTCGCTGTTGCGGACGTTGGCCCCGATGCGCAGCCCGCCGCCCGGCGTCTCCTCGGTCTCCGTGAGCGGCAGGCGGCTGACGTCCACCAGCAGCCCCGGGGTGGCGACGCCCAGCTTCATCAGGTCGACCAGGTTGGTGCCGCCTCCGAGGAACGCGGCGCCGGGGGAGGCCGCGAGGGCGGCGATCGCCCCGTCCACGTCGTCGGCGCGCGTATAGGCGAAGGCCTTCACCGCGCCACGTCCCCGATCGCGGCGACGATGTTCACGTACGCGCCGCAGCGGCACAGATTGCCGCTCATCCGCTCGCGGATCTCGTCGGGGGACAAGGGGACGGGCGCTCCGGGCGGTGCCGCCGCCAGGGGCGTCACGTGGGAGGGTGCACCCTCGCCCGCCTCGGCGATCATCCCCACCGCGGAGCAGAGCTGCCCCGGCGTGCAGTAGCCGCACTGGAAGCCGTCGTGTTCGAGGAACGCCTCCTGGAGGGGATGCAGTGCGTCCCCTTCGGCCAGCCCCTCCACGGTGGTGATCTCCGCGCCGTCGTGGGCGACGGCCAGCAGCAGGCAGCTGTTCGCCCGCCGTCCGTCGACGAGCACCGTGCACGCCCCGCACTGCGCGTGGTCGCACCCCTTCTTGGCCCCGGTGAGCCCCAGGTGCTCGCGCAGGGCGTCGAGCACGGTCGTCCGGTGGTCGAATTCCCTGTGGTGCGCGACGCCGTTGACGTGCAGGGTCACGGGGGAGGTGGTCTGCGGTGCGGCCACGGTGCCTCGCCTTCACTGGTTCCCTCCGGCACCGTCACGAGGTCCCCTCTCCGCCTCCGCGTAAACGCGCGGGGCCGGCACTGCACCCGTTCGGTGCAGCCGCGGCCTCCCGGCGCGGGAATGAAACGATCATGGGCGGTGGTTCGGGCCAGGAGAGTCCGCGACCACCGGAAGGCGCCCGCATGACCAGCTCGCATTCCCCCGCTTCCGCCTCTGCCTCCGCCCCCTCCTCCGCCCCTGCAACGACACCTCCCACCGCCGCTCCGCTCACCGGCCGTGACGTCGTCATCGTAGGCGGCGGGTCGGGCATCGGCCTGGAGGTCGCGCGGCGCGCGGTCGCGGCCGGCGCGCGCGTCGTGCTCGGCGGGCGGAACGAGGACAAGCTCGCCGCGGCCGCGCAGTCCCTCGGGGACCGGGCGGGCTGGGCAGCGGTGGACACCACCGACAAGGAGTCGCTGGCCCGCTTCTTCGACGGCGTCGACCGGATCGACCACCTCTTCACCCCGGCCGCCTCCTACCGGGTGGGCCCCATGCTGGAGTTGAGTGACAGCGACGCCGAGAGCCCGTTCGTGTCGAAGTTCTGGGGCCAGTACCACGCCGTCAAGTACGCGGCGCCCAAGCTGACGCAGAACGCCTCCGTCGTGCTGATGTCCGGCGCCGCGAGCGTACGCCCCCCGGCCGCCGCACCCGCCTACGTCGCCTGCAACGCGGCGATCGAGGGGCTCGGACGCGGGCTCGCGGTGGAGCTCGCGCCCGTGCGCGTCAACGTCGTCTCGCCCGGCACGGTCGACGGCAACCTGTGGGCGCAGCGCCCGGCCGCGGTGCGCGAGGCGAGCTTCGCGCAGTACGGCAGGGACAGCCTGCTGCACAGGCCCGGGACGGAGGGCGAGATCGCCGACGCGGTGCTCTTCCTCTTCACGAACACCTTCATGACGGGCTCGGTGCTCTACCCGGACGGCGGGTACGCCCTGCGCTGACGCGGAGGGGCCCCGGGCCGTTCCCCGGCCCGGGGCCCCTTTCCGTTCTCCCGGTGCTACGAGCCGCTTCCGTACGGGCGGGTGAGCACTTCGAGGTAGTGACCGGACGGGTCGGGGAAGTAGACGCCCCGTCCGCCGTCGTGGTGATTGATCTCGTTGGGCCGCGTGCGGTACGGGTCGGCCCAGTACGGCACGCCCGCTTCCTTGATCCGGGCGAAGATGCCGTCGAAGGACTCCTCCGGGACCAGGAACGCGTAGTGCTGCGGGACGATCTCCGGCTGGTCGCTGGTGGCGAAGTCCAGCGTGACGCCGTTGCCCGTGACCACGGGGGTGAAGGGCCCCATGTCGGGCGCGACCTCGAGGCCCAGGATGTTCGCGAGGAACGCGGCGGACTCCCGCTTGTCCCGCGAGTGAACGATGGTGTGATTCAACTCGACTGACACGATGCAATGCCTCCACAGGCATCTCCCGGACACCGGCCGCGTTCCACCCGGATGGTGAAGGCGCCCCGATGCCCGGGATAGACCGTAATCGGCCGCCCTGCACGGTGTCATCGGGCTTTGGACCTACTCCGGGAGACCGGCCCGCAGACCGGCCTGGGACCGGCCCGGAGACCGGTCAGGCGGCCCGGGTCAGTGCCCGCGCGCGATCCACTCCGGCAGGGCCGGCGCCTCGCCGTCGACCGTCGTGCTCTCCCCGTGGCCCGTGCGCACCACCGTGTCCGGCGGCAGCGACAGCAGGCGCTTGCGGATCGAGTCGATGATGGTGGGGAAGTCCGAGAAGGACCGGCCCGTCGCGCCCGGACCGCCGTGGAAGAGGGTGTCGCCGGTGAAGACCGTGCCCAGCGCCGGCGCGTACAGGCAGACGCCGCCGGGGCTGTGGCCGGGGGTGTGCAGCACCTTCAGCTCGACGCCCGCCACGGACAGCACCTGGCCGTCCGTCAGGTCCCCGTCGGGCGCGGTGTCCGGGTGGGTCCGGTCCCACAGCATCCGGTCGTCCGGGTGGAGCAGGACCGGAGCGCCCGTGCGCGCCGCGAGCTCCGGCGCCGCGTCGATGTGGTCGTTGTGCGCGTGGGTGCACAGGATCGCGACCAGCCGGCGGTCGCCGACCGCCGTTGCGATCGCCTCGGCGTCGTGGGCCGCGTCGATGACGACGGCCTCCCGGTCGTCGCCCACGATCCAGACGTTGTTGTCGACCTCCCAGACGCCGCCGTCCAGGGCGAACATGCCGGAGGTGACGAGGTGTTCGATGCGGGCCTTGCCGCCGTCGGGTGCCGTCTCCGCCGCGCTCACAGCAGCACCACCGAGCGCAGCACCTCGCCCTTCTCCATCCGGTGGAACGCCTCCTCCACCCCGTCCAGCGCGATCGTCTCGCTGACGAACGCGTCGAGGTCGAGGCGGCCCTGCAGGTAGAGGTCGATCAGCATGGGGAAGTCACGGGAGGGCAGGCAGTCGCCGTACCACGAGGACTTCAGCGCGCCGCCGCGCCCGAAGACGTCCAGCAGCGGCAGCTCCAGCTTCATCTCCGGCGTGGGCACGCCCACCAGCACCGCGGTCCCGGCCAGGTCACGCGCGTAGAAGGCCTGGCGGTAGGTCTCCGGGCGGCCGACCGCGTCGATGACGACGTCGGCGCCGTTGCCTCCGGTCAGCGAGCGGATCGCCTCGACGGCGTCCGTGGAGGAGGAGTTGACGGTGTGCGTGGCGCCCAGGGCCTTGGCCTGCTCCAGCTTGGCGTCGGAGAGGTCCACCGCGATGATCTTCGCGGCGCCGGCCAGCCGGGCCCCGGCGACCGCGGCGTTGCCCACGCCGCCGCAGCCGATGACCGCGACCGAGTCGCCCCGGCCCACCTGACCGGTGTTGATCGCCGCGCCCAGGCCGGCCATCACGCCGCAGCCCAGCAGGCCGGCGGCCGCGGGCGCCGCGGCGGGGTCGACCTTGGTGCACTGCCCGGCGGCCACCAGCGTCTTCTCCGCGAACGCCCCGATGCCCAGCGCGGGGGAGAGCTCCGTGCCGTCCGTCAGCGTCATCTTCTGCTTCGCGTTGTGCGTGTTGAAGCAGTACCAGGGGCGGCCGCGCAGACACGCCCGGCACTGGCCGCAGACCGCACGCCAGTTGAGGATCACGAAGTCGCCCGGCGCCACTTCGGTCACTCCGTCACCGACCGACTCGACCACACCGGCGGCCTCGTGGCCGAGGAGGAACGGGAATTCGTCGTTGATCCCGCCTTCCCGGTAGTGCAGGTCGGTGTGGCACACCCCGCACGCCTGGATCTTCACGACGGCCTCGCCCGGTCCCGGGTCCGGGACGAGGATCGTCTCGACCCGCACGGGATCGCCCTTGCCTCGTGCGATGACACCGCGTACTTCTTGCGCCATGGGGGTGCTGCCTTTCTCGGTGGTCGGATCTTGTGGTCGGACCGCCCCCCACTCTGCGCGGGAATCCGGACGGTGTCCAACATCCCCGACCGATCACATTCAGCAGTTCTCCTGATCAGTCGGCAGTTCCCTGATCAGTCATGGCCAGCAGCGCTCGGGCGGCCGCGGTCGGCTTGCCCGCCGCCGGCACGGCCACGGCCACCTTCCACAGCGTCGGCCCCTCCAGCGGCACCGCACTGAGCCCGCGCGCCTGCTCCTTGACCGTCACCGGACGCGGCACGACCGCCGCGCCCAGGCCGCGCGAGACGAGGTCGAGCAGCGTATAGACGTCGTTGACCTGCAGCGCGACCTTCCGGGCCACGCCCGCGTCGGCGAACGCGAGGTCCGCGGCCCGGCGGGCGCCCCAGTCCGGGTGGAGGTCCACGAACACCTCCCCGGCCAGCCGCGCCAGGGGCACCGGCCCGCTGAGGCCGGCCAGCGGGTGGTCCGCCCGGCACAGCAGCATCAGCGGCTCCTCCGCGACCGGCCGCAGCCGCACCCCCTCGTGGAAGCCGTCGTGCACGACGAACGCCACGTCGAGCTCGCCGCGCCGCACCTGCTCCAGCAGCCGGCCCGAGCCCGCCTGCTCCATGTGCACCTCCACCTGCGGGTGCAGCGCGTGGAAGGAGGCCAGCAGCGCGGCCGCGTCCACCGTGCCCATGCACTGCTCGGTCCCCACCGAGAGCGTGCCGCCCATCAGCCCCTGCACCGCGGCGACGGCCTCCCGGGCCGCCGCCGCGCACGCCAGCGTCCGCCGCGCCTCCACCAGCAGCGCCCGCCCGGCGTCCGTCAGTCCCACGCGCCGCGTCGTGCGCAGGAACAGCTCGGCGCCCAGCTCCCGTTCCAGGGCCCGCACCGAGGCGGACACCCCCGACTGCGCCACCCGCAGCCGTTCCGCCGCGTGCGTGAAGTGCTGCTCCTCGGCGACGGCGACGAAGTGTTCGAGGTGTCTGAGTTCCATGATTCAGCATCGTAGGTGCTGGATCACGGGCTCCCCGCGGGGCCCTCGCAGGCCGTGCCCGGGGCGCGTGCCCCCGGCAAAGCCGGTCTGGCCGATAGAGGGCCCTCCGGTGCGGCAGGCCGGCCATTCGAACGCCCCGTCACACCCGTCCCGACAGCACTTCCAGGCCAACTCCTGCACCTGCGGAACCGATGACTCCCAGCCCACACCTGCTCCGGAGGCCTCAGCGGCCTTCTCGTGGGTGGCCGGTCCTGCACCTGCGGTGCAGTCAGGACGTGACGTGCCTGTCTACTCTCCCGGGCCATGCGCAGATCACTGTTCGGACGCCTCGGGCTGTCCGCCACTCTCGCCTCTGTCGTCGCCCTGCTGGGCATGGCCCAGCCGGCCTCCGCCGCCGACACCCCTCCGATGACCGTCACCGTCGACAAGGCGTCCGCGACGCCCGGGTCCACGGTGAGCATCACGCTCAAGTTCACCAACGACCAGTCCACGAACACGCAGTTCGTGTACCAGTCCATACAGCCGACGTGGAGCACGTCGCAGGACCCCGCGCTGAAGTACGCGTTCGCCTCCTGCACCGGCGACGTGACCAGCTGCAACGTCACGGGCAAGCAGAGCGGCTCGATGAACTACGCCGTGCCGATCCTCCCCGGCGCCAGCCGCACCGTGACCCTGACCTACAACGTCGCCGCGGACTCGGCCTGCGGCCCGAGCCGCCGCATCGAGTTCTACACCTACCTGTACTACGAGTACCAGGGCGGTCAGGCCAAGAAGGACGGCGTCAACTCGGTCGGCACCGACATCGCCTGCAACACGTCGGGGACCCTCGGGAAGGCAGCAGGCGCCGGGCACTGAACCACGCTGGACCCTCGCTGCACGAAGCCGTAGGTCCGGCCCGGCCAGGAGCGCGCCCTGGCCGGGCCCGGGCGGGCCCCGCCCCCGGCCGCCCGCCGGTCCGCCGCCGGTCGGCCCCGGGTCAGTCCGCGGCCAGGTGCTCGGCGAAGAACGCCTCGATGCGCCGCCAGCCGTCCGCGGCCGACGCCGGCTCCGGGCCGATGCCCATGACCGCGCGCATCACCGGCCGCATCAGGAGCGGCACGTTGTCGGCGTGGTTGAAGAACGAGTGCCCGGCATCCGGGTAGACCTTGACGTCGTGGGGGACGCCCGCACGCTCCAGCGCCTCCCGGAGCGGGTCCGCGTGGCCCCGGAAGGCCCGGTCCTTCGCGCCGTAGCTGGCGATCACCGGGCACGCGCCCCGCATCGCCGCCTCCAAGTCGTCCGGCGGCCGCCCGTAGTTGGCCGAGGCCGCGTCGTAACCGCCCCGGCCCGCCAGGACGAGTGCGAAGCCGCCGCCCATGCAGAACCCGATGACCCCGACCTTGCCCGTACAGCCGGGGTCGGCCAGCAGCCGCTGCCGGGCGGCCTCGATGTCCCCGTACACCGGGCCGTGGCCGGACATCAGCGACCGCATCGCCGGAACCAGGCAGCGGTAGGGGGACCGGCCGCGGTAGAGATCGGGCATCAGCGCCAGGTAACCCGCCTCGGCCATCCGTTCGTTGAGCCGGCGGTTGACCGCATCGGCGCCCGCCGCCTCGAAGAGGACGACCACGCCCGGCCGGGGTTCCTCCCCCGGGGGCCGCGCGAGATGGCCATGGAGCCCGGGGGCTCCGCCGTACCGGACGCTGAGCTCGGACAGGTCGATGAGTTCGGACATCTCATGACGCTACGTCAAGGAACTTTGCCTCCGCCATCGAACACCGGCCGTATCCGCGGCGGGGGGGGGGAACCCTGATTCTTGAACGTACCCCGATGCCATCCCCGGACGGGGGGCCCGAGGGGGCCACTGCTGAGATCGGGTGACGGCGGTGCGTGGCCGCGGGGCGCCCAGGGTGCTCGTCTCCTACCGTGACGGGCATGGCGGTGAGCGGTGCGGACGGTACGGCGGACGCCGGCGAGGGGCCGGGGGTGGAGAGCCCGGATCGGCTGGCCGCTCTGTCGGACGGGATCTACGCGATCGCGATGACGCTGCTGGTGCTGGACGTCTCCGTCCCCGGCGGGCTGAGCAGGGCGGGTTTTGAGCACGAGATGCACCAGGTGTGGCCCAAGCTCGGTGCCTACGCGCTGAGCTTCGCCGTCCTGGCCGCCCTCTGGCGCGATCAGCGGCAGATCCTCAACCACGTGCGGCGGGCCGACATCCTGGTGGTGCGCCTGACACTGGCCGGCCTCGGCGCGGTGGCGCTGCTGCCGTTCCCCACCGCCTTGCTGTCCGAGTACGGCGGTGCGGAGCCGGAGGCCGTGGCCACCTACGCCGCCACCATCGCCCTGATCAGCCTGCTGCACCTGGCGCTGTTCCTCACCCTCTGGCGACGCCCGCGCCTCCGGGCCCGGCCGGTCGCCGACCACGTCGGCTGGACCACCGCCATCGAGCTCGGCGCGGTCGTGGTGATCTGCGCGGCGTCCGTGGTGCTGGCCTTCGCCGTCTCCCCCCGGGCAGGACTGGTGACCTGGCTTCTGTCGATCCCCCTCAAACACGTCGTCCGCTGGGGCAGCCGGGCCTGCCACCGCGTGCGCTGACGATCTCACGGGCTTCCGCGATGCGCGGGACGGTGCGGAGCCCGGGAGTTCGGAGCCGCCCGTTCCCGACGCAGCGGATGGCACGGTCTCGCCCCTCTCCGAACAGCTCGACACTGCCGGAGTACGGGGCGAGGCCATCAGTGCGTCATGGGTCGCGATGGGTCGGGCAACTGGAGAATGGCCCCCTCGCCCCGGGCGGAGCAGGCAGCCTGTGAGCGCGCCGGATCCAGGCCGCGGGGCGGCGGCTGCGGTGCCGCGGCGCCGGGACGGACCAGGCACCGGGCACCGGACCCCCGCCCCGCCTGCCGTCAGACGCCCTCGGCAGGAGCCTCGTTCCAAGCCCCCGTGACCGCCGCGACGACCACCGAGCCGATGACGATCAGACGGTGGGTCAGCGCGTCGAGCTGCTGGCGCTGGGCGGGCGGGAGGTGCCAGTCCTCCCACCACGTGACCTGCTCCTGCGTGCGCGGCGCGGGCGACTCCGACGCCCACGCCTCGCGCAGGTGCGCGGCGAGCGGCGCCACGGCGCGGGCGTGCTCGGCGTAGGCGGAGATCAGGGCCGTCATGTGACTGGTCGGCAGGTGGGCGTACCACTGGTCGCGGACGTTCTCGGCGAGGGCCGCCACGTCCTCCAGCCACAGCACGTGCTGGGTGATCCACCCCTGCGGGTCGGTGCTGCGCGGCATGTCCGGCAGCAGGCGCGGCTCGACCGCGTCGCGGTGGGCGAGGAAGGCCCGGCCGAGGGCCAGCTCTTCCTCGTGGGGGATCCAGACGCGCTCGCCCAGGGCGACCGCGGCGGCATCGACAGCATCAACGGGATGGGTCATTTGATCACTTTACGGGTCTGAACGGAGCACTCCGCACGCGCCCGCCCGGGCGTACACGGCCTTCGGGTGGACGGGAGCGGCTGCTGGGCGACGGGCGCAAGCGAGTGTATGCGCCGGGCGCGCGCCCGTCCGACGGGGCATCATGGCCGCATGACGAGCCTCGGCCTTCCCGAGTCCATCCGCGCCTGTCTGTTCGACCTGGACGGGGTGCTCACGCGGACGGCGACCGTGCACGCGGCCGCCTGGAAGGAGATGTTCGACGCGTTCCTCGAAGCGCGCGACGGGGAGGGCTTCCGCCCGTTCGACGCGGTGGAGGACTACGACCGGTACGTGGACGGCATGCCCCGGGCCGACGGCGTGCGTTCGTTCCTCGCCTCGCGGGGTATCCGCCTGCCCGAGGGAGAACCGGACGACCCGCCGGAGCGGGACACCGTCCAGGGCCTCGGGACCAGGAAGAACGCGATCGTCCTCGAGAAGATCAAGGAGATGGGCGTGGAGGCCTTCGAGGGCTCGGTGCGCTACGTGCACGCCGCCCGCGCGGCCGGCCTGCGGCGGGCCGTGGTCTCCTCCAGCGCCAACTGCCACGACGTGCTCGTGGCGGCGGGCATCGACGACCTGTTCGAGGTGCGGATCGACGGCGTGGTCGCCGCCGAGCGGAAGCTGCCCGGCAAGCCCCGCCCGGACACGTTCCTGGAGGCGGCGCGGGAGCTCGGGGTGTCCCCGGCTCAGGCGGCCGTCTACGAGGACGCGCTGGCGGGCATGGAGGCGGGCCGGGCGGGCGACTTCGGCTACGTCGTCGGCGTGGACCGCGTCGGCCAGGCCGAGGCCCTGCGCAGCCACGGCGCGGACGTGGTCGTCCAGGACCTGGAGCAACTGCTGGGAGAGGCGGGCGAGCACACGTGATCACCCATCCGGCCTACGCCGTCGAGCCGTGGTGCCTGCGCGAGACCGAGCTCAATCTGGAGGTGCTGCCGCAGAGCGAGTCCGTCTTCGCCCTGGCCAACGGCCACATCGGCTGGCGCGGCAACCTGGACGAGGGCGAGCCGCACGGCCTGCCGGGCTCGTACCTGAACGGGGTGTACGAGCTGCGCCCGCTGCCGTACGCGGAGGCCGGCTACGGCTATCCGGAGTCGGGGCAGACGGTCATCGACGTCACCAACGGCAAGGTGGTCCGGCTGCTCGTCGACGACGAGCCCTTCGACCTGCGCTACGGCCGCCTCCTGCACCACGAGCGGGTGCTGGACTTCCGCACCGGCCTGCTGCACCGCACCGTGGAGTGGACGTCGCCCTCCGGCCGGACGGTGCGGGTGCGCTCGACGCGACTGGTGTCCTTCACCCAGCGGGCGGTCGCGGCCGTGGCCTACGAGGTCGAGCCGGTCGACGACGAGGCGCGGATCGTCCTGCAGTCGGAGCTGGTGGCCAACGAGCAGCTGCCCCGCGCCGGCGGGGACCCCCGGGTGGCGGCGGTGCTGGAGTCGCCGCTCGTCCCGGAGGAGCACTCGGCCGAGGAGGGCGTGCTGCGCCTGGTGCACCGGACCCAGCGCAGCGGGCTGCGGGTCGCGACGGCCGCCGTCCACGCCGTGGGCGGCCCCGAGGAGACGAAGACGTACTCGAAGAGCAGCGCTGACCTCAGCCGGTACACCGTCACCACGGTGCTGCGGCCGGGTCAGCGGCTGCGGCTGGAGAAGACCGTCGCCTACGGCTGGTCGAGCACCCGCTCGCTGCCGGCGATGCGCGACCAGGTGGACGCGGCCCTGGCGGGCGCCACGAGCACCGGCTGGCGGGGGCTGTGCGCCGAGCAGGAGCAGTACCTGCACGAGTTCTGGGAGCGGGCGGACGTCGAGGTCGACGGCGACGCCGAGATCCAGCAGGCCGTGCGGTTCGCGCTGTTCCACGTGCTGCAGGCGGGGGCGCGCGCGGAGTGCCGGGCCATCGCCGCGAAGGGGCTGACGGGCCCGGGCTACGACGGCCACAGCTTCTGGGACACGGAGACCTTCGTCCTGCCGGTGCTCACGTGCACCGCGCCCCTGGCGGCGGCGCAGCCGCTGCGGTGGCGCCACGCCACCCTGCCCGCCGCGCTCAACCGGGCCCGGCAGCTGGGGCTGAACGGCGCGGCGTTCCCCTGGCGGACCCTCAACGGCGACGAGTGCTCGGCCTACTGGCCGGCGGGCACGGCGGCGTTCCACGTCAACGCCGACATCGCGGACGCCGTGGTGCGCTACCAGCTGGCCACGGGCGACATCACCTTCGAGCGGGAGGTCGGCCTGGAGCTGCTGGTCCACACGGCACGGCTGTGGCGCTCCCTGGGCCACCACGACCACCAGGGGCAGTTCCACATCGACGGGGTGACGGGCCCGGACGAGTACAGCGCCGTCGCCGACGACAACGTCTACACGAACCTGATGGCGCAGCAGAACCTGCGGGCCGCGGCGGACGCGGCCGAGCGCCACCCCGACCTCGCCTCGGGCTTCGGCGTGGACGACGAGGAGACGGCGGCGTGGCGGGACGCGGCGGCGCGGATGAACCTGCCGTACAACGAGGTGCTCGGCGTCCACGAGCAGTCCAACGGCTTCACGGGCCACCAGGTGTGGGACTTCGCCGGGACCGCTCCCGACCAGTACCCGCTGATGCTCAACTTCCCCTACTTCGACATCTACCGCAAACAGGTGATCAAACAGGCGGACCTGGTCATGGCCATGTACCTGCGCGGGGACGCCTTCACCGACGAGCAGAAGGCCAAGAACTTCGCCTACTACGAGCCGCTGACGGTGCGCGACTCCTCGCTGTCCGCGTGCGTCCAGGCCGTCATGGCGGCCGAGGTGGGGCAGCTGCGGCTGGCGTACGACTACCTCGGCGAGGCCGCGATGATGGACCTGTCCGACCTGGAGAGCAACACGCGCGACGGCCTGCACATCGCCTCGCTCGCGGGCACGTGGATCGCCCTGGTCGCGGGCTTCGGCGGGCTGCGCCACTGCGACGGCTCGGTCGGCTTCGCGCCGCGGCTCCCCGAGCAGCTGGGCCGGCTGGCGTTCACGGTGCAGGTGCTGCAGCGCCGGCTGCGCGTCGAGATCACCGGGCAGACCGCGACGTACGAGCTGATGGACGGCGACGCCCTGGAGGTCGAGCACTACGGGGAGCCGATGACGCTGAAGCAGGGCGCGCTCGTGAGCCGGAAGGTGCCGGACGTCCCGGACACGCCCGCTCCGGCGCAGCCCGCGGGACGGCAGCCGGCGCACCGCGGCTGGGCGGCGGGGCGGCAGGAGGGCGGGGCGGCGGAGATGTGAGCGCCCGGCTCGAATGCCCCACTACCGGCCCCGCCCCCGCGTTCGGACAATGATCTGCATGTCCGATGACTGCGAGTCCGAAGCCCGCGTGTTCGATGTCCCGGCATCCGGTGCCCCCGCGTCCGGTGTTCCCGCGTCCGGCGAGGAGGGCAATCCCCTGCGCCGGCTCTCCCTCGACGAGCTGCGGCGCCGTACGAGCGCGAAGTGGCGCGCTTATCCGCCGGACGTCCTGCCGCTGTGGGTGGCCGAGATGGACGCGATGCCGGCCGGCGCGGTGGCGCGTGCCCTGACCGGCGCCCTCGCCCTGGGCGACACGGGATACCCCACCGGGTCGGGCTACGCCGAGGCCCTGGACTCCTTCGCCAGGAAGCGCTGGGGCTGGGACGGCGTGGTGCCGGAGCGCACGGCGACCGTCGCGGACGTGATGCGCGGCTCGGTGGAGATGCTGAAGCTCGTGACCGGCCCGGGCGACGCGGTCGTCGTCAGCCCTCCCGTGTACCCGCCGTTCTACGGGTTCGTGGAGCACGAGGACCGGCGCGTGGTCGAGGCCCCGCTGGGCGAGGACGGGCGGTTGCGCACGAGCGCCCTGGAGGCCGCGTTCCGGCGGGCGGCCGCGGGCGGGCGGCGCGCCGCGTACCTGCTGTGCAATCCGCACAACCCGACCGGTGCGGTGCACACCCGCGCCGAGCTGACGGCGGTGGCGGAGCTCGCGAACGCCTACGGGATACGCGTCGTCGCC
Organism: Streptomyces aureoversilis; assembly: GCF_042657885.1. Taxonomy (NCBI): domain Bacteria; kingdom Bacillati; phylum Actinomycetota; class Actinomycetes; order Kitasatosporales; family Streptomycetaceae; genus Streptomyces; species Streptomyces aureoversilis. The sequence continues at coordinate 129,224 of NZ_JBHSKJ010000001.1, forward strand.
GACGAGATCCACGCCCCGCTGGTGCTGCCCGGCGCGGAATACGTGCCGTACCTGTCGGTGCCCGGTGCGGAGAATGCCTTCTGCCTGCTGTCCGCCTCCAAGGCCTGGAACCTGGCGGGCCTCAAGGCGGCCGTGGCCGTCGCGGGCCCGGCCGCGGCGGACGACCTGGCCCGGCTGCCCCGGATCGTCAGCCACGGCCCCAGCCACTTCGGGGTCGTGGCGCACACCGCGGCGCTGCGGGGCGGCGGCGACTGGCTCGACGCCGTCCTGACGGCGCTGGACGAGAACCGGCGCCTGCTGGGCGAACTGCTGGAGCGGCACCTGCCGGAGATCCGGTACCTGCGCCCGGAGGGCACGTACCTGGCGTGGCTGGACTGCCGGGCGCTCGGGCTGGGCGACGATCCCGCGGCCTTCTTCCTGGAGCGCGGCCGGGTCGCGCTGAGCGGCGGCCTCCCCTTCGGCACCGGCGGGGCGGGCCACTTGCGGCTGAACTTCGCCGCCTCGCCCGAGGTGCTCACCGAGGCGGTGCGCCGGATGGCGGCGGCCGTGGGTCGGTGAGGGGCGGGCCCCGGGGCGGGCGCCGACCGGGGCCGGCGGAAGAGGATCTTGACAACCCCGGTGTCGTAACTGAAATAGTTACACCGCCGGGGCCGGAGAACCGCCCGACGAGCCGAGGAGGATGCGATGGCCGCGAACAGCAGGCTCACCGTGGCCGTCCACGTACTGACCTGGATGGCGCTGGTGAAGGGCCGCGGCCGGGACGTGGTGACGTCGGATCAGATCGCCGACAGCGTGAACACCAACCCGGTGGTCATCCGGCGGAGCCTGGGCGAGCTGCGCAAGGCCGGCCTGGTGGAGGCCCTGCACGGGGCCGGCGCCGGCTGGCGGCTGCTGCGCGAGGCGGACGCCATCACCCTGCTGGACGTCTACCGGGCGGTGGAGACCGAGCCGCTGTTCGCCCTCCACCGGGCGGAGCCCAACCAGAAGTGCCCGGTCGGCGCGGGCATCCGGCCGGCCCTGGAAGAGGTCTACGGCGGGGCCGAGGCGGCCGTGCACGGCGCTCTCGGCGGCACCTCGATCGCCGACGTCCTGCGGGGCACGCTGGCCGGCCGGGCCGGCTGAGGGCCGGAGCACCGGCCGCACACGAACGGACCAGGGAGACTCATGCGCGCGATCCAGTACGACAAGCACGGCGGCTACGACGAACTCCGGCTGGTCGACCTGCCGGTGCCCGAGCCGGCGCCCGGGCAGGCCCTGGTCCGCATCACCTACGGCACGGTCAGCCCGCTGGACGACACCGTCCGGGCCGGGCGGATGTCACCGGACCTGCACAAGCCGCTGCCGATCGTGCCCGGCGGGGCGGCCGTCGGCGTGGTGGCCGACCCGGGCACGTCGGGGCTGGCCGCGGGCGCCCGGGTGACCGTCACCGGGCAGGGCCGCGGCCTGAGCGTGGACGGCACCTGGCGCGAGTACGTCGCCGAGTACCCCGCGGACCTGTCGCCCGTCCCCGACGGGGTGACGGACCGGCAGATGGCGGCGCTGCAGGCGGGAGCCGGGCACGTCACCGCCTACCTCGCCCTGACCGAGCTGGCCCGGATCCGCCCGGGGCAGAGCGTGCTCGCCCCGGGCATCGGCGGGGCGGTGGGCATGGGGACCGCCCAGGTGGCCGCCGAGCTGGGGGCGTCCCTGGTGATCTCCACGGCCGGCAGCACCGCCAAGGCCGAGCGGGCCCGCGCGGCCGGCTTCGCCCACGTCGTCGACCTCTCCCGCGAGACCCTGCGCGAGGGCGTCGCGCGCCTGACCGGCGGCAAGGGCGTGGACGTCGTCGTCGACGGCGTCGCCGGGCCGCTGCTGGGCGACGCCCTCGCCTGCCTGTCCCGGGGCGGGAACTACGTCTCCGTGGGCTACGCCGGGGGCACGCGCGGCACCGTCGACGTGACGGACCTGATCTGGCGGACCGCGCGGGTCCACGGCTACATGTTCAACATGTTCCCGCCCGCGACGGCGGCCGCGGCGCGGCGCACGGTGACCGGCTGGCTGGCCGAGGGCCGCTTCGACCCCGTCGTCGCCCGGGAGTTCCCCCTGGAGGAGGCCGCCCGGGCGCAGCGTCACCTCATCGAGGACCGGCCGTTCGGACGCGTCCTGCTGAGGGTCGCCGGAGACGGCCGGTAGGGCCGGGGGCGCAGCCCCTCACTCACGGACGACGTTCTCCGCCTGGGGCCCCTTGGGGCCCTGGGTGACGTCGTAGGAGACGCGGTCATCCTCCTGCAGTTCCTTGAAGCCCTGCGTCTGGATGGCCGAGAAGTGGACGAACACGTCGGGGCCGCCGTCGTCCTGCTGGATGAAGCCGAAGCCCTTCTCCGCGTTGAACCACTTCACCTTGCCTGTTGCCATGAGATTCCAGTCCTTCGTCCTGCTTGCACGGTGCGTCGGGCTCGACGCGCCGGCCGCGGCCGGTCACCTCCGGCCCGGTCCCTCACCTTTCCCCTCCCGACGGGCGGAGATGCCCTCCGTTTCCCTCTCTTCACCCCTTCGGAGGGAATGCCGCCGCTTCCCGTCTCCCGTCCTCGTTTGCCCCCATTTGGCGGCACGGTGCCGCTATATTCGACGACCGGGAGCGATACGGGCGGCGACGGCCGGTGCTCCGGGTGTCCGTGACCGCAGCGGCGGAAAGGACCAAGTGATCGGCTCGTACGCGTACGCATCACTGCCGGAAGCGACCGCGCGCCATCCCCTGGCCCCGGCGCGCGGCCTGTACAGCAGCGACTCCTGGCTGGAGCTGCTGCACGGGCACGGCCACCGGTACCGCTGGCTGCTGATGTGCGCCCGGGAGCGCGCCGCGGCCCTGATCCCCCTCACCGACGGCCCGGCGGTGCAGACCGCGCGCTACCACCCGGGCTTCCTCCTCCACGGGCGGCTCCCGGCCGAGCGCTGCGTCGTCGCCGGGCCCCGCACGGGCTACCTCAACGAACTGCGCTACGGGCCGGAGAGGCTCCCGGCCGACGAGGTCGCCGAGGGCCTGCTGGCCCCCGGCGAACGGGAACCCGCACCCGAGGCCGCCCTCCTGCCGTACCTGCCGAGCGGGCCCGCGGCCGCCTTCGAGACGGCGGGCCATCCGGCCGGCCTCATCGCCTGGGACGCCTGGCTCGACGTTCCCGGCACCGGCTTCGACGGCTACCTCGCCGGGCTGGAGAAGACCCACCGCAATCAGGTGAAGGACGACCTGCGGCGGTACACCATGGCGGGCGTCGCCTTCTCCGCCCGCCCGCTGACCGGCCCCGACGACGACACCGGCGACCTGCTGGCGCTGCACGAGCGCATGTACGGCTCCGTCCACGACCGGCCCGGCTCGCGCTTCTCCCGCTACCTGGCCCGCTGCGCCGAGCTCCCCGGCGCCTACGTCGTACGGGCCCGGCTCGCGGGCCGCACGGTCGGCTGCCACCTGGTCTTCCACTACCGCGACGTGCTGTGGGTACGGCTGATCGGCGTCGACGAGTCCCGCCCCGGGACGCGCGGCTGCTATTTCGGCCTGATGTTCTACGAGCCGCTCCGGCTCGCCCACGAGCTGGGGGCCCGCGCCGTGCACCTCGGCATCGGCACGTCCCGGGCCAAGTCGCGGCGCGGCGCACGGCTGGAGCCCCTGTGGACGGTGGCCGTTACCACCGGCGGCCGGGTGCGCGACCGGGCGCGGGAGGGCCTCGCCGCACGGGCCCTGGACCTGCCGGACCCCGCGCCCGAGGGGGACGGCCCCGCGCCGGACTCGCCGTCGGCGTGGGTCCGGCCGTCGTGGGCGGGGTGACGGGCGGGCACCCTTTCTGCCCTGGTGCTGCGGCATCCGGATCCGCCGCCGCGGCGAGCGACCCCCACGGCGGCGTCCGGCGGTGCCGGGCCGTCCTCGGCCGGAGGCCGGTTCGGCACCTCCGGTCCGCTGGGTGGGGGTTGCTCGCCGTCGCGGCGGCGGGCGGCCCGTGCGGGGTTCAGGGTGCGGGCAACTTGCCGGTGTCGGCGCCCGGGTACTTGGTTCCGCCGCCCCGGCGAGCAACCCCCGCGGCGGTGCCGCGCCGGCCCAGTGGGTCAGTGCACGGGCACCACGGTGTCCAAGCCCTCCGGAAGCGTGCCCGTGTGCACGATCCCGAGGCGTTGCGTCGCCCGGGTCAGGGCCACGTACAGGTCGCTCAGGCCGAATTCCGCCGGTTCCGCCACGATGACCGCGTCGAACTCCAGGCCCTTCGCCTGCCGCGGGTCCAGGAGGACCACCGGCCGCGTCAGGTCCGGTGACGGACCGTGGGCGGCGTCCGGGAGGGCCGCGGAGAGTGCCGCGTGGTGCGGGCGCGGTGCGATGACCGCCAGCCGGCCCTCCTGCGGGAGCTCCTTCGCGACGGCCTCGGCGACCGCGCCCGGGAGGTCGCCGGTGTGCAGCGCCCAGGGGCGCACGTCCGTGGAGCGGATCGAGCGCGGGGGCTCGAAGGACGGGTCCGCGGACCGCAGGACGCCCGCCGCGACCTCCATGACCTCGGCCGGCGTACGGTAGTTGACGCCGAGCCGCACGTGCTCCCAGCGGTCCCCGACGTACGGTTCGAGGACGGTCCGCCACGCGCCGCAGCCGCCCGGCTCGGACGTCTGCGCGGGGTCGCCGACCAGGGTCATCGAGCGGGTGGGGCACCGCCGCATCAGCAGCCGCCAGGCCATCGAGGACAGCTCCTGGGCCTCGTCCACGATGATGTGGCCGAAGGCCCACGTGCGGTCGGCGGCGGCGCGCTCGGCGGCGCTGCGGTGGTCCTCCTCCTCGTGCCGTTCGGCGAGCCGCTCCGCGTCGACGAGGTCGTGCGCGGCCAGCACCTCGGAATCCTCATCCTCCCGGTCCTCGAACTCCTGGGTGCGGGAGCCGTAGGACATGTCGAGCACGCCCTGGGCGTAGGCGACCTGCCGCTGCCGCTCGGCCTCGGCGGCGGCGCGGGCGGCCGAGTCGTCCTCGCCGAGCAGCTCGGCGGCCTCGTCCAGCAGCGGGACGTCGGCGGGCGTCCAGGCGCCGCCCTCGCGCCGGATGGCCGCCGCGTCGGCCCCGGGGAGGTGGACGGGGTCGGCGAGGTAGTCCGCGATCAGCTGCTGAGGCGTGAGGGCGGGCCACAGCTCCTCGATGGCCGCGTGCACCGCGGCGCTCGCGGCGATGGCCTTCCCGAGCTGGGCGATGTCGTCGGGGCCCAGGAAGTTCGGCCCGCCGAAGGGGTCCGCGCCTATGCGGTCGGCGAGCTGCCGGGTGAGCGCGTCGATGACATGGAAGGCGAAATAGGGGCGGGCGAGGTTGTGCGGCAGGTTCGTGGCGCGCGCGTGGTGCCGCGCGTCGGAGGCGATGTCCGCGTCCAGGTGCAGCTCGCCGTCCTCGTGGTCGATGACGGTCACGGGGCCGGGGAGGGTCTGCCGGTCGCGGACGTAGGCGGCCAGGGCGCCGGCCATCGCCGCGCCGCCCTTGACCTCGGCGGCCCGCGGCGTGTCGGTGCCGGTCGCGGTGACGCCGGGGAAGAGCTCGCCGGGGGTGGCGAGCAGCACGCCCGTCTCGCCGAGCGAGGGCAGCACCTCCCCGATGTAGCCGAGGAAGGCGGGGTTGGGGCCGACGATGAGCACGGCGCGCCGGGCCAGCTGCTCGCGGTGGGCGTACAGCAGGAAGGCGGCGCGGTGCAGGGCGACCACCGTCTTGCCGGTGCCGGGCCCGCCCTCGACGACGAGGACGCCGCGGTGCGGGGCGCGGATGATGCGGTCCTGTTCGGCCTGGATGGTCTGCACGATGTCGTGCATCCGGCCGGTGCGCGCCGCGTCGAGGGCGGAGAGCAGCACGGCGTCGGCGTCGGAGCCCTCGTGCCCGGTGCGCTCGGTGTCGGTGAGGTCGAGGATCTCGTCGTGCAGGGCGGTGACGCGGCGGCCCTCGGTGGTGATGTGCCGCCGGCGGCGCAGCCCCATGGGGGTGTGCCCGGTGGCGAGGTAGAACGGGCGGGCGACCTCGGCGCGCCAGTCGATGACGAGCGGGGTGCGCTCGGCGTCGTCGCGCCGGATGCCGATGCGGCCGATGTGGTGGTCGCGGCCGTCCCGGAAGGCGAGCCGGCCGAAGCACAGGCCCCGCTCGCCGGCGTTGAAGGCGGAGAGGAGCCCGGACTGCTCGGCCACCATGACATCGCGCTCCAGCCGGGCCTGGAAGGTGCTGCCGCCCTGCGCCAGGGCCTGCGCCACCGCCGTCTCGGCTCCGGCGCGCAGCTCGGCCAGGCGTTCGTGGAGCAGATCGATGAATTCTTGCTCGTTGCGCATGTCCGCGATTGACAATTCAGCTCCCGCCGGGGTACTATGACTTCATAAGGCTTCCCCCTGCCCTGATTTCAGCAAGGCAGGGAAACATTCAATATACGCCGAGAAATCCCCCGTCCGTCAATCCGGCCGGGGGATTTCCTGCTTTCCGGGCGGTTCACCCGGTGAACAATTGCCGAAGCCTTGAGGCGAGTTCGTACACTCCGTAGGCGAAGGGCGCCCCCACCCACAGCCAGCTCAGCACGAGCACCGCCTTGCGCGCGGGTGTCACCGCCCCGCCCCCTTCTCCGGTACGGCCGCCGGCGGCCGGCCCCCGTCGCCGGCCGGCTCGTGGTGGCGCGGGTGCACGGGCCGGACGAGCTCGTTGGCCGCGAAGCCCACGGCCAGCAGCCCGATCATGACGAGGAAGGACGTGGTGTAGAGGCCGGGCCCCGTCCGGCCGGCGGACTTCCCGGCGTCGGCGACGGAGTTGACGATGAGCGGCCCGAGGATCCCGGCGGTGGACCACGCCGTCAGCAGCCGGCCGTGGATCGCACCGACCTGGTAGGTCCCGAAGAGGTCCCTGAGGTACGCGGGCACGGTCGCGAACCCGCCGCCGTAGAAGGACAGCACCACACCGGCGCAGACGATGAACAGCGGCTTGGACGAACTGCCGGCGAGGGCGATGACGAGATACATGAGCGCGCCCGCGCCGAGATACAGCCGGTAGACGTTCTTGCGGCCGGTGATGTCCGAGGCGGAGGACCAGACGATCCGGCCGAGCATATTGGCGAGCGAGAGCACGCCGACGAATCCCGCGGCGGCGGCCGCACTCACGGGGGAGGAGGAGTCCGCGAAGAAGTCCGTGACCATCGGGGCGGCCTTTTCCAGAATGCCGATGCCGGCCGTGACATTCGCGCAGAGAACGACCCACAGGCACCAGAACTGCGGCGTGCGCAGGGCGTTGCGGGCCGACACCTGAGCACTCGTGACGAGCTCCCGGGACGGCGCGCGGTCCGCGGCCCCTCCCGGCGGCTGCCGGGAACCGGGCGGCACCCGTACGAGCAGCACGCCGGGCGTCATGAACACGGCGTACGCCACGCCCATCACCAGGAACGTCCGCGCGATGCCGGAGGAGTCCGTGCCGAAGTGCGACAGCAGCGCGGCCGACCACGGCGAGGCGATGAGGGCACCGCCGCCGAAGCCCATGATGGCGATGCCGGTGGCCATGCCCGGGCGGTCGGGAAACCACTTGATGAGCGTGGAGACCGGTGAGATGTAGCCGATGCCCAGCCCGGTCCCGCCGATGAGGCCGTAGCCCGCCACGACGAGCCAGTACTGTCGCGTGGCCGCCCCCAGGGCGGCCACCAGGAAGCCGGACGAGAAGCACACGGCCGACACGGACATCGCCCAGCGCGGGCCGTTGCGCTCCACGAGCGTGCCGCCGAACGCGGCCGACAGGCCGAGCATCACGATCGCCACCTGGAACGGCAGCGCCGAGGCCGTGCCGGACAGGCCCAGCGAGGACTCCAGCGGCGGTTTGAACACGCTCCAGGCGTACGCCTGGCCGATGGCCAGGTGGATGGACAGCGCAGCGGGCGGGACCAGCCAGCGGCTCCACCCCGGCGGCGCGACGACACCGGATCGGGCAGGCATGGACGGACGCTACAGCGCGCTCGGGGCCTGCGCCCAGACCGCGGGAGAACCGGCCGCCGGGGAGCCGAGCGCTGCACCGACGGCCGGGTGCGTCACCTGCAGGTGCATCGTGGCCGGTCGCGCAGTTCCCCGCGCCCCTTCGGGCGCGGCCGAACCGCACCGGACCGCGTCAGGCCCGCTCAGCCGGCGGTGACCCCCACCGCGGCCAGCCAGCCGGTGACCTGGGCCGCGGAGGCGACACCGCTGAAGCGGAAGCTCTCCTTGCCCTCGCGCACCAGGATCACGGTGGGCACGCCCATCGCGTCGAACCGCTCCTGCGCCCAGTCGGCCCGGTCCACGTCGATCTTCACCCCGGTCAGGGCGTCGCCGCAGGCCTCGACCACGTCCTCCAGGACGGGGGTGAGCAGCGAGCACGGGCCGCACCACGGGGCGGTGAGGTCGACCAGGACGGGCACGGGGCCGGCGAGCAGCCGGTCCAGCTCGGCCTCGTCGGTGATCTCGCGCAGCACGCCGCGCTCCTGCGGCTCCTCGCCCTCCTCGCCTTCCCCGTCCTCGAAGGCGCCGGTGTCCGCGGCCTCGGCGGCGGCGCGGGCGAAGAGGGCGGCGTTCTCCGGCGGCGCGGAGATGCCGTTGACGCCGAGCCCGGCGGTCAGCAGCCGCTCCAGCACGTCGAGGGCGAGGTCGTGGCCGGGGCGTTCGGCCACCGACACCTCGGCGAGGTGCGGCGTGAGTGCGACCAGGGCGTCGGCGAGGGCGTGGTCGACGGGGACGCCCTCGAAGGCGAGGGAGGCCAGGTGCGGCACCTCCGCCAGGGCGGCCAGCGACCGGGGCTCGAACGCCGTGGTGCCGCTGAGGACGAGGGTGTCGAGCGAGCCGGCCGTCTCCGACCCGGCGAGCGCGGCCAGCCCCGCCCCCGTGAACCGGGGCGATTCCAGCACCAGGTCGGTCAGCTCCGGCATGGTCCCCAGCGCCGCGACGCCCTCGTCGGTGAAGTCGCCCGACAGCACGAGCGTCCTGACCGCCCGCTGCCCCGCGACGGCCCGCAGCATGTCGTCCGTCGCGCCGCCCAGGTCGGCGACGACGAACGCGTCGGACGGCAGCCCGGCGAGGCCGTCCGCGAGGGCCTCCTTGTCGGCCGCCTCGGCATCCTCCGCGTCGATCACGTAGACGAGCCGGGAGCCGGAGGACAGTGCCACCGGGCCGCGCGGCTCCACCTCCACGGGCTCGCCCCCGCCCTCGGTGTAGCGGACGAGGGTGCCTGGAAGGCCGTGCTCCGGGAACTGGATCAGACGCGCATGCATGCGCCCCATGCTAAGCGTCCGCTACTCGTCGACGCCGATGACCTGGGTCGGGCACGTCATGGCCGCCTGGCGGACGTCCTCGTACACCTCCTCCGGCGGCGCCTCCTGGAGGAGGACGACGATTCCGTCGTCGTCCTGGTCGAAGACCTCCGGGATGAGCATCACGCACTGACCGGACCCCACGCACCGCGGGGTCTCCACGCTGACGCGCATGGCGGGGAACCTCTCTCCGGATCCGGTCACCAGGTGACGGGCAGTTCGTAGACGCCGTAGACCATGGCGTCGTCCTTGAACCTGAGCTCTTCCAGGGGCGCGGCCAGGCGCAGGCCGGGGATGCGCCGGAAGAGGGTGCCGTAGACGACCTCCAGTTCCACGCGGGCGAGGTTCGCGCCGATGCACTGGTGGATGCCGTAGCCGAAGGCGAGGTGGCTGCGGGCCTCCTCGCGGTGGATGTTCAGCGTGTCCGGGTCCGGGAAGACGGCCTCGTCGTGGTCCGCGGAGTTGTTGAGGGGGAGGATGCCCTCGCCGGCGCGGATGACGGTGCCGCCGACCTCGATGTCCTCCAGGGCCACGCGCGCGGCGCCCGAGTCCGAGATGCTGAAGAAGCGCAGGAGTTCCTCGACGGCCCGGGGCAGCAGGTCCGGGTCGGCCTTGACCGCGTCCAGCTGCCCGGGGTGCTCCAGCAGCGCCAGCACGCCGAGGGCGATCATGTTGGCGGTGGTCTCGTGGCCGCCGACGAGCATCAGCCGCGCCATCGTCACCACGTCGGTGTGGTCGGCGACCTGCTCCACCCGGTTCTTCTCGATGAACCGGCTGATCAGGTCGTCGCCCGACCGCTCCTCCTTGCTGGTGACCAGCGCGTCCAGATAGCCGTCCAGGGCCTGGACCGCCGCTCCGTACTCCTCGGGGGCGGCGTCGTGGTTCATCATCACCGCCGACCACTCCTCGAACTGCGCGTGGTCCTCGTAGGGGACGCCGAGCAGCTCGCAGATCACCAGTGAGGGCACGGACAGCGCGAGCGCGGTCACCAGGTCCACCGGACCGCCCGCGGCGAGCATCGCGTCGATGCGCTCGTCCACGATCTCCTGGATCCGCGGGCGCATGGCCTTGATCCGCCGTGCGGTGAACTCGGGGATCAGCATGCGGCGCTGGGCGGTGTGGTCCGGGGGGTCCATCGACAGCAGCATCAGCCGCACCGACCGGAGCATCTCCTCGGGGATGTGGAACTGGTGCGGGTAGCCGGGCAGCTTGAGGTTCGAGCTCACCCGGGAGTCGCCGAGCACCTGCTTGACGTGCTCGTAGGTGGTGACCAGCCAGGCGGGCTTGCCGTTGACCTTGAGGGTCGCCCGGGAGACCGGTTCCGTCGCGCGGAGCTTGGCGTACTCCTCCGGCGGGCTGAAGGGACAGGTGCGCTTCATCGGGAACGCCGGGTGGCGCGCCCGGTCGGCGGAGTGCGTCATGGTGCCCTCTCGAACTCGGTACGTGGTGCGGATGGTTACCAGGTGACCGGCAGCTCGTGGACGCCGAACACGATGGCGTCGTCCTTGAACCGCAGGTCCTCCGGGGAGGCGGCGAGGCGGAGGCCGGGGATGCGCCGGAAGAGCGTGCCGTAGACGACGCCGAGTTCGAGGCGCGCGAGGTTCTGCCCGATGCACTGGTGGACGCCGTAGCCGAAGGCGAGGTGGCTGCGCGCCTCCTCGCGGTGGATGTCGAGCGTGTCGGGGTCGGCGAAGACGGCCTCGTCGTGGTTGGCCGCGTTGTTGAGGGGGAGGATGCCCTCGCCGGCGCGGATGACGGTGCCGCCGATCTCGATGTCCTCCAGGGCCACGCGCGCGGTGCCGGAGTCGGAGATGCTGAAGTAGCGCAGCAGTTCCTCGACGGCCCGGGGAAGCAGGGCGGAGTCCGCCTTCACCGCGGCGAGCTGCTCGGGGTGCTCCAGCAGGGCCAGGGTGCCGAGGGCGATCATGTTGGCGGTCGTCTCGTGGCCCGTGACGAGCATCAGCCGGGCCATGCTGACGATGTCCGCGTGCTCGACCGCCGGCTCCGCGCGGTTCTTCTCGATCAGCCGGCTGATCATGTCGTCGCCCGGCTCGCTCTCCTTGGCGGTGACCAGTCCGTCGACGTACCGGTCGAGCTCGTAGTGGGCCCGCCCGCGCTCCTCCTCGCTGATGTCGCGGCTCATGATCTGCCCGGCCCAGGTCTCGAACCGGGGGTGGTCCTCGTAGGGGACGCCGAGCAGCTCGCAGATCACCAAGGAGGGGACGGGCAGCGCGAGCGCGGTCACCAGGTCCACCGGGCCGCCCGCGGCGAGCATCGCGTCGATGCGCTCGTCCACGATCTGCTGGACACGGGGCCGCAGCTCCCGCATCCGGCGGACGCTGAACTCGGGCGCCAGCATGCGGCGCTGGACGGTGTGGTCCGGCGGGTCCATCGACAGGAACGTCAGCGGGACGGCCTGCAGCATCTCCTCCGGCACCGGGACCTGCAGCGGATAGCCCGGCAGCTTCAGGTTGGCGCTCACCCGGGAGTCGCCGAGCACCTTCTTGATGTGCTCGTGCCTGGTGATCAGCCAGGCGGGCTTGCCGTTGACCTTGAGGGTCGCCCGGGAGACCGGTTCCGTCGCGCGGAGCTTGGCGTACTCCTCCGGCGGGCCGAAGGGGCACCGGCGGGCCATGGGAAACGCGGGGTGCTGCTCGGCAGATGGGTTCATGATGCCCTCTCGCACTCGGTACGTCGTACGGGCGGGCACGTGGGAAACGGGCTGCCGCCGTTCGCACGCTAAACACCCCCGGTGCGCGGAAGCACCCCCTACCGGCCCCAGTTCGACGGCGCCGGCACGGCCCGGCGGCAACCCCCGCTCCGCTAGGGGCCGTTAGGGGTCCTGGTGCGGCGCCGCAGCGGGTTAGCGTCGGTCCCGACCCCCTGCACGACGTCGAGTGAGGTGCTTGCCGTGTCCTCGGACCCCAGCGCAAAGGGAACGGTCCCTTTCGGGGAGTACCGGACCTGGTACCGGATCACCGGTGAACTCCGTGCGGGCCGGCCGGCCGTCGTCGCCGTGCACGGCGGCCCGGGCAGTACGCACGACTACCTGCTGGGCCTCACGGCCCTCGCCGACGCCGGCTGGCCGGTCGTCCACTACGACCAGCTCGGCAACGGCGGATCGACGCACCTGCCCGACCGCGGGGCCGACTTCTGGACCCCCGGGCTCTTCCTCGACGAGCTGGACAACCTGCTGGAGCGCCTCGGCATCGCCGACGACTACGTGCTGTTCGGCCAGTCGTGGGGCGGGCTGCTCTCCGCCCGGCACGCCTCGGCCCGCCCCTCCGGCCTGCGCGGTCTCGTCATCGCCAATTCGCCCGCCTCGTACCCCCTGTGGCTGAGCGAGATGGAGGTGCTGCGGTCGCAGCTCCCGCCGGGCGTGGACGAGACGCTGCGGCGCCACGAGGCGGCCGGCACGACCGACTCGGACGAGTACTTCACCGCGATGCGCGTCTTCTACGACCGGCACGTGTGCCGGACCCTGCCGTGGCCGCGGGACTTCCTCTCCTCCTTCATGGAGATCTACAACGACCCGACCGTGTACTACACGATGAACGGGCCCAACGAATTCCATGTGATCGGCACTCTCAAGGACTGGTCGGTCATCGACTGCCTGGACGCGATCGAGGCGCCGACCCTGCTCGTCAACGGCCGTTACGACGAGGCGACGGCGGTGACGATGCAGCCGTTCCACGACCGCATTCCGGATGTGCGCTGGGAGGTCTTCGAGAATTCGAGTCACGTGCCGCACCTGGAGGAGCCGGAACGGTTCACCGAGGTGCTGACCGGATTCCTGAAGAGCCTGTAGAGAGGACGTGGCAGCCATGGCCGCCGAGACCCACAACACCGCCGTCGTCTTTCCCGGCATGGGCCCGTCCGCGTTCTCCGACGTCGGCCGGTTCATGGTGGTGAACCCGTTCGCCCGCGAACTCGTCGCCATCGCCGACGACGTGCTCGGCCATTCCCTGGTCGACGCTTTCCGCGAGGCCGACGGGGACTATTCCGAGGCGGCCCAGGTCGCCTTTCTCGTGAACTGTCTCGCCTCCGCCGAATGGGCGCGGCAGAACCTGGGGATCGAGCCCGGGTTCGTCGCGGGGCCGAGCTTCGGCGAGAAGGCGGCCATCGCCTACTCCGGGGCGCTGCCGGTGGCCGAGGCGATACGGATGACCGCGGGACTCGCCCGCTGCATGGACGAGTACTTCCGGCACGAGCACCGCGACGTCGTCACGCTCTCCTTCGTGCGCACGCCGCGCGAGCGGCTCGACGAGATCCTCGCCGACCTGGACGAGCAGGGCGAGTGGCACGACATCTCCTGCTTCATCGACGACGACTTCTTCATGCTCTCGCTGGCCGAGGGCCGGGTCCCCTGGCTGCAGGAGCGGCTGCGCGCCGTCGGCGGGATGTCGCTGTACACGATGCGGCCGCCCATGCACTCGGCCGCCTTCGCGGGACTGCGCGCCAAGGCCGAGCGGGAAGTGGTGTCCACCCTGGACTTCGCCGACCCCAAGCTGCCGGTCGTCGCCGACCAGGACGGCACGCTCCTGCACTCGGCCGACGGCATCCGCACGATGCTGCTGGACAGCTTCACCCGCCCGCTGAACTGGCCGGCGGTCGTGACCGCCCTCAAGGAGGCCGGTGTCGGGCGGGTCTGCGTCGCGGGCCCGGACAGCCTCTTCGGCCGGGTCGGCCGCACGACGGACAACTTCGAGGTCATCCCGGCCAATCCGCGGCTGGCGATGACACCACGGCGCCGTGCCGGCGCCGCCTGAGCACCCTCCGACGATGGGATCCACCATGTGGGACGACCAGTTCGAACAGCTCCTGCGCAAGTTCCTGCCGTTCCTGGCACCGGACGAGCCCCTGGAGAGCGGCACCGCCCTGCGTGACCTGGGGCTGGACTCCCTGGGCGTGGTAGAGCTGCTCGGGAACCTCGAGAGCACCTATGACGTGCGGTTCCTCGACGGCGCGCTGGCCATGGAGAACTTCGAGAACCCCGGCATCCTCTGGAAGACCGTGGAGGGCATGCTGACCGGCACCGCCGCGTAGCGGGGGCCGGGGGGACCACGATGGACGACACCATGGACGCCGCGCTGCCCGGCCGCTTCCTGCGCGGCCTGGCCCTGTCGCCGGACCGCCCCGCGGTCCGGGCCGGCGGAGCCGCGCTGACCTACCGGGAGCTGCACGAGCGCGCGCTGGCGCTGGCGGGCTCGCTGCTGTCCGGGCTGCCGGAGCGGCCCCGGGCGATCGGCGTGCTGGCGGGCAAGGGCCTCTCCGCGTACCCGGCGGTCCTCGCCGGCCTGTACACGGGGATCACCACGGTCCCGCTGCAGCCCTCCTTCCCCGCGCTGCGCACCCGGCAGATGATCGAGGCGAGCGGCGTCGGCGCACTGATCGCGGACGACGACGCGCTGCCCGCGCTCACGGCGCTGCGGGAGGCCGGCACCGAGCTGCCGGTGCTGTTCCCTCCCGGGGGGCAGCCGATGCCGGCCGTGCCGTACGACCCGGCCGCCGCGTTGGCGTCGCCGCAGCCGGTGCGGGCGTCGGACGTCGCGTACGTCCTGTTCACCTCCGGCTCGACCGGCAGGCCGAAGGGCGTGCCGGTCACGCACGCCAACACCGCGCACTACTTCGGCCTGCTCGACGAGCGCTACGACTTCGGGCCCGGTGACGTCTTCTCGCAGAACTTCGACCTCAACTTCGACTGCGGGATGTTCGACCTGTTCTGTGCCTGGGGGGCCGGTGCGACCCTGACCGTTCCGCCGCCGCAGGCGTTCCGGGACATGCCGGCGTTCGCCGCCGCGGAAGGGCTGACCGTCTGGTTCTCCACGCCCAGCGCCATCGCGCTGATCCGGCGCATGGGCGGGCTGCGGCCGGGGGCGATGCCGTCCCTGCGGTGGAGTTTCTTCGCGGGGGAGGCGCTGAACTGCCAGGACGCCGAGGACTGGCAGGCGGCGGCGCCGGGCGCGTTCCTGGAGAACCTCTACGGGCCGACCGAGCTGACCATCACGGTCTCCGCCCACCGCTGGTTTGCCGGGCGCGGGCTGCACGGTGTCGTGCCGATCGGCGCGGTGCACGCCGGGCACGGCGTGCTGCTGCTGGGCCCGGACGGTACGGAGCGCACGGACGAAGGGGAGCTGTGCATCGCCGGGCCCCAGCTGACGCCCGGCTATCTCGACCCCTCCGACGACACCGGCCGCTTCTTCCTCCGGGACGGCCGGCGCTGGTACCGCACCGGCGACCGCGTCCGCCGGGCGGACGACGGCGAACTGCTCTACCTGGGGCGGCAGGACGCCCAGGTCCAGGTGCACGGAGTGCGCGTGGAGCTGGCCGAGGTGGACGCCGCCGTGCGCTCCTGCGCCGGCGTGGAGGACGCCGTCACCGTGGCGGTCGCGGCGGGCCACACCTCCGAACTGGTGGTCTTCTACACCGGATCCGCCGTGCCGCAGGTGCAGCTGGCCCGCGAGCTGCGGAGCGTGCTGCCCCTGGCGATCGTCCCGAGGAAGTACGTGCACCTGGCGGAGTTCCCGCTGAACCCGAACCGGAAGATCGACCGCAAGAAGCTCGCCCTCCGGGCCGCGCCCGCAGCCGGCTGAGCCGGCCGCCCGGGCCGTGCAGGAGGGCTCTCATGAAAGGTCATACGGGGCGCAGTGAACCGTAATTCGACATCGGATACCCGTCCGCCCGCGCTGGTCCACGCGCTGCTGGACGAGGCCACGGCGGACACCGCCCCCGACGCCACGGCGGTCGGAGACGGAGCCGGGCGCTGGACGTACCGGGAGCTCACCGCGTACAGCCACGCGGTCGACGCCTGGCTGGAAGCCCGCGGCATAGGCCACGGCGACCGGGTGCTCGTGCAGGTGCCCAGCACCCGCGAACTGGTCGCCCTGTTCTACGGGACCTCGCGGCGCGGCGCGGTGTTCGTGTCGCTGAACCCGGGGATGAAGGACTTCCACCTCCGCTCGGTGCTCGCCAACGCCGAGCCCAGCCTGGTGATCGCCGCCGACGCGGCCGCGGCGCGGATCGCGGAGTTCTCCCCGGTCCCGGTCGTGGGGACGACGGAGTTCTGGAGCGGGGTCGCCGCCCTGCACGAGCGGGGAGCGCGGGCCTCGGGCCCGGTCGAGGTGTCCGCCGAGGACATCGCGGCGCTGGTGTACACCTCCGGCAGCACCGCCGCGCCGAAGGCGGTCGTCTGCCCGCACGGGCCCATGCTCTTCGCCTCGCACGCGATCCACCTCGAACTCGGCTACCGCCCCGACGACGTGGTGTTCTGCCGCTTCCCCATCTCCTGGGACTACGGGCTGTACAAGATCCTCCTGGCCGCCCTCGGCCGCTCCGAGCTGGTGCTCGCCGACGGCGAGTCCGACCTGGTCCTGCTCAAGCGGATCCGGGAGTCCGGGGCGACGGTGGTGCCCATCGTGCCGTCCCTCGCCACCATGATCCTGACCCTGGCCGAGCGCGAGCCCGCGCCGGAGGGGACCTCCCGGGTGCGGATGTTCACCAACACCGGGGCCGCGCTGCCGAGGCCGACGGCCGACGCCCTGCGCGCGGCGTTCCCCGGCGCCGAGGTGATCCGCCAGTGCGGCCAGACCGAGTGCAAGCGCATCTCTGTCCTGCCGCCCGAGTTCGAGGACAGCAAGCGCGAGTCGGTCGGCCGGCCCCTGCCGGGCACGACGGTGTTCGTCCTCGGCGAGGACGGGGCCGAGCTGCCCACGGGCGAGACGGGCGAGATCGTGGTCGAGGGCCCGCACGTGATGCCCGGCTACTGGCGCGCGCCGGAGCTCACCGCCCGCACGTTCCGGCAGAACCCGCTCACCGGTGCCCGGCGGCTGCACACCGGCGACTACGGGCACGTGGACGAGGACGGCTTCCTCTACTACGAGGGCCGCCGCGACGACGTGTTCAAGCGCAAGGGCGTGCGCATGAGCACCACCGAGATCGAGGCCGCCACGATGGATATCCCCGGCGTCCGCGCCGCGGCCGTCCTGCCGCCCAGCGGGGACCGCGACCTCGCGGTGTGCGTCGAGGGCGACGTGGCCTCGCACACCGTCCTGCGCGAGCTGGCCCGCCGGCTGGAGCCCGCCAAGGTCCCCGGCCTCTGCAAGGTCGTCGAGGACCTGCCCCTGACCCTGCACGGAAAGCACGAGCGCAAGCAGCTCGCACTGCTGTTTGAAGGGAACGACCGGTGACCGGCTACACCGAGCTCGCCGAGCGTTTCGGCACGCCCGCCTACGTCTACGACCTCGACCGCATCGCGGCGGCCAAGCGCGACCTCTTCGCCGCCCTGCCCGAGGAGGCCCACCTCTTCTACGCCGTGAAGGCGAACCCGCACCCGGAGCTCGTCCGCGAGATGTGCGCCGGCACCGGGCGCGGCTGCCGGGCGGAGATCAGCTCCGTCGGCGAGCTCGCCGCCGTCCTCGCCGCGGGGGCCTCCACGGCGGACGTCCTCTACACCGGGCCCGGCAAGACCGAGGGCGAACTGGCCGAGGCGCTGAAGGCGGGCGTGCGGCTGTTCTCCGTCGAGTCCCTCGGCGACCTGCGGCGCGTCGGGGAGGTCGCCGGCCGGCTCGGCGTCGTCGCCGACTGCCTGCTGCGGGTCAACAGCGCCTCCGCGAGCGCCTCGACCAGCATCCGGATGACCGGCGTCCCATCCCAGTTCGGCTTCGACAGCGAGACGCTGCCCGCCCTCCGGGACGAGCTCACCGCCGTGCCGGGGACCCGGGTCGCGGGCGCCCACTTCTTCCCGCTCAGCAACGCCAAGGACGAGGCGAGCCTGATCGCCGAGTTCCGCCACACCATCGGGGTGGCCGCCGGGCTGCAGGAAGAGCTGGGCGTGCGGTTCCGGTTGCTGGACATCGGCGGCGGCTTCGCGGCCCCGTACGCCGTGACCGGCGACCGGCCGGTCTACGGCGAGCTGCGCGCCGCCCTGGCGGAGACGCTGGACGCGCACTTTCCCGGGTGGCGCGAGGGCGCCCCGCGCATCGCCTTCGAGTCCGGGCGCCACCTCGTGGGCGACAGCGGCACGCTGCTCGCCGGGGTGGTCAACCTCAAGGAGAGCCGCGGCCGGCGCTTCGCGATCCTGGACGGCGGCATCAACACCTTCGGCGGCATGTCCGGCCTCGGGCGGATCCTGCCGGTGTCCGTGGAGCTCCACGGGCCGCAGGCGCCGGCCGGACAGGTCGCCAGCCTCGTCGGCCCGCTGTGCACCCCCGGGGACGTCCTCGGCCGTGACATCCCGCTGCCGTCCCTCGCGCCCGGGGACGTCGTCGCCGTCCCCAACGCGGGCGCCTACGGGCCCACCGCCAGCCTGCTGATGTTCCTGGGCAGACCGGCCCCGGTCGAGATCGTCGTGCGCGGCGGCGACGTCGTGTCGGCCTCCCGGATCGAGCACACCCGCGCGTACGCGTACGGGCAGGGGGAGCGATGAGCACCCCGGCCACGACGGGGGCGGGGCCGGGCCCGGGAGCGGAGCCCGCCGGGCACCGGGCCCCCGCCCGGCGGGACGCCACCGTCGTCGTCACGGGCGTGACCTCCGACTCGCACACCTGGAACCTGGTCTTCCTGCAACTGCTGCTGGAGGAGCTCGGCTTCGGCGTCGTCAACCTCGGCCCCTGCGCGCCCGAGGAACTGGTCGTCTCCGAGTGCCTCGCCCGCCGGCCCGCGCTGCTCGTGGTGAGCAGCGTCAACGGCCACGGCTACCGGGACGGCATGCGGCTGATCAGCCGGCTGCGCCGGCAGCCCGGGCTGAGCGCCGTGCCGGCGGTCATCGGCGGCAAGCTGGGAATCGCCGGGGCCCAGAGCGCCGAGCAGCTCGGCGCCCTGGTCACCGCCGGGTACGACGCCGTCTTCGACGACGGCGCAGAGGGGATCGCCTCCTTCCGGCGGCTGCTCGACGCGCTCCCGCAGCGGGCGCTGGCGTGACCGGGTTCGGCGCGTTCGTCCGCCGGGCACGCGCCGGCGGCGAACTCGTCGTGCAGCCCAGGATGGGCATGAGCGAACCCGAGCGGATGCGCGCCGGCCTGCGGGCGACCCGGGCGGCGAACGGGCGGACGGTCGGCACGATCACCCTGGACAGCTACACCCGCGTCCGGGACCTGGAGTCCGCCGGACTCGCCCTCCTGGAGGGCGAGTCGCTCAACGGCTACCCGATCGTCAACCACGACCCGGACACCACGCGGTGGGTCCTGGAGGGCTCCCACGGGCCGGACTTCCCCGTCCAGGTCCGGCACGGCTCGGCGGACCCCGTCGACATCTTCCGGGCGCTGATGACCGTCGGACTCGACGCCTCCGAGGGCGGGCCCGTCTCGTACTGCCTGCCCTACGGGCGCATTCCGCTCCAGGAGTCCGTGGACAACTGGTCGCGCTCCTGCGAGCTGTTCGTCCGGCTGCGGGAGACCGGCCTGGAGCCGCACCTGGAGACGTTCGGCGGGTGCATGCTCGGACAGCTCTGCCCGCCGAGCCAGCTGGTCGCGATCAGCGTGCTGGAAGCCCTGTTCTTCCACCGGCACGGCCTGCGCAGCATCTCCGTCAGCTATGCCCAGCAGACGAGCCCGGTGCAGGACGCCGAAGCCGTCGCGGCGCTGCGCCGGCTGTGCGCGGAACTGCTCCCCGACACCGACTGGCACGTCGTCATCTACGCCTACATGGGCGTCTACCCGGCCTCGCCGGACGGCGCCTACCGGCTGCTGGGCGAGGCGGCGGAACTCGCCGCCGCGACCGGCTCCGAACGCCTGATCGTGAAGACCGTCGCCGAATCCGTACGGATTCCGACGGTCGCGGAGAACGTCAGCGCGCTCGAATTCGCCGCGGCCACCGCGGCCGGGACCCGGCGGCCCGTCACCGCCGCGAACGCGGGCGCCGATTCACAGACCTATGCGGAAGCCGCCGCCCTCGTGGCCGCCGTACTCAATATGGCGTCCGATCTCGGCGAGGCCATGCTGCTGGCATTCCGCAGGGGATATCTCGACATCCCCTATTGCCTGCACCCCGACAACATGGGGCGCAGCAGGAGTTACATCGACGGAAAAGGGCGGCTCCGCTGGGCGGACATCGGCAGGCTGCCGCTGTCCGGCGTGGTGGAAACGCGCGGGTCCCGCACCGTCACCTCCGGCGAACTGCTGGATTCCCTGTCCTACGTGCGCCGGAAGTTCGACCACGAGCAGGTGTCCGGCACACCGGGCAGGGGAGCGATCGGCCCCGGGGCGCACACGTCCTAGGGGTCGTTAAGGGTGTGGCCCTTGCCGGGGTCTCACTACTGTCAACGGGAAAACGGTTTCGGCCGAAAGTGGAGATGCGCGGATGAACGAGCCCAGTTCCGATTCAGCACTGGCCCGGCTGCTGGCCACCACCGCGCCGTCGGAACACCGCAGGGTGGTCCTCGACCTCGTGCACGCCCACGCGTCGGCGGCGCTGCGGGCGGCCCGGCCCGACGCCCTGGGAACCCTGGACCTCACGCTCCCCTTCGTCGAGCTGGGCTTCGACTCGCTGGCGGCGGTCGACCTGCACCGCAGGCTGAGCGCGGAGACCGGCCTCGACCTGCCGGTCACGCTCGCCTACGAGCACCCGACCCCCGTCGCCCTCGCCGAACGGCTGCTGTCCGGGGCCCTGGGCGACGCCGCGGCCCGGCCCGCTCCGGTGCCCGCGGCCACCGCGGCCGGGCCCGCCGACGAGCCCGTCGCCGTCGTGGGGATCGGCTGCCGCTTCCCGGGCGGCATCGACTCGCCGGAGGAGCTGTGGCGGCTGCTGGCCGACGGCGGCGAGGTGCTGTCCGGCTTCCCCGAGGACCGCGGCTGGGACCTGGACAACCTCTTCGACGACGACCCCGAGGCACCGGGGCGCAGCTACGTGCGCGCCGGCGGATTCCTGGACACCGCCACCCGGTTCGACGCCGACTTCTTCGGGATCAGCCCGCGCGAGGCCCCGGCGATGGACCCCCAGCAGCGGCTGGTGCTGGAGACCGCGTGGGAGGCGCTGGAGCGCGCCGGCATCGACCCGACGGGCCTGCGCGGCAGCGCGGCCGGCATGTTCTTCGGCGCCGAGGTGCAGGAGTACGGCCCGCGCCTGCACGACGCGCCCGACGGCCTCGACGCCTACCTGCTCACCGGCAACGCGCCGAGCGTCATCTCCGGCCGCGTCGCCTACATCCTCGGCACGGAGGGGCCGGCCGTCACCGTCGACACCGCCTGCTCGGCCTCCCTCGTGGCCATCCACCTGGCCTGCCAGTCCCTGCGGCAGGGGGAGTCCTCGCTGGCGCTCGCCGGCGGCGTCGCCGTGATGGGCGGACCCGGCGTCTTCACCGCGTTCAGCCGCCAGCGCGGCCTCGCGCGCGACGGCCGGTGCAAGGCCTTCGCGGCCGCGGCCGACGGGACCGGATTCGCCGAGGGCGCCGGCGTCCTCGTCCTCGAACGGCTCTCCGACGCCCGGCGCAACGGCCACCGCGTGCTCGCCGTCGTCCGCGGCTCGGCCGTCAACCAGGACGGCGCCAGCAACGGCCTCACCGCGCCCAGCGGCGCCGCCCAGCAGCGCCTCATCCGCCAGGCCCTGGCCAACTCCGGGCTGACCGCTGCCGACGTCGACGCCGTCGACGCGCACGGCACCGGCACCACGCTCGGCGACCCCATCGAGGCCCACGCGCTCCTCGCGACCTACGGGCAGGAGCGGAACGGCGGCGAGCCGCTGCTGCTCGGCTCGGTGAAGTCGAACCTGGGCCACACCCAGGGCGCCGCCGGCGTCGCCGGGGTGATCAAGATGGTCCTCGCCATGCGCCACGGCCACCTGCCGCGGACCCTGCACGTCGACGCGCCCAGCCCGCACATCGACTGGTCGTCGGGGGCCGTGGAACTGCTCACCGAGGGCCGGCCCTGGCCCGAGACGGGCCGCCCGCGACGCGCCGGCATCTCGTCGTTCGGCGTCAGCGGCACCAACGCGCACCTCATCGTCGAGCATCCCGAGCAGGACGCGGCGGAAGCGGCGGACGCCGAACCGGCCGGCACCGCGCCCGCGGACGAGGGCACCCCCGGTGTGCTGCCCTTCCTCCTGTCGGCCCGCGGCGAACAGGCCCTGCGCGCCCAGGCGTCCGCGCTGCTGCCCCTCGCCGCCGAGGCGCCCCTGGCCGGCCTCGCCCTCTCCCTGGCCACCACGCGCGCAGCGCTGACGCACCGCGCCGCGATCGTCACCGGCGACCGCGGCGAACTGCAGGACGCCCTGGCGGCCCTCGCCTGCGGCACCGCCCCCACCGGCGTGGCCGGGCCCGGCGGGCTCGCGTTCCTCTTCACCGGCCAGGGCAGCCAGCGCCTCGCGATGGGACGCGGCCTGGCCGGGGCCTTCCCGGCCTACGCCGACGCGCTCGACGAAGTCTGCGCCCACTTCGACATGCAGCTCCAACCGCCCCTGAGCGACGTGCTGTTCGCGGAGGCGGACACGCCGGAGGCCGCGCGGCTGCACGACACGGAATACGCCCAGCCCGCCCTCTTCGCCGTCGAGGTCGCGCTGTTCCGTCTCATGGAGAGCTGGGGCGTGCGGCCCGACTACCTCGCCGGGCACTCGATCGGCGAGCTCGCCGCCGCCCACGTGGCCGGCGTGCTGACGCTGGAGGACGCGGCGATCCTCGTGGCCGCGCGCGGCCGCCTCATGCAGCAGCTCCCCGCCGGCGGCGCCATGGTCGCGGTGCAGGCCGCCGAAGCCGACGTGACGCCCCTGCTCACCCCGCGCACCGGCATCGCCGCCGTCAACGGCCCCGCGTCCGTGGTGATATCCGGCGACGGGGACGAGGTCGCCCGCATCGCCGAAGCCCTCGCCGCACGGGGCCACCGCACCAAGCGCCTGCAGGTCAGCCACGCCTTCCACTCGCCGCTGATGGAACCGGTGCTGGCGGAGTTCCGCCGCATCGCCCAGGTGCTGACCTACGCGGAGCCGCGGATCCCCGTCGTCTCGACCGTCACCGGCGCCCTCACCACCGACGAACTGTGCAGCCCCGGCTACTGGGTCGAGCACGTCCGCGCGCGGGTGCGCTTCCACGACGCCGTGCGCGGCCTTGAGGAAGCCGGAGTCCGTACCTTCCTGGAGCTCGGCCCCGACGGCGTGCTCAGCGCGATGGCCGAGGAATGCGCCGAAGGAACCGGCCTCGCCTTCGCCCCGCTGTTGCGCCGCGACCGGCCCGAGGAGCACGAGACCGTATCGGCCCTCGCCCTGGCCCACGGCCGCGGCGTGCACGTCGACTGGGCGCGCTTCCACGCCGGCCGCGGCGGCCGGCGGATCGACCTGCCCACCTACCGCTTCCAGCGCAAGCGGTTCTGGCTGGAGCCGGGCACGGCCGGCGCGGACGCCACCGGCCTCGGACAGCTCCCCGCCGGCCACCCGCTGCTGGGCGCCGTCGTCGCCGTCGGCGCCGACCAGGTGGTCCTGACCGGCCGCCTCTCGCTCCGTACGCACCCCTGGCTGGCCGACCACGTCATCTCCGGCCGCGTGCTCTTCCCCGGCACGGCGTTCGTGGAACTGGCCCTGCGCGCGGGCGACCACGCCGGCGCGACCACCCTCGAGGAGCTGACCCTCGGCGCCCCGCTGGAACTGCCCGCCGACGGGGGAGTGGCGGTGCAGGTCGCCGTCGGCGAACCCGACGCCTCGGGACGCCACCCGCTGACCGTCCACTCCCGGCCCGACGGAGCGGAGCCCGGCGCGTGGACCCGGCACGCCACCGGCGTCCTCGTCGCCGCCGCCGCGCCGCCCGGGGCACCCCTCGACGCCTGGCCGCCGGAGGGCGCCGAGCCCATCGGCCTCGACGGCGTCTACGCGGACCTGGCCGCCCAGGGCTACGGATACGGGCCCGCCTTCCAGGGTCTGCGCGCGGCCTGGCGGCACGGCGACGACATCTGCGCCGAAGTCGCCCTGGACCCGGCCACGGCGGCGGACGCGGCCGGATTCGGACTGCACCCCGCGCTGCTCGACGCGGCCCTGCACGCCGCCGACCTCGGGGAGCAGGCCCGCCCGGAGGTACTCGTCCCGTTCGCCTGGAGCGAGGTCCGCCTGCACGCGGTCGGTGCCTCGGCGGTGCGGGTCCGGATCTCCCGCGACGGCAAGGACACGCTCTCCCTCCGGCTCGCCGACGCCACCGGGGCCCCCGTCGCCACCATCGGCGGCCTCACCTCACGCCCGGTGCCGGACGCCGAACCGCTCTACGCGGTACGGCCGGTGCCCGCGGCCCGGCCCGCGCAGGCCCCGCCGCTGAGCACGGCCGCGCTCGGCGACGTGCTGGACGACGCATGGACCGGGCCGGTGCCGGACGCGGTCGTCCACCGCGCCGGGGACCACGAGGGCGACTTCGCCACCGCGGGGCGGGCCGCCGCCGCAGACGCCCTGCGCGCCCTGCAGTCCTGGCTGTCCGACGACCGCTTCGCCGCCGCGCGCCTGGTCGTCGTCACCTCCGCGGGACCGGCCCACGCGCCGGTCCGCGGCCTGGTGCGCTCGGCCCAGGCGGAGAACCCGGGCCGCTTCGTCCTGCTGGAGCACGACGGCCCGCACGCCGCCCCCTCCGACGCCGACCTGAGCGCCGCCCTGGCCACCGGGGAGCCCGAACTCACCCTCTCCGGCGGGGAACTGAGCGTCCCCCGGCTGACCGCCGTGCAGCCCGCGCGGGGCGCGGCACCGGACTGGGGCACCGTACTGATCACCGGCGGCACGGGCGGCCTCGGCGGCATCCTGGCCCGGCACCTGGTGCGCACCCACGGCGTCCGCAGCCTGGTGCTGGCCGGCAGGAGGGGATCCGCGCCCGCGCTGGAGGCCGAACTCACCGCGCTGGGCGCCGGCGTGACCGTCGTGGCCTGCGACGTGGGCGACCGGGCCGCCGTCGAGGGGCTCCTCGCCGCCCACCCCGTCGACTCGGTCGTCCACGCCGCGGGCACCGTGCGCGACGGCGTGATCGGCTCGCTCACCGGCGAGCTGCTCGACGAGGTGTTCCGGGCCAAGGCGGAGGGAGCCTGGCACCTGCACGAGCTCACCCGCGGCCGGGACCTGAAGGCATTCGTCCTCTTCTCCTCCCTGGCCGCCGTGCTCGACGGCGCCGGACAGGGCAACTACGCCGCGGCCAACGCCTTCCTCGACGCCCTCGCCGACCACCGGGCCTCCCTCGGACTGCCCGTCACCGCACTGTCGTGGGGCCTGTGGGCGACCGACGCCGGGATGGGCGCGGACCTCGACGCGACGGCACTGGCGCGCATCGCGCAGTACGGGCTGCCCGGGCTGAGCGCCGAGCGGTCCCTGCGCCTGTTCGACGCCGCCGTCCGCTCCGGCGAACCCCGGCTCGTACCCGCCGAGGTCGACGCCGCCGCCGTACGGGCCCGGCCGGGCGGCATACCCCCGCTGCTCAGCGGGCTGGTGCGTCCCCTCGCGCGGCGGGCCGCCGCGGCGCAGGCACCGGCCCTGCCCACCACCGGCGGCCCACTGGCCGCACTGCCGCCCGCCGAGCGGGACCGCACGCTGCTGGAGCTCGTCCGCACCGAGGTCGCGGCCGTCCTGCGGCACGAGGGCGCCGCCGCCGTCGACCCGGCCAGGGCCTTCACCGAGACCGGCTTCGACTCGCTGTCGGCCGTCGAGCTCCGCAACCGGCTGAACACGGCGACCGGGCTGCGCCTGCCCGCCACCCTCGTCTTCGACTACCCCACCCCGGTGATCCTGGCCGACCACATCCGCGACACGCTCTTCGGCACCGCACAGGACGCCCCGCCGCGGCCCACGGAGCTCCCCGCCGCCGCGGACGAGCCCATCGCCATCGTCGGCATGAGCTGCCGCTACCCCGGCGGCGTGTGCTCGCCCGAGGAGCTGTGGCAGCTCGTCGCCGACGGCGTCGACGGCATCGGGGCCTTCCCCGGGGACCGCGGCTGGGACGCCGACGCGCTCTACGACCCCGAGCCGGGCACGCCCGGGAAGACGTACGCCCGCGAGGGCGGCTTCCTCTACGACGCCGCGGAGTTCGACGCCGACTTCTTCGGCATCAGCCCGCGCGAGGCCGTCGCCATGGACCCCCAGCAGCGCCTGCTGCTGGAGGTCTCCTGGGAGGCGCTGGAACGGGCCGGCATCGACCCCGCGGCCGTCCGCGGCTCGCGCACCGGCGTGTTCGCCGGCGTGATGTACCACGACTACGGCACCTGGCTGACGGACGTGCCCGAGGACGTCGCCGCGTACTTCGGCAACGGCAACCTCGGCAGCGTCGTCTCCGGCCGGGTCGCCTACGCGCTCGGGCTGGAGGGACCGGCCGTCACCGTCGACACGGCCTGCTCGTCCTCGCTGGTCACCCTGCACCTCGCGGCGCAGGCCCTGCGGCAGGGCGAGTGCTCCCTGGCCCTGGCCGGGGGCGTGACCGTCATGTCGACCCCCGACACGTTCGTGGACTTCAGCCGGCAGCGCGGCCTGGCCGCCGACGGCCGCTGCAAGTCCTTCGCCGCCGCGGCCGACGGCACCGGCTGGGGCGAGGGCGTCGGCGTCCTGGTGGTGGAGCGGCTCTCCGACGCCCGCCGCAACGGCCACCGCGTCCTGGCCGTCCTCAAGGGCAGCGCGATCAACTCCGACGGCGCCTCCAACGGCCTGACCGCCCCCAACGGGCCGTCCCAGCAGCGGGTGATCCGCGCCGCCCTGTCCGGCGCGGGGCTGACCGCCGCCGACGTCGACGCCGTCGAGGCCCACGGCACCGGCACCACGCTCGGCGACCCGATCGAGGCCCAGGCCCTGCTCGCCACGTACGGGCAGGAGCGGCCGGCGGACCGGCCGCTGTGGCTCGGCTCGATCAAGTCGAACATCGGTCACACCCAGGCGGCGGCCGGCGTCGCCGGTGTGATCAAGATGGTGATGGCGATGCGCCACGGGGTGCTGCCCCGGACGCTGCACGTGGACGCCCCCTCGGACCAGGTGGACTGGTCGGCCGGGGCGGTGGACCTGCTCACCGAGGCCCGGCCGTGGGAGCAGGACGGCCGCCCGCGCCGGGCCGGGGTGTCCTCGTTCGGCATCAGCGGCACCAACGCCCACGTGATCCTGGAGGAGGCCGCGGCGGAGGAGGCCGTACCCGCAGCGGAGACCGGGCCCGGCGAGGCCCCGGCCCCCGCGCTCGTGGCGCTGCCCGTCTCGGCCCGCGGCACCGCCGCCCTGCGCGACCAGGCCGCCCGGCTGCTGCCCCTGACCGGCACCGGAGTGGCCGACCTGGCCCTCGCGCTGGCGACGGCCCGCACCGCGCACCGGGACCGCGCGGTGATCCTGGCGGCCGACCGCGCCGAGGCCGAGGCCGGCCTCTCCGCGCTCGCGCAGGGGACGTCCGCGCCGGGCCTGGTCACCGGCTCGGTCACCGAGGGCGGGCTCGCGTTCCTGTTCTCCGGCCAGGGCTCGCAGCGGCTCGGCATGGGCCGTGAGCTGTACGAGGCCTTCCCCGTCTTCGCCGAGCACTTCGACCGGGCCGCCGCGCTGCTGGACAAGTCGCTGGAACGGCCGCTGGCCGAGGTCCTGTTCGGCAGCCCCGACGACGGCTTCGACCGCGCCGGGCTGCTGGAGCGGACGGCCTGCACCCAGGCCGCCCTGTTCGCCACGGAGGTGGCGCTGTTCCGCCTGCTGGAGTCCTTCGGGCTGCGCCCGGACTGGCTGGCGGGCCACTCCGTCGGCGAGTTCGCGGCCGCGCACGTCGCGGGGGTCTGGTCGCTGGAGGACGCGGTGGCGGCCGTCTCGGCGCGCGGCCGCCTGATGCAGGCGCTGCCCGAGGGCGGCGCGATGGTCGCGGTGCGGGCGGCGGAGGACGAGGTGGCGCCCCTGCTGGACGAGGGGATGAGCATCGCCGCCGTCAACGGGCCGCGCTCGGTCGTGGTGTCCGGTGACGCCGACGCGGTCCTCGCCCTCGCGGAGGGCTTCGGCAGGTCCAAGCGGCTGCGGGTCTCCCACGCCTTCCACTCGCACCACATGGACGCCATGCTGGCGGAGTTCGGCGAGGTCATGGCCGGGCTCACGGCCGCCGACCCCGTCATCCCGCTCGTCTCGACGCTGACCGGCCGCCCGGCCACCGGAGCGGAGCTGCGCTCCCCGCAGTACTGGGTCCGGCACGTGCGCGAGACCGTGCGCTTCGCGGACGCCGTCGCCGCCCTGCAGGCGCAGGGCGTCACCACCTTCCTGGAGCTGGGCCCCGACGCGGTGCTCGCCGCGATGGGCCGGGACTGCACCGACGCCGCCGAGTTCACGGCGGTCTCCCGCAAGGACCGGCCCGAGGTGCGCGAACTGCTCGGCGCCCTGGCCCGGGTCCACACGCGCGGCGCCGGCGTCGACTGGTCCGTGCTCCACGGCGGCCGCACCGGCCGGCCGGCCGACCTGCGGACCGACCTGCCGACGTACGCCTTCCAGCACCGGCGCTTCTGGCTCGACGTCCCCGCGCGCAAGGGCGACGCGGGCGGGCTCGGCCAGACCCCGCTCGACCACCCGCTGGTCGGCGCGGAGATCCGGATGGCCGGCTCCGACGGCGTCCTGCTGACCGGGCGGCTCTCCCTCGCCACCCACCCCGTGCTCGCCGAACACGCCGTCCTCGGCACCGTGCTGCTGCCCGGGGCCGCGCTGGTCGACCTCGCCATCCGCGCCGGCGACCTGACGGGACGCCCCGTCCTGGAGGAGCTCACGCTCGAAGCGCCCCTGGTCATTCCGCAGCGCGGAGCCGTACAGCTCCAGGTGGTGGCCCAAGGCGGCACGGCGGAGATCTTCTCGCGGCCCGAGGGCGCCGCGCCCGGCGCGGGCTGGACCCGCAACGCGACCGCGCTCCTCACCGACCGGGACGGACCGCAGCCGCAGCCCCTCGCCGAGTGGCCGCCGCCGGGCGCCGACCCGGTCGACGCCGCCGGGCTCTACGACAGCCTGCAGGCCGACGGCTTCGCCTACGGGCCCGTCTTCCGCGGCGTCCGGGCCGTCTGGCGCCGCGGCGAGGAGCTCTTCGCCGAACTCGCGCTCCCCGCCCCGGCCAGGGCCGAAGCGGCCGCCTACGGCCTGCACCCCGCGCTCCTCGACGCGGCCCTGCACGTCACCTCGCTCTTCGACGACGGGACCGCGGAGGACGACGGCCGGGTGCGGCTCCCCTTCGCCTGGGAGGACGTCGCCCTGCACGCCACCGGCGCCTCGGCGGCCCGCGTCCGGCTCTCCCGCACCGGCGGCGGGGGCGGGGCGGCGGCCGGGAGCGTACGGATCGAGCTGGCGGACCCCTCCGGCCGGCCGCTCGCGACCATCGGGTCCTACGCCACCCGGCCCGTCGCCGCCGGCCGCCTGACCGCGGGCCACGACGCGCTGTTCGCCGTGGAGCAGGTGCCGCTGCCGCTGCCGCAGGCGCCCGCAGGGAGCGGCAGCGACCGCCGGTTCGCGGTGCTGGGCACCGACGACCTCGGGCTCGGCCTGCCCGCGTCCCCGGACCTCGCCTCGCTCGGCGCCACCGCGCCCGACGCGGTCCTCCTGCCCGTACGGCCGGAATCCGGCGACGTGCCCGCGGCCGTACGGTCGGCCCTGCACGGCGTGCTCGGCACCCTCCAGCAGTGGTCGGCGGACGAGCGGTTCGCCGCGGCGAAGCTCGTCGTGCTGAGCGGGACCGGACTCGCCGGGGCCCCCGTACGCGGCCTGGTCCGTGCGGCGCAGGCCGAGGACCCGGGCCGGATCGTCCTCGCCCGCACCGGCGACGGGCCGCCGTCCCTGGCCGCCCTGGCCGCCGCCCTCGACTCGGGGGAGCCCGAAGTCGTGCTGCGCGACGGCGAGGTGCTGGTGCCGCGGCTGGCCGCGGCCGCCGCTCCGGACGGCGCTCCCGGCGACCGGGACGACGCCCCGGACTGGGGCACCACGCTGATCACCGGCGGCACCGGCGGCCTCGGCGCGCTGGTGGCCCGCCACCTCGTGCAGCGCCACGGGGTCCGCAGCCTGGTCCTCGCCGGGCGCCGCGGCCCCGACGCCCCGGGAGCGCGGCAGCTGCAGGAGGAACTGGCCGGACTCGGCGCGCAGGCCCACGTGGTCGCCTGCGACGTCGCGGACCGGGCCGCCCTCGCCGCCCTGCTCGCCGAGCACCCCGTCCGCAGCGTCGTGCACACCGCGGGCGTCCTGGACGACGGCCTGATCGGCTCGCTGACGCCCGCGCGGATCGACACGGTGCTCGCACCCAAGGCCGACGCCGCGTGGCACCTGCACGAGCTGACCGAGGGTCAGGACCTGGCGAACTTCGTCCTGTTCTCCTCGGCGGCGGGCACGCTGGACGCCACGGGCCAGGGCAACTACGCGGCCGCCAACGTGTTTCTCGACGCGCTCGCCGCGCACCGCAGGGCCGCCGGCCTGCCCGCCCTCTCCCTGGCCTGGGGCCTGTGGGACCAGCCCGGGGGCATGGGCGGGCAGCTCGACGAGGCGGACCGGCAGCGCATCGCCCGGGCCGGCATCGGCGCCCTCGAACCCGCCGACGGACTCGCGCTCCTCGACGCCGCCCTCCTGGCCGACGCCGCGACGCTCGTGCCCGTCAGGCTGGACCTCGGGGCACTGCGCCGCCGGGCCGGCGACGTACCGGCCGTCCTGCGCGGCCTCGTCGCCGCCCCGCCCCGGCGCGAGGCGAGCGGCGAGAGCGGCCCGGGGGACGCCGGCAGGGCGCCGCTGGCCCGCCGGCTGGAGACCCTGCCGGCCGCCGACCACGACCACGCGGTCCTGGAGGCGGTCCGCGCCGAGGTCGCCGCCGTGCTCGGCCACGACGGCGCGGCGTCGGTCGAACCCAGACGCGCCTTCACCGAGCTGGGCTTCGACTCGCTCGCCGCCGTGGAACTGCGCAACAAGCTCAACGCGGTGAGCGGGCTGCGGCTCCCCTCCACGATGATCTTCGACTACGCCACCCCGGCCGCGCTGGCGGGTTACCTGCTCACCCGGCTCGTACCGGACCCGCCGGGCACCGCTGCGGCACCGGCCGCGGAAGCCGACGACGCACGCCTGCGCGACCTGCTGGCGGGCATCCCCCTGGCTCGGATCCGCGAAGCCGGCCTGCTGGATTCCCTGCGGGCGCTGTCCGGACCGGACACCGCCGCCGGCCCCGCCCCGGACCCCGGCCCGGGCCCGGACGACGACGCCGCGGCCGCGGCCGCCCGGAGCCTGACGGACATCAAGAGCATGAACATCGCCGATCTCGTGCGGACCGCACTCGACCGCAGCGACGCCAAGTAATCAGGGAGCGACACCTACCGTGGACACATCCGTCGAGCAGATCGTCGAGGCGCTGCGCGAGTCACTGCTGGAGAACGAGCGGCTGCGCCGGCAGAACGCCGAGATCACGGCGGCCGCCTCGGAGCCCGTGGCGATCGTGGCGATGAGCTGCCGCTACCCCGGCGGCGTGGGCTCGCCCGAACAGCTGTGGCGCCTCGTCGACGAGGGCACCGACGCCATCGGGGACTTCCCGGCCGACCGCGGCTGGGACGTCGAAGGGCTCTACGACCCGGACCCCGACACCCCCGGCAAAACCCACGTCCGCGAGGGCGGGTTCCTCTACGGGGCCGCCGGGTTCGACGCGGCGTTCTTCGGGATATCGCCGCGCGAGGCCATCGCGATGGACCCGCAGCAGCGGCTGCTGCTGGAGACCTCCTGGGAGGCCTTCGAGCGGGCGGGCATCGACCCGCACACCGTCCGGGGGAGCCGGACCGGCGTCTTCGCCGGCGTCATGTACCACGACTACGGCAGCTGGCTGACGGACGTGCCCGAGGGCGTCGAGGGGTACCTCGGCAACGGCAACCTCGGCAGCGTCGCCTCTGGCCGGGTCTCGTACACCCTCGGCCTGGAGGGCCCCGCGGTCACCGTCGACACGGCCTGCTCGTCGTCGCTGGTCGCCCTGCACCTCGCGGTCCGGGCGCTGCGCACGGGGGAGTGCTCCCTGGCGCTGGCGGGCGGGGTGACGGTGATGTCGACCCCCGACACGTTCGTGGACTTCAGCCGCCAGCGCGGGCTGTCCCTGGACGGCCGCTGCAAGTCGTTCGCGGCCGGGGCCGACGGCACGGGCTGGGGCGAGGGCGCCGGCATGCTCCTCCTGGAGCGGCTCTCCGACGCCCGGCGCAACGGGCACCCGGTCCTCGCCGTCGTCAAGGGCAGTGCCATCAACCAGGACGGCGCCTCCAACGGGCTGACCGCGCCCAACGGCCCGTCCCAGCAGCGCGTCATCCGCCAGGCCCTGGCCGAGGCAGGGCTGCGCGCCGACGAGGTGCACGCCGTCGAGGCCCACGGCACCGGCACGCCCCTGGGCGACCCCATCGAGGCGCAGGCCCTGCTCGCCACCTACGGGCAGGACCGCGAACAGCCGCTGTGGCTGGGCTCGGTCAAGTCGAACATCGGGCACACCCAGGCCGCGGCCGGCGTCGCCGGCGTCATCAAGATGGTCATGGCCATGCGCCACGGCAGGCTGCCGAAGACGCTGCACGCCGACGAGCCCACGCCCCAGGTCGACTGGGACTCCGGCGCCGTCGAACTGCTCGCCGAGGCCCGCGCGTGGCCCGGCACCGGCGGCCCCCGCCGGGCGGGCGTCTCCTCGTTCGGCATCAGCGGCACCAACGCCCACGTGATCCTGGAGAGCGTCCCCGAGCCCGAACGGCCCGAGGCGCCGACCGCGCTCACCGGGCCCGTCCCGCTGGTCCTCTCCGGCCAGGGCGAGCAGGGGCCGGCCGCCCAGGCCCGGCAGCTGCTCGCCCACCTCACCGGCGCCGCCGGGGAGGGCCCGGCCGCGGCCCCGCTCCCCGACGTCGCCCACACGCTGGCGACTTCGCGGGCGGCCCTGGACCACCGCGCCGTGGTGATCGGCGACGACCGCGAGACCCTGCTCGCGGGGCTCGCCGCCCTCGCCGAGGGGACCACCGCGCCCCACGTCGTCCAGGGCCGGCGGGCGAGCGAGTCCCGCATCGCCTTCGTCTTCC
Organism: Streptomyces aureoversilis; assembly: GCF_042657885.1. NCBI lineage: Bacteria > Bacillati > Actinomycetota > Actinomycetes > Kitasatosporales > Streptomycetaceae > Streptomyces > Streptomyces aureoversilis. Next base: position 162,396 of record NZ_JBHSKJ010000001.1, read on the forward strand.
CCGGCCAGGGCTCCCAGTGGGCCGGCATGGCCGCCGAACTCCTCGACACCTCCCCGGTGTTCGCCGCCAGGATGGCCGAGTGCGCCGAGGCCCTCGCCCCCTTCACCGACTGGGACCTGCTCGACACCGTGCGCGACGCGGCGCCCCTGGAGCGCGTGGACGTCGTCCAGCCCGCCCTCTGGGCGGTCATGGTGTCGCTCGCCGGGCTGTGGCGTTCGTACGGCATCCGCCCCGCCGCCGTCATCGGGCACTCCCAGGGCGAGATCGCCGCCGCGTGCGTCGCCGGGGCGCTCTCCCTCTCCGACGGCGCCCGCGTCGTGGCCCTGCGCAGCCGGGCCATCGCCGACGAGCTCTCCGCCCGCGGGGGGATGCTCTCGGTCGCCCTGCCCGAGGAGCGGATCGGGGAGCGGCTCGCCGCCTACGACGGCAGGATCTCGGTGGCAGCCGTCAACGGGGCCGCCTCCGTGGTCCTCTCCGGCGACACCGACGCCCTCGACGCGCTGGAGGAGCTGCTCAAAGCCGACGGCGTCCGCGTCAAGCGGCTGCCCGTCGACTACGCCTCGCACTCCGCGCAGGTCGAGACGATCCGCGAGCGGCTGCTGACCGAACTGGCGCCCGTCAGCCCGCGCTCCGCGGACGTGCCGTTCTACTCCACCGTCACCGGGGCCCTGTTCGACACCGCCGGGCTCGACGCCGGGTACTGGTACACGAACCTGCGCCGCACCGTGCTCTTCGAGCCCACCACCCGGGTGCTGCTCGCCGGCGGCTACGGCGTCTTCGCCGAGTGCAGCCCGCACCCCGTGCTCCTGCACAGCATCGAGGAGACCGCCGACGCCGCCGGCGCGGCCATCACCGGCCTCGGCTCGCTGCGCCGCGACGAGGGCGGCCCGGCCCGGTGGCTGGCGTCGCTGGCCGAAGCGTTCGTGCACGGCGTCCCCGTGGACTGGCGGCCCGCCTTCGACGGCATGCCCGTCCGCCCGGCCGACCTGCCGACCTACGCCTTCCAGCGCGAGCGGTTCTGGCTCGGCCGCTCGGCCGCCGCGGGCGACGTGGCCGCGGCCGGGCTCGCGGCCCCGGGGCACCCGCTGCTCGGCGCCGCGGTCACCGTCGCCGACGGCGGGGGCATGCTCTTCACCGGCCGGCTCTCCACCGCCACCGCGCCCTGGCTCGCCGACCACGCCGTCGGGGAGACGGTCCTGCTGCCCGGCACGGCGTTCGTGGAGCTCGCGATCGCGGCGGGCGACGAGCTCGGCTGCGGCCACGTCGGCGAACTGACGCTGGAGGCGCCGCTGCTGCTGCCCGCACGGGGAGCCGTCCAGGTGCAGGTCCGCGTCGGCGACGCCGACGGGGCGGGGCAGCGCCCCCTGTCCGTGCACTCCCGCCCGGAGGACGGCGCCGCCGGCTGGACCCGGCACGCCTCCGGCCTGCTCGAACCCGACGCCGCGGACGCCGGCTTCGACCTCGCCGCCTGGCCGCCCGCCGGCGCGCGGCCGGTCGCCGTCGACGACGTCTACGACCGGCTCGCCGGACAGGGCTACCACTACGGCCCCGCCTTCCAGGGGCTCCGCGCGGCCTGGCGGCGCGGCGAGGAGACCTTCGCCGAGATCGAACTGCCCGTGGAGGCGGAGCGCTTCGGCCTCCACCCCGCCCTGTTCGACGCCGCCCTGCACGCCGTGGGGCTCGGCGAACCGGAAGAGGGGGCGGCCCGGCTGCCCTTCTCCTGGACCGGCGTCTCGCTGTACGCGGCCGGGGCCACCGCCCTGCGCGTACGGATCAGCGGCACCGACGTCACGACGCTCCAGCTGGCCGACGCCACCGGGGCGCCCGTGGCCGCGGTCGACGGCCTGGTCTCCCGCACCGTCGACCCCGGCGCGCTCGCCGCGGCCGGCCGCTCCGACGACCTCTACCGCCTCGACTGGCCCGCCCTGCCCGCCGCCGGATCCGCCACCGCCGCCCACGCCGTGCTCGGCGACGGCGGCCTCGACGAACTGGACGAGGTGCCCGCGTACGCCGTCCTCCCCGTGAGCGGATCCGGCGACCCCCTCGCCGCCACGCGCGAGGAGGCCGGACGGGTGCTGGAGACCGTACGCCGGTGGCTGGCCGACGACCGCGCCGCCTCCTCCCGGCTGATCGTGCTCACCCGCGGCGCCGTGGCCGTCGGCGCCGAGGACGTCACCGACCTGGCCGCGGCCGCCGTCTGGGGCCTGGTCCGCGCGGCCCAGGCCGAGAACCCCGGCCGCCTCGTCCTGGTCGACGCGGACGCCGCGGCCACGCCCGGCGACGCCGCCGCCGCGGCCGAGACGTCCGGCGAACCCCAGCTCGCCCTCCGCGAGGGCAGGGCCCACGTGCCCAGGATGGCCCGGGCGGGCCGCGGCGCCGGGGACCTCGCGCTCGACCCCGGGGGCACCGTCCTGATCACCGGCGGCACCGGCGTGCTCGGCGGCCTGATCGCCCGTCACCTGGTCACCGCGCACGGCGTGCGCCACCTGCTGATCGCCGGCCGCAGCGGCGTCCCGTCCGACGACCTCGCCGGCCTGGACGCGCACGTGACCGTGGCCCGGTGCGACGCCTCCGACCGGGACCGGCTCGCCGGCCTGCTCGCCGCGGTCCCCGCCGAACACCCGCTGACCGCGGTCGTCCACCTGGCGGGCGCCCTGGACGACGGCCTCGTCACCGGCCTCACCCCCGAACGGCTCGACGCCGTCCTGAAGCCCAAGGCCGACGCCGCCTGGCACCTGCACGAACTCACCGAGGGACTCGACCTCGCCGCCTTCGTGCTGTTCTCCTCGGCGGTCGGCACCGTGGACGGCGCGGGCCAGTCCGGCTACGCCGCCGCCAACGCCTTCCTCGACGGCCTGGCCCACCACCGCGCCGCCCGGGGCCTGCCCGCCGTCTCCCTGGCCTGGGGCTTCTGGGAGCAGCGCACCGGCATGACCGCGCACCTCACCGACGCCGACGTCGAGCGCATGGCGCGCTCCGGGGTCCGGCCGCTGGCCACCGAGGACGGGCTCGGGCTGTTCGACACCGCGCTGACCGCGGGCGAACCGCTGCTGCTGCCGGTCGGCCTCGACCTGCCCGCCCTCCGGCGCGCGGACTCCGTACCGCCCGTGCTCCGCGGACTGGTCCGGGCCCCCGCCCGGCGCACCGCGGCGGCGAGCACGGCGGGCGGCGGTCTGCGGGACCGGCTGACCGCCGCGGCGCCCGCCGAGCGCGACGCGCTGCTCCTCGAACTCGTCCGCACCCACGTCGCCGCCGTCCTCGGCCACGACGCCGACATGGTCCTCGACCCGCGCCGCGCCTTCCGCGAGACCGGCTTCGACTCGCTGACCGCGGTCGAACTGCGCAACCGCCTCTCCGGCGCGCTCGGCCTCCGGCTGCCCGCGACCCTCGTCTTCGACCACCCCGACTCCACCGCGCTGGTGCGCCACCTCAAGGCCGAGCTGATCGGCCCCGACGACCCGGACGCGGCCGGGGCCGCACCCGCCGCGGCGCCCGCCGGGACGGACGAGCCCATCGCGATCGTGGCCATGGCCTGCCGATACCCCGGCGGCGTCACCACCCCCGAGGAGCTGTGGCGCCTGCTGGCCGACGGCGGGGACGGCATGTCGCCCTTCCCGGCCGACCGCGGCTGGGACCTCGACGGCCTCTACGACCCCGAGCCGGGCAAGGCCGGCCGGTGCAGCACCCGCGAGGGCGGATTCCTGCACGACGCCGCCGACTTCGACCCGGACTTCTTCGGCATCTCGCCGCGCGAGGCCCTCGCCACCGACCCGCAGCAGCGGCTGCTGCTGGAGACCTCCTGGGAGGCCCTGGAGCGCGCGGGCATCGACCCGCACGCGGTACGGGGCAGCCGCACCGGCGTCTTCACCGGCGTGATGTACCACGACTACGGCAGCAGGCTCAGCAACGCGCCCGAGTCCGTACGGGACTACCTCGGCAACGGCAGCCTCGGCAGCGTCGCCTCCGGCCGGGTCGCCTACACCCTGGGCCTGGAGGGCCCGACGCTCACCGTGGACACCGCGTGCTCCTCGTCGCTGGTCGCCCTGCACCTGGCGGTGCAGGCCCTGCGGCAGGGGGAGTGCACCCTGGCCCTGGCCGGCGGCGTGTCCGTGATGTCCACCGTGGACACGTTCGTGGACTTCAGCAGGCAGCGCAACCTCGCCGGGGACGGCCGGGCCAAGTCCTTCGCGGACGGCGCCGACGGCACCGCCCTCTCCGAGGGCGCCGGCATGCTGCTCCTGGAGCGGCTGTCGGACGCGCGGCGCAACGGGCACGAGGTGCTGGCCGTCGTACGGGGTTCGGCGGTGAACCAGGACGGCGCGTCCAACGGTCTGACGGCACCCAACGGCCCGTCCCAGCAGCGGGTGATCCGGCAGGCGCTGGAGAGCGCGGGGCTGTCGGCGGCCGATGTCGACGCGGTGGAGGCGCACGGCACCGGCACCACGCTCGGCGACCCGATCGAGGCCCAGGCGCTGCTCGCCACCTACGGCCAGGACCGGCCCGGGGACCGGCCGCTGTGGCTCGGCTCCATCAAGTCGAACATCGGCCACACGCAGGCCGCCGCCGGTGTGGCGGGTGTGATCAAGATGGTGCTGGCCATGCGCCACGGCGTCCTGCCCGCCACGCTCCACGTGGGCGAGCCCTCGCGGCAGGTCGACTGGACCGTGGGCAGCGTCGAACTGCTGACGGAGGCACGGGACTGGCCGGAGGCCGACGGGCGCCCGCGCCGGGCCGGCATCTCCTCGTTCGGCATCAGCGGCACCAACGCCCACACCATCATCGAGGCCCCGGCCCCGGCCCCGGCCCCGGCCGCGGAGTCCGGTGACGGCTCCGCAGCGCCCGGTGACGGTTCCGCGGAGGCCGCCGCGCCCGCGGCCGGGGCACCCCTGCTGCCCGTCCTGCTGTCCGGGAACACCCCGGAGGCCCTCGCAGCGCAGGCCGCCCGCCTGGCGGCCGTCGAGGACGCCCCCCTTCCCGGCCTCGCCTTCTCCCTGGCCACCGGCCGGGCCGCCCTCGGCCACCGGGCCGCCGTGGTCGCCCGCGACCGGGACGAACTCGCCACGGGCCTCGCCGCGCTGGCGGCAGGCACCACGGCGCCGGGGGTGGTGCGCGGCAGGCCCGTCGCCGGCAAGGTCGCCTTCCTGTTCACCGGGCAGGGCGCCCAGCGCCCCGGGATGGGACGGGAGCTGTACGCGCAGCACCCCGTGTTCCGCGCCGCGTTCGACGAGGCGTGCCGCCACTGCGACGCCCACCTCGACCGCCCGCTGCGCGAGGTGGTCTTCGCCGGGCCGGACAGCGCCGAAGCCGGCCTGCTCGACCGGACCGTGTACACCCAGAGCGCCCTCTTCGCCGTCGAGACCGCCCTGTTCCGGCTGCTGGAGTCCTGGGGGATCCGGCCGGACCTCCTCGCCGGACACTCCGTCGGCGAGCTGACCGCGGCCCACGTCGCGGGCGTGCTCACCCTGGAGGACGCCGCCCGCCTGGTCGCGGCCAGGGGACGGCTCATGGAGGCGCTGCCCGCCGGCGGCGCGATGCTGGCCGTCGACGCGACGGAGGAGGAGGTGCGGGCGCACCTCGGCGCCGGTGTCGACATCGCCGCCGTCAACGGGCCCCGCGCCGTGGTGGTGTCCGGCGACGAGGAGGCGGTGGCCGCCGTCGGCGCCGCCTTCGGCGACCGCAGGACCAAGCGGCTGCGGGTCAGCCACGCCTTCCACTCGCCCCGCATGGAGCCGATGCTCGGGGAGTTCGAGGAGGTCGCGCGGAGCCTGCGGTTCGCGCCGCCGTCCGTGCCCGTCGTCTCCGGCCTGACCGGCGTGCAGGCCACGGACGAGGAGCTGACCTCGCCCGGGTACTGGGTGCGCCACGCCCGCGAGGCCGTCCGCTTCGCCGACGGCATCCGCACCCTGGAGGCGGCGGGCGTCCGGACCTTCCTGGAGGTCGGGCCCGACGCGGTGCTCTCCACCATGGGCGCCCAGTGCGTGGACGACGCCGAACGCTCGCTGTTCGTCCCCGTGCTGCGCCGCGACCGGGAGGAGCCCGTCGCCCTGGCCACCGCCCTGGCGACGCTGCAGGTCCGCGGGGTGCCCTTCGACCGGGAGCGGGTCTTCGCCGCGGCCGGCGCCCGCCGGATCGACCTGCCCACGTACGCCTTCCAGCGGCAGCGGCTGTGGCTCGACGACGAGCCGGCCGCACCCGCCGGCGCCGGCGGGGTCGGGCAGACGCCCGCGGACCACCCCCTGCTGGGCGCGGAGATCCGGCTGGCGGACGACGACGCCGTCGCGCTGACCGGCCGGGTCTCGCTGGACACACACCCCTGGCTGGCCGGCCACGCCGTCGCCGGAGTGGTCCTCCTGCCGGGCAGCGCCTTCGTCGAACTGGCCGTCCAGGCCGGGGACCGTACGGGCTGCGGCCTGGTCGAGGAACTCACCGTCGAGCGGCCGCTGGTGCTGCCCGCGCAGGGCGCGGTGCAGCTCCAGGTGGTCGCCGGAGCCCCCGATCCGACCGGGCGCAGGACGGTCACCGTCCACGCGCGCATCGAGGGCGCCGGGGAGGCCTGGACCCGGCACGTCACCGGCGTCCTCGCACCCGCCCCCGCGGCCGAGCCCGAGGCGCTCGGCGCCTGGCCGCCCGCGGGCGCCGTCCCCGTCGACCTGACCGGCACCTACGACCACCTCGCCGAGCAGGGCTACGGCTACGGCCCCCTGTTCCGGTGCCTGCGCACCGCCTGGCGGGCCGGCGAGGAGGTCTACGCGGAACTCGCCCTGCCCGAGGGCGCGGAGACCGCAGGCTTCGGGCTGCACCCGGCGCTGCTCGACTCGGCGCTGCACGCCATCGACCTGGTCGACGGCCAGGACCCGACGGTCATGACCCTGCCGTTCGCCTGGGAGGGCGTGTCGCTCCACGCGGCGGGCGCCTCGGCGGTGCGGCTGCGGCTCACCCCGTACGGCACCGAGCAGATGGGCCTCCACCTGTACGACGGCGCGGGCTCGCCGGTCGCCGCGGTGTCCTCGCTGCGCATCCGGCCGGTGACCGCGGAGCAGCTGAACGCGGCCGCCCCGGCACCGGGAGACCTGTACGAACTGTCGTGGAAGCCGGTGCCGCTGCCCGCTGCGGCCGGCCCCCTTCCCGCGACCGTGCTGTTCGCCCCGGAGCCCACGGCCGAGGACGGGCCCGCCGCCGCCCGGGAAGCCCTGCACACGATGCTGGCCACGCTCCAGGAGCGCCTCGCCGACGAGTCCACCGGCGACGCGCGGCTGGTGGTCGTCACCCGGGGAGCGGCAGGCCTGGAGGGCGCACCCGGACTCGCCCAGGCCGGGCTTCAGGGCCTCGTGCGGTCCGCGGCCGTCGAACACCCCGGCCGGCTCGCGCTCGTCGACCTCGACGACGACCCGGCCTCCCTGGCCGCCCTGCCCGCGGCGGTGGCCGCAGGGGAACCGGAGCTCGCCGTGCGCGCGGGCAAGGCGTACGCCCCCGCGCTGACCCCGGCCGTCCCGGTCCCCGGCGCCGCCCCCGCCCTCACCGGGCCGGACCCGGACGGAACCGTCCTCATCACGGGCGGCACCGGCAGCCTCGGCCGGCTGCTCGCCCGGCACCTGATCACCGGACACGGCGTGCGGCACCTGGTGCTGAGCAGCCGCGGCGGCGACCCGGGGGACCTCGGCGACCTCCGCGAGCTCGGCGCGACGGTGACCGTCGCCGCCTGCGACGCGGCCGACCGCGAGGCCCTGGCCGCGCTGCTCGCCGCGATACCGGAGGCGCACCCGCTCACGGCCGTGGTGCACGCCGCCGGCGTGCTGGACGACGGCCTCCTGCCGTCGCTGACGCCGGACCGCCTCGACGCGGTCCTGCGGCCCAAGGCCGACGCGGCCTGGAACCTGCACGAGCTCACCCGGGACCTCGGCCTCGCCTCGTTCGTGCTCTTCTCCTCCGCCGCTGCCGCCCTGGGGGCCGCGGGCCAGGCCAACTACGCGGCCGCCAACGGCTTCCTGGACGCCCTCGCGGCCCGGCGGCGCGCGGCCGGGCTGCCCGCCCTCTCCCTGGGCTGGGGCCTGTGGGACACCGCCTCGGGCATGGCCGGATCGCTCGGCGAGGCCGAGCTGCGGCGGCTGGCCCGCGACGGCGTCGAGCCGCTGCCGGCCGACCGCGCGCTGGCCCTCTTCGACCGGGCCCTGACCGCGGACCGCGCCGTGCTCCTGCCCATGCGGGTGCGGCCCACCGAGGACGCGCCGCCGATGGTGCGTGCCCTCGGCGGCGCACCGGCCCGGCGGACCGCGCAGGCCGCACCCGCCGTCGCCGCGGGAGGGCAGCAGCAGGCCGCCGCCCTCCCGCAGCGCCTCGCGGGAATGCCGCCCGCGGAGAGCAGGAAGCTGCTGCTGGAGATGGTGTGCGGGCACGTCGCCGACGTGCTCGGGCACGCACGCGCCGACGCCGTCGACCCGGAGCGGGGCTTCGGCGAACTGGGCGTGGACTCGCTGTCCGCCCTGGAGCTCCGCAACCGCATCGGCGCGGACACCGGGCTGCGGCTGTCGGCGACCCTGACCTTCGACCACCCCACCCCCGCCGCCATCGCCGGACACCTCTTCGGCGAGCTCGTCGGGGACGCGGCCGCGGCCGCGCCGGACGCCGAGGCCGAAGTGCTGCGCCTCGAAGCCCTGCTGGACGCCGCGGTCGTGGACGGGGAGCAGCGGGCCAGGGTCGCGGTCCGGCTGCGGGCCCTCACGGCCAAGTGGACCGGCGCCGGCTCCCGGGAGGAGGAGCGGGAGAGCGGTCCGGGACTGGAGACCGCGACCGCGGACGAGCTGTTCGGCATCCTGGACGACGAGCTGGAGACGTACAAGTGAGAACGGCGGGCGGGCCGGGAACTCCTCGGAGCTCCCGGCCCGCCCGCCGCGGCGAGGCGCGTCTCCGCTCAGGCGGTGCCGCGCACCGCGGCCGACCGGCCCGCGGGGGCCGGGTCCGACGGCGTCGGTATCCGGTACTCGATCACCTTGGACGGCAGCTCGGTGCGGCTGGCGACGTTCAGCTTGCGGTAGACGCGCGTCAGGTGCTGCTCGACCGTGCTGATGGTGACGTGGATGCGGCTGCTGATCTCGCGGTTGGTGTAGCCGAGCGCGGCCAGCGCCGCGACCCGGCACTCCGCGTCGCTGAGGGCCGGAGCGGCGCCGGGGCCCTCCGGCTCGGCCCGCTCCAGGCGGTTGCCGACCGGCGAATCGATCCGGCACACCGCGGCCTCCTGGGCGGCCTGCTGCGCCAGGAGCCGGGCGCGGGCGAACTCGCCCAGCTCGTAGTGGGCGGCGGACAGTTCGCCGTAGGCGAGGGCGAGCTCCAGCCGGTCGCCGCAGGCCTGGAGGAGGTCGACCGCTTCGCGGAGGAGGGCGGTGCGGTGACGCAGCTGGCTCGCCCCGGCCAGGACGCGCAGGGTGATCGCGCGCGTCCGGGAGCCGAAGTTCCCGCGCAGCCTGAGCTGCTTCTGCGCCCAGTCCTTGGCGGCGCGCTGCTTGCCGATGCGCAGGTTGGCCTGGGCGAGGTCGGTCCGCCAGGGGATCCCCGCCTGCAGCTCCGGGCTGCGGTCCTGCATGAGCTGGCCGCAGGTCTCGAAGTCGTTGAGCGCGGCGAAGGCCCGCCCGGTGGCCAGGTAGTGGTGTCCCCTGGCGCGCAGGTACTGCACGCCGAAGAGCGTCTGGAACATGCTGTCCGGCACCTTGCGCTGGAGCAGGTCCGCCGCGGCCTCGTGGCGGCCGCGGGCCGTGTACGCGAACAGGGCCGTCGACAGCGGCAGGCCGGCCAGCACGCCCCAGCCCTGCGGGTGCAGCAGACCGAGGGATTCGGTGGCCTTCTCCGAGGCGGTCTCCACGTCGCCCTGCAGCAGGGCGATTTCGGCCCGCACGGCACCGAGGACGGCCTGCCAGGTGGTCGACTCGCGCCGCCCGGCGTCGGCCAGGAGGGAATCGCACACCTCCGCCGCGGTCGCGGGCCGGTCCGCGTGCGCGATGACCATCAGGGAGATCGTGGTGAGTTCGAGCCGCAGGTCGCTGAGCTGGTGGGCCTGCAGGGCCTCGGCCACGTGCGTCACGGATTCGTCGGTGACGGTGCCGCCGGCCATGAGGGCGACGCTGGCCCAGAGGCTGCTGGTGTGGTCCGCCATGGTGGGTTCGAGGGGACCGGTCCGGCCGGCGTCGGCGCGCTGCGGGGCTCGCGGCATGCCGTAGAACCACTGTCTGACGAACTCCATCTCGGCCAGGAGCCGGGCGTCCGTCCGCGTGCGCAGGCCGCCTAACGCGCTGATCGTCTCCGCCGCGAGATCGGTGTCGCCCTGCCAGAGCATGTGGCGCAGGACGGTGGCCGTGTCGCGGGTGTCCAGGGTGCCGCTGCGGGCCGCGGGGTACAGCGGCGCGAGGTGCGGACCTGCGGCCGCCGGGTTGACCCGCCACACCGCCCGGGCCAGGGTCGCGGAGAGCGCGTGGCGTTCCCGCTGGTCCTTGCACTCCCGCAGGGCGAGCCCGAGGAAGCTCGCGGCCTCCTCGACGTCGTCCGCGGCCAGGGCCTGTTCGGCCGCGCGCCGCAGCACCGCGGGCCCCCAGGGCTCGGGGGCCCGGCCGGCGGCCAGGAGGTGGCGCGCCACCTCGGCGAGGGGGTCGCCCACCTCGTAGCGCAGCTGCGCGACGTCGCCGTGCAGGCGCGAGCGCTCGCTCGCGGCGAGGCTGCTGAGCACCGCGCTCGCCGCGACCGCGTGCCGGAAGCGGTATCCGTCGAGCAGCCCCGTCTGGGAGAGCAGCTCGGCCACTTGCTGCACCTCGTCCGGGGACAGACCCGTCACGGCCGCAGCGCTGCGGGCCGAGGCGGCGTCGCCCAGGGCGGCGAGCACCGCGGCGATCCGCGCGTGGCCGGGCTCGGTGCGCGCCAGGCAGGCGAGCACCGCCTGCCGGTAGGCGACGCTCGCGACCGGCTCGCCGACGTCGGCGCCGAAGCGCGTGGTGTCGTCCAGGAGGGCGCGCACCAGCATGGGGTTGCCGGCGGTCATGCGGTGGTAGCGGGAGCGGGCACCGGGCGGTAACGGCCGGTCCGACTGCGCGGCGAGCATGAGGCCGACGCCCTCCTCGGAGAGCGGCGCGAGACGGACCCTGCGGTGCGGCCGGCGGAGGAGCTCGGCGCGGACGAGCGGGTGGGCGGGCCCGTACTGCTCCCAGCCGGTGCACACCACCAGGACCCGCTTGGTGCGGATCCGCTGCAGCAGTGCGAGGACGGCCTGGAGCGAAGCGCCGTCCATGTAGTGGCAGTCGTCGATGCCGATCACCACGGGCCGGTCGCCGGCGAGTTCCACCACGGCCCGCGAGACGTCCTGGACGGCGCGCGCGACGCACGTCTCCCGCTCCGGCCCGGGCGGCGGGGGAGCGGTCTCGCCGGAGGTGCGGCGGGGTATCCGGTCCAGCACGTCCGCGGCGACCTCGCCGCTGAGCAGCAGGTCCCCCACGGTGCCCAGCGGTCGGTCCCGCTCGGTGGCGGAAGCGGTGGCGATCAGGAGCCGGGCCCCCGCCGCGGCCACCGTGTCGGCGAACTCGTGGAGGAGTTCGGTCTTCCCCGAGCCCGGACCTCCACTGATGATCACGAGCTGCCCCGATCCGCCGACGCAGTCGGCGAACGCCTCGCTCAAGGCTTCCAGTTCTTTATGGCGGTCGAACAGATGCATATCGCCCCCGCGGTCAGTATTCCGAGAATCCGGGTTCACCGAACAGCACTGCGGAACTGCAACCCCTTACCGGCCCCCGTGCACGGGGCCCGGCCCATGCAGTCCACCGCATGGTCTAGCCGAAACCGATAGATCCTGCGTAAACGTTTCGTCACCAAAACGGATCACGCGTCCAGCGAACCCTATCGTTCTAGGACATCAGCGAAATATGGACACGAAACTTACGTAGCGTGTCACATGGGTGTCAACGGTTGGGCCGGTCCTCCAAGTTCCGGCCCTCCAAGAGTATGGAAGGTCGCTCCACCGCCCCGGGTTGCCTCACGGAAGGCAAAGTCCGCCCGGCGTCCTCCGTGCCCCTTCAGCACCCCCTGCCCCCCTGCCCGGGCTGGGGGGGATAGGGGTTGGCCGGGCCGTCCGCCGCTCCTTAGCCTCCGATTGGCGGGGGCGCGGACCGAGGAGCCCGGGAGCCCCGCGTTTTCCGAAGGCTTCTGTCGATTCCGATCGGACGGCTGCGCTGGTGAACAACGAGGACCGACTGCTCGACTACCTCCGACGGACGACGTCGGATCTGCGCGAGACGCGGCGCAGGCTGCGCGAGTCCGAGCAACGCGCGCACGAACCCGTCGCGATCGTGGGCATGGCGTGCCGCTACCCCGGCGGCGTCACCACCCCCGCGGAACTGTGGGACCTGGTGGCCGCGGGCACCGACGCCGTGTCCGCCTTCCCCGCCGACCGCGGCTGGGACACCGACGCCCTGTACGACCCCGAACCCGGGCGCCCCGGCCGGACCTACGCCCGCACGGGCGGATTCCTGCACGACGCCGCGGAGTTCGACCACGACTTCTTCGGGATCAGCCCGCGCGAGGCGCTGGCCACCGACCCCCAGCAGCGGCTGCTCCTGGAGACCTGCCACGAGGCGTTCGAGGACGCCGGCATCGTGCCGTCGGTCCTGCGCGGCAGCCGCACCGGAGTCTTCGCCGGCGTCATGTACAACGACTACGCGACCCGGATCCGCTCCGTTCCCGAGGACCTCGACGGCTACCTCGCCAACGGCAGCGCCGCCAGCATCGCCTCGGGCCGGGTGGCCTACACCTTCGGCCTCGAAGGGCCGGCCGTCACCGTCGACACCGCCTGCTCGTCCTCGCTCGTCGCCCTGCACTGGGCGGTCCGTGCGCTGCAGTCCGGCGAGTGCACTCTGGCCCTGGCCGGGGGCGTCACGGTGATGTCGACGCCCGAGACGTTCGTCGACTTCAGCCGGCAGCGGGGACTGTCCCCCGACGGCCGCTGCAAGGCGTTCGCCGCGGGCGCCGACGGCACGGGCTGGGGCGAGGGCGCCGGCATGCTGCTCCTGGAGCGGCTCTCCGACGCCCGCCGCAACGGCCACCGCGTCCTCGCCGTCGTCAAGGGCAGCGCGATCAACTCCGACGGCGCCAGCAGCCGCCTCACGGCCCCGAACGGCCCCTCCCAGCAACGGGTGATCCGCCGGGCGCTGGCCGATGCGGGCCTGTCCCCGGCGGACGTCGACACGGTCGAGGCCCACGGCACCGGCACCACGCTGGGCGACCCCATCGAGGCCCAGGCCCTGCTGGCGACGTACGGCCGGGAGCGGACCGGCGGACAGCCGTTGTGGCTCGGATCGGTCAAGTCGAACCTCGGCCACACGCAGGCCGCCGCGGGCGTCGCCGGCGTGATCAAGATGGTCATGGCGATGCGCCACGGCGCACTGCCGAAGACCCTGCACGTCGACGAGCCCTCGCCGCAGGTCGACTGGGACTCCGGGGCGGTGGAGCTGCTCACCGAGCACCGCGCCTGGCCGGAGACCGGGCGGCCCCGCCGGTCGGCCGTCTCGTCGTTCGGCATCAGCGGGACCAACGCGCACGTGGTGCTCGAAGAGGCTCCCGCGGATGCCTCCGCGCCCGCCCCGGACGCAGCGGCGCCCTCCGGGGCCCCGGACGGGACGCCTGCGCACGCTCCGCGGCTCACGGCCGTCCCCTGGATCCTCTCGGCGCGGACGCCGGAGGCCCTCGCCGGGCAGAGCCGCCGGCTGCACGAGTGGGTCGCCGCCCGGCCCGGCGCCGACCCCGCCGACATCGGCTACTCGCTGGCCACCACCCGCTCCCGGTGGGAACACCGCGCGGTCGTCGTCGGCGAGGACACCGAGGAGTTGCTCGCCGGCCTGGCCCGGGTCACCGCCGGCCCCCGCGGCGTGGGCTCCCGCAGCGAGGGCTTCCGCACCGGCGGAAAGCTGGCGTTCCTCTTCACCGGGCAGGGCTCGCAGCGCCTCGGCATGGGCCGCGAGCTGTACCGGGCCTTCCCCGTGTTCGCCGCCGCCTTCGACGAGGTGGCCGCGCTCATGGACGCGGAGCTGGAGGCGCCGCTGGCCGAGGTGATCGGGACGGACGCCGAGGCCCTGCGCCGCACCGACTACGCGCAGGCCGCGATCTTCGCCGTCGAGGTGGCGCTCCACCGGCTCCTTGCGTCCCTGGGCGTCCGCCCGGATTTCCTCGTGGGGCACTCCGTCGGCGAACTGGCCGCCGCGCACGTGTCCGGCGTGCTCTCCCTGGAGGGCGCCGTCGCGATGGTCCTCGCCCGCGGCGGCCTGATGCGGCAGCTGCCGCCCGGCGGCGCGATGGCGGCGATCGCGGCGGCCGAGGCCGACGTGCAGCCGCTGCTCTCCGGCACGGTCGGCCTCGCGGCCGTCAACGGACCGCAGTCCGTGGTGATCTCCGGCGCCGAGGACGACGTGGCGGAGATCGCCGCGCGGTTCGCCAGGAGCAGCAGGCTCAAGGTGTCGCACGCCTTCCACTCGCCGCTGATGGAGCCCATGCTGGCCGACTTCGCCCGGGTCGCCAAGGCGCAGACCTACGACGCCCCGAGGATCCCGGTCGTCTCGACGCTGACCGGCGCCCCGGCCACGGCCGAGGAGCTGTGCTCCCCGGACTACTGGGTGGACCACGTCCGCCGGCCCGTGCGGTTCGCCTCGGCGGTGCTCACGCTGCACGATCTGGGCGTGGGGACGTATCTGGAGCTGGGCCCCGACGCGGTGCTGACCGCGATGGCGCAGGACTGCGTGGCCGACGGCGAACCGGTGACCGTCGCGACGATGCGGCGCGACCACGGGGAGGAGCGCGAACTGGTCGCCGCCCTCGGCCGGTTGCACACCGCCGGCGTCCCCGTCGACTGGGCCGCGCTGTTCGCCGGCCGCGGCGCACACCGCGTCGACCTCCCCACCTACGCGTTCGACCGCAGCCGCTTCTGGCTGGAATCGGCCGGCAGCGGCGGGGACGCGAGCGGCCTCGGCCAGCTGTCCGCCGGCCACCCCCTGCTGGGTGCGGTCACGGAGCTGCCCGACTCGGGCGGCGTCGTCCTCACCGGCCGCCTCTCGCTGTCCGCGCAGCCCTGGCTCGCGCACCACGCCGTGCACGGCACCGTCCTGCTGCCCGGCACCGCCCTCGTCGAACTCGCCGTCCAGGCGGGCGACAAGGCCGGCTGCGGCGTGGTGGAGGAGCTCACCCTCCAGGCGCCGCTCGTCCTGCCCGAGCAGGGCGCCGTGGCGGTGCAGGTGGCCGTCGGCCCGGAGGACGGCGGCCGGCGCTCGCTGGCCGTGTACTCCCGGCCCGCGGACGCCCCCGACGCGCCGTGGACCGGCAACGCCACCGGAGTGCTGGGCACCGTCGGCGACGCCGCCCCGCCCGCGGACCCGGCCGCCTGGCCGCCGGAGGGCGCCGAAGAGGTGGAACTGGGCGAGCTCTACCCGGCGCTGGCCGCGGCCGGCTACGGCTACGGAGAGGTCTTCCAGGGCCTGCGCGCGGTGTGGCGGCGCGGCGACGACCTGTTCGCCGAGGCCGCCCTCCCGGAGAGCGCACGGGCGACGGCCGGCGCGTACGGCATACACCCGGCGCTGCTCGACGCCGCCCTCCACGCCAACCTCCTCGGCCTCGGCCCGGGCCAGGCCGTCCTCCCCTTCAGCTGGAGCGGCGTCACCCTGCACGCCGCCGGGGCGCCCGAGCTGCGGATCCGCATCGCCAAGGCCGGCGAGGACGCCGTGTCGCTGGAGGTCGCGGACGGCACCGGCGCACCGGTCGCCTCCGTGCGCACGCTCGTCGCCCGCCCGGTCTCGCCCGGGCAACTGGCGGGCGGGCCGGGGGAGTCGCTGTTCCGCGTCGGCCACGTCCCCGTGCCGGCCCCCGCAGAGCCGCCCGCCGCCGGCCTGGCCGTGCTCGGCACGGACGACCTCGGCCTGGCGGCGCCCCTCCACCCCGGCCTCGCCTCGCTCGACGGACCGGTGCCGGACGTCGTCGTGCTGCCCGTGGCCCCCTCCGCGACGGGTGACGACGTGCCCACGGCCGTCCGCGCGACGCTCGCCCCCGTCCTGGCCGCCCTGAAGGACTGGCTCGCCGACAGCCGCTTCGACCGGTCGCGGCTCGCCGTGGTGACCCGGGCCGGCGACCTCACGCACGCGCCGCTCGCCGGACTGGTGCGCGCCGCCGAGGCGGAGAACCCCGGCCGGTTCCTGCTGGTCGACACCGACGGGAGCGACGGCCTGGCCGCCGCCCTGACGTGCGGGGAGCCCGAAGTGGCCGTACGGGACGGGGCGCTGCAGGCGCCGCGGCTCACCAGGGCCGAGCCGGGCGGCCGGCCGCAGTGGCAGCCCGGGTCCACCGTACTGATCACCGGCGGTACCGGCGGCCTCGGCAGTCTGCTGGCACGCCACCTCGTCACCGCGCACGGCGTCCGCCGGCTGCTGCTGACGAGCCGGCGCGGCGAGGACGCCCCCGGCACGGCCGGACTGCGCGCCGGACTGGAGGAGCTGGGCGCCGAGGTGACCGTGGCCCGCTGCGACGCGGCCGACCGCGACCAGCTCGCCGCCCTCCTCGCCCGGCACGAGATCCACGGGGTCGTGCACGCGGCCGGCGTCGTCGACAACGGCATGCTCGCCGCGCTCGGCCCCGAACAGGTGGAGCGGGTGCTGCGCCCCAAGGTCGACGCGGCCTGGAACCTGCACGAGCTCACCGCGGACCGGGAGCTCACGGCCTTCGTGCTGTTCTCCTCGACCGCCGGGCTCCTCGTCGGCGGAGGCCAGGCCAACTACGCCGCAGCCAACACCTTCCTGGACGCGCTCGCCGCCCACCGCCGCGCCGCCGGGCTGCCCGCCGTGTCGATGGCCTGGGGCCTGTGGTCCGGGACCGGCGGGCTCGCCGAACAGATGGAGGCGTCCGACCTGGAGCGCATGCACCGGGCCGGCCTGCCGCCCCTGTCCACCGCCCAGGGCCTGGAACTGTTCGACGCGGCCCTGGACACCGGGGACGCGCTCGTGGTGGCGACGAGGCTGGACCCCGCCGCCGTGCGGGCCCGCGCCGACGGGGTGCCCGCGCTGCTGCGCGGCCTCGTCCGGGGCGCGCCCCGGCGGGCCGCCGCGGCGGGCGCCGGAGCGGGCACGGCCTCCTGGCGGGAACGGCTGGCGCCCCTGCCGGACCCGGAGCGGGACCGGCTGCTGACGGAGCTGGTGCTGACCCACGTCGCCGCCGTGCTCGGACACGCGTCGGCCGATGCGCTGGCCCCCGGGCGGGCCTTCCAGGAGATGGGCTTCGACTCGCTCGCCGCGGTCGAGCTGCGCAATCTGCTGGGCGCCGCCACCGGCCTGGCCCTGCCGGCCACGCTGGCGTTCGACCAGCCGACACCGCAGGCCCTGGCCGCGTACCTCAGGGCCGGGCTCGTCCCCGGGCCCGCCGACGCGGCCCGGGCGATGGTCGCCGAAGTGGACCGGCTGGAGGCCGCCCTGGCCGCACTGCCCGACGCGGACGGCTCGCACGCGCGCGTCACCGCGCGGCTCGAAGCCCTCCTGCGGACGTGGCACGACACGCACGGCGGGCCGGGCGGCCCCGCGGCGCCCGAGGACATCGGCGGCGCCAGCGACGAAGAGCTTTTCGCGAGGATCGACAACGAACTGGGAGTCCAGTGATGGAAGAGCCGGGCACCGCCGACAAGCTCCGCGACTACCTCAAGCGGGCGACGACAGAGCTGGAGCGGACCCGACGCCGCGTGCGCGAGCTGGAGGAGCGGGAGCGCGAACCGATCGCGATCATCGGCATGGGCTGCCGCTACCCCGGGGGCGTCCGGACGCCCGAGGACCTGTGGCGGATCGTCGCCGACGGCGTCGACGTGGTGTCCGGCTTCCCCGTGGACCGCGGCTGGGACATCGACAGCCTCTACGACCCCGAGCCCGGCCGCCCCGGCAAGAGCTACGTGCGGCACGGCGGGTTCCTGCACGACGCCGCCGAGTCCGACCCCGCCTTCTTCGGCATCAGCCCGAAGGACGCGGCGGGCACCGACCCCCAGCAGCGGCTGCTGCTGGAGACCTCCTGGGAGGCCTTCGAGCGGGCCGGGATCGACCCGGCCTCCGTCAAGGGCACGCGCACCGGCGTCTTCGTCGGCCTGATGCACCACGACTACGTGGGCGGCACCATATCCGGCAGCATCGTCTCCGGGCGGATCGCCTACACCCTCGGCCTCGAAGGGCCCGCGGTCACCATGGACACCGCGTGCTCCTCGTCGCTGGTCGCCCTGCACACGGCCATCCAGGCGCTGCGCAAGGGTGAGTGCTCGCTCGCCCTCGCCGGCGGCGCCGCCGTGATGGCGAGCCCCGAGATGTTCATCGAGTTCAGCGAGCGGCGCGCCCTGTCGCCCGACGGCCGCTGCCGGTCCTTCTCCGAGGACGCCGCCGGCGCCGCGTGGGCCGAGGGCGCGGGCGTCCTGCTGGTCGAGCGGCTGTCGGACGCGCTGCGCAACGGGCACGAGGTCCTCGCCGTGGTGCGCGGCAGCGCCGTCAACCAGGACGGCGCCTCCAACGGCATGACCGCGCCCAGCGGCCCCGCCCAGATCCGCGTCATCGAGCAGGCCCTCGCCGACGCCCAGCTGGCCCCCCAGCAGGTCGACGTCGTCGAGGCGCACGGCACCGGCACCACGCTCGGCGACCCCATCGAGGCGCAGGCCGTCATCGCCGCCTACGGGCAGGACCGGCCGGAGGGCCGGCCCATGTGGCTCGGCTCGATCAAGTCCAACATGGGCCACCCCCAGGCCGCCGCCGGCGTCGCGGCGATCATCAAGATGGTCATGGCCATGCGCCACGGCGTCCTGCCCCCGACCCTGCACGCCGAGAACCCCACCACCGCCGTCGACTGGTCGGCCGGTGACGTCGAGCTGCTGACGCAGGCCCGCGAGTGGCGGACCGAGGGCGCGCCGCGCCGCGCCGGGGTGTCCTCGTTCGGGATCAGCGGCACCAACGCCCACACCATCCTCGAACAGGCCCCGGCCGCCGAAGCGCCCGGGGACCGGCCGCGCGCCGCCCTGCCCGTCGTGCCCTGGGTGCTGTCCGCCCGCACCGCCGACGCGGTCCGCGCCCAGGCCGGCCGGCTGATCGAGGCCGAGGCCGGGGGCGGCAACGACCCCTTCGACACCGGCTTCTCCCTGGCCACGACCCGCTCCCTGTTCACCCACCGGGCGGCCGTCACCGGCCGCGACCGCGACGAGCTGCTGGAGGGCCTGCGCGCGCTGGCCGACGGCCGGGAGCAGCCGGTGACGGCGGCGGGGCCGGGACGCCTCGCCGTCCTCTTCTCCGGCCAGGGCTCCCAGCGCCCCGGCATGGGCCGCGAGCTGTACGCGGCCTTCCCCGTCTTCGCGCAGGCCTTCGACGAGCTGTGCGCCGAGTTCGGCAAGCACCTCGACCGGCCGCTGCGGGACGTCGTCCTCGATCCCGGCTCCGAGCTGCTGCACCGGACGCAGTTCACCCAGGCCGGCCTCTTCGCCTTCGAGGTCGCGCTCTTCCGCCTGCTGGAGTCGTGGGGGATCCGCCCCGACCTGCTCGGCGGGCACTCCATCGGCGAGGTCGTCGCCGCGCACGTCGCCGGCGTGCTGTCCCTGCCGGACGCCGTCACGCTGGTCGCCGCGCGCGGCCGCCTGATGCAGGAGCTCCCGGCCGGCGGCGCGATGGTCGCGGTCCGGGCCGCCGAGGCCGACGTCGCCCCGCTGCTCACCGAGGGCGCCGGCCTCGCCGCCGTCAACGGGCCGCGCGCCGTCGTCGTCTCCGGCGACGAGGACGCGGTGCTGGCCGTCGCGGACCGGTTCGACAGGACCACCCGGCTGCGCGTGTCGCACGCATTCCACTCGCACCGCATGGACGCCATGCTGGAGCCCTTCCGCAAGGCGATCGAGGGGCTGGACTTCCACGAGCCCCGGCTGCCCGTCGTCTCCAACGTCACCGGGCAGCCGGCCACGGAACTGACCTCGCCCGCGTACTGGGTCCGGCACGTGCGCGAAGCGGTCCGCTTCGACGACGGCGTGCGCACCCTCGCCGCCCAGGGCGCCACCCGCTTCCTGGAGGTCGGCCCCGACGCCGTGCTCACCGGCATGGCCCAGGACGCCGTGGACCAGGTCGTCGCCACCCAGCGCCGCGACCGGGGCGAGGCCGAGGCCCTCGTCGACGCGGTGTGCAGGCTGCACACCGGCGGGCTGAGCCCCGACTGGTCCGCGCTGTTCGCCGGCGCCCGCCGCGTCGCCCTGCCCACCTACCCCTTCCTGCGCGACCGCCACTGGGAGAACGCCCCCTCGGTCACCGCCGGCCGGCCCGTCGACGAGAACGCCGAGTTCTGGCAGCTCGTACGGGACGGGGACGTGCCCGCGCTCGCGGCCACCCTCGGCGTCGCGGACGCGTCCCCCGTCGCCGCCCTCGTGCCCGCGCTCGCCGCGTGGCACGGCGACCGGCAGGCCAACGCCACCGTGGACGGCTGGCGTTACCGCACGGCCTGGCGCATGCTGTCCGCCGTGCAGGTCCCGGCCGTCGCCGGGCAGTGGCTCGCCGTCGTCCCCGAGGACGCCGACCGCGACCCCTGGACCGGAGCCCTGCTCGCCGCGCTCGCCGACGGCGGCCTCGGCATCGACGTCCTCCCGGTGCCCGCCGCCGCACAGGACCGCGCCGGGCTGACCGCGCTGCTCACCGGCCGCACCGGCGTGGACGGGGTGCTCAACCTGCTCGCCCCCGCCGCCCCGCCCACCGCCACCGCCGCCCTCGTCCAGGCACTCGCCGACGCCGGGACCGGTGCCCGGCTGTGGACCGTCACCCGGGAGGCCGTCGCGCACGAGGCGCGCCCCGAAGGCTTCCGCCAGGCGGCCGTCTGGGGGCTCGGGCGCGTGGCTGCACTGGAGCACCCAGACCTGTGGGGCGGCCTCGCCGACCTGCCGGAGACGCTCGAACCGCACGTCGTCGCACGGTTCGCGGCCCTGCTCACCGGCGCCGGCGACGAGGACCAGATCGCCGTCCGCGCCTCCGGGGCGTACGCCCGCCGCCTGGAGCACGCACCCGCGCGCACGGGAGCGCCCTGGCGGCCCACCGGCACCGTGCTGGTGACCGGCGCCACCGGAGCCGTCGGCGCCGAGGTCGCCAAGTGGCTCGCCGCCGAGGGCGCGGAGCACCTGCTGCTCACCAGCCGCCGCGGCGAACGCGCGCCGGGCGCCGCCGAACTGGTGCAGGAGCTGGCCGCGACGGGCACCAAGGTCACCCTGGCCGCGTGCGACGCCGCCGACCGCGACAGCCTCGCCGCGCTGCTGCGCACGGTGCCCGCGGACCAGCCGCTGACCGCCGTCATGCACCTGGCCGGCGTCCTGGACGACGGCGTCCTCGACGCCCTCACCCCCGGCCGATTCGACGCCGTGCTCGCCCCCAAGGCCGACGCGGCCTGGCACCTCCACGAGCTGACCGCGGACCTGGACCTCTCCGCCTTCGTGCTCTTCTCCTCCCTCACCGCCACCGTCGGCGGCGCCGGCCAGGCCAACTACGCCGCCGCCAACGCCTTCCTCGACGGGCTCGCCGAATTCCGGCGCGCCCACGGGCTCCCGGCCACCTCGGTGGCCTGGGGACCCTGGGGCGGCGCGGGCATGGCCGACAGCGACCACGTGCGCGGCGCCGGAAGCGCCCTCGGCATCGCGGCCCTGGACCCCGGCCGCGCCCTGACCGCGCTGCGCCGCGCCCTGGAGGGCGACGAGACCACGCTGACCGTGGCCGACGTGGACTGGACCCGGTTCGTACCGGCGTTCACCTCCGTGCGCAGCAGCCCGCTGCTCGCCGACCTGCCGGAGGTCCGGGACCTGAAGCCCGCCGTCGCCGAGGCCCCCGTGCCCGACGACTTCGCCCGGAAGCTCGCCGCGATGACCGCGGGCGAGCGCGAACGCGCCCTGGTGGACCTCGTCTGCGGCCAGGCCGCGCTGGTCCTCGGCTACTCCGGAGCCGGCGCGGTCGAGCCGACGACGGCCTTCCGCGACCTCGGCTTCGACTCGCTGACCTCCGTCGACCTGCGCAACCGGATCAGCACGGCCGCGGGAGTGACCCTCCCCGCCACCCTGATCTTCGACTACGCGACCCCCGCCGCCCTGGCCGCGCACCTGGGCGGGGAGCTCGGCGGGGCGACGGCCTCCGCCGACTCCGTCCTCGCCGAGCTGGACCGGCTGGAGGCCGGGCTCCGCGAGCTGAGCGCCGAGGACCTCGAACAGGCGCGGATCACCGCGCGCCTGCAGTCCGTGCTCAACGGGCTGACCGGGACGCTGGCCGGCGGTGACGCCCCGTCGGTCGCCGGACGGCTGGAGGACGCCTCCGCCGACGACGTATTCGCCTTCATCGACAACGAGCTCGGCACGACGTGACCCGAGCCGTTCCCCCCGTCCCGCACGCCTGCAGCCGAATCTTTCCGCACAGAAGTGGCGACACCCGATGACCAACGATGACAAGCTGCTCGACTACCTCAAGAGGGTCACCGCGGATCTGCACCAGACACGGCAGCGGCTGCGGGACGTGGAGAGCGGGGACGAGGAACCGGTCGCCATCGTCGGGATGAGCTGCCGCTTCCCCGGCGGCGTCAGCACGCCGGAGGAGCTCTGGCAGCTCGTCCACGACGGCACCGACGCCATCACCGGCTTCCCGGAGGACCGCGGCTGGGACGTCGACTCCCTCTACGACCCGGACCCCGACGCCGCCGGCAAGAGCTACGTGCGCCGGGGCGGCTTCCTGCACGACGCGGGCGACTTCGAGCCCGGCTTCTTCGGCATCTCGCCCCGCGAGGCCGTCGCCATGGACCCCCAGCAGCGCCTGCTGCTGGAGGTCTCGTGGGAGGCGCTGGAGCGGGCGGGCATCGCACCGGACTCGGTGCGCGGCGCCCAGGTCGGCGTGTTCGCCGGCACCAACGGCCAGGACTACCGCGACCTGCTCGCGAAGCTGCCGCAGGACACCGAGGCGGCCCTGGGCACCGGCAGCCTCGCCGCGGTGATCTCCGGCCGCATCTCGTACACCCTCGGCATCGAGGGCCCCTCGGTCACCATCGACACCGCCTGCTCCTCCGCCCTGGTCGCCCTGCACCTGGCGGTGCAGGCCCTGCGGCAGAAGGAGTGCTCGCTGGCCCTGGCCGGCGGCGCGACCGTCATGTCCACCCCCGGCTCCTTCGTCGCCTTCAGCCGGCAGCGGGGCCTGGCCCCCGACGGCCGGTGCAAGTCCTTCGCGGACGCCGCCGACGGCACGGGCTGGGGCGAGGGCGCCGGCATGCTGCTCCTGGAGCGGCTCTCCGACGCCCGCCGCAACGGCCACCGCGTGCTGGCCGTCGTACGGGGCAGCGCCGTCAACCAGGACGGCGCGTCCAACGGTCTGACGGCTCCCAACGGCCCCTCCCAGCAGCGCGTCATCCGCCAGGCGCTGGCGAACGCACGGCTGTCCGCGTCCGACGTCGACGCCGTCGAGGCGCACGGCACGGGCACCACGCTCGGCGACCCGATCGAGGCCCAGGCGCTCCTGGCGACGTACGGCCAGGGCCGCCCCGACGGACAGCCGCTGTGGCTGGGCTCGGTCAAGTCGAACATCGGGCACACCCAGGCCGCCGCGGGTGTCGCCGGCGTGATCAAGATGGTCATGGCGATGCGGCACGGCGTCCTCCCGCGCACCCTGCACGTGGACGCGCCGTCCGCCCAGGTCGACTGGTCGGCGGGCGACGTCCGGCTGCTCACCGAGACCCGGCGGTGGCCGGAGGCCGGCGGGCGTCCGCGCCGCGCCGGCATCTCCTCCTTCGGCGCGAGCGGCACCAACGCCCACACCATCATCGAGCAGGCGCCGCCCGAGGAGCCGGCGGAGGAGGAGCCGCAGGCGGCGCCCGCCACGCCGCGTGCCACGGCAGCCGCCACGGCACCCGCCGCGGCCTCCGGCATCGTGCCCTGGATCGTGTCCGGCCGGACGGCCGCGGCACTGCGCGACCAGGCGGCCCGCCTCGCGGCCGTCGCCGGCCCGATGGACCCCGTGGACGTCGGCTTCTCCCTGGCGACGACCAGGACCGCCCATCCGCACCGCGCCGTCGTCCTCGGCCGCACCCGCGAGGAGCTGCTCGGCGGCCTGACCGCGCTGGCCGAGGAGTCCGCGGGCGCCCTCCGCGGCCGGACCGCCAAGGGGCTGACCGCCTTCCTCTTCACCGGCCAGGGCGCCCAGCGCCCGGGCATGGGCAAGGAGCTGTACGAGGAGTTCCCCGTCTTCGCCCGCGCCTTCGACGAGGTGTGCGGTCACTTCGACGCCGGGTTGCGCGAGACCGTCTTCGGCACCGACCCCGGGCCCCTGAACCGGACGGCCCGCACCCAGGCCGCCCTCTTCGCGGTCGAGGTCGCCCTGTTCCGGCTGGTCGAGTCCTGGGGGCTGCGGCCGGACTTCCTGGCGGGCCACTCGATCGGCGAGCTGGCCGCCGCCCACGCCGCGGGCGTCCTCACCCTCCCGGACGCCTGCGCCCTCGTCGCGGCCCGCGGCCGGCTGATGCAGGCCCTGCCCGCGGGCGGCGCGATGGTCGCCGTGCGGGCGGGCGAGGCCGAGGTGACCCCGCTGCTGTCCGGCCGCGTCGGCATCGCGGCCGTCAACGGCCCGGAGGCCGTCGTCGTCTCCGGTGACGAGGACGCCGTCACGGAGCTGGCCGCCCGTTTCGGGAAGACCAAGCGGCTCCCGGTCTCCCACGCCTTCCACTCCCCGCTGATGGAGCCGATGCTGGCGGAGTTCCGCGCGGTCGCCGAGAGCGTCTCGTACGCCAGGGCCTCCGTGCCCGTCGTCTCGAACGTGACCGGCCGCCTCGCCACGGACGAACCGACCTCACCGGAGTACTGGGTCCGCCACGTCCGCGAGGCCGTCCGCTTCCACGACGGCGTCCGCGCCCTCGAAGAGGCGGGCGTCACCCGCTTCCTGGAGCTGGGCCCGGACGCGGTCCTCACCGCCATGGCGCGCGACTGCCTCGGCGAGGGGAAGTCCGCGGACGCCGTCCTCGCCTCCGCCACCCGGCGCGGGCGCCCGGAGCCGGAGACCCTGCTGACGGCGGTCGCGCAGCTGCACATCGGCGGCCACTCCCCGGACTGGGCCGCGCTCTTCGAGGGCGCGCGGCGCGTCGAGCTGCCCACAACGGCCTTCCAGCGCGAACGCTTCTGGGCCGACGTCCCGGCCTCCGCCGGCGACGTCACCTCCGCGGGCCTGGACCCGGCCGAGCACCCGCTGCTCGGCGCCACCACCATGCTCGCGGACGAGGGCGGCGCCGTCTTCACCGGCCGCCTCTCGGTCCGCACGCACCCCTGGCTCG
The DNA here is from genome assembly GCF_042657885.1 of Streptomyces aureoversilis. Taxonomy (NCBI): domain Bacteria; kingdom Bacillati; phylum Actinomycetota; class Actinomycetes; order Kitasatosporales; family Streptomycetaceae; genus Streptomyces; species Streptomyces aureoversilis. The sequence goes on from NZ_JBHSKJ010000001.1 coordinate 187,713, forward strand.
CCGACCACGTCGTCGGGGAGGCCGTGGTGCTGCCCGGCACCGGCATGGTCGAGCTGGCCGTCCGGGCGGGCGACCAGGTCGGCTGCGGCCACCTGGAGGAACTGACCCTCGAAGCCCCGCTGGTCCTGCCCGGGCGCGACGGCGTCCGCGTGCAGGTGACGGCCGGTGCCCCCGGCCCCGCCGGCAGCCGGACCGTGAGCATCTACTCCCGCCCGGAGAACGCCCCCGCCGGACAGCCGTGGACCCGCCACGCCACCGGCCTGCTCGGCACCGCCGCGGCGGCCCCCGGGGAGCCCCTCACCGCCTGGCCCCCGGCCGGCGCCGAGGAGCTGGACACCACCGGCCTCTACGAGCGGCACGCAGCCTCCGGCCTGCACTACGGCCCGGTCTTCCAGGGCCTGCGGGCCGCCTGGCAGCGCGACGGCGAGGTGTTCGCCGAGGTGCGGCTGCCCGAGCAACCCGCCGCCGACGCGGGCCGCTTCGGCCTGCACCCCGCGGCCTTCGACGCCGCCCTGCACGCCCTCGCCCTCATCGGCGACGGCTCCGACGACGAGACCGCACGCCTGCCCTTCATGTTCGCCGGCGTCTCCCTGCACGCCGCGGGCGCGTCCGTGCTCCGGGTGCGGCTCACCCCGGCCGGCGCCCACGCCTTCGCCGTGGACCTCGCCGACGCGACCGGCGCGCCCGTGGCGACGGTGACCACCCTCGCCTCGCGGCCGCTGACGAACCTGAAGCAGGCACAGGACCCCCACGCGGACGCCCTGTTCCGCCTGGGCTGGACCCCCGTGCCCCAGCAGGGCGCCGCCGCGTCCGACACCGGCCACCGCCTCCTGGAGACCACCCCCGGCACCGGCGCCGACGCCGTCCGCGCGGCCACCCGCACGGCCCTGGAAGCGCTCCAGGACGACGACCCCCGCACCCTCGTCGTCCTCACCCGCGGAGCCGTCTCCGTCGCCGGCGAGGACGTGCCGGACCTGGCCGGCGCGGCCGTCTGGGGGCTCGTGCGGTCCGCGCAGTCGGAGAACCCCGGCCGCTTCGTCCTGCTCGACCTCGACGCGGCCGCCGACACCGCCGCGTCCGTACAGCTCGCGCTCGCCACGGACGAGCCGCAGGTGGCCGTACGGGACGGAGTCGCCCACGCGGCCCGGCTGACCGCCGCCCCGCCCGGCCCCGGCGACGCGCCCGGGCTCGACCCCGACGGCACCGTGCTCCTGACCGGCGCGACCGGCGGCCTCGGCCCCGTCCTCGCCCGGCACCTGGTGACCGCCCTCGGTGCCCGCAGGCTCCTGCTGCTCAGCAGGAGCGGCGGCGCCGGCGACCTCGTGGCCGAACTCGCCGCCCTCGGCGCCCACGCCACCGTCGCCGCCTGCGACGTGGCCGACCGCGCCGCCCTCGCCGCGACCCTGGCGGACATCCCCGCCGCCCACCCGCTCACCGCCGTCGTCCACGCCGCGGGCGTCCTCGACGACGGCGTGGTCGCCTCGCTGACCCCCGGGCGCCTCGACGCCGTGCTGCGCCCCAAGGCCGACGGCGCGCTCAACCTGCACGAGCTCACCGCCGGAGCGGACCTGCGGGCCTTCGTGCTCTTCTCCTCCGTCGCCGGCGTCGTCGGCGCCCCGGGACAGGGCAACTACGCCGCCGCCAACGCCTTCCTCGACGGCCTCGCGGCCCACCGGCACGCCCGGGGCCTGCCCGCCCTCTCGCTCGCCTGGGGCCCGTGGGCGCCCACCGGCGGCATGACCAGCGGCCTGGACGGCGCCGACCGGGCCAGGATCTCCCGCGGCGGCATGGCCGAACTCTCCGAGCAGGACGGCGTGGCCCTCTTCGACCTCGCCCGCCGCACGGGCCACGCGGCCGTCGCGCCCGTACGGCTCAGCCTGCCGGCGCTGCGCGCCCAGGGCGCCGCGCTCGCCCCCGTCTTCCGGTCCCTCGCCGGCCGCACCGTGCGCCGCGAGGCCGCCGTCACCGAGGGCGCGGGCCTCTCCCTCGCCGAGCGGCTCGACGGACTCGGGGGGACCGAGCGCCTGGACGCCCTGCTGCAGCTCGTGCGCACCCAGGTCGCCGCCGTCCTCGGGCACAGCAGCCCGGAGGCCGTCGACCCCGAACGGGCCTTCCAGGACCTGGGCTTCGACTCGCTCGCCGCGATCGAACTGCGCAACGCCCTCTCAACCGAGACCGGACAGCGCCTGCCCTCGACCCTCGTCTTCGACTACCCCTCCTCCCAGGCGCTCGCCGCCCACCTCGCCGAGCAGGCCGCGGGCGAGCGCACCGGAGCCCGCAAGGCCGCCCGCACCACCGCGGCCGCCCGCACCGACGAGCCCATCGCCATCGTCGGCATGGCCTGCCGCTACCCCGGCGGGGTGACCTCCCCGGACGGGCTGTGGCAGCTGGTCGCCGACGAGGCCGACGCCATCAGCGACTTCCCCGTCGACCGCGGCTGGGACACCGACCGCATCTACGACCCCACGGGCGAGCGCCCGGACACCACCTACGTACGGCGGGGAGGGTTCCTGCACGATGCGGGGGAGTTCGATGCGGGATTCTTCGGGATCAGTCCGCGTGAGGCGTTGTTGATGGATCCTCAGCAGCGGTTGTTGCTGGAGGGTTCGTGGGAGGCGCTGGAGAGTGCGGGGATCGATCCGGGTTCGCTGAAGGGGAGCCGGACGGGTGTGTTCGCGGGGGTGATGTACCACGACTATTTCGGGAGTTTCGGTTCCGGGAGCATTGTTTCGGGGCGGGTGGCGTACACCCTCGGTCTTGAGGGGCCGACGCTGTCGATCGACACCGCCTGCTCGTCCTCCCTCGTAGCCCTCCACCTGGCCGTCCAGTCGCTGCGCCAGGGCGAGTCCTCGCTCGCGCTGGTGGGCGGCGTCGCCGTGATGGCCACGCCCGACACCTTCGTGGAGTTCAGCCGCCAGGGAGCGCTCGCCGCCGACGCCACCTGCCGCGCCTTCGCCACCTCCGCGGGCGGCACCGTCTGGGGCGAGGGCGTCGGCGTCCTCGTCGTGGAGCGGCTCTCCGACGCCCGCCGCAACGGCCACCGCGTGCTGGCCGTCGTACGGGGCAGTGCCGTCAACCAGGACGGCGCGTCCAACGGTCTGACGGCGCCCAACGGCCCCTCCCAGCAGCGTGTCATCCGCCAGGCGCTGGAGAACGCCGGTCTGGCCACCGCCGACGTCGACGCCGTGGAGGCGCACGGCACCGGCACCACGCTCGGCGACCCCATCGAGGCCCAGGCGCTGCTGGCCACCTACGGCCAGGACCGCCCCGAGGACCGGCCGCTGTGGCTCGGCTCGCTGAAGTCCAACATCGGTCACACGCAGGCCGCCGCCGGTGTCGCCGGGGTCATCAAGATGGTGCAGGCCATGCGCCACGGCGTGCTCCCCAGGACCCTGCACGTCGACGAGCCGTCGGACCAGGTGGACTGGGCGGCGGGCAGCGTGGAGCTGCTGACGCGGGCGCGCGAGTGGCCGCAGACCGACGGGCGCCCGCGCCGGGCGGGCATCTCCTCGTTCGGCATCAGCGGCACCAACGCCCACACCATCATCGAGGAAGCCCCGGCCGCGCCCGCCCCCGAGCAGCGGCCCGCAGCCGCCCCCTCCGTACCGTGGCTGCTGTCCGCGAAGACCCGGGCGGCCCTGCCCGCCCAGGCCGGGCGGCTGCTGGCCCACCTCGACGCCCACCCGGACCTCGACCCCTCCGACATCGGCTTCTCCCTCGCCACCACCCGCGCCCACTTCGCCCACCGGGCGGCGGTCACCGGCACGGACCGCGCCGCCCTGAGGGACTCCCTCGCCGCCCTGGCCGAAGGCGCCACCGCGCCGGGCCTGGTCGAGGGGACCGCCGCCGGCGGCGCCCGGCCCGTGTTCGTCTTCCCCGGCCAGGGCTCGCAGTGGCAGGGCATGGCCACCGGACTCATCGACGAGTCCCCGGTGTTCGCCGCCGCCATGAACGACTGCGCCGCCGCCTGCGCCCCCTTCGTCGACTGGGACTTCGCGGCCGAGCTGCGCGGCCCGCTGGACCGCGTGGACGTCGTCCAGCCGCTGCTGTGGGCGGTCATGGTCTCGCTCGCGAAGACCTGGAGCGCCCACGGGGTGCGCCCCGCGGCCGTGATCGGCCACTCCCAGGGCGAGATCGCCGCGGCCTGCGCCGCCGGCGCCCTGTCCCTGGAGGACGGCGCCCGCATCGTCACCCTGCGCAGCAAGGCGATCGCCGAGGACCTCTCCGGAGGCGGCGGCATGATGTCCGTCGCCCTGCCCGCCGACGAGGTCGCCCGGCGGCTGTCCGCGTGGGACGGGCGGCTGTCCGTCGCGGCCGTCAACGGCTCCGGATCGGTGGTGGTGTCCGGCGAGACCGAGGCCCTGGACCTCCTGCAGACACGGCTCAAGGACGAGGGGATCCGGGTCAAGCGGCTGCCGGTCGACTACGCCTCGCACTCCGCGCAGGTCGAGACCATCCGCGACCGGCTGCTCGCCGACCTGGCCGGCGTGCGGCCGCGCCCGTCCGACGTGCCCTTCTACTCCACGGTCACCGGCGGGCTCCTCGACACCACCGGGCTGGACGCCGGGTACTGGTACACCAACCTGCGGCAGACCGTGCTCTTCGAGCAGGCCACGCGGGCGGCCGTCGGCAAGGGCCACGGGCTCTTCGTCGAGTCCAGCCCGCACCCCGTCCTCACCCTCGGCATCCAGGAGACCGACGACGGCGTGACCGCCATCGGGTCGCTGCGCCGCGACGAGGGCGGCGTGGAGCGGTTCACCGCCGCCCTCGCCGAGGCCCACGCCCACGGCGTGCCGGTCGACTGGAAGGCCCTGTTCGACGGCGGGCGGCCGCGCCGCGTGGACCTGCCGACGTACGCGTTCGAGCACGAGCGGTTCTGGCTGGACAGCGCGGCCGGCGGCGCCGACGTCACCTCGGCCGGCCTCGCGCCGACGGACCACCCCCTGCTGAGCGCGGCGATGACGCGTGCCGACTCCGACGGCGCGGTCCTCACCGGCCGTCTGTCGGTGGGCACCCACCCCTGGCTGGCCGACCATGTGGTCGGCGGGGAGCTGCTGTTCCCCGGCACCGGCTACCTCGAACTGGCCGTGCGCGCCGGCGACCAGGTCGGCTGCGGGCGCGTCACCGAGCTCACGCTGCAGGCCCCCCTGGTGCTGCAGGAGCACGGCGCCGTGCAGCTGCAGGTGGTCGTCGGTGAGGCCGGGGACGGGTCGGTGCGGCCGGTGACCGTCTACTCCCGTGCCGAGAGCACCGAGGACGAACTGCCGTGGACCCGCCACGCCGACGGCCTGCTGGCCCCGGCGGGCACCCCCGCCGAGCCCGAACTGGCCGTGTGGCCGCCCGCCGGAGCCGAACCGGTCCCCCTGGACGGCGTCTACGAGCAGCTCGCCGAGGCGGGCCTGGCCTACGGGCCGGCCTTCCAGGGCCTGCGCACCGCCTGGCGCCTGGGCGAGGACGTCTACGCGGAGGTGAGCCTGGGGGAGCAGGCCGACGGATACGGCCTCCACCCGGCCCTGTCGGACGCCGCCCTGCACGCCGTCGGCCTCACCTCCGTCGCCGGTGACGACGCGCTCCTGCCGTTCGCCTGGTCCGACGTGCAGCTGCACGCGACCGGGGCGACGGACCTGCGCGTCCGCGTACGGCCCGCAGGAGCCGAGGGGGCGGTCTCCCTGACGCTCGCCGACGCCACCGGGGCGCCCGTGGCGACCGTCGGTTCCCTCGCCCTGCGCCCGATCCCCGCCGAACAGCTCGCCGCGGCCGCCAAGTCGGCCCGCGCCGGGTCGCTCTACCGCGTCGACTGGATCCCCGCACCGGCCACGAACGCCGGCCCCGCCGGGGACCACGAGGTCCTGCACGCCGCGGCCGGGACGAGCGCCGAGGAGGTGCGGGCGGGCGTCGCCGGCCTCCTCGACCGGCTGCGCGACGGCCTCGCCGGGGACGCACTCCTGGTCGTCGTCACCGGGCCCGACCTCGCCGGGGCCGCGGCCGCCGGACTGACGCGCTCGGCCCAGACGGAGAACCCCGGCCGGATCGTGCTCGTCGAGACCGACGGCACGGACGTCCCGGACGACGGCGCACTGGCCGCCGCGCTCGCCGCGGGGGAGCCGCACGTGGCCCTCCGCGACGGCGCCGTCCACGTCCCCCGGCTCGCCCGCGCCGAAGCGGCGGACGACGACGCCCCCGCGGCGGACCTGGGCGGCGGCACCGTCCTGGTGACCGGCGCGACCGGCGCCCTGGGCGGCCTGATCGCCCGGCACCTGGTGACCGAGCGGGGCGCGCGGCACCTGCTGCTGCTCAGCCGCCGCGGCGCGGACGCCGGTCTCGTCGCCGGGCTCACCGGCCTCGGTGCGGAGGTCACCACGGCCGCCTGCGACGTCGCCGACCGCGACAGCCTCGCCGGCGTGCTCGCCGGGATCCCGGCGGAGCGGCCGCTGACCGCCGTGGTGCACGCGGCCGGCGTGCTCGCCGACGGCGTGCTCTCCTCGCTCACGCCGGAACACCTCGACACGGTGCTCCGCCCCAAGGTGGACGCCGCCTGGCACCTGCACGAGCTCACCGCCGGACTGGACCTGCAGGCGTTCGTGCTGTTCTCCTCGGCCGCCGCCACCCTCGGCTCGCCCGGCCAGGCCAACTACGCGGCCGCCAACGCCTTCCTCGACGCACTGGCCGCGCACCGCCGCGGCCTCGGCCTCCCCGCGCAGTCCATGGCCTGGGGCCTGTGGGCGCAGTCCGGCGGCATGACCGGCACCCTCGACGACACCGACCGCTCCCGCATCTCCCGGGGCGGCGTGGCCGCCCTGGAGAACGACGAGGGCCTCGCCCTCTTCGACGCGGCGCTGCAGGCGCACGACCCGGCCGTGCTGCCCGTGAAGCTGGACCTCGCGGCGCTGCGCGCCCAGGGCGACGGCCTCGCGCCGCTCTTCCGCGGCCTGGTGCGCGGCCGCCGGCAGGCGGCGTCCGGCGGCCCGGCCACGGGCACCGACTCCCTGCGCGCCCGCCTCGCCGCCCTGCCGGACGCCGAGCGCGAGCCCGTCCTGGTCGACCTCGTGCGCACGCACGTCGCCGCCGTGCTCGGCCACCGGTCGGGCGACGCCGTCGAGCGCGACAAGGCCTTCCGGGAGCTGGGCTTCGACTCGCTGGCCGCCGTCGAGCTGCGCAACGGGCTGAGCGCGGCCACCGGTCTGCGGCTGCCCGCGACCGTGGTCTTCGACCACCCCAGCCCCGCCGGCCTCGCCCGTCACCTGCTCGCCGAGCTCGTCGGCGGGCTCGACGCGGCACCCGAGCAGACCGCCTCCGCGGCGGCCGACGACGAACCCGTCGCGATCATCGGGATGAGCTGCCGCTACCCCGGCGGGGTGAACTCGCCCGAGGACCTGTGGCGGCTGATCGCCGGGGAGTCCGACGCCATCGGGGAGTTCCCCGCCGACCGCGGCTGGGACCTGGAGGCGCTCTACGACCCGACCCTCGACCGCGAGGGCACCAGCTACGCCCGGCACGGCGGGTTCCTGCACGACGCGGGCGACTTCGACGCCGCCTTCTTCGGCATGGACCCCGAGGAGGCCCTCGTCACCGACCCCCAGCAGCGGCTGCTGCTGGAGACGTCGTGGGAGGCCCTCGAACGGGCCGCCATCGACCCCGCCGGGCTGCGCGGAAGCCAGACCGGCGTGTTCGCCGGCGTCATGTACCACGACTACTTCGGCAGCTTCGGCTCCGGCAGCGTCGTCTCGGGCCGCGTCGCCTACACGCTCGGCCTGGAGGGGCCGACCCTCTCGGTGGACACCGCCTGCTCCTCGTCGCTCGTCGCCCTGCACCTCGCGGTGCAGTCCCTCCGCCGGGGCGAGTGCACGCTCGCCCTGGCCGGAGGCGTCACGGTGATGGCGACCCCGGGGACCTTCGTCGAGTTCAGCCGCCAGCGCGGCCTGTCGCGCGACGGCCGCTGCCGCCCCTTCGCCGACGCCGCCAACGGCACGGGCTTCAGCGAGGGCGCGGGCGTCCTCCTCCTCGAACGGCTCTCCGACGCGCGCCGCAACGGGCACCGCGTCCTCGCGGTCGTCCGCGGCACCGCGGTCAACCAGGACGGCGCCTCCAACGGCATCACCGCCCCCAACGGCCCCGCCCAGCAGCGCGTCATCCGCCGGGCCCTGGCCGCCGCGGGCGTCTCCGGCGCCGACGTCGACGTCGTCGAGGCGCACGGCACCGGCACCACGCTCGGCGACCCGATCGAGGCCCAGGCCCTGATCGCCACCTACGGCAAGGAGCACACCGGCGACCGCCCGCTGTGGCTGGGCTCGGTCAAGTCGAACCTCGGGCACACCCAGGCCGCGGCCGGCGTCGCCGGCGTGATCAAGATGGTGCAGGCCCTCCGCAACGAGATCCTGCCCAGGACCCTGCACGTCGACGAACCCTCCCGGCACGTCGACTGGTCGGACGGCACCGTCCGGCTCCTGACCGAGGCCCGGGAGTGGCCGGAGTACGGACGCCCGCGCCGCGCCGGCGTCTCCTCCTTCGGCATCAGCGGCACCAACGCGCACGTGGTCCTCGAAGCCGCCCCGGCGGACGCCGGGCCCGCCCCGGAGCCGCGGACCGCGCCGCTCCCGGCCGTACCGTGGCTGCTGTCCGGCCACGACCAGGACGCACTGCGCGCCCAGGCCGGACGGCTGCTGTCCCACCTGGCGGACCGGGACGACCTCGACCCGCACCGGGTCGCCGGCGCGCTCGCCGGCGCGCGGACCGCGCTCACCCACCGCGCGGCCGTCACCGGCGGCGACCGCGAGGAACTCCTGCGCGGCCTGCGGGCGCTGGCCGCCGGAACCGCCTCGCCGTCCGTGGTCACCGGCACGGCGACGGACGGCAGGCTCGCCTTCCTCTTCTCCGGCCAGGGCTCGCAGCTCGCCGGCATGGGCCTGGAACTCGCCGCGGCCTTCCCGGCCTTCGACCGCGCCCTCGACGAGGTCTGCGGCCACCTCGACCCGCTGCTGGACCGGCCCCTGCGCGACGTCCTGCCCTCCGCGGAGCTGCTGGAGCGCACCGAGTACACCCAGCCCGCCCTGTTCGCCGTCGAGGTCGCCCTCTTCCGGCTGCTGGAGTCCTGGGGCGTCCGGCCGCACCTGCTGGCCGGCCACTCCGTCGGCGAGTTCGCCGCCGCCCACGTCGCGGGCGTCTGGTCCCTGGCCGACGCGGCGACCCTGGTCGCCGCCCGCGGCCGGCTCATGCAGGCCCTGCCCGCCGGCGGCACCATGGTCGCCGTCAAGGCCGCCGAGGACGAGATCACGCCCCTGCTGACCGGCGACGTGAGCATCGCCGCCGTCAACGGCCCGGACTCGGTCGTGCTCTCGGGCCCGGCGGAGGAGGTCCGCGCGATCGCGGGCCGCTTCGAGCGGACCCGGGAACTCGCCGTGAGCCACGCCTTCCACTCGCCCCTCATGGAACCGATGCTCGACGCCTTCCGCGAGACCGCCGAGGGCATCGCCTTCCACCCGCCCCGCATCCCCTTCGTCTCCGCCCTCACCGGCGCCGAGGCCACGGCGGACGAGCTGTGCTCGCCGGAGTACTGGGTGCGCCACGCCCGCTCGGCGGTGCGCTTCGCCGACGCCGTGCGCGTCCTCGAGGACGCGGGGGCGCGGCGCTTCGCCGAGATCGGTCCCGGCGGGGTGCTGACCGCGCTGGCCGCCGAGTGCCTGACCGGCGACGCCGCCCTGATCCCCCTGCTGCGCAAGGGCAGGGACGAGCCGGCCGCGGTCGCCGCCGCACTCGGCGCGCTCCACGCCCACGGCGGCACGGTGGACTGGGCGCGGCTGCTGCCGGACGGGCGCGGCGTCGACCTGCCCACGTACGCCTTCCAGCGCCGCCGCTACTGGATGGCGAGCGACGCCCCCGGCCTCCGCGCCGCCGCCGACCACCCGCTGCTCGGCACCGCCGTGGAACTGGCCGGCGCCGACGGCCTGCTGTTCACCGGCAGCCTCTCCCTGCAGAGCCACCCCTGGCTCGCCGACCACGCCGTCGGCGGCACGGTGCTGCTCCCCGGCACGGCGTTCGTGGAGATGGCACTCGCCGCCGGGGCACGTGCCGGATGCGGCACGGTCGAGGAGCTGACCATCGCCGAACCCCTCGTCCTGCCCGGGAACGGCACCGTGCGCCTGCAGTGCACCGTGAGCGAACCGGACGCCTCCGGAGCCCGGGCCTTCCGGGTCTGGTCCGCAGCCGCCGCGGGCGACCCGTGGACCACGCACGCCACCGGCCTCCTGACGGCCGGGGCCGCCCCGGCCGCGGCCGAGCCGCAGGCCTGGCCGCCCGCCGCCGAACCGCTCGACCTGGACGGCGTGTACGAGCGGCTGGCCGCGCTCGGCGCCTCCTACGGGCCGCGGTTCCAGGGCCTGCGCGCCGCCTGGCGGCGCGGCAACGAGGTCTTCGCGGAGATCGAACTTCCCGTGGAGTCCGACGCGTTCGCCCTGCACCCGGCGCTGTTCGACGCCGCGCTGCACGCGATCGGGCTGCGCGAGAGCGCCGCCGAGCGCATGACGCTGCCGTTCGCCTGGACCGGCGTCGAGCTGCACGCCGTGGGAGCGACCGCCCTGCGCGTACGGATCACCGGCGACGGGCCCGGTTCCGTACGGATCGAGGCCACCGACGGCCTGGGCGTACCGGTGCTCTCCGTGCGGTCGCTGACGCTGCGCGAGATATCCGCCGACCGCCTCGCCTCCGCCGCCGCGGGCAGGAGCGACACGCTGTTCGCCGTGGAGTGGGTCAAGGCGCCCGGCGACGACATGGCCCCGGTCACCGGCCGCTGGGCCGTGCTCGGCGACGGGCAGGGGATCGCCGGCGCCCTCGAAGGGGAGGTCGCGTCCGTTCACGCGGTCGCGGACCTCGACGAGGCCGCGGCACACCTGCCCGCCCCGGCCGACGTGCTCGTCCTGCCGTACACCGGCGGCGACGGCCCGCAGGCCCTCCGCTCCGGCACGGCCGCCCTGCTCGGCCGGCTCCGGTCCTGGCTCGCCGACCCGCGGTTCGAGGCCTCGACCCTGGCCGTCGTGACCGGCGGGGCCGTCAGCACCGACGGCGAGGACGTCACCGACCTGGCCGGGGCCGCGGCCTGGGGCCTGCTGCGGTCCGCGCAGTCCGAACACCCCGGCCGCATCGTCCTGATCGACCTCGACGCGCACGCCGGACCCGACGCGTACCGGCTGCTGCCCGCAGCCGTCGCGACCGGCGAACCCCAGCTCGCCCTGCGCTCGGGCGTCCTCAGCGCGCCGCGGCTCACCCGGGCCGCGCAGTCCGCCGCGCGCTCCGCCGACTGGCACGGGACCGTGCTCGTCACCGGCGGGACCGGCGCCCTCGGCCGCCTCGTGGCACGCCACCTGGTCACCGCGCACGGCGTGCCGAAGCTGCTGCTGACCAGCAGGCGCGGCCCGGACGCCCCCGGGGCGGCCGAGCTCCGCGCCGAGCTCGCCGCCCTGGGCGCCGAGGTCACCGTCGCCGCCTGCGACGCCGCCGACCGGGATGCCCTGGAACGGCTCCTGGCCGAGCACCCGGTGACCGGAGTCGTGCACGCCGCCGGCGTCCTCGACGACGGCGTGATCGACTCCCTGACGCCGGAGCGCCTCGACACCGTGCTCCGCCCCAAGGCGGACGCGGCCCGGCACCTCCACGAGCTCACCAAGGACCGGCCGCTGTCGGCGTTCGTCCTCTTCTCCTCGGCCGCCGGCCTGCTCGGCAGCCCCGGACAGGCGAGCTACGCCGCGGCCAACTCCTTCCTCGACGCCCTGGCCGTGCACCGCAGGGCGGCCGGCCTGCCCGCCACCTCCCTGGCCTGGGGCGCGTGGTCCGGCGGCGGGGGCATGGCCGACCGCCTCGGCGAAGCCGACACCCGGCGCCTCGCCCAGGCGGGCGTCGCCGGCCTCGGCGAGGACGAGGCCCTGGCCCTGTTCGACGCGGCGTCCGGCCACGAGGAGACCGTGCTGGTGCCCGCCCGGCTCGACACGGCCGCCATGGCCCGCTCCGGCCGGATCCCGCCGCTGCTGCGCGGCCTCGTCCGGCCGTCCCGGCCCGTCGCCCGGGCCGCGTCGACGGCGTCCGCCGCGCTCCGCAACCGGCTGGCGGGGCTGCCCGCGGAGGAGCGCACCCCGCTGCTCCTGGAGGTGGTCGGCGAACAGGCCGCCGCAGTGCTGGGGATCACCGCGATCGAGCCGGACCGCGCGTTCGGCGAGCTGGGCTTCGACTCGCTGACCGCGGTCGAGTTCCGCAACGGCCTCAACGGGACGACCGGCCTGCGGCTCCCGGCCACGCTGATCTTCGACTACCCGAGCCCGCAGGCGCTGGCGGACCACCTGGCCGCCGAACTGGCCCCGGCCGAGCGGTCCGCCGCCGGCGCCGAGGGGGCCGGCGGGGCCGAGGAGGCGGCCGTCCGCCGCGCCCTCGCGGGGCTGCCCCTGGCCGCACTGCGCGACGCGGGCCTGCTCGACGGACTGCTCGACCTGGCCGGGGTCCGGCCGCGGCCCGGCGCGGAGCAGGAGGACGGGAGCGGCGCGTCGATCGACGCCATGGACGCGGAGAGCCTGATCAGCCTGGCTCTCGAAGGTACGGCCGGGGACGACGACGCCCTGTGACAAGGAGTGGGAACGTGGCTCAGCCCGAGACACCGGACGCCAGGATGGTCGAAGCGCTCCGCGCTTCGCTCAAGGAGGCCGACCGGCTGCGGGAGCGGAACCGCAAGCTGACCGCCGCGCTGCGGGAGCCGATCGCGATCGTGGGGATGGCGTGCCGGTACCCCGGCGGCGTGCGCTCGCCGGAGGAGCTGTGGGACCTGGTCGCGGAGGGCGGGGACGGCATCACCGGCTTCCCCGCCGACCGCGGCTGGGACCCCGCCCTCCACGACCCGGCACCCGGCGCCGAAGGCAGGAGCTGCACCGCCGAAGGCGGTTTCCTGCACGATGCGGGGGAGTTCGATGCGGGGTTCTTCGGGATCAGTCCGCGTGAGGCGTTGTTGATGGATCCTCAGCAGCGGTTGTTGCTGGAGGGTTCGTGGGAGGCGCTGGAGAGTGCGGGTATCGATCCGGGTTCGCTGAAGGGGAGCCGGACCGGTGTGTTCGCGGGGGTGATGTACCACGACTACTTCGGGAGCTTCGGCTCCGGGAGCATCGTCTCGGGGCGGGTGGCGTACACCCTCGGTCTGGAAGGCCCGACGCTGTCGATCGACACCGCCTGCTCGTCCTCCCTCGTCGCCCTCCACCTCGCCGCCCAGGCCCTGCGCCAGGGCGAGTGCACCCTGGCGCTGGCCGGCGGGGTCACGGTCATGGCCTCGCCCGGCACGTTCGTCGAATTCAGCAGGCAGGGGGCGCTCTCGCCCGACGGCCGGTGCAAGTCCTTCGCCGACGGCGCGGACGGCACCGGATTCGCGGAGGGCGTCGGCGTCCTCGTCGTGGAGCGGCTGTCGGACGCGCGGCGCAACGGGCACGAGGTGCTGGCCGTCGTACGGGGCAGCGCCGTGAATCAGGACGGTGCGTCCAACGGTCTGACGGCGCCCAACGGCCCGTCCCAGCAGCGGGTGATCCGGCAGGCGCTGGAGAGCGCGGGGCTGACGCCGGCCGATGTGGACGTGGTGGAGGCGCACGGTACGGGCACCACGCTCGGCGACCCGATCGAGGCCCAGGCACTGCTCGCCACGTACGGCCAGGACCGGTCGGCCGACCGGCCGCTGTGGCTGGGCTCCGTCAAGTCGAACATCGGCCACACACAGGCCGCCGCCGGTGTGGCGGGTGTGATCAAGATGGTGCAGGCCATGCGCCACGGCGTACTCCCCAGGACCCTGCACGTGGGCGAGCCCTCGCGGCAGGTCGACTGGACGGCGGGCAGCGTCGAACTGCTCACGGAGGAGCGGGCGTGGCCGCAGGCCGCCGGGCGTCCGCGCCGGGCGGGCATCTCCTCGTTCGGCATCAGCGGCACCAACGCCCACACCATCATCGAGGAAGCCCCGGCCGCGCCCGCACCCGAGCAGCCGGGGCAGCCGGGACAGCCGGAGGCCGGCCCCGTGCCGCCCGTCCTGATCTGGCCGCTGTCCGCCCGCGGCCGGCAGGCCCTGCCCGCCCAGGCCGAGCGCCTCCACGCGTTCGCCGAGGCGCGGCCGGAGCTCGGACCGGCCGCCGTCGCCCGGTCGCTGGGCACCCGGCGGGCCGTCTTCGGCGACCGCGCCGCCGTCGTGGGCACCGACCGCGCCCAGCTGCTCCGCGGCCTGCAGGCCCTGGCCGCCGGCGAGAGCTCGCCCGCCGTGGTGCAGGGCACCGCGCGCAAGGGCGGGCGCACGGCGTTCCTCTTCACCGGGCAGGGCGCCCAGCGGCTCGGCATGGGCGCCGGGCTCCGGGCGGCCCACCCGGTGTTCGCCGAGGCCTTCGACGCGGTGGACGAGACGCTCGGCACCGGCCTGTCCGCCGTCCTCTTCGGCACGGACGCCGACCGGGTCGACCTGACCCTCCACGCGCAGACCGGCCTCTTCGCCTACGAGGTCGCCCTCTTCCGGCTGCTGGAGTCGTGGGGGATCCGCCCCGGCCTCCTCGCCGGGCACTCGATCGGCGAGCTCGCCGCCGCGCACGTCGCGGGCGTCCTCACGCTGGAGGACGCGTGCACCCTCGTCGCGGCCCGCGGGCGCCTGATGCAGGCGCTGCCCGCAGGCGGGGCGATGGTCGCGGTCCGGGCGGGCGAGGAGGAGATCCTCCCGCTGCTCACCGGCGGGGTGGCCCTCGCGGCCGTCAACGGCCCCGGGTCGGTGGTGATCTCCGGCGAGCAGGACGAGGTCATGCGGATCGCGCAGGGCTTCGGGAAGACCAAGCGGCTCAAGGTCTCGCACGCCTTCCACTCGCCGCTCATGGACGGCATGCTCGACGGCTTCCGCGCCGTCGCCGAGAGCGTGACGTACCACGAGCCGCGCATCCCCGTCGTGTCGAACCTGACCGGGCGGCCGGCGGGGAAGGGCCTGCTGTCCGACCCCGCCTACTGGGTCCGCCACGTGCGCGAGCCGGTCCGCTTCGCGGCGGGCGTACGGGCCCTTGCGGACGCCGGCGCCACGCGCTTCGTGGAGCTGGGGCCGGACGCCGTCCTGACCGGCATGGCCCGGGAGAGCGTCCCGGAGGGGACCTTCGTCCCCCTGGGCAGGCGGCAGGGCGAGGAACCGGTGGTGCTGGCGCAGGGCGTGGCCCAGCTGTACGCGGACGGCCTCGCGCCCGACTGGCGGGCCCTGTACCCCGGCACGGCGACGGCGCCCCTGCCCTCGTACGCCTTCCGCCGCCGGCGGTACTGGCTCGCGGCGGACGTCCCCCTGACCGTCGGCGCGCTCACCGCCCAGGAGGAGCCCGAGGCCACGGAGGAGTCCGCGGATGCGCAGCCTCTGCAGGACCGGCCGGCAGCCGTTTCCCCGGCCGGGCAGGAGGAGCTGCTGACCGGTCTCGTACGGGCCCGCACGGCCGCCGTGCTCGGCCACGCAGGCCCCGAGGAGGTCGACCCGGAGACCGGGTTCCTGGAGGCCGGGATGGACTCGGTGTCGGCCACGGAGCTGCGGCACGCGCTCGCCGGCGCGACCGGGCTGACGCTGCCGGCCGGAGCCGTCTTCGAGCACGGCACCCCGGCCGCGCTCGCCGCCCACCTGCGCACCAGGCTCGCCGGCGGCGGCCGGGCACCCGCCGCGGAGGAGGCCGCGGAGTCCGAGTCCGTCAGCGGCCTGCTGCGCCGCGCGGCGGCCGGCGGGAACATGATGAAGGGGATGGCCCTGCTCAACGCCGTCGCCGAGATCCTGCCCGGCTTCTCCTCCGCGGCCGAACTGGGCGCGCTCGAGCGGCCCGTACGCCTCGCGCAGGGCGGCGAGGGCCCCAAGCTGATCTGTTTCCCCTCGCCGATGGCCCTCGGCGGCGCCCAGCAGTACGCGCGCTTCGCGGCGCACTTCCGGGGCCGCCGGGAGGTCGTCGTACCCGCCGTGCCGGGCTTCGGTGAGGGCGACGCCCTGCCGTTGTCGGTCGACGCGGCCGTCGAGGTGTTCGCCGAAGAGGTGCGCACCGCTGCCGCGGGCGAGCCCTTCGTCCTGGTCGGCTACTCCTCCGGCGGGCAGTTCGCCCACGCGACCGCCGAGGTGCTGGAGAAGGCGGGCACCCCGGCGCGGGCCGTCGTCCTGCTGGACACCTATCTGCCCGGCGGCGACGGCAAGGACGAGCTCTGGCGTCAGATGTTCCAGGGCATGCTGGACCGGGAGTCCTCCTTCGGCCGGTTCAGCGCCGCCCGGCTCGCCGCGATGAGCCGCTACAGCGACCTCATCACCGGCTGCATGCCCGGTGCGCTGTCCGCGCCCGTCCTCTTCGTCCGGCCGGCGGAGTCGTTCGCGACCGGAGCGGGGACGGACGACTGGCGCGCCGTGTGGGAGGGCGAGCACGTGCTCCGCGAGGTGCCGGGCAACCACTTCACGATCCTGGAGGAGGCGGCCGCCTCCACCGCCGCGGCCGTGGACGCCTGGCTGCCTTCCCTCGGCGGCTGACACTTCCACAGCTGACGAAACGTCACCGGCGCTGTCCGGTACCGCGATCCGCGGTGCCGGACAGCGCCGGTGCGCGTCAGTGCGGCTGCAACGTCAGCAGGCCCGCGGCGAGGAACTCGCCCACCCACCCGTTCAGTTCGGCGCGGATCCCTTCCTCGTCGCCGCCCCAGAGCGGGGCGAGCTCCGCCGCCGCACGCCCGGGGTCCCAGTCGTTCTGCTGCAGGGCGATCCACATCGACGTGCCCAGCGGTCCGCACCGGTGCCGGATGCCCGTGCGCGGCGAGAACAGGTCGAGCCGGCCGTCGGGCAGGACCCTGGCCATCAGATCCGGCTCGGCCCGTAAGCCCTCCACCACCGCCTTCTGCGGCGGCTGTTCACCGCCGAGGCGGCGGGCCGTTCGGCGAATCGAATGCAACACCATGGATCCTCCCGGCTGGGACGCAACCTGGACGGGCGCCCTCGTGGGTCCGCACCGCCCGTGCGGCGGCCCGCATCGCTCTCGACGCTACCGAGGGTCGCCTCCCTGCGGAACCACGCTGACTGAACTCGGCAGACGGAGGAAACGGGTGCCGGGAGGTGGAGAAACCTCTACCCCCAAGACACCCTTCAGCGTCATTCTTTCGGACCCGCCCGGCTCCTAGCGTTGTCACCAGGTCACGCGGGGTGCGTGACAGTCCGGTGGGGAGTCTCGGTGCACACACGAGAAGACGTGCGACCAACGACCGCGGTGCGGCTGCAAGCGGTCCGGAAGATCTACGGCAAGGGCGACAACGAGGTGGCCGCGCTCAAGGAACTGAGCATGTCCTTCGGCACCGGCACCTTCACCGCCGTGATGGGCCCGTCGGGCTCCGGGAAGAGCACCTTCCTGCACTGCGCCGCCGGCCTCGACCAGCCCACCTCGGGTTCGGTGACGGTCGGCGACGTGGACCTCGCCGGGCTGGACGAGGTGCAGCTGACCAAGCTGCGCCGCGACCGCATCGGCTTCATCTTCCAGTCCTTCAACCTGCTGCCCGCGCTGACCGTGATGCAGAACATCGTGCTGCCGCTGAAGCTCGCCGGTAAGCGCCCGAACAAGAACCAGATCCTCATGGTGGTCAACCGGGTCGGCCTGGCCGAGCGGATCAACCACCTGCCGGGCCAGCTCTCCGGCGGCCAGCAGCAGCGCGTGGCCATCGCCCGCGCCCTGGTCACCCGGCCCGACGTCATCTTCGCCGACGAGCCCACCGGCGCCCTGGACACCCGGACCGCCGCCGCGGTGCTCGCCCTGCTGCGCGAGTCGGTCTCCTCCATCGGCCAGACCCTGGTGATGGTCACCCACGACCCCGTGGCCGCCTCCTACGCCGACCGCGTGGTCTTCCTCGCGGACGGCCGGTTCGTCGGCGAGCTGCACCGGCCGACCGCCGAGGCGGTCGCCGCCCGGATGACGCGCCTGGGCGCCTGGGACGACGAGACCCACGAGCCGTCCGCGACGGTGGCTGGGGGCCTGCACTGATGTGGGCCCTGGTCTTCCGCACGCTGAAGTTCCGTAGGACGGGATTCATCGCCACCTTCCTCGCGATGTTCCTCGGCGCCGCGATCGTCATGGGCTGCGGGGGTCTCCTGGAGACCGGCATCCGGATGGCCGCACCGCCGCAGCGGCTCGCCGCCGCACCGGTCGTGGTGACGGGCCAGCAGAAGCACGGCGGCACCGCGCTCAGCGAGCGCAACCGCATCGACCCGGGCCTGGTCGACACCGTCCGCTCGGTGCCCGGGGTCCGGCAGGCCGTCGCCGACGTGTCCTTCCCCGCGACCGTCCTCACGGGCGGGAAGCCGGTCGCCGGCAGCTCCGGCTCCGCCGGGCACAACTGGGACAGCGCCCAGCTGACCCCCTACGCCCTCAAGCAGGGCGCGGCCCCCGCCCGCAACGGCGAGGTCGTCCTCGACTCCGGCCTGGCCTCCCGCTCGGGAGCCTCCGTCGGCTCGAACGTCGAGCTGGCCGCACACGGCACCACGCAGAAGTACGTCGTCACCGGCATCGTGGACCGCAAGGCCGGCGGCAGCGCGGATCCGGCGGTGTTCTTCTCCGGAGCCGAGGCCCTGCGGCTGGCCGCGACCGACGGGAAGATCGACTCCATCGGCGTGCTGGCCGCACCGGGCACGAGCGCGGCCGCGCTCGGCAAGGCCGTCGAAGCCGAGGTGGGGGATGGTGTCACCGTCCTCACCGGCGAGCGGCGGGGGCTCGCCGAACTGCCCGGCACCCTGGCCAGCCAGCAGACGGTCACCATCCTGGCGTCGATCTTCGGCAGCTGGGCGATCCTCATCGTGATGTTCGGCGTGGCCTCCACCCTGGGCCTGTCGCTGCAGCAGCGCCAGCACGAGATGGCCCTGCTCCGCGCCATCGGCACCACCTCCCGGCAGGTGCGCCGGATGATCCTCGGCGAGACCGCCGTGCTGTCCGTACTGGCCACCGCCCTGGCGGTCCTGCCCGGCCGGTACCTCGGCGAGCTGCTCTACGGCCAGCTGACCGGGCACGGCGTCGTGTCGGACGCGGTCGCCTTCCGCGAGGGCTGGATCCCGGTCGCCGTCGGCGCGGTGGCCGCCGTCGCCGCGGCCCTGGGCGCGACGCTCTTCGCCGGGCGGCGCGCCGCGCGGACCAAGCCCGTCGCCGCGCTCGCCGAGAGCGCGACGCAGACCCGCTGGTTCACCGTCCCCCGGCTGCTGCTCGCCCTGTTCTTCTTCGCCAACGGCATCCTCCTGTCGATCGTCACGGCCACGGTGATGGAGGACGGGCCGTCCCTCGCGAGCACCGCCGGCCCCGCGTCCGTCCTCTTCGCCATCGGCCTCGCCCTGCTGGCCCCCGGCATCACCAAGGGGATCGTGACCGTGCTGCGCCTGCCGGTCCGGCTGCTGACGGGGCTCTCCGGCGAACTCGCCCTGCACAACGCGGCGACGCGCAACGTCCGCATGGCGGGCGCCGTCGCCCCGATCATCCTGCTGATCGGCATCGCCACCGGCACCCTGTACATGCAGTCGACGGAGGACAGCGTCTCCGCACGCAGCTACGCCAAGAACGTGCTCGCCGACTACGTGGTCGACTCGTCGGCCGGGGGCTTCGGCCCGGGCTTCGTCGAACAGGTCCGCGGCGTCCCCGGGGTGGCCGGCGCCTCCGAACTGGTCTCCTCGGACGGGAAGGTCGAGAAGAACGGCGGCTCCGACATCGCCCTGCGCGGCGTCTCCGGGGCCGACGCGGACAAGACCCTCGCGGTCGGCCCCGTCGCCGGATCGCTCGACGGACTGCAGGGCAACACGGTTGCCCTGTCGGACAAGCAGGCGCAGAAGTTCGGCGTCCGCGTCGGGGACACGCTGCCGGTGCGCCTCGGCGACGGCACCCGCACCGACCCGAAGGTCGTCGCGCTCTTCCCCGACAACCCCAAGCAGCAGTACCTCCTGCTGCCCTCCGCGGTCCTGGCCCCGCACACGACCGCCGGTCTGCCCGAGCAGATCCTGGTCCGCGCCGTCGCCGACGCCGACCGCGGCGCCCTGCAGGAGAAGCTCGACCGGCTCGCGGCCGGCCGGCCCGGCGCCGAGGTGGCCGGACGCGCCACGCTGACGAGCCAGAACAACCAGATCCAGCAGATCCTGGTCTCGGCGAACTACACCATCGTCGCCATGATCGTCGGCTATGCGGCGATCACCGTGATCAACGCGCTGGTGGCGGTGACCCGGCAGCGCAACCGGGAGTTCGGCCTCCAGCGGCTGACCGGCGCCACCCGCGGCCAGGTGATCGGCATGCTGAGCGTCGAAGGCGGCCTGGTCGCCGTCATCGGGACCGTGCTCGGCACCGTCGCCGCTGCCACGACCATCGTCCCGTACAGCCTCGTCAAGAACGGCACCCCGATGCCCGAGGGATCCATCGGCATCTACCTGGCGATCATCGGGGGAGCCCTGGCCCTCATCTTCGGCGCGACGCTGGTGCCGTCCTGGCGCGGGATGCGCACCCCGCCCATCGAGACGGTGACCAAGCCCGCCTGACCGGACGGCGGCCCCCCGGCCGCCGTTCCCCACGGACGTCTTTCCCGGGCGGTGCCCCCGTAGCCGCCCGGGAAAGACCCGTCTCCAACGAGCGCCGCACATAGGCGCATTGTGGACGCCGGACGGCTTCCCCTAGCATGCGGACACCAAGACCACCTATCCTGATGAGGACGACCGGGACCTTGACCGACGCTCTCGGCGCATGGCGCGCCCGGGCCCGCCGCGCGGGCGCCGACATGGCGGTCGGAGCGGCGATCGCGGCCGGATCGATGGTGGCCTTGTCCCTCTTTCTGGTCACCGCCTACTTCGTGATCCTCTTCGTCATCGGCATCGGCGCCGTCGCGCTGCCGATCGTCACCAAGGGCGTCCGGTGGCTGTGCAACCTCAACCGCCGCGCCGCCGGCCGGGTGGGCGTCCCGGTCGCCGTCCCCTACCACCCGGAACCCCAGGAGTTCGAGAAGGACATCGTCGGGTGGATGCGCCGCTGCAAGTGGATCCTCATGGACCCCGCCACCTGGCGCGACCTGCTGTGGCTGCTGCTCAACACCGCGGCCGGAATGATCGGCCTCGTGCCGGCCGCCGTCCTCTACTACGCCCTCGAAGGGCTCGCCGTGGGCGCCGGGCTCTGGCAGCCCATCCTCGACGCGAACGGCAGCGGCCGGTGGTACTGCTTCATCACCGTCGACAGCTGGCCGAGCGCCCTCCTGGCCCTGGTGGCCGCGGGCGGCCTGCTGTTCGCCTGGCTGTGGGTGAGCCGGCCGGCCCTCAAGGCGCACGCCTACTTCACCCGCTTCCTCCTCGGCCCGGCCGAGCGCACCGTGCTCGCCTCCCGCGTGCGGCACCTGGCCGAGACCCGGAGCACCGCGCTGGACACGCAGGCGGCCGAGCTCCGCCGCATCGAACGGGACCTCCACGACGGCGCCCAGGCCAGGCTCGTGGGCCTCGGCTTCACCCTCGGGGCGGTCGAGCGGAACATGGACCGCAAGCCGGAGGAGGCGCGGCGGCTGCTGCGCGAGGCGCGCGAGTCCTCCGTCCTGGCGCTCAGGGAGCTGCGCGACCTCGTCCGCGGCATCCACCCGCCCGTGCTCGCCGAGCGCGGCCTCGCCGACGCCGTGCGCGCCCTGGGCATCGACAGCCCGCTGGAGGTCGTGGTGGAGGCGGACGTCCCCGGCCCCCTGCCGGCGCCGGTCGAGTCCGCCGTGTACTTCTCCGTGTCGGAGCTCCTGACCAACGCCCTGAAGCACTCCGGGGCGGACCGCGTCGAGATCGCGCTCCGCCACGAGGGGGACGTGCTGTACGCCCGCGTCGCCGACGACGGCCGCGGCGGCGCCGACGTCGGCGGGGGCACCGGGCTGCACGGCATCCGCCGCCGCCTGGCGACTTTTGACGGAACCCTGGACATCAGCAGCCCCGTGGGCGGTCCGACCGTGACGAAAATGGAGATACCGTGCGCGTTGTCCTCGCCGAAGACCTCTTCCTCCTGAGGCAGGGGCTCATCCAGCTCCTGGAGGCCTACGACTTCGAGGTCGTTGCCGCCGTGGACAACGGCCGGGACCTGTCGGCGGCCCTCGCCGAGCACCGGCCCGACATCGCGATCGTGGACGTGCGGTTGCCCCCGACGTTCACCACCGAGGGCCTCCAGGCCGCGCTGCAGGCCCGCCGCGACATCCCGGGGCTGCCGATCCTCGTGCTCTCCCAGAACGTCGAGCAGATGTACGCCAGGGAACTGCTGGCCGACGGCACCGGCGGCATCGGCTATCTGCTGAAGGACAGCATTTTCGACAACGACCAGTTCATCGACGCCATCAGCCGGGTGGCGGCCGGCGGCACCGCCATGGACCCCGCGGTGGTCGCCCAGCTGATGGTCAGCCACGCGCGCGACGAACCCCTCGGTGCCCTCACGGCGCGCGAGCGGCACGTCCTGGAACTCATGGCCGAGGGCTGCTCCAACATGGCCATCGCACAGCGCCTGACCATCAGCGAGGGCGCGGCGGCCAAGCACATCTCCAACATCTTCGCCAAGCTCATGCTGCCGCAGGACAGCGACAGCAACCGTCGCGTCCTCGCCGTTCTCGCCTACCTCAACGCCTGACCGGCCGCGCCGTCAGTGGATGCGGACCATCCGGACCGGTGAGCTGCGCACCACGTCCGGATGCGGGTCCCCGGGCGCGTCCAGGCCGTAGAGCACTCCCCGGAGCTGCAGCGCGCCCCGGTGCCGCGCCCGCACCCTCGCCTCGACCGTCGCACCGGACCCCGAGGACACCGTCCGGCCGCAGCCGGCCGTGCGCCAGGCGGCCGCGCCGAGCGCTCGTTCCTGGACGCAGGCGCGCAGGTAGCGCGCCCGGTCGTCGTCGCCGTCCCCGCTGATGCGCAGGGCCTGCCCGGCGCGGACGGGACGGCCGGGCGCGGTGATCGCCATCGCCCCCTCGGCGGCCGCGGGGTCCGCGGCGAGGGAGAGCGTGGCGACGCCGAGGAGCGCGGCCGCGGCGGCGCGGGGGAGGAGGCGCTTGGGGTCGAGTGTCATGGCCCACCCTTCTGCGATCCGGTCCTTCACATGGAATTTTTCCGGGGAATTCATATTTTCCGCGCCAACTCCCCTTTGAACCACTGTTATTGGTACGGTCCGGGCGAATGAGACGATACGTTCCCAGGAGGCGCCGGCCGTGGACACTTCGCCCCTCTCCGGCCGCCCGCCCGGCACCCGTGCGGCAGTCCGGAAATGACACTTGCTATATTGCGCAACTGTGAAAGTTGCGAGGTCGCCGCGGGCGCGGCGGCCGGACCGATGGGGAGCACGTATGGGCCGTAGGCGGACCGAGAAGCCAGGGAAGCGGACGCGGCGGGCCGGCACGGCACTGCTCGCCCCGGGAGCGCTGCTCCTGGCCGGCGCCGTGGTGGACGAAGCGGCCGGAGCCGGCCTCGGCCGGATCTTCGCGCTCTCCGCCGCGGCCGCCGCCGCCCTCGCCGCGGTGCTGTGCGCCCGCGCCCACGCGTGGTGGGTGCTCGCCGCGCCGCCCCTGGTGATCGCCGCGGTGGCCGTCGGCGCCCAGCTGGTCGCGGCCCCGGCCGGCCCGGGCGGCGGCACCCTCGCCGCGGCGGCGCACTGGGCCCTCGACACGTTCCCCGCCATGGCGGCGGCGGAGGCCGCGGCGGCCCTCGTCCTGGCCGTGCGCACCTTCCGCCCCGGCCGGGGAAGGAGGGCCTGCCATGCGTGAGCCGTACCGCCGCGACCCCTACCGGCCCGACGGCCGGACCCGCTCCCCGGGCGCAGGCCGCGGCCGCCCGGCCGTCCGCCCGGCACCCCGCAGGCGCCGCTCCGGCCGCCCCCTGCGGCCCGGCCGCGCGGTCCGCATCGCGATCTGCCTCACCTCGGCGGCCGTCATGCTGACCAGCGGCGTCGGCTGGTGCGCGTACCACTGGCTGGACCGAGGGGTGAACACCTCCAGCGCCCTGGACGCCCTGCGCGACGGCGCGCCGCGGGGCCGCGGCGACGCGGTGAACCTGCTCCTGATCGGCCTCGACAGCCGCAAGGACATGAACGGCAACGACCTGCCCAAGGAGTTCGTCCAGGACGAACTGCACGCCGGCTCCAGCGACATCGGCGGCTACAACACCAACACCCTGATCCTCATGCACATCCCGGCCGGCGGCGGCAAGGTGACGGCGTTCTCGATACCGCGCGACGACTACGTCGAGATCGCGGGCGGGCGCGGGGAGCACAAGATCAAGGAGGCGTACGGGATCGCCAAGGCCGAGGCCGAGGAGAAGCTGTCCGCCCAGGGCGTCAAGGGCGCCGAGCTGGAGCACCGCGGCCGCGAAGCGGGCCGCGAGGCCACCCTGGCCACGGTCCAGCGCTTCCTCGGCGTGCCCATCGACCACTTCGCCGAGGTCAACCTGCTCGGCTTCTACGACATCGCCAAGGTGGTCCAGCCCGTCCAGGTCTGCCTCAAGCACCCCGTGCGCGACCGGTACTCCGGCGCGGACTTCCCCGCCGGGCCGCAGGAGCTCGACGCCCGCCAGGCGCTGTCCTTCGTGCGGCAGCGGCACGGCCTGCCCGGCGGCGACCTCGACCGCACCCACCGCCAGCAGGCGTTCCTGTCGTCGGTCACGCACAAGCTCAAGGAACAGGGCGTGTGGAGCGACTTCGGCAGGCTGCAGGGGCTGTTCGACGTGATCAAGAAGGACGTCGTCATCGACAACCGCTGGAACATCCTCGACTTCGCCCGCCAGGCACCCAACCTCACCGGCGGCAACGCCGAGTTCCACACGCTGCCCATCGAGGGGTTCGCCACCCGCAAGGGAGAGGCGGTCAACCTCGTCGACCCGGAGAAGGTCAGGTCCCTGGTCCGGGCGATGACCGGGCAGAAGGCGGGACAGAAGGCGGGGCAGGGCGACGGCGCGCAGGTCGCCGGTCCGCAGCACCAGGGCGGCGGCTCGGGCGGCTCGAAGGGATCGGGGGGCGACGACGCCAAGGGCGGCGGCTCGGCCCCCGTCTCCTCCGACTCCTTCCAGGGCCCGCCGGTGAAGATGGGCGGCGTCCCCTGCGTCGACTGACCGCCCCGGGGAGCGCGCCTACGCCCTCCCCTTGGTGACGACGAGGATCCGCTCGTAGTGCTTCATCTCCTCGATGTCCTCCACGAACGGGCGGATCTCGGCGAAGAAGGGCCGGAAGTGCGGCCCTTCCCGGAACCC
This sequence comes from Streptomyces aureoversilis, assembly GCF_042657885.1. NCBI lineage: Bacteria > Bacillati > Actinomycetota > Actinomycetes > Kitasatosporales > Streptomycetaceae > Streptomyces > Streptomyces aureoversilis. The sequence continues at coordinate 212,923 of NZ_JBHSKJ010000001.1, forward strand.
GTGTTCGTGGTCCTGCACGGACGTCCACTCGATCCGCAGGACGAACCGCTCCGGCTCCTCCACCCCGTGCGCGAGCTCGTAGCCCAGGCACTGCGGGGCCGCGTACAGGTGCTCGGCGGCGGCCGCGTACGCCTTCTCGAAGGCGGCGCGCCGCTCGGGATCGCCGATGCGGTAGCGGATGTACTCGACGGTCACGGGGCCTCCTCTTGCCGCGCCCTGCGTCAGCTGCCGAAGCCGACGTGCACGTGGTCGTGGTGGGTGTCGTCGGAGAAGAACGGCCGCCCCGGGCTCCCGCCGGCCGGCAGGACCGGGCCCCCGACGTTGTACGAGCCGGTGGCGACGGCGTCGCGCATGAACGCCTCGATCAGCGCGCGCGGCGTCGCCCGGTCGACCACCGCCCGGTCGTCGATCCGCCACACGTCGAACGCCCGGCCCGGCGGGTGGTCGCTGGGCCGGTCCGTGCCGAAGACGTTCATGGGGTGGCCGGAGCGCACGACGCTGACGTCGAAGCGGTAGCGCTCCGCCAGCTTCAGCATCGACCGGAGCACGCCGTCGTGCACGCCCCCGTTGCGGATGTCGGCCTCGGCGGCCGCGGGCAGCCGGATCCGGCGCTCGGCCAGCACCCGGCGCGCCGCCTCCGGCAGCGAACGGGCGGCGGGGCCCGGATCGGCGGGGTGCAGCCCGCCCACCGACCAGGGAGCCCCGGCCGTCGCACCCTGCGCGAGGCGTACGTCCACGGTCGTCCCGCCCGACACCACGGGCCCGCCGCCCTTGCGCGTCCATTGCCGGCACAGCACCAGAATGCTCGCGGAGTCGGCCAGGATGCCGCCGTACTGGGCGTCGGTCACGTGCACGACGGCCTCGTCCGCTCCGGAGAGCAGCGGGCCGGCCTGCCCGGCGAGCCCGGGCGGCAGCCCGAGCGCCGCCACCCGCTGCCGCGCCTTCTCCGCACCCCCGGCGCCGCGCCCCCAGGTGCCCAGGGCCTCGACCAGCCGGACGGCGCGCAGCTTCACGTCGGGCCTGATGTCCGAGGGGGCGGGGCGCCAGGCCACGGGGCGGGGGAGCCCGGCGGCCGGTGACGGCGGGCTGCTGCCCATGGTGTTGCGCGGGGGCGCGGTGCCGCACCCGGACACGCCGAGGGTGAGCCCCGCGGCTCCCGCGAGGACGGCCCGGCGGCCCATCCCCACGGGGTTCGTGGCGGCTGCGGGGCGCGGGTCGCAGGGCATGCGCCGTTCCTCCTCCGGGCTGCGTCCGGCCAGGGCCTGGCCTCAAGTCTCGGGCCCGGCCGCGGGCGCCGCATCCGGCACTGCGCCACCCGGGAAATACGCTCCGGCAGGCACGATTTACCGGCCCCGGAGCCGGGTCACGGGGATCTTGCCCGCCCGCTCCGCCGTCGGCTACCGTCGATTGGTGCAAGGGGAAAGTATCTGAATGTGCGGCAGGAAAACAGCATGGCGATAACCGGCTCCCGGCACAGGAGAGGTCTATGCCCGCCAGCCAGACCAGCACTCCCTCCTCCACGACACAGCTGATCAGCGTCGTTCTTCCCTGTTACAACGAAGAAGCGGTCCTCGGCCGTACCCACGACCGCATCGCCCGCGCCCTGCGCCCCGCGGAAGGCGTCCGCTACGAGGTCATCTACGTGGACGACGGCAGCGCCGACTCCACCTGGAATCTCATCCGCACGTTCACCCGCGAGTCCCCGATGGTGCGCGCGGTCCGGTTCAGCCGGAATTTCGGCCACCAGGCGGCCTGCCTCGGCGGTCTGAAGGAGGCCCGGGGGGACGCGGTCGTCCTCCTCGACGCCGATCTGCAGGACCCTCCCGAAATCATCCCGGAAATGGTGGCCCGCTGGCGCCAGGGCTGGCGCGTGGTGTCCGCACGGCGCACCGCGAGACACGGCGAGACCGCCTTCAAGAACTTATCGGCCTTCGCCTTCTACCGGCTCCTGGACCGGCTCTCCGACCACCCCGTGGCATTCGACACCGGGGACTTCCGGCTCCTCGACCGGGAAGTCGTCGACCTGCTCACCGGGCTGACGGACCGGGAGCTCTTCCTGCGCGGCGCCGTCAGCTGGGCGGGCTTTCCCGAGACCGCGATCGAATACCAGCGGGAGCCGCGGGCCGCCGGCGCCTCCAAATACACCCTGCCGAAAATGCTCGCCCTCGCCCGCAGCGCCTTCCTCACCGGCGGATCCGCCCTCCCGCTGCGGATTCCCCTCTGCACGGGCTCGGCCTCGCTCGCGGGCGCGCTCGTCATGGCGCTGACCCGCCGGGGCCGGCCCAAGGCCCTTCCCCTCGCCCTGTTCGGCGCGCAGTCGCTGGCGGTGGGCGTCGTGGGGGAGTACCTGCACGCGGTCCTGCGGCAGGGGCAGGGCCGCCCCGCCTACGTGATCAGTGAACGGATACGGAGCACGATTCCCGGGGCCGTCCTCGCCTCGGTCGAGGAGGTCGCGTGATGCACACGGACGTCATCGTCGTCGGCGCCGGATTCACCGGCCTGTCCGCCGCCCTGGAGCTCGCGGAGCTCGGCCACTCCGTGCAGCTCCTCGAACGCGACCCCGACATCGGCGGCCTCGCGGGGACCTTCACGGTCGGCGAGCGCCGCCTCGAACGCTTCTACCACCACTGGTTCGCCTCCGACGAGGAAATGCTCCGGCTCTGCGCCCGGCTCGGCATATCCGACCTGATGGAACCCCACCTGACGCGCACCGGCATGTATTACGCCAACTCCGTCTACCGCCTGTCCAAACCCCTCGACCTGCTGCGCTTCGCCCCCCTGCCCCTCGTCGACCGGCTCCGGCTCGGCCTGCTGACCGTGCGAGCCCAGCGCGTGCGGGACTGGCGCCTGCTGGAGCACCGCACCGCCGAGGAGTGGCTGGTCTCCCTCGGCGGCCGCCGGGTCTACGACGTCGTCTGGCGGCCCCTGCTGGAGGGGAAGTTCGGCGACCACGCGGCGGAGGTCGGCGCCACCTGGATGTGGACCAAGCTGCACCTGCGCGGCGGCAGCCGCACGCGCTCCGGCAGCGAGACCCTCTACTACCTGCGCGGCGGCAGCGACGTCCTGCTCACCGCCCTGCGCAAACGCCTCGCCGACCACGGCGTCGACATCCGCACCGACACCGCGGTGCGGGGCGTCGTCACCGACGGGCGCCGGGTCACCGGCGTGCGCACCGGGGGCGGGGAGTTCCTCCCCGCCCGCAGGGTCCTGCTCACCGTCGCCCCGGAGCTCGCCGCCGGGATGCTGGAGGAGCAGAGCGACACCCACCCCTCCGTGCCACCCCTCCTCCGGCAGCTCCGCAGGATCCGCTACCTGGCCAACATCTGCCTGGTCCTGGAGAACAACCGCCCCCTCTCCGACACCTACTGGCTCAACGTCAACGACCCGTCCTTCCCCTACGTCGGGGTGATCGAGCACACCAACATGGACGACCCGGCCCGCTACGGCGGCCGGCACATCGTCTACCTCTCCAAGTACCTCCCGGCCGACGCCGAGCTGTACCGGATGGACGACGAGCAGGTGTTCGAGCACAGCCTGCCGTACCTGCGGCGGATGTTCCCCGGCTTCGACCGGAGCTGGGTCGACGCCCACCACGTCTGGCGCGCCGACCACGCCCAGCCCGTCATCACCCCCGGCTACACCCGCGTCATGCCCCCGGTGCAGAGCCGTGTGACCGGCCTCTACCTCGCCGGAATGGCACAGGTCTTCCCCGAGGACCGCGGCACCAACTACGCCGTCCGGGACGGCCGCCGCGCCGGGCGCCTCATCGCCGACCGGCTGCGCACCGAACCCGGCGACCGGCACACCTTCCCCGAGGACACCCATGCCTGAGCACGAGGACGCCCATGCCTGAACTCATCTCGCTCGACCAGGCCGAACACCTCGGCATCGACCAGGTCCACGCCCTCTACGAGAAGTACGTCAGCCGCAGCCAGGTCTCGCTCATCGGCTCCTTCGGCTTCGGCCGCGACCTCGTCGACAGCGCCGAGGGGGCCTGGATCACCCTCCGCGACGGCCGGCGCATCCTCGACTTCACCGGCGGCATCGGCGTCCTCAACCACGGCCACAACCACCCGCGCATCCTCGCCGCACGCGACCGCTTCCGCCGGCGCCGCCGCATGGAGGTCCACAAGAACTACTTCTCGCCCTACGTCGCGGCCCTCAGCCACAACCTGGCCGCGCTGCTCCCCGGCGACCTCGACATCTGCTACTTCCCCAACTCCGGTGCGGAAGCCGTCGAAGGCGCCGTGAAACTCGCGTACAAATACCACGGCGGACGGCGCGGCACGGTCCTGCACACCGACATCGCCTTCCACGGCAAACTGCTCGGCGCCGGCAGCCTCACCGCCTCGCCCGAGATCCACTTCGAATTCCCGCGGATCCCCGGGACCGACTCCTTCGCCTTCGGCGACCTCGCCTCCTTCGAACTGGCCCTGGAACGGCACCGCGACGCCACGGGGCGCAGCGACGTCTACGCCGTCGTCCTCGAACCGTTCAGCGCCTCCGCCCTCCGCGAGAGCCCGCCCGCATTCCTGCGCGAGGTCCGGCGGCTGTGCACCGAACAGGACATCGTCCTGGTCTTCGACGAGGTGTACACCGGCTGGGGCAAGACCGGCGAGCTCTTCCACTTCATGCGCTGCCCGGGCCTCGTCCCCGACGTCCTCACCATGTCGAAGTCCTTCGGCGGCGGGAAATCCTCCATCTCCGGATACGTGGCCCGTGAACCCGTCTTCCGGAAGGCCTACGACAACCTCGGCGACGCCACCTTGCACAGCACCACCTACTACGGATTCGGCGAGGAGACCGCCACCGCGCTGGAAGCCGTCTCCGTGGCCGTCGAGGAGGACTTCCCCGGCCGCGCCCGAAAACTCGGACAGCTGCTGTCCGCCGGCCTCGCCCGCATCGCCGAGCGCCACCCCCGCCTCGTGGCCTCCACCACCGGCCGCGGCGCCCTCCACGGCGTCTTCCTGCGCCCCGGACCGGGCATCCCGGACCGCATCCGCACCGTGCTCCCCGCGGCCGCCCGCGACCCCCAGGCCGTACCCAAGCTGCTCACCGCCGCCGTGATCGCCGCCCTTTACCGCGACCACGGGATCCTCACCTTCTTCGGCTCCAACCGCGACATCGCCCTCGTCGTCTCACCGCCCCTGGTCGCGGGCGAGGAGGAGGCGACCGCCTTCCTGCAGGCCCTGGACGCCGTGCTCGCCGAGGGCGCGACCCGGCTGCTGGCCGCGTTCCTCAAAGAGAAGGTGACCGGATGATGCGCGGCGCACTGCGCGCGAGCGGCCTGCGCTCGTACTGGCTGCGGCAGTACGCCTGCCTGGGCGACCCCCGGGCCCGCGCCGCCGCCGAGACCCACGTGACCGAGACCCTGAGCACCCTCCCGCTGCCCTACCGGGCCGGCTACGCCCTCGCCCTGCGCCTGCTGCCCGCCGCCTTCTTCGTCGTCGCCGGGCGCGGGCTGCGGAGCGCCTCCGCCGCCGAGGGCCGCCGCGGCATGCAGCGCCTGGCCGCCCTGCCGGGCTTCGCGGACGTCGTGCGCTCCGGCACCGCGCTCGCCCTGCTCGGCGCGCTCGACGGCCGCCCCGCACAGCGGCGGACCGCACCCGCGGAGGCGAGCCGGTGAGCCTCCGGTCCCCGCGCGGGGCGCACACCTGCGACAGCGACGTCCTCGTCGTGGGGTCCGGCGCCGGCGGCAGCGTCGTCGCGCGGGAGCTGGCGGCCGCGGGGCGGCAGGTGACCGTCCTCGAAGAGGGCTCGCGCATCGGCACCGACCGCATCGCCGCCGCCACCCCCGCCGAGAACATGCGCCGCCTCTACCGCCAGGGCGGCCTGACCCCCGTCTTCGGCACGCCCACCCTCGCCTACGGCGAAGGCCGCTGCGTCGGCGGCACCACCGTCGTCAACGGCGGGCTGCTGTGGGACCCCCCGCCCGCCCTGCTCAACCGCTGGGCCGCGGAAGGCGGCATCGGCGGGTACCGGGCCGCCGACCTCGCCGGGCACCTCGCGGCCGTCGCGCGCCGCCTCGGCGTCGCCGCCCAGCCGCACGGGGACGGCAACCACGACTCCCGGCTGCTCGCGGCCGGCGCCGAGCGCCTCGGCTGGCGCTGGCAGCCCTCCCACCGCGCCGTCCGCGGCTGCCTCCACCGCAACCGCTGCACCACCGGCTGCCCCAGCGGCGCCAAGCAGAGCATGGCCGTCAGCTACCTCCCGGAGGCCGAGGCCCACGGCGCGCGCATCGTGCCCGGCACCCGCGTCCTGCGGATCCTGCACGAGGACGGCGAGGTCCGCGGCGTCCTCGCGGCGGGGCCCGGCGGCCGGACGCTCGTCCACCGCGCCCGCGAGGTCTTCCTCGCCGCGGGTCCCCTGCAGACGCCCGCGCTCATGCAGCGCAGCCGCATCCACCGGGAGACGGCCGGGCGCGAGCTCTCCCTGCACGTCAACCTCCGGACCGTCGCCCGCTTCGACGAGCCCGTCCACGCCGACCGGGGCACCATCTTCACCGCGCAGGTCCACCACTTCGCCGACGACGGAGTGCTGATGATGCCGTCGAACGTCACCCCCGGCACGCTCGCCGCCGCCCTTGCGAGCCGCCCCCCGCAGCTCCTCGACCGCCTGCTCGCCGCCTTCGGCCTGCTCGGGTCGTACACCACGCAGGTCCGGCTGCAGGGCAAGGCCCGGCTGCGGGCCGTGCCGCGGGGCGGGCTGCTCCTGCGGCACGGCATGACGTCCGCCGACCACAGCCGGCTGCGCGAGGCGTTCCGGCGCACCGGCGAGCTGCTCTTCGCCGCGGGGGCGCGGGAGCTGATCCCGCCCGCGGCCGGAGCACGCCCCCTGCACACCCCCGCGGAGGCCGCGGAGTTCTGCCGCCGCGTGCGCCCCGCCGACTGGGAACTGGTGTCCGTGCACGGCATGGCGTCCGCCCGCATGGGCCTGCCGGAACGCGGCGGCGTCTGCGACGGGCACGGCCGCCCCCACGGCTTCCGGCGGCTGCGGGTGTGCGACGCGAGCGTCCTGCCCGGCGTCACCGGCATCAGCCCGCAGGGCACCGTCATGGCGTTCGCCCACGAGATCGCCGAACGCTTCCTGCACGCCGGGGCGGGGTGCCCGTGACCGACCCGGCAACGCGGGCACCGGCCCCCGCACAGCACGGCGGCGGAAGCGCCGCCCCGATGTTCACCCCGGCCGCCGTCGCCGCCTCCTGCGCCGGCTTCGTCCTCATCGGCGCGCTCCAGTCCCTGTACGGGCCCGCGATCCCCGCCCTGCGCGAGGAGTTCGGCCTGACGCCCTCCGCCGCGGGGCTGGCGCTCAGCGCCCACTTCGTCGGCGGCGTGACCGGAGTCCTGCTCTTCAACCGCATCCACGGGCGCACCGGCAACCGCGTGCTCCTCGGCTCCTCCTACGCGCTCATGGCCCTCGGCAGCGCCGCCTTCGCCTTCGCCCCGGTCTGGCCCGTCGCCCTCGTGGCCGCGCTCGTCACCGGCCTCGGCTTCGGCGGCATCGACTACGGACTCAACCAGCTGTTCGCCGTCGGCTTCGGCCACCGCAGCACCGCCATGCTCAACGTCCTCAACGCCCACTTCGGCATCGGCGCCGTCGCCGGCCCCGCCCTGATCGGCCTGCTCGGGCCGGACCGGTACCCGGTGGTCTTCCTCGCCTTCGCCGCCCTCGCCGCCGCCCTCGTCCTCTTCCTGAAGGGCGTCGGCGACAAGGACCCGGCCGCGGCCGGCGCGGCCACCGCCCCCGGCGGCCCGCCGCGGGCACCCGGGCGAAACGGCCGGGCGGTGCTGCTCCTGGGCGCGTTCGTCCTGCTGTACGTGGTGCACGTGGGCGTCGAGGCGGGCGTCGGCGGCTGGGAGCCCACCCACCTCGAAACCGTCGGCTACGGCGCCGCCACGGCCGCGTCCGCGACCTCCGTCTACTGGCTGATGCTCACGGCCGGCCGGTTCCTGGTCGTGCCCCTGGCCGTCCGCCTGTCCGAGCCGGTGATCGTCGTCGTCAGCTGCGCCGGCATGACGGTCTGCGCGGCGGCGGCCGCCGCGCCGGGCCTCGCCCCCTACGCCTACGCGGGCGTGGGCCTGTTCATCGCGCCGGTCTTTCCCACCGCCCTGCCGTGGCTCAACCGCACCGTCCCCACCGCCCGCCGCGCCGCGGCCTATGTGATCGCCGCGTCGATGGTGGGCGGCGTCGCCGCGGGACCCGCGCTGGGCAGGGCGATCGAGCTGTCGGGCGTGCGGGCGGTGCCCCTGGTGCTGTGCGGCATGACGGCGGTCTGCGCAGTGGCCGCGCTGGGGCTCGCCCGGGCCACCCGCCGGCCGCGGCCGGACGCTCCGCTCGCCCGTGCGAGTGATATATAGCCGACCGGTGACGGTGTAGAGCCGCGGCCGGCCCCGCGGCGCGCGACGATGCCGGGGCGGGGGTTTCGTACGCATCCACCCCGGCCTTGAACCGTTTCCCCCTTGCGTGGAGGTGCCGTGTACACCACCGAGCCAGTCGCCAACACCCTTGCCCCGTCTCCCCAGGAGGACCAGCTGGCCGAGGACTACGCCAGCGTCCTCGGCACCCTCTCCCGCATCGACGAGGCGGTGCGCGAAGGCGCCTGGCAGGGGGTGCGCGACGAACTCGACCAGCTCATCAGCGCCGCCGAGGACATGTGGTCGACCCTGACCGACCCCGACCCCAGCGCGGATGACGCGGACGCCGACCGGCGCCGCTTCCCGGTGACGGCCGACCCCGCCACGGTCCGCCGCCTGGTCACCACCTACGCCGAGCCCTACGCGATCGGCCGCCTCCTCTACCCGTCCAACGGCGCCACCCCGCCCGAACTCCGCCCCCGGCCCGCCACCGAGGACCCGGCCCTCCACGACGCCCGTCCGGAGGCGTGGACCTGACCCACCGGCATTTCCGGACGACGGCGGCCCCCGCGGGCCGCCGTCGCCGCTTTTAAAAACTTTTTGCCGATGTGAAACCCTTTGCGGCATACTGATCATTCTCCCCCCACCGCATCGACCACCCCCTTTTTCTTTCTGTGTGAGGGCCTCTGCCCCATGGGCGTATTTCTGCGTGCCCTGCGTGCACTCGTTCTGCTCGCGGGTTTCTATCTCCTGTGTTTCGTCGTGCTCGGCGTCTTCGCCGGAATCGGTGCCGCCGCTTATTGGCGGGGTGTGAACCCCCTCGCCCTCAAAATCACCGTCGTCCTCGCGCTGCTGGCGTTCCCCGTCGTCCGGGGAATGCTGCTCCTGCGCACGCCCAAGGACGACGGCGAGGACGGACTTCCCGTCAGCGAGGCCCAGCAGCCGCGGCTGTGGGCCGCCGTCCGCGAGGTCTCCGGCGCCGCCGGCACCCGTATGCCCGACGAGATCCTCCTCACCGGCGACGTCAACGCCGCCGTCACCGAGAACGCCCGCATGCTCGGCCTCCTGCCCGGCCGCCGCCGGCTCTACCTCGGCACACCCCTGATGACCGGCCTCGACGAGGCACAGCTGCGCGCCGTCCTGGCCCACGAGTTCGGCCACTACGGCCATGCCGACACCCGCCTGTCCGCCATCACCGCCCGCGGCCGCCACGCCATCGCCCGCACCGTGAACGCCTTCACGGAGAAGGCCGAGCAGCAGGCCGAGAAGGAACGGCTGCGGCAGGAGAAGGCCGCCGCCAAGGCCGTGCGCAAGGGCCGCAAGGCCAAGGAGATCGACACCGCCGGCGCCGGGTGGACCTACCGCCGCATGGTCAAGCTCTTCACCGCCTACGGCCTGTTCGCCCTGCGGGCCACCCGCAGCGACGGCCGCCGCCAGGAGCTCGCCGCCGACCGGCTCGCCGTGCGGATCGCCGGCCGCGACGCCACCGCCTCCGCCCTCCGCGAGACCGCGGTCCTGGCCGCCGCCCACGACTTCTACCTCCGCCGGTACGCCACCTGCGGCATACCCGCCGGCCTCCTGCCCCCGTACGGCCAGTTCCACGGCGGCCTGGCCCGGCTGCTCGCCGAACCCGCCCGCCAGGCGGAGCTCGACGAACTGCGCCACGACCTCCCCGTGGAGGAGCCCTCCCCCTACGACGCGCACCCGCCGACCGCCGAGCGGATCCGCCTCATCGAGGCCCTGCCCGACGACGGCCGCGGCGGACACCCCGCCGGGCCCGCCCTGGCCCTCCTGCACGACCCCGGGCGCGTCCTCGCCGAGCTCGAAGCGGCCACCCTCACCGAGGAGGCCCTGCACATGCGCCGCGCGGACTGGCCCGAGCTCGTCCACCTGGGCATCCGCGCCCGCCACGAAGCCGACGCCGAGCCCCTGCGGCACGCCCTCGCCCGGGTCACCGGCGGTCACACCGGCCTCCACGCCCTCCTGGACGCGGCCGACCGCGGCGCCCTGTGGCAGATAGCCGACGGCCTCCCCAAGTCGCGGGCGGCCGAGCAGGCCAGTGGCCGGGCCGCACGCGAATTCCTGCGCCCCGCCCTGCTCGACGCCCTCTCCAGCCTCGTGCTGCTGGAGCTCGCCGACGCCCGGATGGCCTGGTGGGAGCTGTCCTGGGCCGAGAGCGCGCGACTGCGCCTGCCGGACGGCTACGACACCTGGCTGCAGCCGGCCGTGGAGGCGCTCGTCGCCGACGTCCCGGACACCGCACCACTGCGCCGGCTGCTGCCGCAGGCCTCACCCGCCTGACGCCCCGCCGGTCACCCCCCACCCCCCTCTCATGAATCGAGCAGAACCCCCGTGGCACGACTGCTGCCCCTCCTCGTCATAGCCCTCGGTATCTTCTTCTGGTACAGGTCCCGCAGGAACGCCGCCGTCCGGCCCGGGGCCGCCGCTTCCTCCGCGCCGGGCCTGTCCGGGGAGGCTGCCGCGCTCGGGTTCCTCCCGCAGGACCGGCAGGACACCCGCCGGCTGACGCGCGATCCGCAGATCGACGGCGCACAAGAGGCCGCGGAGCGCGGCGCGTGGGAGCCCGCGGCCCGGGCCCTGGCCGCCGTGGGCCCGGACTGGGAGCGCCGCACGGCGCTCGTCATCGCCCTCGCGCGCGTGGCGGCCGAGGACGACGCCTGGCTGTCGGCCTGGGAGACCGCGTGCCCCGGTGACCCCGGCGCCGCCGCCGTCCGCGCCCGCTCCTCCGTCTTCCTCGCCTGGGAGCTCAGGGGCGGCAGCTCGGCGAAGGAGACCACCGCCGAGCAGTTCGAGGGCTTCCACCGCGTCCTGCTGCGGGCCCGCGAGGACATTGCCAAGGCCGTGGAGCTCGACGCCGAGGACCCGTCCCCGCACGTCTCCGACCTCTGGGCCGGCCTCGGCCTCGGCTACCCGCACGCGTACGTCGACGAGCTCTGGACGGAGATCACCACCCGGGCGCCGTTCCACTTCGAGGCGCACTACGCCGCCCTCCAGTACTGGTGCGCGAAGTGGCACGGCTCGGCGGAGCTCGCCCGCGACTTCGCGGACAGGGCCGCCTCCGCCGCCCCCGCCGGCACCCTGCTGCCCGCCCTGCGGCTGATCGCCCACTTCGAGCACCTGGACCGGCCGCTCAACAGCAAGCACTACGGCATCCCCGAAGTCACCGCCATGACCGACGCCGTGCTCGCCGACCTCCCCGCCGTCCGGCCCGACCACCCGCGCCTCGCGGAGGTCCGCCACCTGCTCGCCTTCTTCCTGGTGCAGCAGAAGCGCCACGCGGAAGCCCTCGAACAATTCCGTGCGGTCGACGGGTACGTCGGCGCGCTGCCCTGGGACTACTTCGGCGACCCCGCGAAGTTGTACTGCGATTACCGCGAACGAGCCGTTCAGGGCGCCCGGTAGTCACGCGCCGTTCAACCGGGGCACATCCTCCTCAGGCCCCGGCACAACCGAATAAAGAAACAGAGCCCAATCCGTTTCCGGCCTTGCGCAGCGTGAACTCCTCGCTGCCGTCGGCCACTTGACGGATTGGGCTCAGTTGTCTTGCCGCTGCCCGGTTTACTGGGCAACGCTCGGAACCAGCCGGTCGGGCGCTGGAGCGCACCGCGACGGATCTGGAGGAGAAATGACGACAGCGCCGTACGGGCGGGAAGAACTCCCCTTCGGTCAGGACGGCGTCGTGCCGGCCGTTCTCAAACCGGGCGACGGAGTGCAGCGGCTCTGGGGGAAAGGCTCCCTGGTCACCGTGAAGCTCACGGCCGAACAGACCCGGGGCGCCATGGGAATGACGCATTTCGCGGCGAAGCTCGGCGAGCGCTCCCCGAGCCACATCCACACGCTCGAGGACGAGATCTTCATGATCGGGAGCGGTGGCGTGCGCGCCACGGTGGGCGACCGCACCGAACTCCTCGAAGGCGGCAGCGTGCTCTTCCTGCCGCGCGGAATTCCGCATTCGTATCTGGTGGAGAGCGAGACGGCCGACCTTTACGTGCTCACCTGCCCCGGCGGATTCGAGCGCTTCTTCCTGGAGGGCGGATACCCCGTGCACATGGGGGCCGACGCACCGGTCGGCGACCGCTGGTCCGTCGAGCGCACCCACGAGGTCGCGGAGAAGCTCGGCCTCGGCATCACCTGGGGCACCTGACCGGCGCAACCACTCGGAACGCACAGAGAGAACCATGGGCATGCTGAACAGACGAACCATGCTGACCGGCACCGCCGCCGCCGTGGCGGGCGCCGCCGTGACACAGACGGGCCTCGCGCCCACCCGGGCCGCCGCGGCGGGCACCGGCGCCGGGGCGGAGGCCGGCGCGGGTGCACCTCCGGCGGTCACCGTCCTGCCCGACGACCCGCGCTACGCCGACCTGGTCGTCGGCAACAACACCCGCTGGGTGGGCCGCCCCGAGTCCGTGCGCATCGTCCACACCACCGAACAGGTCGTCCGGACCGTCCAGGAGGCGGTCAAGGCCGGCAAGCGCCTGTCCATACGCGGCGGCGGCCACTGCTACGCGGACTTCGTCTACCACCCCGACGTACGCATCGTCATCGACATGACCACGATGGACCAGGTCACCTATGACGAGCAGCGCAAGGCCTTCTGCGTCGAAGCCGGCGCCACGCTGCTGCACGTCTACGAATCGCTCTACAAGGGCTGGGGGGTGGCCCTCCCCGGCGGCATGTGCTATTCCGTGGGCGTCGGGGGTCACATCAGCGGCGGTGGCTACGGAATGCTCTCGCGCAAGCAGGGCCTCACCATCGATCACCTCTACGCCATCGAGGTCGTCGTCGTGAACGCAGACGGCACCGCGCGGGCCGTGGTGGCGACCCGCGAGGCCGACGACCCCCACCGCGACCTGTGGTGGGCGCACACCGGCGGGGGCGGCGGCAACTTCGGCGTGATCACCCGCTACTGGTTCCGCTCCCCGGGCGCGACCGGCAGCGACCCCGCCGAGCAGCTGATGCACCCGCCGAAGGACGTCTTCGTCAGTGCCGTCTCACTGCCGTGGAGCAAGCTCGACAAGGCGCGCTTCACCACGCTGGTGAAGAACTTCGGGACCTGGCACGAGAAGAACGCCGGCCCCGACTCGCCCTACGCGTCGCTGTGCAGCTTCCTGATGATCAATCACAAGGCGAACAACAGCATCGGGCTGCTCACCCAGATGGACGCCGGCGTCCCCGACGCCGAGAAGCTCATCACCGCCTACGTCGCCTCCATCACCTCCGCCCTCGGCATCAAGCCGGAACCGCTGAACTCCGCCGTCGGCGAGCAGGGCCCGATGCCCGACTTCTTCACCCCCCAGCGGGTGCCCTGGCTGGCCTCCGTCCGTTTCCTGGGCACCAACAACCCCACGCTCACCAACCCCACCCTGCGCGGCATCCACAAGTCCGCGTACCTGCGCAAGGGCTTCAACGACGCCCAGATCGCGTCGATGTACAAGCACCTGACCCGCACCGACCTGCAGAACCCCAACTCCATGGTGGTCCTGCTCTCCTACGGCGGGAAGATCAACACCGTGCGCCCCGGTGACACGGCCTCCGCCCAGCGCGACTCCATCTTCAAGGGCCTCTTCCAGAGCTTCTGGCCCGACAAGAAGCAGGACCCCCAGAACCTGGCCTGGACCCGGGAGATCTACACCGAGGTCTTCGCCTCCACCGGCGGCTACCCGGTCCCCGGACCGGCCACCGACGGCTGCTACATCAACTACCCCGACAGCGACATCGCCGACCCGCAGCAGAACAAGTCGGGCGTGCCCTGGTACACGCTCTACTACAAGGACAACTACCCGCGCCTGCAGCGGGTGAAGGCCGCCTACGACCCGCGGAACGTCTTCCGGCACTCGCAGTCGATCGCCCTGCCCAAGTCCTGACCCCGTCCGAGCCCCGGCCCGGCCGGCGGAACACCCGGCCGGGCGGGGGAGAACCCCAGTTGGAGGAGAACCAGATGACCGCACAGTTCGAAGGCAAGGTCGCCCTCGTCACCGGGGCGGGCTCCGGCATAGGCCGGGCCAGTGCCCTGGCCTTCGCACGCCGGGGCGCCACCGTCGTCGCCGTCGACGTCGCGCTGGAGCCCGCCGCGGAGACCGTACGGCTCATCGAGGAGGAGGGCGGCAAGGCCAGCGCCGTCGCCGCCGACGTCACCAGCGCCCAGGACGTCGAGGCGATGGTCGCCACGGCGGTCTCGCGCCACGGCGGCCTGCACATCGCGCACAACAACGCCGGTCTCTTCGCCCGGCCGACCCCCCTGGCCGACACCGACCTCGCCTCCTGGCACCGGCTCCTGGGCGTCAACCTCACCGGCGTGATGCTGTCGATGAAGTACGAGATCGCCCACATGCGCGAGCACGGCGGCGGTGTGATCGTCAACGCCTCGTCCAACATCGGCTTCCACGGCCGCCGCCCCGGCATGGCCGCCTACGTCGCCTCCAAGGCGGGCGTCAGCGCGCTGACGCGCGTGGCCGCGCTGGACCACATCAAGGACGGCATCCGCATCAACGCCGTCAGCCCCGGCGCCTCCAACACCGCCATGTCCTTCCGCCCCGGCGAGACCGAGGCCGACCGCAACGCGCGGGTGGCCGGGACGGTGCCGATCGGGCGCGTGGCGGAGACGGAGGAGATCGTCGCCGCGGTGCAGTGGCTCGCCTCGGACGCGGCGAGCTTCGTGGTCGGCCACGACCTGGTGGCCGACGGCGGCATGACCGCCTGACCCTCCCTCCCCGGGGTGCGAGTGCCCACCCCGCGCCCCGGGGCACTGCCCGTCTCACCACCTCGGGCCTCCCGGCAGCGCGGTGCCGCCGGGAACGCTGCCGGGCAGGCTGCGGCGGGCCTCGCCGAGGAGTTCCTCGGTGATCTCGTACGTCGCGGAGGCGTACAGCCCGCGGGCGCGCCGGGCCGGGTCGGGGTGCGGATTGCGGTACAGCTGCACCGACAGGTCGCGCAGCTGCAGCATGGTCGGGACGGCGGCCTGCATCACCGCCGGATCCCGGGTGAACGCCGCCTCCAGCACGCACAGCAGCCGGGCGTAGGTCTCGTTGAAGCGCTCGGCGGCCTGCCGCACGGCGCTGCCCGGCGGATAGTGGGCGACCTTGGCCTCGGGGTCGATGGGGTAGGCGTCCTCCCAGCTGACGTCGAGGGCCGGGCCGGTGGGCCCGGAGGCCGGGGTGTCGTGCGGGCCGTAGCGCCGCCGCCGGCGGATCTCGTCGAACCGGAAGTAGTGCGCGGGCTCGCGGGCCTCGCCGAAGAGCAGGTCGTCGGTGTTGTGGATGGTGCGGCTCACGCCCTCGCCCTGCTCGGTGATCACGCGCAGGGCCTTGAGGGCGGAGGCCGGACCGGTCACGGGGAAGACCTCGCCGCCGGAGTTGTAGAAGTCCTCCGGGCCCACCTGGCGCCGGGGGTCGCCCCGGAACAGCTCGGCCTCGCCCAGCTCCTCCGTCAGCCGGAGCAGGCCCGTGCGGATGGTGTTGTAGAACTGGCCGATCGACGTCCAGCCGGTGTCGCCGGCCACGGAGGGGTGGCCGGGCGGATCCGCCACGTACTCCGGCCGCTCGATGTACAGGAAGGTGTCCAGCGCCGCGGTCCCGAAGTGGCGCAGGGCGATGGGGACCTTGTCCCGGCTGTAGGGGAGCAGGGCCGGATAGCCGGTGACGAACCGGGAGTGGGCGACCAGGGGCTTGCCGCCGACGGCGTTGAGGAGGTTGGCGACCAGCGTCATGTGCAGCATCTCTTCGAGCACGACGGCCCGGATCGCGTAGAAGGCCGTCCGGTTGGTGCCGGGGCGGAGGGTGTACATCGCCGTCAGGTAGGGCGGGATGGTGAGGTGTTCCAGCGTCAGCGCGGCCTGCAGGAAGACGTGCAGGTCGGCGCGGTCGCGCGGGATCCGGAACGGCGGCTCCTCGACCCGGGACGGCTCGGCCGAGAGGCCGGCGAGGGCCGCGGGCGGGGGAAGGGTGCTCATGCCCGGCCCTCCTTCCGGCCGTGCGGAGCGGGCGCGGCGGGCGGCCGTACGGCGGCGGGCCGGTGAGACTCCGTCAGGTCGCGGTGGATGCGCTCGCTGCTGCGCAGGGCGAGGGCGGCCATGGTCAGCGAGGGGTTGGACGTGCCCATCGAGGGCATGCTGCCGCACCCCACGGCGTAGAGGTTGGGGTGGTCCCAGCAGCGCTGCCACGCATCGACCACGGAGGTGCCGCGGGAGGCGCCCATGACGTGCGTACCGCCGCCGTGCCCGGCGCCGTTGAAGGTGAAGCCGCGGCCCTCGAAACGGAAGTGGCCGGGGGAGAGGGGGCCGGGTGCGTACGCGGTGCGGTCCTCGGCACCCAGCAGGCGGAAGATCTCCCCGGATACGGTGCTCGCCGCGGCCATGCCGCGCTTGACCCGGTCGGAGAGGTCGTAGGTGATGACCGGGCGCGGATTGCCGAGCCGGTCGCGGTGGCGCGGGTCGACGGTGATCCTGTTGCGCTCCTCGGCCTCCTGCTCCATCAGGAACTGCACGGAGACCTGGCGGCCGATCTGCTCGCCCAGCGCGGCGCGCAGCCGGGCCCCGAAGACGCCCTTGCCGCGCGGCTGCGCGGAGTCGGCCCCGATGCCCAGCAGCCGGGCCACGTCGCTGCCCGGGGATCCCGTGGGCCAGCCCCATCCCCAGTTGCTGATCTAGATGCGGAAGGGCGCCCGCTCGCGCCGGGCGGGGCCGGTGCGGAAGCTCTCCAGACCCGCGGTGGACGCGGGCCCGCGGAATGGTCCGACCGGGTGGCCCGCCAGGCCCCAGCCGAGGAGGACCGGGTGGTCCATCAGGTTCCGCCCGACCTGGTCGCTGCGGCCGGCGAGCCGGGAGACGAGGAGCAGCCTGGCGTTCTCGACGGCGTGCGCGGCCAGGACGACGACGTCGGCCTCGGCCGTACGGGTGGTGGCGACGGGGGCCGCCGGGTCCTCGTACTCCTGGTACTCGACGCCGAGGGCGCGGCCGTTCCCGTCGGCCAGGACGCGGCTGACGACGGCGTGGGTGAGGAGCCGGACCCGCCGGCGGTCCCACGCGGCCTGGGTCTTGAGCGGGGTGTACTTGGCCTGCACCGGGCAGATCGGCACGCAGGAGGCGTTGCCCACGCAGCGCTCCCCGTAGTTGGGCAGGCCCGCCGCGCCGGCCGGGCGGTAGCCCCGTCCTGCGTCGTAGCGCCGGTCGGGGGTGCTGTTGCGGGCGTGGGGGGTGCCGACGACGCGCAGCGTGGTGTCCGGGGCGCCGGGGGCCTCCCGGACCGTGGCCCCGTCGAGGCGGGCGGCGAAGACGTCGTCGACGTAGCTCCGGGGGATCTCGTGCATCGGGTAGACGTAGCCGTCGGGGAAGGGGAGGCCGATCGCGGCGGCCTGCTCGGCGGCGTTGCCCGCGACGCCGAGGGCCCGTTCGGCCGCGCGGTAGTGGGGCTCCAGGTCGTCGTAGCCGAGGGGCCAGTCGCGGCCGTAGCCGTAGGTCCGGCGGGTCCTGAAGTCCTCGGGGTGCATGCGCGGGGTCAGCCCGAGCCAGTGCAGGACGGTGCCGCCGCGGGCGCGCAGGTAGTCGGTGGCGTAGGGCAGAGGGCCCTGCTGGACGAAGTAGCCGTGGGCCCGGTAGCCGCCGGAGGGGAGGCCGGTGAGGTCGAGGACGTCGGGGGAGGGGGCCGCGGCGTTGGGCCGGTAGGGGGAGTTGGGCACCTTGGCCAGGGCGCCGTGGAAGGTGTCGAGGGCGTCGAGGTGGCCGGGCCAGGAGTCCAGGGTGCCGGTGCCGGCCTCCAGGACGAGGACGCGCCAGCCCTTGTCCCCGAGCTCCTTGGCGACGAGCGAGCCGGACAGGCCGGCGCCGACCACGATGACGTCGTACCGGCCGCGGCCGTGGCGCGGTGCCGGGCTCATGCGCCGCCTCCGCGCGGGCCGGGCACGCCGCGGAAGCGGTCGCCCGCCCGGGCGACGGCCGGAGCGCCGGGCGGCGGATCGGCCCAGGTGCCGAAGCCGGGGGGCTTGGCCCCGGCGGGGTGCCCGTGGAACGTGCGCCACACCAGGCCCTCCGTATGGGCCTCGGGGGAGACGGTGAAGGCGGTGTTGGCCCGCTCCCGGCCGAGGGCGGCGTGGACGGACGCGGCGAGCTGCGGCCACACGCCCAGGTACCAGGTGTGGGCGAGGGCGCGGGCGATGTCGCGCGAGGTCTCGTCGGCGATGCCGTCGGGGTCGCCGCCGGCGGCGGCGAGGGCGCCGAGGAAGCGGCCGAGGGCCGGCTCCCCGACCTGCTCGCGTGCGGTCTCGTGGTACAGCTCGGCCATGCCGGTGCCGTGGAGCTCGAAGGCGCCGAAGCCGGTCAGGGCGGCCGAGGCGGTGAGGAAGTCGTCGAGGGAACGTGCGGACGTGCTCGTCTTCGGTGTCATCCGTGACCACCCATCCGTGGGACCTGACGCATGTCTATCGGAGACTCCACGGTGAGTGAAGAGGAAACAAACCCCCTTCACTCGTATGAGTGTTCGGCGGGGCCGGTGTCGCGGCGGGGTGCCGCAGGCGGCGGCGGAACGGCCCCCGCGCTCGGGGTGCGGGGGCCGTGGGACCGCGGAGCGGAGGGGTTCTCCGGGTCCGCTCAGGTGCCGGGCTTGCGGCCGTAGACGAAGACGTCGTCCCCGTTGCCCAGCATGGACCAGTACGTCTTGGCGTCGGCGGTGCGCATGTTCACGCAGCCGTGCGAGCCGGGCGGAGACCAGACGCTGCCGTCGATGGCGTGGAAGGCCTGCCCGCCGTCGAAGAACTGCGCGTAGGGCATCCGCACCTTGTAGATCGTCGACCAGTGGTCGGCCGAGCGCCAGTAGATCTTCTTGGCGCCGGTCCGCGTCTCGTAGCCGTCACGGCCGGTGCGCACCGGAACCGGGCCGAACTTGAGGGCCTTGCCGTCCTGTATCCAGCTGATCTGGCGGCTGAGGTCGACGCAGGCTATCCGGCCCCGGTCCACCGGGCACTTCCCCGCGGCGTTGGGGTCCCGGCGGGTGATCTCCTCCTGCATCACCCCCCAGGTGATCGGCCCCGCGAAGCCGATGTTCGGGGTGATGCGGCGACTGGTCTGGAAGTCCTGGATCGCCTTGCAGTCGGCGGGCGACTGCCGTCCGTCGACCGGTCTGCCCAGGAACTTCTCGGCCTCCTTCTGATAGGGCCCGGTCCTCGTCGTGCAGGAGGGGGCCGCCTCGGCGGACCCGCCCATCGCCAGCGTCAGCGGCGCCGCCAGCCCGAGGGCGCCCAGCAGCACCCCGAGCCGGCGTGCCGCTGCCGGGCGCGCCGTCTTCCTTCTGCTAAGTGTTCCCATATGACGTAAGACTGATAGCACCGGCCGGTGGTTGCAGCCGGGACCGAAGGGTCCGGGGGGTCGAAGAGGGCCCGCCGCCGTCCCGGACGGCGGTCCCTCGAACGGAGCAGCGGGCGCTAGGAGATGGCCGCGCCCGTGGGGATCGCGTTCAGGGCCACCGGGGAAATGCTGACGATCTTGTTCCAGTCGAAGTAGTACTTGTCCATCGCGGCCGGGCTGGTGATCCACCGCTTGACGCCGTTGCTCACCAGATACACCGCGGGACCGTCGGGCGATTTCGCGAGAATGGCGCCGTCGGACAGCTGGCCGCCGTCGTCGATGCTCGCGATGTCGACGACGGTCTGAATTCCGTTCCAGTTCCGGAACAGGTTGTTGTACGTGGCCGGGTTGGGGATCCAGCGCCGTTTTCCGTCCAGGATCAGATAGACGGCGGGGCTGTTCACCCCTTTCAGCCGGGCGCCGTTGAGTTCGGGGTGCCTGCCGCGGAGCTGTGCGCCGGAATCGCGCGCGACGGCGTTTCCGGCCGCCGTTTCTGACGTGGTGTCGGCGGCCGCCTGGGCCGCGGGCGCCGCGGCGAGGCCGGAAACGGAGGCGGCCACGAGGGCCAGGGCAGCGAACCACGAGCGTCTGGACATATTTCCTCCAACCGTGAACGGAAGTGGGGGAAGAGCTCAACTCGCCAGGAATGCCGTGCCTTTTGCCTGCCGGCCAACCCTTACGGCGCCGTGCCCGCTTGTCAATGTCCGCTCGAATATCGGTGCGGACGGCCAGCGATTCTCCGCCACCGGTGCGCCTGGGCCCCATCCGCCCGCGACCGGCAGAAGATGGAAAGGGCATTCCGGATCCAGCCCCCAGGAATACCCGATTCCGCAGTGCGGCACGAAAGGAGTGACGGCGTGCGGAGTTTTCCCGCCCTCCTCTTCGCCCTGCTCGCGGCGGCCGGCAACGCCCTGGCGATCGTCCTGCAGCGCCGGGCCGCGCGGACCGTCCCCCTCACCCCGGGCCTGCGCCTCTCCCTCTTCGCCCAACTGCTGCGGCGCAAGGCCTGGCTCGGCGGAATGGCCGCCGTCATCGTCGCGGCCTGCCTCCAGGCCCTCGCGCTCTCGCAGGGCGCCATGGCCGTCGTCCAGCCCGTCTTCGTCCTGGAGCTGCCGTTCGCCCTGCTCCTGGGCGGTCTCCTGCTGGGCCGCAAGGTCACCCGCCCGGCGTGGCGCGGAGCCGTCTGCATCGCCGCCGGGCTGGGGCTGGCGCTCGCGGCCGCGGCACCCTCGCCCGGCACCGGGCGGCCGCCGGCGGACCGCTGGGTGATCGCCCTCGTCTGCTGCCTCGCCGTCATCGCGGCGCTGGCCGCGACGGCGCTGCGCCACCCCGAAGGAGGCCCGCGGGCCCTGTGCTTCGGCACCGCGGCCGCCGTCGGCTACGCCCTCACCGCCGCCCTGATGAAGGACGCCACGCACGCCTGGCAGGACGGCGGCATCACCGCCTTCTTCCTCTCCTGGCAGACGTACGGATTCGCCGTCGTGGGCGTGACGGCCCTGTTCCTGCTGGAGAACGCCATGCAGTCCGGGCCCCTGACGGCCTCTCAGCCCGCCCTCACCCTCGGCGACGCCCTGGTGAGCCTCGCGCTGGGCATCACCCTGTACGAGGAGCACGTCCGCGGCGGCTGGTGGATCCTGCCCGAAGCGCTCGGAGCGGCCCTGGTGCTGTACGGGGCGGTCACGCTCTCCCGCGTCGCCCTCGCGCGGGACCTGGTGGCGCCGGACCGCCCGGGGGAGCCCGCCCGGCCCTGAGCCGCGGGGCGCCGGCCCCGGCCGTCAGCCGGCGGAGGGCTCCAGCACCCGGACGACCCGCGCCGGATTGCCGACCGCCGGCACACCCGCCGGCAGGCCCGCTACGACCACGGACAGCGTAGGCGCCACCCCTTCCGCCGTCCGGGTGATCCGGCCGCCGCCGGCCGGGCCGCCGCTCAGCGGTTGCGCGGCGTGAGCTCCGCCATCGCGGACCAGCCGTTGCCGGGGGCCTCGGTGCTGATGATCTGCGGCGTGGTGGCGATGGCCTCCGCCATCGTGTCCATGGCGGTCTTGAAGTGCACGGAGTTCACGTGCGCGTCCCCGGCCTCGCGGGAGGCGAAGCCCTCCACCAGGACGAACTGGCTCGGGTTGTCGACGCTCCGGGACCACTCGAAGAAGAGGTTGCCCGGCTCGTCACGGGTGGCCCGGGTGAAGTCGCCGACGAGCTCCAGCCACTTGTCGGTGTACTCGGGGCGGACGGTCATCTTGACGACGATGAAGATCATGGAGGCTCCTGCTCGTATCGCGGGCGTCGTGTCGGAGGCACCGGCGCCGGGCCGGTCACGCCGAGGCGGCGGGCCGGAGCGCCCGCGCCGGTGCCCACCGTGGCGGAGGCAGGGGCACCCGGCGAAACGGGGACGACGGTGATTCCGGCCCTCCCGGAAAATTGCACCCCGGCGGCGCCGGAACGGCCAGTCGGACGGGGGCGGGCCCCCGCCCGGCCGGCCGTTCCGGCGTGCGGATCACGAGCCCGTACGGCAGGGTGTGCTACGCGGCGGCGGGACGGTCCACGGGTGCCGGCAGGGTCTGCGCGTCCGTCGGCCGGGTCTGCGCCGGGGCGCCGAGCTGCTCCGCGCCCTCCGGGACGGGTACGGAGGCGAAGATCGCGTCCTGCTGCTCCTGGAGCTCGCGGGCCCGCTCGGGGGAGGTGCTGGGCAGCCGCTGCTCCTCGTACAGCTTGTGCGTCGCCTCCTGGGCCCACTTGCTCGACGGGGTGTGGAACTGCACCTCGAAGACGTGCCCGGAGCGCGGGTCGCGCCAGGCCGAGTTGATGCCCTTGTAGCCGTGCTTCCGGCCCCACGTGTTGGACCACTTGACGCTGTCGTTGCCCCAGAGGGCCAGGGCGGAGGAGGCGATGGCCACGCCCCGGCTGTAGCTGCCGTCCGGCCACTGGAAGGTGTAGCGGACGGAGTCGCTGATCCTGGACAGGGCGGCGTCCACGGTCTGCCCGGGCGCCTCCTTCATGGCGGAGGCGACCTTGCGCTTGAGCGAGTCCGGCGACTTCAGCCGGTGGTCGAAGCCGATCAGGTTCGCGTGGCTGATGCGGGCCACGGCCTGCATCTCGGGGCTGACCGTCCGCTCCGCGGACCGGGCGCGGGCGAGGAACGCGTCGACCTTCTTGTTGTCCGCGGCGTTCAGGGAGAGGCCGTCACCCCGCCACCCGCCCTCGTCGCCGGGCGGCAGTTCCGCCTTGGCCACCTTGTCGGCGTAGGCGTGGTGCGACGGCGCCCCGGGCCGGGCCGTCCCGCCGTCGGCCAGGGCACTGGGCACGGCCCCGACGCTCAGTGCGGCGGCCAGCGCCGCCGCGGCCGCGAATCGGTGGGCGATGCGGTTGTTGGTCATCCGTGTGATTCGTCCTTCGGCACGTGAGGTGTCATCCGGCGACTCATACAACCGGCGCGGCACCGCCCTGGTCACTGGACCCGCCGCTGCGCGGCCGCTTTTGGCCGGATGGCGTGGTTGCGGGGCGGGATCGGGCCCGGGCGCCGGTGACCAGGGGCGATCGCCCGCCGCGATCCATCGGTTCATATGCCTGTCGTACGGCTGTATGGGCTGTGTGGGTGATCGGGGGGGTGTGTTGGGCCCAATCGTCGGATGATCGCTCCGGTGCGTTGTTACGTTTTGCCGACTAATAACCCCTTTGGTGGTGGTTCCGGCGGCGGGGGAGCGGGTGGTGGTTGTGGTGGTGGGTGGAGTACGGGTGTCGGGGCGCGATGTGGTCGCCGACGAGGGTGCCGGTGGCGCGAGCGCCGTGCCGGGGCCGGCGGGGGAACGGGGTGTCGTGTCTCCTCCCGTGGACCCGGGTACGGCCGGCACCTACGACTACGACGGGTTCAGCCGGCTGGCGGGAGCGCTGGAGGAGCCGCCGCCGCTGGGGACGTACCGGGTGGGGTTCCGGCGGATGCCGGGCCGGGAGGGGGCGGTGAGCGTATGGGTGGGACTCCTGGTGGCGCTGGCGCCCCTGATGGCAGCAGGGGTGCTGGTGTGGTTGATGTGGCCGGGGCACTGGGTGGTGCGGGGCGGATGGCTGGGGGTGGGGGACGGGGCGATGCTGGCGTCGATGGGGCTGGTCGAGGTGTTCCGCGTGGTGAACGTGATCTCGGTGGCCCACGCCTCCTGCGCGGCCCGCGATCCGGTGCCGGTGCGGGCGCAGCCGGGTGCCCGGGTGGCCTTCTGCACGACGTTCGTGCCGGGGAAGGAACCCCTCGCCATGGTGTCGGCGACGCTGGAGGGGGCGGTGCGGGTCTGCTACGACGGCCTGGTCGACGTGTGGCTGCTCGACGAGGGCGACGACCCGGGGGCGCGGGCGCTGTGCGCACGACTGGGGGTGCGGCACTTCTCCCGGAAGGGCGTGGCGCGGTACAACCGGCCGTCGGGGAAGTTCCGGGCCCGGACGAAGCACGGCAACTACAACGCCTGGCTGGACGCGCACGGCGACGGCTACGACTTCGTGGCGTGCGTGGACACGGACCACGTGCCGCTGCCGAACTTCCTGGAGCGGATGCTCGGGTACTTCCGTGACCCGGACGTGGCGTTCGTGGTGGGGCCGCAGGTGTACGGGAACTACTCGGCCCGGGTGACGAAGGCGGCGGAGAGCCAGCAGTTCCTGTTCCACGCGCTGGTGCAGCGGGCGGGGAACCGGTACGGATCGCCGATGTTCGTGGGGACGTCCAACTGCCTGCGGGTGAGCGTGCTGCAGCAGATCGGCGGCTTCTACGACTCGATCACGGAGGACATGGCCACGGGCCTGGAGATCCACCGGCGCAAGAACCCGGCGACGGGCCGCCGCTGGCGCTCGGTCTACACCCCCGACGTCCTGGCGGTGGGGGAGGGCCCGTCGTCGTGGACGGACTTCTTCTCGCAGCAGCTGCGCTGGTCGCGGGGCACGTTCGAGACCCTCCTGCGGCAGTTCGGGCGAGCCATGTGGTCCCTGTCCCCGGGCCGGCTGTGGAACTACTGCATGCTGGTCGCCTACTACCCGACGGCCGCGATGACCTGGGTCCTCGGCGGAGTCTCCTGCGTCCTCTTCCTCGGCCTCGGGGCCTCGGGGATCAACGTGCCCTCGCAGGTGTGGCTGATGCTCTACGGCGACGCGGCCGTGCTGCAGATCTGCCTGTACGTCATCAACCGCCGCCACAACGTCAGCCCGCACGAGCCGGAGGGCTCCTCGGGCGTGGCGGGGATGGTGATGTCGGCGGTGTCGGCGCCGCTGTACGCGCGGGCGCTGACGCAGGCGCTGCTGCGGCGCCGGTCGGGGTTCGTGGTGACGCCGAAGGGCGCGTCGGTGTCCGGGGACTGCGCGGCGACGTTCCGCACGCACCTGTGGTGGGCGGGCGTGTTCGGGGCGTGCCTGATGGCGTCGGTCGTGCTGGGGCACTCGTCGGCGGCCATGCGGGTGTGGGCCTGCCTGGCGCTGCTGACGGCGCTGGGCCCGGTGGGGATGTGGCTGGCGGGCCGTGCCCGGGGGCGCTGGCCGAGCGGGCGCGACACCGGCGGCGGGGGCCCGACCATCTCCCGGCCCCGCGCCCAGCACAGCACCGTCTGACCCGGGCCTGCCGGGCGCCTCCCCGGGAGGCGCCCGGCAGGCAGGACCGAAGGAGGCAGGACCATGGCCACCGGCACCGCACCCATGCGCGTACTCGTGCTCGGCGCGTCGCTGCGCGGCGATTCGCTCAACGCCCGGCTGGCCGCACTCGTGGCCCGCCTGGTCCGCGACGAGGCGGGGGCGGAGGTCGACCACGCCCACATGGACGAGTTCTCGATGCCGCTCTACAACGGCGACGCCGAGATCGCCGAGGGCGTGCCTCCCGGAGCGCTCGCGCTGCGCGACCGCCTGGCCGCCTGCGACGCCCTGGTGATCTCCTCGCCCGAGTACAACGCCTCGCTGCCCGGCGGGCTGAAGAACGCCATCGACTGGGTCTCGCGCGTCCGCCCCCAGCCGTTCAAGGACAAGCAGGCCCTGCTGGTCTCGGCGTCACCCTCCATGGTCGGCGGGAACCGCGGGCTGTGGGCGCTGCGGATTCCGCTCGAACACCTGGGGGCGCGCGTCTACCCCGACATGTTCAGCCTCGCCAAGGCGCACGAGGGCTTCACCGCCGACGGCGACCTCGCCGAGAGCGGGCTCCACGAGCGGCTGGTGGAGTCGGTGACGTCGTTCCTGCGGCTGGTCGAGGCGGACACGCGCTACGTCTGCCTGCGCCGGCGCTGGTACGAGTTCCTCGGCGACTGCACCGACGCACCGGTCACCCAGCGCGCCCAGGACTGACGGGCGGGGCGGGACCGACAGGCAGGGCGGGATCGGCGGCCGGGGTTCAGCCGCCCGCCGCGTCGGCGAGCTCCGCGACCGCGAGCGCGCAGCCCCACGACACCGTGACGCCCGCGCCGCCGTGCCCGTAGTTGTGAATCAGCCTCGCGCCGTTCGGCAGCCGGTCGGTTTCCAGCCGCGCGGGCGAGCGGGCCGGACGCAGCCCGACCCGGTGGGCGAGGACGCGCGCCCCGGCCAGACGGGGATGCGCACGGATGCAGCGGCTGACGATCGACCGCGCCGTGCCGGGCGAGGGGGTGCTGTCCCAGACGTGCTCCCGCGCGGTGCCCCCGAGGACCACCCCGTACGGCTGCGGCAGGACGTAGAGGATCTCCCCCGTCCCGTGGTCCTCCGCGGCCAGCCACTCGTCCACGCCGGGGTTCTCCACGACGACGACCTGCCCCTGCACGGGGTGCACCAGCGGGTCGGGCACCAGGTCGCGGGCGCCGAGGCCGGTGCAGTTCACGACGAGGGGCGCCGCGCGCCCGGCTTCGGCCAGGTCCGGCACGTCCCGGCCGGTGACCGTGCCGCCCGCGGCCGCGAGCCGGCGCTGGAGATGACCGAGATATACCGTCATGTCCACCAGAGGGGTGCGGGCCCGGAGACCGTGGCCGTAGCCCGGGGGCAGCTCGCCGGGCCCGGCCGGACGGAGTCCGGGGACGCCGGCCGTCCACGGCCCCTGCTCTTCCGGTGCCGTGCTCGCATGGGTGCCGTCGACCAGCCGGACGCCCGTCTCGCCGGGCCGCGCGGCGAGGCCGGACAGCACCCGGAAGGACTCCAGCGACCAGGCGGCGACCGCCTCCTCGGGCTCGATCCGGTAAGGCCACCAGAGGCCGCCGGCCACCGCGGACGTGGTGTCCGCGGCCCGCTCGCGGCTCCACACCTCGACCCGCCGCCCGGTCTCCGCCAGCACCACGGCAGCGGTCAGCCCGATGACCCCCGACCCCACGACGATCGCATCGCCCGCCATGACCACACCGTACCCCCGTGTCCGGAACCTCTTTCCCCGGGTATCGGTGCTGTTGACTTCTCCGCCGCCCTGTGGAATTGATTCCCCACCCGGATCCGGCCTTTTGCCATTCCCCGGATTCCTCAGATTCCTCTCGGTCCCCGTCCCCAGTCCCCTGTCCCCAGCCACAGGAGCGCCATGTCCAGATCCAGAGTTCTCTTCCTCTGCGGCGCGGCAATAGCGGCGTTATGCGGCCCGGTGCTGCCCGCACACGCGGCGTCCCCCGGGATCACCGTGCCGCCCGATAAAATCGTGATCGAGGTCGCCACGGTCAACGGTTCGGGATGTCCCGCCAACTCCGCCGCCGTGGGCGTCTCCCTCGACAACACGGCCTTCACCGTCACCTACAGCAAGTACCTCGCCCAGGTGGGCCCGGGGGCGAAACCGACGGACTTCCGCAAGAACTGTCAGCTGAATCTGATCGTCCACGTGCCGCACGGATTCACGTATGCCGTCGCCAGCGTCGACTACCGTGGATATGCCCAGCTCGCACCCGGCGCCACGGGCGAACAGAAAGCCTCCTACTACTTCCAGGGGCAGTCGCAGACCACCGCCAAGTCCCATCAGTTCAAGGGCGCGCTCGACGACAACTGGCAGGCGACCGACGTCAACGAAATCGCCCAGTACGTGTGGTCGCCGTGCGGGGAGCGGCGCAACTTCAACATCAACACCGAGCTGACCGTCAACGCCGGCACCTCCGACCCCACGAAGACCACCAGCTTCATGGCCATGGACTCCACGGACTCCGCCATCAACACCCTCTACCGCCTCGCCTGGAAGGAGTGCCCGCCGAAGCGGTAGCCGACCCCGGGGTTGTGGGAACCGCACAGGTACCCCCCGCCGGGACTGGAGCCGGCCCCGCTGTCCTGAAACGCGTGGGACGGACGAGGATGAACGGGTGCTCGATACCCTCGATCCGGCGGACCCCGACTTCGCACGCGACCCGTACCCCTACTACGCACGGCTGCGCACGACGGGCCCCGCGGCGCGGGTGGCGCTGGCCAACGGCACGGAGGCCTGGCTGGTCACCGGCTACCGGCAGGCCCGGGAAGTGCTCGCCGACCCGCGCTTTTCGAACGTGCCCCCGCGCGCCGCGGGCCGCCCCAAACCCGACTCGCCGGCACAGCGCGCCCGCGGCTGCCTCGCCCGCCACATGCTCAACACCGACGCCCCGGACCACACCCGGCTGCGCCGGCTGACCACGGCCGCGTTCACCCCGCGCCGGGTCGACGCCCTGCGCCCCCGCATCGAGGAGCTCACGGCGGAGCTGGTGGCGGACGTGGCCGCGGGGCTGGCCCGCGAGGGCACCGCCGACCTCGTCGACGCCTTCGCCTTCCCCCTGCCGGTCCTGGTCATCGGCGAGGTGCTCGGCGTGCCCGCCGCGGACCGGGCGGACCTGCGCACCTGGACGTACCGGGTCGGATCGCCCGCCGACGCCCTGCCCGCCGGAGCCGTCGACGAGGCCTGGACGTCCCTCCACGCCTACTTCACCGCCCTCATCGCGCACAAGCGCCGGATACCCGGGGACGACCTCTTCAGCGCCCTGATCCACGATGCGGGCGAAGGCGGCCCGGACGACGGCGAGCTGCTCGCGATGGCGTTCCTGCTGCTCTTCGCCGGCTACGAGACGACCATGAACCTGCTGGCGTCCGCCTCGCTCCTGCTGCTCACCCACCCCCGGGAGCTGGCCGCCGCCCGGCAGGGCGGCCCCGGAGCCTGGGCGGCCGTGGCCGAGGAGGCCCTGCGGCACGCGAGCCCCCTGGAGGGGACGACGTGGCGGCGCACGACCGAGGAGGTCGACCTGGGCGAGGGCGTGGTCCTGCCGGCCGACGCCTCGGTCCTCGTGGTGCTCGCCGCCGCCAACCGCGATCCGGAGGCCTTCGCCGAACCGGACGCCTTCCGGCCCGCCCGCTACGCCGCAGCCGGCGAAAGGGCCGCGCCCCACGCCGCCTTCGGCCACGGCCCGCACTTCTGCCTGGGCTCGCGGCTGGCCCGGCTGGAAGCGGAGATCGCCCTTCCGATGCTGTTCGGCGAGGGCTCCCGGATGCCGGAGTTCTCCCTCGCGACCGACCCCGCCCTGCTGCCCTACCGCCCCGGCCTCCTGGTCCGCGGCCCGCGGCACCTTCCCGTCCGCGCGACACCGCCCGGCCGCACGCGAACCGGCTGATTCCGCCCCCGGGTTGACGTGGGCCGGCCCACCGTCCGGGGTGGCGGGAGGGACGTTCTTCCCCTGCCCGTGCCCATGGGCTCTACAGTGGCCTGTGCCTTTGTGTGCTGCCAGGGAGGAAGTGCGTAGTGGTCGACACGGCCCGGGGTTGTGTGCTGTTACTGGACGGTACGCCTGACCGGCGACGAGGCGTCCTGCCGAATCCGACCGCACATGCCATTGCGGGCGCCAATCCCCGCCGCTTCCTCGCCGCGGACGCCGTCGACGTCGTGCAACTGCCCGCGGTGGAGGGGCCGCAGAGCGCCCTGGCCTATCTGCAGCACGCCGCGGCCGTGCCCGGCCCGCTCCTGGTCTGGGTGACCGGACGGCTGATGATCCCGGCCCGTCGCGGCGGCGAGCTCCACCTGGCCCTGCCCGGCAGCACCCCGGCCACCGTCCGCTACACCGGCCTGCCCTGGGCCTGGCTGCTGCGCACCCTGCAGGCCCACGCGGGCCCGGTGCTGGTGCTGGCCGACCTGGAGGCCGACCCGGCCGCCCGGCCGCACGTGGAGAGCGGCGCGCAGTCCGGGGAACTCTCGCAGGGCGTCCCGCTGTTCGGCGTCGTCCACCCCGTCCCGCCGGTCGCCGCGCGCGAGGCGGGCCCGTACACGCGGGCGCTCCTCGAAGCGCTGCAGACCGGCGATTACCGGGGCGGCGCCGTGCTCGACGCGTCCGCCCTGCACCAACGGGCCCTGCTCGGGGCGGGCCTGGGCGCGGAGACGCTGCCCCTGCAGTGGGGCGCGCCGGGACCGGTCCTGGCCAACGTCGCCGCGGGCGCCCGTCCCCACCCCCGGCCCCGGCACGCGGCGGCACCCTCTCCGGCCCCCGTGCTGCCGCACCCTGCGCCGGTGCAGCGGCCCGAGGCGCCCGCGGTGTCCGTAGCGCCCGCCCCCGCCCCAGCACCCGCCCCCGCCGGAGAGCAGGCCCCGCCCCGGGAGGACCTGCTGCCGGTCATCCTGGCCGCCGCCCACGCCGGGCGGCACAACGAGGCGGCGGCCATGGCCGCCGCAGGCGAGCAGCAGGCCCTGCGCCGCCACGGCCCGGACAGCCCCGAGGCGGGTCTGTGGGTCGAGGTCCGTGCGGACCTCGCGCGCATGGCGGGCGACCACGCACGGGCCGCCGAGCTGTGGATGGCGGCCGCAGGCGCACGCCTGGGCCGCAGCGGGCCGGCGGACGAGGAGGCGCTGGCCGCGGTGAAGCGGGCGCACTACTGCTGGCAGCACAGCGGCGACGGGGCGATCCGCCTCGCCCCCGCCCTGCTCGCGCTGTGGGAGCGCATTCCCGGGGGCGAGGGCGCGGCCGAGCACATCCGGGCGCGCCTGCAGGAAGCGGAGGAGTCCTGGCCCGGGGTGGCTCGCTGATGCCCCACTGATGCCCCGTCAGGCCGGGTGGGCCTGCGGTACGACGGCGAGGGGCCCGCGCCCGTGCACGGCCTCACGCCGCCGGGGTCTCGTGCCGGGGGCTCAAGCCGGGAGCCCGTAGAGGCGCCGTGCGGTCCCCGATCCGATCAGCCCGGTGATCCGCGGCACCTCGGCCGCGGACCACGCGCCCTCACCGGCCCACGACTCCGTCAACTGCCCCAGCGCCCGGGTGAACAGGCGGGCGCCGACGACGTACAGCTCCGGCAGCCCGTAGGCGTCGGTGGAGAACATGACCTTCCCGAACGGGGCGAGCTCCAGCACCTCCGCGAGGACGGCCGTGGCGCGCGCCCCGGTGTACGAGAGGGTCAGCCCGACGTCGGCGTAGACGTGCGGGAACACCTGGGCCAGGTAGGCCGCGTTGCGGTGGTACGGGTAGGCGTGCAGCAGGACCAGCGGGCAGCCCGTCGGCCGCACCGCCTTGATGAAGTCGGTGAGGAGCGCCGGGTCGCTGCGGTGGAGGCGCAGGTCGGGGTCGCCGAAACCGGTGTGGATCTGCAGGGGCAGCGCGGTCGCGGCCGCCGTCCACAGCAGGTGGCGCAGGAGGACGGGGTCGTGGAGGCGGCCGCCGGGCTCGCGTGCGGCCAGCCAGCCGTCCGTGGCGGCCCGCAGCTCCCCGGGGCCCGGCGGTGCCGGGTCGAAGTCGAGTCCGTGGCGGTAGGCGGCCACCGACTTGAAGCCCACGGCGGTGCGGGCCGCCGCGTGCACCGCCTCCTGCAGGCCGTCGAGGAACTCCCGGCCGGTGCCTGCCTTGTCCGCCGTGCGCTCGGCGAGGGTCTCCAGCCGCACGATCTCGTGGGCGCGCCCTCCGCCCGCGCGGGCGAGCTCGTGGTGGGTGGTGAGGGCGTCGGCCAGGCCGGTGTCGACGACGTAGTCGGTGATTCCGGTGGCGCCGAGCAGCCGCCGGTTCACCTCGTCCGCGCCCAGCTCGGTGCGCCGGGCCAGGTAGTCGCCGGGCGGGCAGTGGGCCGGGAGGCCGAGGAGGGGCGGGCACCAGCGGCGCACGGCGAAGCCCAGCTGGCTGTCGAAGAACGTGGTGCCGTCGGCTGCCGGTGCGTCGGACTCCGTCAGGTACGCCGTGAAGCGCGACCCGGTGAGCGGGCCCCGGGCCACGCCGTGGCAGTGGTGGTCCACCAGCCCGCCGCCGGAGGGCTGTTCGGCGGGCGGTGCGGTCGCTGTCCGGTTCGCCATGGCTGCCGCCTTCTTCACGACGTCGGGTCGGTCGGGTCTGTGACTTCGGGGCGGGCACCATCGGGTCAGTAGCGGTGCCGGAGGTCCGCGACGACCGCTTCCGGGGTGTGGTGCTGCAGGCGGGCGTGCTCGCCTTCGCGGACGGCGAGGAAGGCCTCGTAGAGGGGCTCTCCGAGGGCCTCGCGCAGGAGGGCCGAGCCGCGGAAGTGGCCGAGCGCCTCCGGCAGGGCGGCCGGCAGACGGGGAACCCCGGCGTGCGTGACCGCCGGATCGCCGCTGACGGGAGCCGGCAGGGTGCACTTCCGGTCGATGCCGTCGAGTCCGGCGGCGATCACCGCGCCGGCCACCAGGTACGGGTTGGCCGTCGCGTCGATGCACTTGATCTCGGCGTTGGCGCCCTGGAGGTCCTTCGCCGGACCGGGAATGAAGCGGAGGGCGGCCTCCCGGTTCTCGGGCCCCCAGCACTGGAAGACCCCCGCCCACATGGACGGTGCGAGCCGCAGGTAGCCGGCGGGGTGCGGGGAGGTGACGGCCAGCAGCTCGGGGAGCGCGCGGAGGACTCCGGCGAGGAACGCCTCGCCCGTCCGCGTCATCCCCAGCGGGCCGTCGCCGCCGCGGCACAGATTGACGCCGTCCTTCCAGAGGCTGAGGTGGAGGTGCGCGCCGTTGCCCACGGCCCCGTGCTCGACCACGGGGGCGAACGTGGCGTGCAGGCCGTGGCGCGCGGACACGGCGCGGATCGTCTCCCGTACGAGCACCGCGTCGTCGGCGGCGGCCACCGGGCCGGACGGGGCGGTGGAGACCTCGAACTGGCCGGGGGAGTACTCCGGATGGATCTGCAGCACGTCGATGCCCTGGGCGGCCAGGGCCTGCAGGACGTCGCGCACGTAGCCGGAGAGCCCGGTGATCCGGGTCATGCCGTAGGCCGGGCCCGGGCCGGCGTAGCGCCGGGAGCGGCCGGACGCCTCCGGCCCGTCCGCCTCGCCGTCCGCTCCCGTCGCGTGCGTGACGACCCATTCGGTCTCGTAGCCCATGCGCAGTTCGAGCCCGGACCGCGCGGCCCGCCCGGCCATGCGCCGCGCGAACCCGCGCTGGCAGGCCGCGTAGGGGGCGCCGTCCTGTTCGAAGCGGTCGGCCGGGGCCCAGGCCCAGCCCGGCTGGGCGGCGAGGACGGTCAGCCGGTCGAGGTCGGGGAAGAGGCGCAGGTCCCCGTCGGGCCCGCCGATGTGGGCGCTGGTGACGGCGGAGTCGTCACTGAGGTACACGTCGAAGACGGGGGACATGCCGACGCCCCACTGCGCCGCGTGGGCGAGCCGGGCGGTGGGGACGGCCTTGACGCGCGTGATGCCCGCGTTGTCGACCCAGGTCAGTGCGACGCCGTGAATGTCCTTGGCCGTCAGGCGCGCCGCCTCCTGGCGCGCTGCCGAGGCCGCGGCCTCGTGCGGTGGTGTCTCCAACGCTCGCTCCCGGGTGCCGGTGCCCTCAACCGCCCTGTGCGGGCCATTACACCGTACGGTGGCGGGCCCGGCGGGCAAAGGACGCCCCGGCGGGAGGCGCCGGCCGGGGCGGTCGCGCCGTGATCGGGTGTTTGGGCCCGCCGGGACGCGGTATCCGCAGGGCGAGGCACTCCATGACTGATGAGGCAGAGATACCCGACGAGACCGGCACGGGCCCGGAAGCGGGAACACGGCCGGACCTCACCGCAGCCCAGGTACTCCGCGCGGCCCGCGAGCAGTTCGCCGAACTGACCGGGCTGCAGCCCGAAGGCGTCTCCCGGTTCGAGCGGACCGAGGACGGCTGGACGCTGGAGGCCGAGGCGGTCGAGGTCGCCCGGATCCCCGAGACGATGAGCGTGATGGCGCTCTACGAACTCACCCTCGGCCCCGACGGCCTGCTCACCGGCTACCGCCGCGTCCGGCGCTACGAGCGCGGCAGGTCCGACGCCCGCTGAGCCCCCCCCGCGGCGGGCGATCCGCGCAGCACGATCCCGGGCAGTCCGGGCCGCCGTGCGCCGGTCGCGTCGCGACGAGAGAACAAGACGAGAGGAAACCGCCCGAGATGAGCGTTGTCCCTGCGCAACCGGGCACCGGCTCCGCCGGCGGCACCAGCGGTCTGTACGACGTGATCGAACTGGTGCTGGACCGCGGGCTGGTCATCGACGCGTTCGTACGCGTCTCGCTGGTCGGCATCGAGATCCTGAAGATCGACGTACGCGTCGTCGTCGCCAGTGTCGACACCTACCTGCGCTTCGCCGAGGCCTGTAACCGCCTCGACCTGGAATCCGGCCCCCACAAGAGCGCCGGCCTGCCCGAACTCGTGGGCGAGGTGACCGAGAGCGGCGCCCACGGCAAGACCAAGGGCGCCCTGTCCGGCGCCGCGCAGACCGTCTCCGACGCCCTGCACCAGGTGCGCGACCGCGGCGAGGAGACGAGCCGCAGCCGCCGCTCCACCTCCCGCAAGAAGGAGGACACCGAGTGACCACCTACGTCTACGGCATCGCGCGCGCCGGCAGCACCGACCTGCCCGACGGCCTCACCGGCATCGGGGACCCGCCACGCCCCGTACGGGTGGTGAGCCGGGACGGCCTGGCCGCGGTCGTCAGCGACTGCCCCGAGCAGCTGCGCCCCAAGCGCCGGGACCTGCTGGCCCACCAGCAGGTGCTGGCGGCGGCCGGCCGCCGCGCCCCCGTGCTGCCGATGCGCTTCGGCAGCGTCTCCGACAGCGACGACAAGGTGGCCGAGGTGCTGTCCGAGCACTCCGGCCGCTACGAGGAACAGCTCGACCGGCTCGCCGGCCGCGTCGAGTACAACGTCAAGGTTCTGCACCGGGAGGACGCCGCCCTGCACCTCGTCCTCGCCGGGAGCGCCGAGCTGCGGGCCCTGGCCGAGGCCAACAAGGCCGCCGGCGGGGGCTCCTACGAACAGCGCCTGCGCTTCGGCGAGATGGTCGCGAACAGCATGCGCGAGCGCGAGGTCCTGGACGCCGGGCTGGTGCGCGACGCGCTGGTGCCCCTGGCCGAGGACCACTGCGACGGCCCGGAGAGCGCGGGCTGGTTCCTGAACGTCTCCTTCCTCGTCGAGGAGCGGGCGGCCGGGCGGCTGCTGGAGGCGGCAGGCCGGCTCGGCGAGCGCCACCCGCAGCTGGACATCAAGGTCAACGGTCCGCTCCCGCCGTACAGCTTCGCGACGTGATCACCTTCGTGAGCTGGGTGCTGCGCCGGGTCGTCGCCGAGGCCGAGCGCCTCCACCACGACCCGGCGGCCGTCCGGCGCGAACTCGAGGTGCTCGAGGAGCAGCTGGTGAGCGGTGCCATCGACGAGGAGGAGTTCGACCGGCGCGAGGACGCCCTGCTGGACCGCATGGAAGCGGTCCGGCAGCAGCCCGGAGGGGGTGCGGCATGACCGGCCGGTCCGAGACGACGCTCTCCGGCGGCGGCACTTCGGCGAACCTCGCCGACATCCTGGAGCGCGTGCTCGACAAGGGCATCGTCATCGCCGGCGACATCCGCGTCGACCTCCTCGACATCGAGCTCCTCACCATCAAGCTGCGCCTGGTCGTCGCCTCCGTCGACAAGGCCAGGGAGATGGGCATCGACTGGTGGGAGAGCGACCCCTCCCTGTCCTCGGGGGCCCGCCGGCGCGCCATGGACGCGGAGAACGCACGGCTGCGGTCCCGCATCGCCGAACTCGAAGCACGCGACGGGCTCGAAGCACGCGACGGGCTCGCAGCACAGGACGGGCTCGACGAGCTCGAAGGACCCGAAAGGAGGAGTTCCGGTGAACCGTGACCGTCGTGACCGTACGGAACTGCTGTACGCCTATGCCGTCCTGCGGGACACCGGTGCCGCCGGGAGCCGGCTGGAGACGGTCACCGGCGTGGCCGGCGAGCCGGTGCGCGCGGTGCGCGAAGGCGGTCTCGTGGTCCTGGTGGGGCCCGTCCCCGCGGCCGAGTTCGACGAGGAGGGGCTGCGCGAGCGGCTGGAGGACCTCGCGTGGCTGGAGCACGTCGCGCGCGGCCACCAGCGGGTGGTCGACGCGGCGTCGGCCGGCGCCCCGTGCGTGCTGCCGCTGCGGCTCGCGACCGTCTACCGCGACGAGGCCGGCGTGCGCCGCATGCTGACGTCCCGGCAGGCCGCGTTCGGCGCCGCCCTCGACCGGCTGGAGGGCCGCGCCGAATGGGGAGTCAAGATCCACACGGTGGCGGAGGGCGCCGGCGGGCCGCCGGCCGCCCCGCCCCCGGGCCCGCCTTCCCGGGCCCGCCCACGAGCGCCGCGCGCCGCCACGTCCGGCCGCGACTACCTCCGGCAGCGCGCTGCGGAACGGCAGGCGCGCGAGGAGAAGTGGCGGCACGTGGACGAGGCCGCGCGCGGCATCCACGCCGCCCTCGCCACCCTCGCGGAGGAGACCCGGCTCTACCCTCCGCAGAACCCCCGCCTCACCGGGCACCCGGGCCGCAACGTCCTCAACGCCGCCTACCTCGTGCCCCGCGAGCGAGGCCCCGCCTTCACCGCCGCCGTCGCCGGGCTGGCCGGCCGTGCGCCCCGGGACGGGCTGCGCGTGGAGCTGACCGGCCCGTGGGCGCCGTACTCCTTCGTGACCGGCGAGCCCTCGCGGGAACCCGCCCACGACGCGGGCACGCCGTGACCGGCGCCGGCGGCGGCCCCTTCGCCGAGCGGCGCCTGTCGCTGCTCGACCTCCTCGACCGGCTGCTCGCGGGCGGCGTCGTGCTGGCCGGGGACCTCACCCTGAGCATCGCCGACGTCGACCTCGTCCGCGTCGACCTGCGCGCCCTCATCAGCTCGGTCGAAGGGGAGGAGCACCCATGACCACGCGCCGCCTGGAGCTCGACGAGGAGGCCGTCGAGCGCGACCTCGTCACGATCGTGCTGACCGTGGTGGAACTCCTGCGCCGGCTGATGGAGGCGCAGGCGCTGCGCCGGGTGGAGCTGGGCGGGCTGAGCGAGGAGCAGGAGGAGCGCCTCGGCCTCACGCTGATGCTGCTGGAGCGGCGCATGCGGGAGCTGTGCGCGCACTACGGCCTGGAGCCGCGCGACCTGAACCTC
Source organism: Streptomyces aureoversilis (assembly GCF_042657885.1). Taxonomy (NCBI): domain Bacteria; kingdom Bacillati; phylum Actinomycetota; class Actinomycetes; order Kitasatosporales; family Streptomycetaceae; genus Streptomyces; species Streptomyces aureoversilis. Next base: position 249,853 of record NZ_JBHSKJ010000001.1, read on the forward strand.
GACCTCGGCCCGCTGGGCTCCCTGCTGCCGCGCGAGTGAGCCGGCGGCCCACCCGTCCGAATGGCCCATCCCTGGTTTGTGCGACGGCGGCCACGGCTACACACGTGGCGCCCGCCGCAACGGGCACTGGCCCACGGAGGGGCGATGCCGCAGCTGGAGCAGGAGAGACCCGAGGGGACGGCGGAGACCGCCGACAGTCCGCACCTCCGGCTGGGCAGCAGAATGCTCACCTACCTCACCACCACCGATCACAAGGTGATCGGAAACATGTATCTGGTGACCGCCTTCTGCTTCTTCCTGTTCGCCGGGCTGATGGCGATGGTGATGCGGGCGGAGCTGGCCCGGCCGGGGCTGCAGATCGTCAGCAGCGCGCAGTACAACCAGCTGGTCACCATGCACGGAACCGTCATGATGCTGCTGTTCGCCACGCCCATGTTCGCCGGCTTCGCCAACGCCGTGATGCCCCTGCAGATCGGCTCCCCGGACGTGGCCTTCCCCCGCCTCAACGCAATGACCTTCTGGCTGTTCCTCCTCGGCGGCCTGATCGTCGTCTCCGGATTCGTCGTGCCCGGCGGGGCCGCGCCCTTCGGGTGGTTCGCCTACGCCCCGCTCAACAGCGCCGTCTTCTCGCCCGGCGCCGGCGGCGACCTGTGGGCGATGGGCCTGGTGGTCGCGGGCCTGAGCACCACCCTGGGCTCGGTGAACTTCATCGCCACCATCGTCTGCCTGCGCGCGCCCGGCCTCACGATGTTCCGCATGCCGGTCTTCACCTGGAACATCCTCTTCACCTCGATCCTGGCGCTGCTCGCCTTCCCGGTGCTGACCGCGGCCCTGCTGGCCCTGGAGGCGGACCGGAAGTTCGGGACGCACGTCTTCGACGCGGCCAACGGCGGCGCGGTGCTGTGGCAGCACCTGTTCTGGTTCTTCGGCCACCCCGAGGTCTACATCGTCGCCCTGCCGTTCTTCGGCGTGATCACCGAGATCATCCCGGTCTTCAGCCGCAAGCCGCTCTTCGGCTACGCCGGAATGGTCGGCGCGACCATCGCCATCACCATGCTCTCGGCCAGCGTCTGGGCCCACCACATGTTCGCGACCGGCGCCGTCCTGCTGCCGTTCTTCTCGCTGATGTCCTTCCTGATCGCCGTCCCCACGGGAGTGAAGTTCTTCAACTGGATCGGCACCATGTGGCGCGGCAGCATCTCCTTCGAGACCCCCATGCTGTGGGCGGTCGGCTTCCTCGTCACCTTCCTCCTCGGCGGGCTCAGCGGCGTCCTCATCGCCTCCCCGCCGCTCGACTTCCACGTCACCGACTCGTACTTCGTCGTCGCGCACCTGCACTACGTCCTCTTCGGCACGGTCGTCTTCGCCATGTTCGGCGGCTTCTACTTCTGGTGGCCCAAGTGGACGGGACGGATGCTCGACGAGCGCCTCGGCAGGATCCACTTCTCCACCCTCTTCGCCGGCTTCCAGATCACCTTCCTGGTGCAGCACTGGCTCGGCGAGGAGGGCATGCCCCGGCGCTACGCCGACTACCTGGCCGCCGACGGATTCACCCTCATGAACACCGTCTCCTCCATCGGGGCGTTCCTGCTCGGCATCTCGACCCTGCCGTTCCTCTACAACGTGTGGCACACCGCCCGCCACGCGCCGAAGGTGACCGTGGACGACCCCTGGGGCTTCGGCCGGTCCCTGGAGTGGGCCACCAGCTGCCCGCCGCCGCGCCACAACTTCCACGCCCTGCCGCGGGTGCGGTCCGATTCCCCCGCCTTCGACCTGCACCACCCCGAAGCCCTGGAGACGGCACCGACGAGGAGCATCCAGAAGTGAAGACAGAGGCGGTCCTCTTCGCCGGCGTCGCCGGCTTCTTCCTCGCCACCGGAGCCGTCTACGTCTGGCTCTCCGGCCGCGAGCCCGCGGGGACCGCGGCGCTGACGGTCTCCTTCGTCATGGCGTCGCTCATGGCGTTCTTCTTCACCATGAACTACCGCCGCCGGGGCGCCCGGCCGGAGGACCGGAAGAAGGCCGACATCGCCGAGCGGGCGGGCCCCCTGGACTTCTTCCCGCCGCGCAGCGCCTACCCCGCCCTGACCGCCCTGGGCGCCGCCGTCTCGGCCCTGGGCATCGTCTTCGGCCTGTGGCTGTTCCTCATCGGCTTCGGCGTCCTGGCCGCGGGCGTGGGCGGAATGTCCTTCCAGTACGTCCAGCGCGACTAGGGGGGTGGCTGTTGACGGCGGTCGCACGCTCCGGCCCTCCTGCCCCAGCCGTCGAATCGGGTCAGGCGGTTGAATCGGTGACCTGAGCCAGCAGTTCGGTGTTCGCCTTCACGCCGTGTCCGAGGATCACGGCCTGCCCGGGCATCCGGCCGAGGAGTTCGAGCAGGGGCTCGGTGTCAGGGGTGCCGGAGGGGAGAAGGCCGAAGACGTCGGGGTAGCGGTCTTCGGTGCCGGCGGTGAAGAAGTCGCCGGCCCTCACGGTGCGGTCCTGGTCGAGAAGGGCAGGGCCGGCTCCGGGGAGGATCTTGGGGAAGAGGATGCGGGTGGCGTGTCCTTCGGTGGCCAGGGTCAGACCGAGCCAGGTCGCGAGCTGGTCGGGGAAGAACTGGGGCTTGAGTTCCTTGCCGGATTCCTTCCACAGGGGTGTGCGGCTGCCGGAGTGGAGGGCATCGGTGACTTTCCGGTGCTGGGTGGGGTGGAGCTGTTCGCCGTGCCGGACGCGGTCGCGGACCCGGTCGTACCAGCCGAGGGCGTCGAGGAGGCCGAGGCCGATGGCGGCGGCCGAGGGCCAGGGCAGAACCGGCAGCCGGTCGCCGTCGGGGCGGATGAAGACGCGGTCGTTGGCCAGCAGCTGCCAGCCGGAGCGGGCCAGCAGCAGGGCGGTGGTGGTCTTTCCGGCGCCTTTGTCGCCCAGCGTCAGTACGGTCCGCCCGTCGCGGACGACGGCGGAGGCGTGCAGGATCGACCAGCCGTCGGCCAGCAGCTGTCCGCGGACGACCTCACGGGCGAGCCGGGCGGCGGCCAGGGCGACGGGGATGTCCTCGCAGCCGTAGACGTGCAGGGGGCCGCCGGGCTCGGCCCGGTAGGCGAGCTCGTCCTCGGGCTGCGAGGCGAAGACGGTGCCGTCGCCGCCCCGGCCGAGGAGCATGGCCGAGTCGGCGTAGACGGTCTCTTCGCCGGAGTCCTCGGCCACGCGCTGGGCGATCTCGGTGACCTGGTCCGGGTTGACGTCGGCGATCACCTGCGGGCCGTCGTCGGCGGTGGTGGTGCCGGTGGCGTTCCACCAGGGGCCGAAGTAGCGAAGGGCCCAATCGGTGACCACCGTGCTGTTGCTGGTGACGGTCGTGGCCCGGGTGGCCGCGGCGATGCGGGTAGCGGTCCTGGTCACTGCGGTTTCTCCTGCCGTGAGGGACGTGCGGGGACGTGCAGGCGGGCCAGTGGCTGGTAGATGTCGGGGAGCTTGGCGTCCGCGGCGCCCAGCTGCCGGGCCTCGGCGGCATCGAGCCGGGGCAGGCACAGGCTCGGGGGCTCCGGCGGTGGAGCGCAACGGAATTCCCCTCCACCGGCCGCCCTCGTGGTTGACGGACAGCGCCACCACGCGGTCGTCCAGGCCCGGGCCGGCGCGGAGGGCAGCCGCGCTGTTCGCCGCCACCTCCCAGCTCGTGCACCCCGTCGGCTGGATGACCCAGCGGCCATGGCCATCGACTCCTGGGCGGCCCACTACTCACCCGGCCGGTGGGCCCACGAACGAGTTCGGCGGCTCGTAAACCGCGTGATGACGCGAACGTGTGACCCCTTGCCGGCCTGCCCCGAATGGGGCCAGGCCGGCAAGGGGTGTCCAGAGTTCCTTAACGGCGGTGGTCGCGGCGGAGACTGTGCATCGTGCTCGATCGGCAGACCCTGTTCCGTCCGTCCGGCCGCGGTCGCGGCCGTGCGCTCAGGGCGGTGAGGGTGGCGATGAGGCCGAGGGACACCGGCCCGAACGGCGGCAGGCCGGGGGCGATTCCGAGTGCCTTCGTGATGGTCCACGAGACTGCCAGGGCCGTTACGAGGACGGCGACGTAGGCGAGGAGGAACCGGCCCGCTTCTGTGCGTGCCCGCAGGGACCACACCACGGTCAGCGGGACCGTCCAGAACAGCACGCAGCTGAAGAGCCACATCGCGTACAGGGTCAGTTTCGGGTCGAGAGCGGTGTCGCTGTCCAGCAGGTCGGCCGGCCATGAATCGAAGGTGCCGCTGACGGTGTGGAAGACCGCCATGAAGGCGGAGAAGGCGAGCGCGATCCACAGCAGCACCAGCCGTCCGCGGCTGCGGCGGGGCCCGGCCTGTGGCGCCGGCCCGCCCGGGGGCCGGGCCGGGCGGGCGTGCCAGGCGAGGACCGCCACGAGAGCGTGCAGGGCCCACTCCGGCAGCGACAGGAGCCCGGACATGCCGTGGCCCCCCAGCCCGGTCGCCACGTACATCACCGCCTGTGAGCCGTTCAGCAGTGCGACGCAGCCGAGTGCTGGCCTGGCAACAGCGGCCGGCCGGTGCCGCAGGAGCACCAGGACGACCGGGTAGGTCCAGGCGATCGCCGACATGCCGTGCCACATCATCCGGAGCCCCTGCCGGGCCTCGGCGGCGGCGTCGCCGGCCATCAGCGCGTCAAGGGCCGGTGCGGCCTGCGCGAACGTGTGCAGCGCCGCGGTGACCGTCGCCACGGCAACGGCGGCCCACAGGGCCCACGGCCGTGCCATGACCGCCGCCGCGCTCGTGTCCGGCGTCATGATTTTCGTCGAGGTGCTCATGCCGTACCTCCCGCCATCGGGGAATCAGCCGTACTCACCAAGTGCCAAATCCATACAGCACTGTACGGAAGAAGATAGGATGATCCATACAGTGCTGTATAGATGGTGGAGAGGTGACCTGTCTCATGGCCGTGGCGCGTACCCCGCGCGGCAGTTGGATTGCCGCGGGTCTTCAGGCTCTGACCGCCGGCGGGGTGGAGGCGGTGCGGATCGAGTTGCTGGCCCAGGCGCTCGGCGTCACCCGGGGCGGCTTCTACTGGCACTTCGCCGACCGGCAGGCCCTGCTGGAGGAGATGCTCGACGCGTGGGAGGGGGACGCGACCACGGCGGTGATCGAGAAGGTCGAGGCCGCCGGCGGTGACGCGCGGACCAGGCTGCAGCGGCTGTTCACCGTCGCTGCTTCCGGCGACGGCCTGCTCACCGACATCTTCACCGACTTCGCGGTACGCGACTGGTCGCGGCGCGATCCGGCCGTGGCGGAACGGCTGCGGCGCGTCGACAACCGGCGGATGGACTACATGCGCGAGCTGTTCGGCGAATTCTGCACCGATCCCGACGACGTCGAGGTCCGCTGCACGCTGTGCTTCACGGTGTGGATCGGCAACCGCCTCCTGGACGTCGACCACGGCGAGCGCAGCCCGGCCGAGGTCATGGAGCTCATCCAGCGCCGGCTGCTGCAGTAGGGCAGCACGCCGGGCCTGCTACGTGCCCCGCTCGGCCGGCTCGCTCGGTCCGGCGGGCGGGGGCGGCTCGCCGGGCTCGACCGGCGCGGTGGTGCGCTCCTCGATCGCCCGCCGCTGCTCCGGCGTCACCGGGATCTCCACGCGGTCGCGGTAGTACCACGAGCTCAGGGCCAGCCGCAGCCGCTGCCTGCGGGGCAGCTCCCCCGCGGGGGCCGCGAGCGGCCGCGGGACCTCACGCACCATCAGGCGGTAGCCGTGGGCGGCGGACAGCGGCACGTGGCCCTCGCCGAGCCCGCCCTGGACGTCCTGCTCGACGTTCCCGCTCTCCTGGCCCTCGGCCAGCAGCGTGCGGTCGTGGGCCTGCAGGGCCAGGCAGATCCGCCTGGTGGCCCAGAAGGCCAGCACCGGACCGGCGACCACCGCGATGCGGAAGATCCAGGTCAGGGTGTTGACGGAGACCCGGAAGGAGAACGCGATCACGTCGTTCCCGCCTGCGGCCAGCAGCACGGCGTAGAAGACGATGCCGGCCACTCCCAGGGCGGTCCGGGCGGGCTGGTTGCGGGGGCGGTCGCTCAGGTGGTGCTCGGTGCGGTCGCCCGCCACCCACTTCTCGATGAAGGGGTACAGGTAGAGGCCCGTGAACAGCACGCCCGGCAGGATGACCGCAGGGATGAGCACGTTCCACATGAAGGTGTGCCCCCACAGCACGTTCTCCCAGGGGGGCATGACGCGCAGCGCCCCCTCCAGGAACCCCACGTACCAGTCGGGCTGGGCGTCCGTCGCCACCTGGTCGGCGCGGTAGGGGCCGTAGGCCCACACGGGGTTGACCTGCGCGAGCGCGCCGAGCGCGGTCAGCAGGCCGAACAGCATCAGGAACAGCCCCGAGGACTTGGTGGCGAACTGCGGGAACATGGGCGTCCCGACCGCGTTGCGGTTGGTCCGGCCGCGCTCCGCCCAGTGGGTGTGCTTGAGGTAGACCACCAGGAGCAGGTGCACGGTGATCAGGGCGATGAGCACGCCGGGCACGAAGAGCACGTGCACGACGTACAGCCGGGGCATGATCACGTGCCCCGGGAACGGCCCGCGCCAGATGAACGAGCTCAGGTACGTGCCCACGACGGGGATCGACAGCACGATCGTGTGGGCCGTCCGCAGCCCGGTCCCGGACAGCAGGTCGTCGGGCAGCGAGTAGCCGGCGAACCCTTCGAGGAGCGCGAGGACGAACAGCGTCAGCCCCACGATCCAGTTGACCTCCCGGGGCCTGCGGAAGGCGCCCGTGAAGAACACGCGCAGCATGTGCACGGAGATCGCGGCCACGAAGATCAGCGCGGCCCAGTGGTGGACCTGCCGCATCAGCAGCCCGCCGCGCACCTCGAAGCTCAGGTCGAGCGTCGAGAGGTAGGCCTGCGACATCCGCAGCCCCCGCAGCGGCTCGTAGGGCCCGGCGTACACGCTCTGCGTCATGCCCGGATCGAAGAAGAGCGTGAGGTAGGAGCCGGTGAGCACGAGGACGACGAAGCTGTAGAGGGCCAGTTCCCCCAGCAGGTACGACCAGTGGTCGGGGAACGCCTTGCGCAGCAGGGCCTTGGCCGCCTCGGCGGCCGGCAGCCGCCGGTCCAGCGCCACGAAGCCGGTCAGGGCCGCCTCCCGGACCTTCTCTTTCACCCGTCACGCTCCCTGTCGGCTCCGGCACCCGCTTCCGTGCGCGGGACCGCGGCTGATGGGTAACCGGCGCGCCCGGAGCTCAACCGCATGATCGCCGGGTGTCACCCGGAGCGCGCGGGGAGAGGGAGGGTTCCGTGGGGGCCGCTACGCGGCGTTCTCGCGGGTCAGAGCCTTCTTGCGTCCGGTGTCCAGCACGGCCAGCGCGCCGAATGCGAGGAGCGCCGCCGCGGTCGCCACGACGTAGCACCAGGGCGAGGGGAGGTAGTTCGCCGCTCGCAGGACCGTGCCCTCGTCGTTGCTGACGAGCCGGTGGACGACCGACAGCGGGCCCTCGTGGACACCCACGACGAGCACCACGATGGACAGGAGCCTGTACCAGCCCTCGTTCATTCCGCCTCCTGTGGCCGGAGTTCCTTTTCGTTGATACGACTGTATCAACGAAAAGAGGGAGAATGTCGGGTTTCGTCACGCATTTTGGCGAGCGGTAGACTGTATTCGTGCGTGACGAAATTCGGGATCGGTGCCGCGTCTGCGCCGCGCCGCTCGCCGTGGCGGCCCGGGGCCGCCCGCCCCTCTACTGCTCGCGGAGCTGCCAGGCCAGGGCGTACCGGCGGCGGGCCGGTGAGCGCGGCGGCCGGGAGGCGGCGGTGACCCCGGCCGGGGAGCCCGCCGCCGGCGGCGCGGGCGAGGGACGGCGGCGTCAGATCGCCGAGGCCGTCTGGCGGATCGCGGCGCAGCGGGGCCTGGAGGCGGCCAGCATGCGCGAGGTCGCGGCCGAGGCGGGGGTCTCGCTGCGCGTCGTCCAGTACCACTTCGGGAGCAAGCACGGCCTCCTCGTCTCGGCGCTGCACCTGCTGCACGAGGAGAACGACCGGCGGGCCCGGGCGCGCATGGCCGTGCTGCCCGATCCGGCGGACCTGCGGGCGGTGCTGGGAGCCGTCCTGAACGAGTTCCTGCCCCTGGACGAGCAGCGCCGCAGCGCCTTGCGCGTCTTCGTCGCGTACTACGTGCGCAGCCTCACCGACCCGGCACTGGCCGAGGTCTTCCTGCACGCCTCCCAGCCCGTCGAGCAGCTCGTCGCCGGTCTGATCGCGCAGGCGGGGGCGGCGCCCGGCACCGACCCGGGGCGGGAGGCGGACCTGCTGGTTTCGGGCGTGACGGGGCTGGGCATGGACGTGCTCCACGGCCGGCGCACCCTCGCCGACGTCCGGACGACGCTGGACTACCACCTCGACCGGATCCTGCCCGCGCGCTGACCCCGCGGCAGGAGGGGGCGGACGCCGGGTCGTCCGGCGCCGCCCCCTCCCGTCAGGTGACCGTCAGGAGGCCTGGCCGGGGATCTCGGCCCGGACCGTGCGGGCCGCCGCGACCAGGTTCTCCAGGGAGGCCCGGACCTCGGTCCAGCCACGGGTCTTCAGACCGCAGTCGGGGTTGACCCACAGGCGCTCGCCGGGGATCGCCTCCAGGCCCTTGCGCAGCAGCGCCGCCGCCTCGTCCGCCCCCGGGATGCGCGGCGAGTGGATGTCGTAGACGCCCGGGCCGACCTCGCGCGGGTAGCCGGCGACGGCCAGCTCCGCGGCGACCTGCATGTGCGAGCGGGCGGCCTCCAGGCTGATGACGTCGGCGTCGAGGTCGTCGATGGCCTGGAGGACGTCGCCGAACTCCGCGTAGCACATGTGCGTGTGGATCTGGGTGTCCGGCCGGACGCCGCTGGTGGACAGGCGGAACGACTCGGTCGCCCACGCCAGGTACCCGGCGTGGCCGGCCGCGCGCAGGGGCAGCGTCTCGCGCAGGGCGGGCTCGTCCACCTGGATCACCGACGTCCCGGCGGCCTCCAGGTCGTTCACCTCGTCGCGCAGGGCGAGGGCCACCTGGCGGGCGGTCTCGCCGAGCGGCTGGTCGTCGCGGACGAACGACCAGGCGAGCATGGTGACCGGGCCGGTCAGCATGCCCTTGACCGGGCGGCTCGCCACCGACTGGGCGAAGCGGGTCCAGCGCACGGTCATCGGCTCGGGGCGGGAGATGTCGCCGGCGAGGATCGGCGGGCGGACGTAGCGCGTGCCGTACGACTGGACCCAGCCGTGCTGCGTGGCCAGATAGCCCGTCAGCTGCTCGGCGAAGTACTGCACCATGTCGTTGCGCTCGGGCTCGCCGTGCACCAGGACGTCGATGCCGGCCTTCTCCTGGAAGGAGATGACCTCGCGGATCTCGGCCTCGATGCGCCGCTCGTACGCGGCCTCGTCGATCCGCCCGGCGCGCAGGTCGGCGCGGGCGGTGCGCAGCTCCGTCGTCTGCGGGAAGGAGCCGATGGTGGTGGTCGGCAGCAGCGGCAGGCCGAGGTGGGCCCGCTGCGCGGCCGCCCGCTGGGCGTACGGCTGCGAGCGGCGGCCGTCGGCGTCGGTGACGGCCGCGGCGCGGGCGCGCACGGCCGGGTCGCGGGTGATGGCCGAGCCGGCGCGGGAGGCCAGGTCGGCGCGGTTGGCGGCCAGTTCGGCCGCGATGGTGTCGGTGCCCTGCGCCAGGCCGCGGGCCAGGGTGACGACCTCGGCGGTCTTCTGGCGGGCGAAGGCCAGCCAGCGGACGATCTGCGGGTCGATGTCCCGCTCGGCCGCGGCGTCCAGCGGGACGTGCAGCAGGGAGCAGGAGGAGGAGACGTCGACGCGGCCGGCGAGGCCGAGGAGGGTGCCGAGCGTGGACAGGGACTTCTCGAAGTCGTTGATCCACACGTTGCGGCCGTTGACGACGCCGGCCAGGAGGCGCTTGCCGGGCAGTCCGCCGACGGCCGCGAGGTCGTCGAGGTTGGCGGCGGCGGGCCCGGTGAAGTCCAGGGCGAGGCCCTCGACGGGGGCCTTGGCGAGGACGGGCAGGGCCTCGCCGAGCCGGTCGAAGTAGGAGGCGACGAGCAGCTGGGGCCGGTCGGTCAGGCCGCCCAGGTCGCGGTAGGCGCGGCCGGCGGCGTTCAGCTCGGCGGGGGTGCGGTCCTGGACCAGGGCGGGCTCGTCGAGCTGCACCCAGGCGGCCCCGGCGGCCCGCAGGTCGGCGAGCACCTCGGCGTACACCGGCAGCAGCCGGTCGAGGAGGGTGAGCGGTTCGAAGTCGGCGGCGACGCCGGGTGCGGCCTTGGCCAGCAGTAGGTAGGTGACGGGCCCGACGAGGACCGGACGGGGGGTCAGGCCGAGGGCGAGGGCCTCCTTCAGCTCGGCGACCTGCTTGGTGGAGTCCGCGGCGAAGGCCGTGTCGGGGCCGAGCTCGGGGACCAGGTAGTGGTAGTTGGTGTCGAACCACTTGGTCATCTCCAGCGGCGCCACGTCCTGGGTGCCGCGGGCCATGGCGAAGTAGCCGTCGAGGGAGTCGGCTTCGACGGCCGCGCGGTGCCGCGCGGGGATCGCGCCGACCATGACGCTGGTGTCCAGGACGTGGTCGTAGAGCGAGAAGTCGCCCGTGGGCACCTCGTGAACGCCGGCGCCGGCCAGCTGCTGCCAGTTGGTGCGGCGCAGTGCGGCGGCCGTGTCCCGGAGGTCGCCGGCGGTGACGCGGTCCTTCCAGTACCCCTCGATCGCCTTCTTCAGTTCACGGTTGCGGCCCTGACGGGGGTAGCCGTACACGGTGGCCTGGGCTGCCGCGGCTGCGGACTTGCTGGTCACGGAACTCTCCTTCGCGAGCGTGCGTGCGTCCATGACCCCGGGGACGGGCGGAAGGCGCGAAGGAACGACGGAACCGGGCGGTGCTGCCGGAGTGCGGTCGCGTATGCGCCGCCGTCCGTGCCCGCCTGATGTGTGCGCCGACCCGCCCTCGAGGTCACCGGGATCTCCGTGCGCTCGGCAGCGCACGGGCAGTCGGCAGGTCTTCGGACTCGCGGGCACGCCACATGGCACCTACTGGCCGTCGCTTCCCGGATCCGTACGGATCCAGTGCGTATGACGGCGGTCGTTCCCGCTCACCGCTGCGGGGCAGTCCCGGATTCCCACCGGGTTCCCTCTTGCGACGCGCCTGCCTGGCGAGCAGGGCGAACCGGCTGCACCGTCACCATATGGTGCCGGGCGGGCCCACGGACAGACCTGTTCGGATACCGGACTGTGGTGTGGGACACGCGACGCACGAACGGACGTTCCTCAGGAGGCCGTTCGCGTGGCCAGGCGCAGGCGCAGCTCCATCTCGTGCTCGCCGGACACGTGCCCCCGGTGCTCGACGGCGAAGGCCCGTTCGAGCTCCTCCTTGACCTGGCGGACGGGGTCCGCCGCGCCGAAGAGGTCGGCGGTCACCGCGCCCGACAGGGGCGTCCCCTCCGGCTGCACCGCGTCGCCGCCGGTGCGCGTCCGGGTGTCGACGCTCATGCACCAGATCATGGGCCCGGCGCCCGGGGCGCCGGGCCCGGTCTCGCCGCGCGGCGGCCCGGCCTCGGGGAAGACGGCCTCGAGGACGCCGAAGACGGCGCCCGCGTCCTGGTGGCCGCAGTCCGTCAGATGCACGCTGACGTGGTCCGCACTCTCCCGGGCATCCGTCACTGCTCCTCCTTCGCCGTCCTGGCCGTGGCCGGGCTCCGCCGCCGAGCGGGAGGCCCTGCCTCGACCGTACGGCGCGCCCGGGTGCTCTGGCGCGGGCTGTGCGACCATCCGGGCCAGGTACCCGGCCCCCGCACGAAGATGCAGGGTCCGATTCAACGGCCTCACCCGAACGGTGGAATGCGCCGAAAGTAATTGACTGATTACGCTTAGTGCATGAACCTGTGGAGTCCTGAGCCGCTGCCGTGGCGGCCCGCCGTGCGGGCCACGGTCGCCGTGCTGGTCTCCGTCCTCCTGCTGTTCTCCGGCGGGAGCGGCACCGTCTACGCCCTGGGCCCCGGCCCGGAGGAGAGCTCCGTCTCCGTGGAGTTCGCCGCCACCGACGACTGCGTCGCGGACCCCCGTTCGCCCCGCTCCTCGGTCTCGCCCTCCAGGCGCTCCTGCCTCCCGCCCTTCCGGGCGTCCGTCTCGCGGGCCGCCCCGGCCTGCCCGCTGCCGGCCCCGGCCGCCCCCGAGGCCCCCGCGGCTTCCGCCGGCCCCGCGCGCCACGACGTCCTGCGCTGCTGAGAAGGACCGCGCCCGCCCCCGGCCGTCCCGGGCGGACGCACATGCGGAACTCCCTTCACACCGGCAGGCACGAGAGCAGAGAGACGTCATGCCCCTCGATCCCGCGCGTGTCCTGAGTGCGTATCTGCGTGCCCAGGTCTACCGCGCCCACGGTCCAGACCCCAAGCCCGCCTCGACCGACGGTGAGCACCCTCCGGGCACCACGAGCCCTTCGCGCGGTGCGGACCCCGCCGCCCTGGCCGAGGAGAAGCCTCCTGCCGGCCCCGGCGCGAGCATCCCCGTCGCGGAAGCCGAACCGGCCGCCCCCCGCGGCGCGCCACCGACCCGGCCCGGCCTCTTCGCCCGTCTGCTGCTGTACGTGCGGCAGGAATAGCAGGGCCCGCCCGGCGGGCCGCCCGCTCCCGGCACCGGGAGCGGGCGGCCGCGCTTCCGCCTGCCGGCGCCTGCCCGTTCCCCTTTCAGGTGAAGGGGCGGTCCCGGCCCGTCGGTGGCCTCCCGGCGGCGGGAAAGGGATGCCCGTCGACGCTGACGAGGGAGAACCCATGCCGACCGACGATGTCGCGCGATTCCTGGAGGCCCTGAGCCCGGCCCACCGCGAGGAGGTCCGGCACCAGCCGCGCGAGCAGCAGGAGAAGCTGGCGGCCGCCTGGGAGAAGGAGCTGCGGGAGGACACCGACCTCGACACGCTGAGCGAGCTGTCGCCGGCCGCCGCCGAGAGCGAGGCGGCCCGGCGGGTCGTCGAAGGACGTTCCTAGGTACGGGGGGCTCGGGGGCACGGCCCCTGAGCCCCCCGTGGCCCCCTATTCCGTGGCCGTCACCCGGGCCAGCGCCTCGTCGCGTACGTCCGGGTGGGGGTGCCGGCGCAGGGACCGCAGTTGCTCGCGCCAGGGGGCGGACCAGCCGGTGCGGCGGCCCCCGAGCACGGTGAGCGCAAGCGCGAACAGCCCGGTGGCCAGGCCCCCGTCGTCCGCGAGGGAGCGGGCCGCGTGGGCGAGCGCCTCGTCGCTGCCGTCGCGGCTGCCGAACCTCCCGGCGAGGGAACCGGCCGTCCGCGCCGCGAGCACGGGCCGGCCCTCGTGCAGCCGGGCGAGGCGCTCCAGCTGCGCCGTCAGGGCGTCCGGTGAGGCGGCCGGGTCGAGGACCCGGAGCATCAGCTCGACCGCCTCGGGGACGTGGTCCCCCGAGTCCGCGAGGAGTTCGGCCACCACGGGCGCCGCTTCCCCGAGAGCCCGGGTGTGCCACCGGCTCCTGCCGGTCAGGCCGGTGACCAGGCGCCGGATGCGCGCGCGGGCGGGCCGGTCGCGGCCGGGCTCCGCGTCGGGCGCGTCCGGCAGGGCGTCGGTGTCCACCAGAGCCGTGAACGCCCGCACGAGCGGGGCGAGGTCCGGTGATCCGGACGGCGCCAGCACCACGACGTCGCACAGCGCCTCGGCGGCGTGGCTCCAGCTCGTCCGGTTCTCCAGGTCGGTGACGGCCGCCACCAGGACGTCCGCTGCTCCGGGCGCCCAGGGCGACCACCGGCCGAGCGCCGCGTACGCCTGGCGCGCGACCTCGGGGTCGTCGGTGTCGCACACGGCCCGGACCAGCGTCGCGTAGCGGCGCCGGTGCCGCGCGGGCAGCCTGCGGGGCACGGTCGAGAGCACGGCCGTGCGCAGCTCGCTCCGCCCGGTCGCCGCGGTCTCCAGCAGTCCCCAGGCCTCCTCGTACGCGAGCAGGTCCGTCGTGAATGCCACGCAGGTTGCCTGCACGTCGTGGTGCTGGCCCGGGAGCGTGCACGCCTCGGCGAGGAGGGCCACCGCCCCGGGCGCGGGCAGCGCCGTGGCGGCGAGCCGTGCGGCCTCCTTCCGGCTGGTCACCTTCACCCCGGTGGGCGCGGTCAGCAGCCCGCGCAGCATTCCGGCCAGGGCGGACGGCGCGACGAACCGGGCCGCCCGGGACGCCGCCGCGACCGCGACCCGGGCCCGGTCCCCGCCGGCGTGCGAGAGCAGGAGTCCCACGTGCCTCCCCGGGGCGTCCGTCCACGCGAGGGCGGCCAGGGCGGCTTCGGCGAGCGGCACGCTGCTGTCGTCGGCCCAACGCAGCAGCAGCTCGGTGCCGTACTCCGGGATGCACGCTGCCAGCCGGAGCGCGTGCACGCGCTGGTGCGTCGTGAGCGTCTCGTCCTCGACCGCACGTTCCAGCAGCCGTGCGGCGGCGGCCTGCTGACGCGGCAGCCAGTACGCGGTCTCCCGGCGGACCGGCGGCAGCCAGTGGCTGTCCTTGGTGAGGAAGCGCCCGTAGGGAGGGGTGGTGCCGCCGAGGAGGGTGTCCAGCAGGTCCGTGCGGCGGCGCACCAGCACCGCCGCCACGGCGGGGAGCGTGACGGCCGACGGGTCCAGCGCGAGGAGCTCGGCGACCCGGGCCTCGCGCGTCCGCGGGTCGCCGAGCCAGTACGAGGCGGCGCCGCGGGCGTCGCCGGGGGCGCCGTGCTCGACCGCCCGCCGCAGCAGGGCCTGCAGCCCCGGTACCCCGTGGGCGCGCTCGCCGAGCGAGCCCGCCAGTTCGAGCGTCCCGGCGAAGTCCGCCCGGTCGGCGGCTGCTTCGAGCGACGGGCGGCGGGCCTCGAAGATCCGGTGCTCCTGCCCGGGCCGCAGGTGCCCGGGGGTGCGGGCGGATCCGGGCAGCTGCGCCAGGGTGCGCAGCGACCAGGCGGCCGGCTCGCTCTCCTCGCCGCCCTCCCCGGCGTCGCCGTGCTCGCGCAGCAGCGCGTCGGCCAGGGAGCGCAGGGCGGTCTTCTCGGACCGCGAGAAGTCCCGTGCCTCGATCGCGTACGTGGCGAGGCGGTCCAGGTGGGGAGCGGCCTCGCGGGCGAACAGCGAGGGGTGGACGGCGGCGAGCGCGGTCAGGGCGGCGGACCGCACCGGCTCCTGGTCGTTGCGCAGCCGGCCCAGGCCGGCGAGGAGTTCCGTGACGACGGCGGGGTCGCGGGCGAGGGCGGCGTTGCGCACCAGCAGCCCGTACGCGTACGCCCGGTCCTCGGCCACCGGGCGGCGGGTGGCGGCCAGCAACTCCTCGCGGACCTCCGCCACCGGCAGGTACGACAGCGCCGACAGGACCGTCCGCCAGTCCGCCCCGCGCTCGCGGGCCTGCGCGGCCATGCGCCGTGCCTCGGCCTCCCGCCGTGCCCGCGGCAGCACTTCCAGGATCCTGTCCGGCAGCACGGCACGGCCGGTGTCCCGCCCGCGCATCGCGGCGTCGTAGCACTCGGCGCGCTGCGACGGCGGCATCAGACGCAGCAGGCCCGCGAGCGCGGGCTCGTGGCGGGCCAGCGCCCGGGCCAGGTCGTCGAAGCCCGGCGGCCGGTGGTGGACGAGCGTACGCAGCACGGGCCTGCCCAGGCCGGAGAGGTCCGCGTCCTCGCGCTCGGGCGCCACGAGGAGCCGGAGCGTGCCGGCCGGATCGGCGGCCGCCAGCCGGCCCAGCCGGCGGTGCACCTGCCCGGGCAGCCTCCCGTGGCACAGGCGCTGCAGCAGGTCGAGCACCCGCAGCGGCTCGACGTCCACGGTGGCCGCCACGACGGACCCGTACGACAGCCACCACCGGCGCCGGTGGTCCTCCGGCAGCGCGGTGAGCCGGCGTTCCGCCTCGTCGAGGATCGCGGTCGCGTGGCGGCGGGCGAGCCTTGCCCAGGGGACGGTGGTGTGGAAGAGGACGGGGAGCAGCTCCGCGACGGTCCCGGGCCCGCAGACCGGCAGGAGCTTCGCCGCCTCGGCGTCGCCCCAGCGCTCGCGGACCGGCCGGACGAGGGCCTCCGCGAGCGCGGTGCGCCGTCCGGCGACGACCGCGCGGACGAGTTGGCGGCGGGTCGCCACCGGGACGTCGTCCAGCGCCGCCGCCACCTCGGCGTCGGGTATGAGGCCCCGGCGCACGGCCGCGACGGCGTGGACCCGCACCGCCGGGTCGGGATCGGTCAGCCGCGTCCGCAGCCAGGCGACGTCACGGCCGACGCTCGCAGCCAGCCCGGCGACACCCAGCTCGTAGCGCCCGCGCCCGGACAGTTCGGCCACCACCGCGCCCAGCTCCCCGCGGGCGCCCAGCTCCCGGGCCCACCGCGCGACGTGGCGCACGCGCCGCGGGAAGGGGAGGGGGTCGAGAGCGGCGAGGAGTTCGTCGGCACGTGCGGGGGCGGAGGTTTCGGTCACCGGGCGATTCTCGCGGAGGGTCCTGCTCCGTCAGGCGCCGGGGCACCGCTTCCGGGTGAGGTGGTGGACGAGGCGGGCGTCGCTGTCGCGCTTCCTGGGCGCGGTTGGGCTGCCCTGCAGGTACAGGTAATTGCTGACGGTCACCTCGACGAGCACCTCGACGAGTGCCTTGCCGGGCGGTGGATCCTCCGCTGTGGCGGCCGCCCGAGGGTGAACGCCGAGGCTGCGAAGGCAACTGTCGGCGTAAAGCTCAACTCAGGTCATTCTCACGGCAGTTTCACGCCCTCCGCCGCAGCCGGTGGTGGCTGATTTGCAGTGGGGACTTGTGGGACCGGCGTCGCCTAGCGTGTGGTGGGCGCTGCGGCCCGCTCTTCGGGGAGGAGCTCGGATGGGAACGGCGAGAGGCGGATCCGGCGCGTACGAGTGCGCGTACGACCGTGACAGGCTGCGGCGGTACCTCTCGGGAGAGGCGGTGGGGGAGGGAATCTCCCGCCGGGGCGTGCTGCGCCTCCTGGGAGCGGTGGGCGCTTCCGGGGCGGTGGCTTCGCTCCCGGGAACGGCCGTCGCCGGGCCCGCGGCGGCCGCGGAGGCGCCGGGCGCTCCGGGGATCGTCAAGCCGTTGCCCGCCGGACTGCTGACGGTCCGGGGCACGAACGCGGAGACGAACTGGGCGGCGCTGCGGGGCACGGGCTACCACACCCCGGTCGACCGGTTCTTCGTCCGCAACCACACGGCGACGCCCCTCCTGGACCCCGCGCGGTGGCGCCTGACGGTGTGGGGCAGCGGACTGCGGGGCCGCGCGGTGGAGTTCTCGTACGCGGACCTGCGCGCGCTGCCCGCCGTGACCTCCAGCGTGTGCCTGGAGTGCGCGGGCAACGGCCGGAGCTACTTCACCACCCAGCAGGGCGACCCGGTCAGCGGTACCCCGTGGACGATGGGCGCCGTCGGAGCGGCACGCTGGCGGGGCGCGCGGCTGTCGGACGTCCTGCGCCTGGCGGGGCTCTCGCCGCGGGCGGTGGACGTGATGCCGCGCGGTCTGGACGCGGCGTTCGTCACCGAAGGGACCGACCACGGGCGGGTGCGCCGGCCGATGCCGGTGGAGAAGGCCCTGGGCGACGTCCTGCTGGCGTACGAGATGAACGGCCGCCCGCTCGTCCCCGACCACGGCAGTCCGGTACGTCTGGTGGTGCCCTCCTGGGCGGGCATCGCGTCCGTGAAATGGGTCGGGGACATCGAGGTGTCCGACCGCCCCCTGTTCTCGCCGTGGAACACCGTCTTCTACCGGCTCTTCGGCCCCGCGCACCCGGCCGGGGGCAGCGCTCCGGTGACCCGCCAGCCGGTCCGCAGCGCCTTCGAGCTGGCGCCCGGCGCGGTGTTCGCCGCGGGCCGCGGGCACCGGCTGACGGGCCGGTCGTGGTCGGGGCAGGGAGGGATACGCCGGGTGGAGGTGAGTACGGACGGCGGCGGTGCTTGGCGGCCGGCCCGGCTGCACGACGCCCCGCGCGCGGGGGGCTGGGTGCGCTGGAGCACGCCCTGGCACCCGCGCGGCACCGGCCCCGCCCACCTGCTGGCCCGGGCCACGGACACCGCGGGCAACACCCAGCCCGCCCGCTCGGTCCCGAACGAGCAGGGCTACTTCTTCGACGCCGTGGTCCGCCACGCCGTCGAGGTCGTCTGACCCGGCCGCAGGCGGCCTCACCGCGGCGGGCCTCACCGCGGCGGCCCGCCGTGGTGAGGCCCGAGTAGGGTGCCTGATCATGACCGAACCAGGCTTCCTGAGCACGACCCGGGCGTTCTACGACGCCATCGCCACCGAATACGCCGACCGCTACCGCGACATACTGGACGACCAGCCGCTGGAGCGGGGAATGCTCGGCGCCTTCGCCGAGCTCGTGCGGGGCGCCGCCGAGGGACCGGTCGCCGACATCGGGTGCGGCGAGGGGCGCGTGACGGCACACCTGAACGCCCTCGGCCTGCCCGTGTACGGCATCGACCTGTCGCCGCAGATGATCGCCACGGCCCGGCGGACGCACCCTGAGCTGCGGTTCGAGGTGGGCTCGATGCTGTCTCTGGACATACCGGACGGCGCGCTCGCCGGGGCCGTGGTCTGGTACTCGATCATCCACACCCCGCAGGAACTGCTGCCGGAGGTCTTCGCCGAGCTCCAGCGCGTGCTGGCCCCGGGCGCCCCCCTGCTGGTCGCCTTCCAGGTGGGCGACGAACCCCTGCACATCGACCGGCCCTTCGGCCACGAGGTGTCGCTCGACTTCCACAGGCGGCAGCCGGACCGCATCGCCGAGCAGCTCGGCGGGGCCGGACTGGCCGTGCGCGCCCGGCTGGTGCGCGAGCCCGAGGAAGGCGTGGAAGGGACCCCGCAGGCCTTCCTGCTGGCCCGGAAGCCTGCCTGACGCCGCCGCCCGGGGCCGGCGCTCGGGGCGGGCGCGCCGCGCTGACCAACCTCTACGGCTGACGACGTGCAACCCGGGAACCAGGCCCCGCGGCGCGGACTCCCGTCCCCGAGCCCGATGCGGAGTCCTGCGGGCCTGCATACCGTGCTCGGTATGAACGCCATCGACACGAGCGGTGTGCTCGACGAAGCGCTGGAACGCCTGCACGTCTCCGGCCCGGAGCGGCTCGGGCGGCTCACCAACCACGCCCCGATGGTGGCCGAGGCCCTCGTGGCGCGCGGCCGGCCGGCCGCGGTGCACCGCTGGCTCGACCGCTACGAGGAGCACCTGGAGGACTTCCCCACGCCCGTGGCCCCCGTCACCGACGCCGACTGGGCCACCGCGCTGGGGGACCCGCGCCGGGCCGCCGACTGGATCGCCTACTTCACCCGCGCCCTCTCCGCACAGGACTGGAGGAGCCTCCTCGCGACGTGGTGGCCGCGCCTCCTGCCCGGGATGTTCGGAGGCTCCACCCACCCCGTCATCCGGACCGGCCACGCCGTGCGCGCCCTCCTCGACCACGAGGAGAGCGAGCCCCGGCTGACCGAGCTTGCGCACGCCCTGGGCTACTGGGCCGCCCGGCACCACCCCCTCTCCGGCGTCACGTGGCTCCCCGGCGCCGCGGACGCGGGCGAGGCCCTGGAGGCCGTGCCCCCGATCCCCGTCCGTGAGGGAGGGTTCCCGACCCGGCTGGCCCTGGTCGGCCGGCTGCCGGTCTGGTCCGCTGACGTGACCGGTCCCGACGAGGCCCGGCAGCGGCTCGCCGACCTGGTGCGCGCCACGACCCACCGCTACGCCACCCACGGCCACGGCGAGGCGACCATGCTCGTCCACGCGGCCACCGCCCCCAACGCCGTACTGCGCAGCCTCCGCGCCCTCCCGCGCAGCCTGTGGGTGCCGAGCCTGCACGCGGCATGGCAGGCGTCGGCCGCAGTGACGGCGATGTACGCCCCGGAGCAGCCCGTTGCCGCGGTGTCTCCCGGGTCCGTCTCCGCGGGAGAGGTCCTCGAACGCGCCCTGGCGCACGGCGACGAGCACGTCATCAAGCTCACCGACACCGCACTGGACGTCGGTGACGAACAAGCGCTCGCCGCCGCGCTGCGTGCCGTCGAACTGAGCGCCCCCCTCTCCTGACGCCGGAGATCGGCAGGGCGGGTGGGGCCGGACGGCCTGGCGCGCGGCCTGCCGACCCCGCCGCGGGGCGGCGTCGACCCGCCCACGGCCACCGGCACGATCCCGGGTCGGCGGCCGTGGACGCCCGGTGGCCGGCGGCTCGTGCACGCCGACCACTTCGGCCTGACGGTGACGCTGCTGGGCCGGATCGTCCTCCAGGAATGACAAAGGAGAGCGGAATCCGACCGGCGCCTCTCAGTACCTCTGGGTGTAAAACCCCGGGGTCTTATCCCCAGCGCTGGAGCTTGCCACCGGCATCGATTCCCGCGTAAATGCCGTTGCTGCTGTTCGTGCCCAGGGTTTTGCCGGTGGCCTTGTTGGTGAGCCGCCAGCCGTTGGAGAACTTCGTCTCGTACCACTTCTGGTAATTGCTGCCGTCGCACGAAACGGTGCGGAGCTCGCCCTTGTAATGCTGAAGGCAGTCGCCGTTGTAGCCCCCGGCGCGCAGGACGAAGGAGCCGTCGCTCTTCTTGGTCTCCCACCAGTTCGTGTACCCGGAACCGCAGTCGCCCACTGCGGCGATGCCGGCGATGTGGGACAGGCACTTGTTCGTGCCCTTGTTCTTCCAGGTGACGCTGCCGTCGGCGAAGGCGTCGCCCGAGCCGGCGAGGAGCAGAGCGGGCGCGATGACCGCTGCCGCCGCGAGCCTGCCCATCAGGCGCTTCCCCATGTAATTCCCCCTGTTGGCGGTGAATCGAAACTGCTTGTTGCCGCCACCGACCCTACAACGATCAAGATCGTATTTCCATGCGGGGCCGGGCCGCCGCAACGCGTGCGGCGGCGGCCGGGAGAAGTCCGGGGAATTTCTCGGACATCGCTGAATATTTCATATGCCCGCGGCCAAAGGCGGATTTGGCGCCCAGGTGGCGCGCAGCAGCTTCTTGTCGGGTTTCCCGACGGCGGTGAGCGGAATGCGGTCCACGACGTGCACGGCGCTCGGCGCGTACATCGCCCCCTTGCGCTCCGTCACGAAGCCCCGGATCCGCTCGCGCCACGCCCCGCCCTCCGCGCCGTGCCCCGCCTCGTGCCCGGCCGCAGGGACGATCGCGACGTGGACCTCCTCGCTCTCGTCCGCGCGCCGCACCCCGAACGCCGCGCACTGGGCGACGGCGGGGTGTCCGTGCAGGAGTTCCTCCAGCTCCGCCGGGTAGACGTGCCCGCCGACCACGACGACCATGTCCTTGAGCCGGTCGACGAGATAGAGGTATCCGCCGGCGTCGAGGTAGCCGACGTCGCCGGTGCGGATCCAGCCGTCGCGCAGCACCTCCGCGGTCAGCTCGGGCTGCTGCCAGTAGCCGCTCATCATCATCGGGGTCCGGACGTGGACCTCCCCGGCCTCCCCGGGGGCCACGGGCCTGCCGTCCGCGTCGCGTATCGCGATCTCGGCGCCCGGGGCCGCGCGTCCGGCCGTGGCCCGGCCGCCGCGTCCCGTCACCGTGTGCTCGTGGGGCAGCACCTCGGTGATGTTGCCCGCCTCCGTCTGCCCGTACCAGCCGTGGAGGACCGGCCCGAACGCCTCGGCCGCGCTGCGCAGCCGCCGGGCCGAGACGGCGGTTCCGCCGTAGAAGACGCGGCGCAGTGCGGACACGTCGGTGTCCGGCAGGTCCGGGTGGTCCAGCAGTTCGTACAGCAGGGGCGGCAGCAGCCACACGTCGGTGATGCGCTCGCGCGCGAGGGCGGCCAGCACGGCCCCCGCGTCGAAGGCGGGCTGCAGGACCACCGTGCCGCCTGCGAGGAGCGTGATGTCGGCGACGACCCCGGCCATGTGTGCGAGCGGGGTGCAGGCGAGGAGGCGGGGCCGCGACCCGGACGGGATCCTGCCGGCGTACAGGGCCAGCATCCGCCCGTACGGGCCGTGGGCCATCCGGACGCCCTTGGGGACGCCCGTGGTGCCTCCGGTGAAACGGATGCACCAGTCGTCCCCGGCGCGCGCCGCACCCGCCACCGGCCGTGGCTCCCGGAGGGACGCGCGGGCCAGGAGGTCCTCGCCGAAGGAGGCGGGGCCGAGGGTGAGCACGGCGGGGACCGGGGCCCGGGCGAGCAGCGCCTCGGCGGCCTCCCGCGCGGTGGGGGCGGCGAGCAGCATCGAGGGCCCGACGCTGTGCACGATCTGCGCCTGCGTCTCCGGGGCCGTGCCCTCGGTGAGGTGGACCACGCGGGCGCCCAGGAGGTTCGCCGCGTAGCGGGCGAGGAGTGCCCCGGGCTGGTTGCCGGTGAGGAGCGCGACGGTGCTGCCGCGGCCGATGCCGCGCGCCGCCAGCTCCGCGGCCGCCCGGCGGACGTCGTCGCACAGCTCCCCGGCCGGGACGGTACGGCCCTCCGCCGTGATCAGCGCGGGTTGCCCGGGGGAGCGCGAGAGCACGTTCAGGATGGTCAGGGCGTAACTCTCGTACGGGAGGGGCGGGTTGTCGGTCATGGGTCGTGTCTCCTTCGGGGCGAGGGGGATGTCCGGAGGCTACGGGCGCGGGACTTATGCAGTCCAAGACCAAAACAGGCATGTAAAGATGCCTGGGGAGTTATAAGGGGGGGAACGGATGGACCTGCTGTCGCTGCGCTGCTTCCAGGTCGTCGCGCGCCACGAGCACATCAGCCGGGCCGCCGCGGAGCTGCACGTCGCCCAGCCCTCGGTGAGCCGGACCATCGCACGGCTGGAAGCGGAGCTGGGCGTCCCGCTCTTCGACCGCCGCGGCCGCCGCATCCGGCTCAACCAGCACGGCGCCGCCTTCCTGCGCCGCGTCGACCGGGCGCTCCGCGAACTCGAGGACGGGCGCCGCGAACTGGCCGACGCCGCCGGAGGCGAAGGCGGCACCGTCACGGTCGCCGCCGAAACGCTGCTGACCCTCGCCGGGCTGCTCGCAGGCTTCCGGGCGGCCCACCCGGGCGTGGACGTCCGGCTGTACCAGGCGACCGCGGGCGCGATGGCGGAACGGCTCCGCACGCGCGAAGTGGACTTCGGCCTGGTCTCCCAGCCGCTCACGGGCCCGGCGCTGACCTCCGTCGAACTCCTCCGGGAGGACGTGCTGCTCGCCGTGCCCGCCGGGCACCGGCTGGCCGGGAAGGAAGGCGTCGACCTCGCCGCGCTGGACGGGGAGCCGTTCATCACGCCCAGCCCGGGACACTGGCAACGCATCCTCGCCGACCGGCTGTTCGCCCGGGAGGGGGTCCGCCCCGCGATCGTCTGCGAAGGGAACGAGCCGGGCGCGATCCTGGACCTCGTCGGCGCGGGGCTGGGGGTCGCCCTGCTCCCGGCCATGGCACGCGACACCGGCGGCCGCGGGACGGTCGCCTGGGCGCGGCTCGCCGCGCCCGACTGCCACCGGGTGCTGTGGCTCGCCCGGCACGAGGACGCCTATGTGACCGCCGCGGCCCGCCGCTTCGGCGACTTCGCCGTCGGACACTTCGCGGCGGCACCCCGCAGGCGCTGAAAGGTGCTGAAAGGGCTGAAAGGCGCTGAACCGGTCAGGCCTGCGCCGCGTAGCCGGACGGGGGCGCAGCCGGAGGGCCGGACGCCTCGGGGGTCGTGGGGGCCATAGGGGCTATGGGGGCCATGGGGTTGGTGGAAGCCGTGGGGGAGTTGCGGATCGCGTCCAGGTAGTGGGCCATGGCGTTCGCGTTGTCGGTGAGGTGCTGGATGCGCCTCGTGATCTGGCGGTGCTCGTGCTCCAGGGTGGCGATCAGCTCGGGCGTGGGGTGGACCGGGTGAATGGCGTGCGCCTGGGGTAAGCGCGGGAGGATCTGCCTGATGAGGCGGGTGGGCAGCCCGGTGTTGAGGAGCGCCCTGATCTGCAGGACGCGGTCGACGAGGTGGTCGTCGTAGTCGCGGTAGCCGTTGGGCGTGCGGTCCGAGGTGATGAGTTGCTGCTCCTCGTAGTAGCGCAGTAGCCGGCGAGGCGTGCCGGTACGGTCCGACAGCTCTCCGATCCTCATGTGACGGGCCTCACATTCTTGTCGGCTTGACCTTCACATATGTGTGAGGGTTCCAGGATTCACATCATGTCAATAAGCAAAACGGAGCCGTCCGTTGATCCCGTAGCCGGTGTCGTTCAGGAGAAGCAGGAGAGGAAGGAGTCCCGGAGAGGAGCCGGGGAGCACAAGGGGGAGCGCAAGGAGGAGAAGCTCCCGCTGCTGGCGCTGCTGGCGCTGGCCACGGCCGTGTTCATCACGAGCCTGACGGAGACGCTGCCCGCGGGCGTGCTGCCCGCGATGAGCGGTGACCTGGGGGTGAGCGAGTCCGCCGCCGGCCAGACGGTCACGATCTATGCGATCGGCACGGCCCTCACGGCGATCCCGCTGACCGCGGCCACCGCCGGGTGGCGGCGCAAGGGCCTGCTGCTGACGGCGATGGGCGCCTTCGCCGTCGCCAACACGGTCACCGCGGTCTCGACGAACTACCCCCTGACCATGGTGGCCCGCTTCGTGGCCGGTGTGGCCGCGGGTCTGGCCTGGGCGCTGCTGGCCGGCTACGCGCGCCGCATGGCGCCGGTCCCGCTGCAGGGCAAGGCGATCGCGATCGTGATGACCGGCATCCCGGTCGCCCTCTCGCTGGGCGTGCCCGCGGGCACGTTCCTGGGCAAGGCGCTGAGCTGGCAGGTGGCGTTCCTGGTCATGACGGGTCTCACGCTCGTCGTCATCGCGTGGATCGTGGCGATGGTGCCCGACTACCCGGGGCAGAAGCGCGGTGAGCGCGAGCCGATCCTGGGGGCCCTGAAGGTGCCCGGCGTGGCGCCCGTCCTCTTCGTCGTGACCGTCTTCGTGCTGGCCCACACCATCCTCTACACCTACATCGCCACCTTCCTCGACCGGCTCGACATGGGCGGCTCGACGGACCTGGTGCTGCTGGTCTTCGGCGTCGCGTCCCTGCTCAGCATCTGGATCGTCGGCGCACAGATCCACCGCCGGCTGCGCTCGCTGACGGTCCTCAGCACGCTGCTGGTCGCCGCCGCGGCGGCCATCCTGGCCGTGCTGTCCGACAGCCCCGCGCTGGTCTACGTGGCGGCGGCGCTGTGGGGCCTGGGCTGGGGCGGCGCTCCGACGCTCCTGCAGACCGCCGTGGGCGACGCGGGCGGCGAGCAGGCCGACGCGGCGCAGGCCATGCTCGTCACCCTGTGGAACGTGGCCATGGCCGGCGGCGGGGTCGTCGGCGGCGTCCTCCTCGGCCTGTGGGGCACCTCCTCCTTCCCCTGGAGCGTGCTGGTGCTGCTGGTGCCGGTCCTGGCCGTCGTGCTCGCCGCCCGGGCGCACGGCTTCCCCGCCAAGCGCGCGAGTGCGAACTCGTGAACGCCCACGCGGCACATCGCGGCCCTGCGAAGACCCGACCGGGTCCTCGCGGGGCCGTCCCCCGTTTGCGGACACGAAGGCAAGCGCGGGCGCACGTGCGAGTGCGGGCCGGGGAGGTGAGCGGGAGATGCTGATCTCCGCGATGTCCCGGCGGACCGGCGTCAGCAAACGGCTGCTGCGGTACTACGAGGAGCAGGGCCTGCTCCGGCCCCGCCGGCGGTCCAGCGGCTATCGCGAGTACGGCGAGGAGGACGTGCACAGGGTCCGCTTCATCAGGGTCCTGCTGGCGGCCGGGCTGAGCACGCGGACGGTGGCCGGCCTGATCCCCCTGCTGCCCGGCCCCGGCCGGACGGCGGCGGTGCCGGCCGGCCCGGGCGTGCTCGACCGGCTGCGCCGGGAGCGCCGGCGGATCGGCGACGCCGTGGCCGATCTGCTGGCCGCGCGCGACGTGCTGGACTCGCTCATCGCGGCGGCGGTCCCGTCCTGCGCCGCCGCCCCGGGCGTCTGACCGCCGAAAGCCCGCCTCCGGACGTCCGGAGGCGGGCTCGGCTGTCGCCGGCGCGTGCGGTCACGGGCTCCCGGCGGTCGTGCGCGCGTAGTGCGCGGCGATCTCGTCGCTGGTGGCGAGCCAGACCCCGGGGTGGCCGGCGAGGTGGCGCAGCGCCTGGTCCACGTACTTGTGGCGGAAGGGCTGGCTGCTGATGAAGGGGTGCAGGACCAGCGCCATGACCCGTCCGCCGGTGCGGGCGTCGGCGTGGAGCTGGTCGAGCTGGTCCTCGACGATCCGGACGAAGTCCGGCCCGCTGAGGTTCCGGCCGAGGAAGAGGGTGACGTCGTTGACCTCGATGGAGTACGGCATGCTCAGCATGCCGGGGACGTTCAGCCGGTAGGGCTGGTCGTCGTTGCACCAGTCGAGGACGTAGTCCAGGCCGAGCTCGGCGAGGAGCGCGGGCGTGCGGAAGGTTTCGGTGAGGGCCGGGCCGAGCCAGCCGCGGGGGCGCCGGCCGGTGGCCGTCCCGATGGTCTCGACGACGTCCTCGAGGTAGGCGCGCTCCTCCTCGGCCGTCATGCCGGTGTGGAAGGTGGAGTTGTCCTTGCCGTGGGCGATCCAGGCCCAGTCCCGCTCCCTGCCCGCCCGGACGATTTGGGGATAGTGGTGGCAGACGGCGGAGTTGAGCATCGCGCTGGCGCGGATCCCGTGCCGGTCGAGGCTCTCGATGAGCCGCCAGATGCCGACACGGGGCCCGTAGTCGCGCCAGCCGTAGTTCAGCGGGTCCGGCGCGAGGCCTGCGGTTCCCGCGAAGATGCTGGTCGAGGGCCGGTCGATGCGGTAGTGCTCGACGTTGACCGCGACGTAACAGGCCACGCGGGCGCCGCCGGGCCAGTGGATCGGCTCGCGTTCGACGATCGGGCTGTAGTCGAAGAGCTGGTGGTCCATCGTCCCTCACCTTGCGGTTCGTGCCGGGCGCGGGCGGCGCAGCTGGTGGTGTGTGTTCCGCATGCTGTGCATGCTCGGACCTTCACATTAATGAGAAGGTCAATGCGGCACGGCATGAGGAACATCACACGCGGGACATGCTCAACTCACGGGCGGCACAGGCGCGTTGTGGAGTTCCGGAGGGCCCGGACGTCCCGGACCCCGGCCGGTCTGCGCGCCCCTGGCGCGCAGCGGGGCTCGCTCTGCTGCAGGGTGACGGCGGCGGAGAAGGTCTCGGCGCCGTCCTGCTCCATGGTGACGGCCACGCGGGCGTGCCCGGCCGGGTCGTGGGGGAGGGGGCGGGTCTCGATCCGGCACGGACTGCCGAGTTCGACGAACCGGGTGAACGTGCTGTCCACCGCCACCACGGCGGCGCGCCCGTGGGCGGTGGACCGGGCCGCCTGCCGGGCGGCTTCGAGGAGCAGTTGCCCGGGGATGTGGTCGACGGCGTGGTCGAAGAAGACGGGGTGGGTGGTGTCGGCCCGCAGCCGCCAGGTGTGGGGTGTCCCGGTCGGGGTGAGGGCCAGGTTGTCGAGGGCGCCGCGGCCGGGGTACGGCCGGGGCACGGGCGGGGCGGGCTCGGTGACGCGCAGGCCGGGCGCCCCCTGCGCGGTGCCGGAGCCGGACTCCGTGCCGGACTGCCCGGCGCGCAGGCGCCGGTAGACCGCCGGCGTCTGGATGGTGAAGCGGGTGTCGGCCGTCGCCAGGCGCAGCCCCGCCCGTACGACGTCGATCCGCAGGGCGAGGGCGGTGACGCGCGGACCGCGGCGCACCGACTCCGTGCAGGTGACGCGGAGTTCGACCGGTCCGGAGAGGTCGACGGCCCGCAGGGCGTGGGGGGTGATCCGGTAGCGGTAGCGCTCCCACAGCAGGGGGTGCCCGAAGGGCACGTCGTAGGCGGCGTGGGAGAGCAGCGGGAAGGTCTGCCGGACGGTCTCGTTGAGCAGGACGAGGTCGAGCCGGCCGGGGCCGGTCGTGTAGAAGCGGTGGGTGTAGGGCCAGTGGGCGGCGACGGTGAAGGTGTCCTCGCCGGTGCGGTGCCAGCCCGTCAGAAGGACTCCGTCGGGGTTCGCCTTGTGGACGAGCTCGGCGGGGACGAAGGCGGGGGATGCCGTGGCGGTGGTGCGGCCAGCGGTGCTGTGCATGGGGAACTCCTCCGGTGGGGGCGTTGTCCGTGATGCAGGTGCGTGTGCTGGTGGCGCTGTTGAAGGTGCTGGACGGTGAGGCCGTCGGGGAATAAAATAGAGGTCGTTCTTTTTTTAGTTCAAGTGCCTTTTGGGGAGCCGCGATGTCGCGACCGACGCAGGAACGGGCTGTGCGGACCCGAGAGTTGATCCTGAAGGCGGCGGCGGAGGAGTTCGACGAGAAGGGATATGCCGGGGCCTCCATCACCAAGATCGTGGACCGGGCGGGGGTCACGGCGGGAGCGCTGTACTTCCACTTCCAGTCCAAGCAGGGCCTGGCCAGTGCGGTGATGAACGCGCAGTCGGGGGCGATTGAGCCGCTCATCGGCTCGGAGGGCCTGCAACGGCTGGTGGACATCACGCTGGTGTGGGCACGGCAGTTGCAGGTGGATCCGGTGCTGCGCGCGGGCGTGCGGCTCGCGGTGGAGCAGGGCAGCTTCGGCCTGCAGGACGCCTCCTCCTACCAGGGCTGGCGCACGATCATGGGAGAGTGTCTGCACGAGGCCGCCCGCAAGGGCGAGTTGAGGCCGGAGGCGGACCCGGACCGGGTGGCCGCCTTCGTGGTCGGGGCGTGCACGGGCGTGCAGCTGTACGCCCAGCTGCTCAACGGCCGCAAGGACCTCACCGAGCGTACGGTGCACATGTGGGAACTGCTGCTGCCGGGCATCGCCGTGCCGGACGTGGCGGACCGTATCGAGCTGGACGGGGAACGGGGGAAGAGGCATGACGACGGGGGAGTGGCCGACGGGGGAACGGGCGGCTGACGGCGGTCCGGCCACGGCCGGTGCGGAGGGCGCCCACGGCGCACCGCTCGCACCGGCCGCCCGGACCGGACCGGACGCGGCCGCCCGGCCCGCCGGTGGCAGGCCGCGGCGGATCGTCATCACGGGAGCGACCGGCACGGTCGGCAGCCGGGTGGCACGCCTGCTCGTGGCGGCCGGCTGCGAGGTGACCTCGCTGACGAGGGATCCGGCGCGGGCGGCCCGCGCAGGCCTGGCAGGCCGGATCGCCGGGGCGGACCTCTCCGACCGCCCGGCGCTGACAAAGGAATTGACCGGCGCGGATGCCGTCCTGATGGTCACCTTCGACCCGCTGCGGCCCGCGCACGACGCGAACCTCCTCGCCGCGGCGCGCGCGGGCGGCGTCCGGCACGTCGTCAAGCTGTCCGCGCTCGCGGTGACCGACACCGGTGCCCAGGACCTGATCACGCGCTGGCAGCGTGACGGCGAAGAGCTCGTACGGGCCTCGGGCCTGGACTGGACCCTCCTGCGCCCGCGCGCGTTCATGTCCAACACGCTCTCCTGGGCTTCGTCGGTGCGCAGCCGGGGAACGGTGCGGGCGCTGTACGGCGACGCCCGCAACGCCTGCATCGACCCGCAGGACGTCGCCGGGACCGCGGCGCGCGTCCTGTCCCGGCCCGGCGGCCACGCAGGCCGCGTCCACGCCCTGACCGGCCCGCAGGCCCTCTCGGCGCGGGACCAGACCCGGCAGCTGGCGGCGCTCCTGGACGAGCCCGTCGGCCTCGAGGAACTCACCGAGCAGCAGGCGCTCGACGCATGGCGGGCCCGCCACCCCGAACCGCTGGCACAGGCACTCCTGGCCAGTGCCCGGCGGCAGCACGAGGGCGCGAAGGCCGGCCTCACGGACGGAGTCGCACGGGTGACCGGCCGTACGCCGGGAACCTACGGGGCCTGGGCCGCGCGGCACGCCGCGGCCTTCCGCGCCGCGCCGATCCCCTGAACCCTCCGCACCGTCCCCACCCCGCA
The DNA here is from genome assembly GCF_042657885.1 of Streptomyces aureoversilis. Lineage (NCBI taxonomy): Bacteria > Bacillati > Actinomycetota > Actinomycetes > Kitasatosporales > Streptomycetaceae > Streptomyces > Streptomyces aureoversilis. The sequence goes on from NZ_JBHSKJ010000001.1 coordinate 279,555, forward strand.
CGCAGGGAGGACTGCACCCCCGACGGCGACCGGGTCCGGCCATGGGCCCCGGTCGCCCTCCGCGGCTGCAGTCGCCGCAGAAGACCACGTTGTCAGGCGGGAGCCTGAGGCTTGCTAGGGGGAGTCATGAGCGACGGACAGCGGATGCTGGACGGCAGAACGATACTGATCACGGGGGCTTCCAGCGGGATCGGCGCGGCCGCGGCGCGGCTGTTCGCCGCCGAGGGAGCCGCCGTGATGCTGCTGGCGCGCCGCAAGGAGCGGCTCAGCGACCTGGTCGACGAGATCTCCCTGGCGGGCGGGCGGGCCGCGATGGTGACCGGGGACGTGGCGGACGAACGGGACGTCGAGCGGGCCGTCGCGGCGACGGTCGAGGACTTCGGCCGGCTGGACGCCGCGTTCAACAACGCCGGCTGGGCGGTGGCGGGCGTCCCCCTGCACGAGACGGACAACGCCGTCTTCGACAGGATCATCGACGTGAACCTCAGGGGAGTGTGGAACTGCCTGCGGCACCAGATCCCCGCCATCCTCGCCACCGGCCGGGACGGGGCGGTGGTGAACACCTCCAGCGTCGCCGGCCACCAGGCCACCGGCGCCTCGGCCGCGTACGTGGCGGCCAAGCACGCCGTCCTCGGCCTGACCAAGGCGGCCGCCGCCGAGTACGGCGAGCTCGGCGTCCGGGTCAACGCCCTGGTGGTGGGCAGCACCCGCACCGAGCTGATGGAAGAGGTCCTGGAAGGGACCCCGGCCCTGGAGAAGAGCTTCGTCGAGCGCTCCGTCCAGAAGCGCATGGCCGACCCGACGGAGATCGCGCAGGCCGCCGCCTGGCTGTGCAGCAACCGGGCCTCCTTCGTCACCGGTGCCGCGATGCAGGTGGACGGCGGCTGGACCGCGGCCTGACCGCGCCGGGCGGCCGGGAGCGCCTCCCGGCCGCCCGGGCTCCTGCCGGGGCGCGCTCCGCTCCCGGTCAGGCCTCGACCGGCGCCGGCGCCGGGGCGGGCGCTGCGGCAGCGGGGAGGCCGGCGCGCCGGCCGTGATCCGCGAGCAGGGTCCGCAGCCGCCTGCGCCCGCGGTGGAGGCGGGAGGTGACGGTCCCCGCGGGAATGCCGAGGAGCTGCGCTATCTCCCGGTAGTGCAGACCCTCGACATCGGCCAGGTAGACCACCTTGACGAACTCCTCGGGCGTCGCCTGCAGCGCGTCGAGCACCTCGGGGTCGGGGATGTGGTCGAGGACCTGCTTCTCGGCGGACGGCAGGCCGGCGGAGGTGTGGCCGGAGGTGTGGGCCAGCTGCCAGTCCTCGATCCGGCCCGCGTAGGAGTACTGCGGCTCGGCGCGCTTCTTGCGGTACGAGTTGATGAAGGTGTTCGTCATGATGCGGTGGAGCCAGCCCCACAGGTTGGTGCCCGCGCGGAACTGGTGGAAGGACTTGTAGGCCCTGGCGTACGTCTCCTGGACCAGGTCCTCCGCGTCCTCGGGGTTGCGGGTCAGGCGCAGCGCCGCCGTGTGCATCCGGCGGCGGTAGGCCAGCGCGTCGCGTTCGAAGCGCCTCGCGCGCTCTTCGTCGGTCTCCGCTGCTGCGGTGGTGGTCGGGGGCGCGGCCATCGTTCGTCCTTTGCCGTGTGGCGCCGTGCTGCACGGTGCCGTGTCGGTTCGTACGGAGTGCGTGGTGCGGTGCGTGGTGCCGGGCGGGTGCACGGGGCGGATCGCCCGGGGCTTGGGGCGGCTGGTCCGGGCGGCTGCTGTCAGACGGTCGCGAGCTGCCGGGCGCCGTGCTGCAGGCGGCTGTAGACGTAGGCGGCGGAGGCCATCGTCATGTGGTGGTGCCAGCCGGGGAAGGAGCGTCCCTCGAAGTCGAGCATCCCGAAGTCGTCCTCGAGCCGTTGCACGGCGGCGTGGGTGAGCGCGGGGCGCCGGATGAGGGAGAGGACCTCGTCCATCCGCCGGTCCACGAGGGTCGTGATCCAGAAGCGGGCCGGCCGCCGGTGGGCGGGGGCCTGTTCGGCCAGCAGCCGGTAGACGCGGTGGGTGCTGGGGGCGCCGGAGCGGCCCGGGAGGCGGACGAGGGAGGAGTGGACGTTCAGGTGCCGCACCTGGCGGCCCCGGTCCTGTCCGTGCCCGTTCACGTTCCCGGTTCCGTTCCCGTTGCCGTTCGCGGGGCCGTGCCCGTGGTCCTCGACGCCGACCACGTACGGGTGGCGGAACCCGCCGTCGCGCATGAACTGCAGCGCGCTCATGGGCCGGACGGCCGACGGCCGCGGCCCCGCGCCGGGACCGGCGTGCAGGGCGGGCAGCACGGGCTGGTCGGGCCGGATCTCGATGGCGAACTCCCGTTCGCGCAGGTTGAGCTGGGCGGCCAGGTGGGCGGCGTCGGCGGCGCAGCAGCGGTCGACGACCAGGGGTGCCGGGCCGGAGACCCTGAGGGCGGCGAGGCGGTCCGTGAGGTCCAGCACGTGTTCCCAGACGGGCTGGGCCCGCAGGGTGCCGGGGACGCGGGCGCGCCTGCGGCGCTGCTCGTCGCCGCACCAGCTCTCGTCCATCAGCAGGCGCCAGTCGACGGGGATGCTCTCGGAGCCTGAGGTGAGGAAGAGGCCGATGCCGACCTGGCAGTTGAGGGTGCGGCCCGCGTCGGGCACGAAGCGCCGGTGGACCCCGACGGAGTGCTCGCCGCGCTTCTCCGCCAGGGTCATGCCGATCGTCCAGGCGTGGGAGGGCAGCCGGGCGGCGGCCTTGCGGGCCAGGGCCTCGCGGGCGGCCGCCCAGTCCCAGGGGCTGGCGCTGATGAACTGCTGCAGGGCCTGCGGCGCACCGGAGGAGGGGGAGACGGCCCGGGCCATCTGACGGATGGTCTTCTTGCCCCGCACCGTGAGCAGTCCGCGCAGGTAGGCGTCCGCCCAGCGGCGCTGGTCGACGCGCGGCAGGTAGCCGAACACGTCCTCCGCGAAGTCGGACACGAAGTCGGGCACGAGGCTGCTGGGGTCCTGCGGCGCCTGCGGCAGGACTGCGGGGTGCTGAGCGGCCATGGTGGGTCCCCCCTCGGAGCATCGGTGGCCGGTCGCCGGCGCCGGTGGCGGTGCCGACCCTTAAAAGATAGCGAACGTTTTTTATTCTTTCACGGGGAAGGAGGCGACCCGCGCCTACTTGGCCAAGTCGGCGTTGCCGCCGGTGGGCGGCCGGGGGAGTGTCGGACCCACAGACCGAAACGGCCGAGAGGTGTGGGACCTTGAAGGGCACCCGATGGCGCGAGGGCCGTCGACGGCACGCGACCGCCACCACCGGGGAGTTGCGATGGTGAAGCAGGAACGCGCCGCCTGCACCAGGCGCACCGTGGTGCAGGCGGCCGCCGCCGAGTTCGACCGCGGCGGATACGACGGCACGTCGCTGCAGCGCATCTGCCGGGCGGCCGGCATCTCCACCGGCGCCCTGACCTTCCACTTCCCGACGAAGGACAAGATCGCCCGTGCCGTGGAGGAGCTGGGGCGCGAGCTGACCCGCGCCGAGACCGAGCGGACCGTGGCGGTGCCGGCCTCCCCCCTCCGCAGGGCCCGGGCCCTGGTCCTCGCGATCGCCCGGCTCCTGGAGAAGGAGACCGCCGTACGCGCCGCCGCCCGCCTCTCCCGGGAGCTTCCCGGTGGCGCCGACTGGGCGCAGACCTGGCTGCCGGAACTGCGCGGCCTGCTGCACCAGGCCTACGCCGAGGGGCAGTTGCGCGCGGCGGCCGACCCGAAGACGGTGACCCTGCTGGCCGCCTACCTCGTCGCGGGCGTCGACGCGCACCTGCAGCGCCGGGCCCGGGCGGGGGCGCCGGAGGCGCGGGCGTCGCAGGAGCCGGCCGGCGGCGGGGACCCGGGTCCCGTCGAGCAGCTCGCCCGCGTCTGGGACCTCGTCCTCTACGGGGTGTCTCCCGCCGGCCCGTGATCGCATGCTGCCGGTGACTTATTGAAGTCCGTATGTCCCGCCCGGCGCATCCGGCGCAAGATTGCAGGGCGAGGAAGCCGGATCCGGCCGGAGAAAAACGGTTCTCCGGCCGCGCCGGGCGGCTCGCCCGAGTGCCCTCCGCCGCCCCGCCCTTCGCCCTTTCCCGGCCCCGGCGACGCCGGGAAACGATGTACGGGAATCCGGCGGGATCACGGGGCTTCAGCGAGATCAGGGGCTTCAGCAGAGCACGGGGGATTTCTGCGATCGCAGACGCACGCACCGAAGGTGCGGACCCCTCATCGGCAGCTATTCAGGGGAGACAGCGCATGCTTGATACAAGCCTTCGGCAGGTACCACCGAATTCGGCCGGGCCGGCCAGGACGGACGCCGCGTGGCGCCTGCTCGTCGTGGAGAACGACACCGGTGACGCCGAATCGCTGATCCGCGGACTGACCCGGCACGGGCACACGGTCGACAGGGCGGAGACGGGATACGCCGCGCTGCAGAGCTACAGGAATGCCGACCTGATGCTGCTCGATCTCGAACTCCCGGACCTGGACGGCCTGGAGGTCTGCCGCGAGGTGCGGTCGGCCTGCGACATCCCCGTGATCGCCGTGACCGCCCGGGGGAGCGAACTCGACCGCGTCCTCGGGCTCCAGGCCGGAGCCGACGACTATCTGGTGAAGCCCTACGGATTCCGTGAGCTGATGGCCCGCATCGAGGCCGTCATGCGCCGGATGCGGCTCCAGGAGCCCGCGCGGCGGACCGTCTCGCACGGGCCGCTGCAGATCGACGCGTCCTCGCGCGAAGTGCGCATCCGCGGCAGACGCGTGGAGGTGACCCGCAAGGAGTTCGACCTGCTCCACCTCCTCGCGTCGCATCCGGGGACGGTCATTCCGCGGCACCGGATCATGCAGCAGGTCTGGGGCGACTCCTGGTCCCGCCGGACCATCGACACCCACGTGAGCAGTCTGCGCAAGAAGCTGGGGGGCGGCGACTGGATCACCACCGTCCGCGGCGTCGGCCTGCAGTTCACCGGCCTCTGACGCGCGGGGCGGTACCGGCCGGCCGGTGTGCACGCACACCGGCCGGCCGCTCCGCCGCTACGCGTGCGCGTGTTCCTCCCGCGCGGCCGCCGCGCCCGCCAGCCGCTTCAGCTGCGGATGACCACCGGGCCCGCCGTCCTGCGCAGCGCCCGCCGTCCGCAGGGCCCACCAGGCGCTCGCGAGGTTCGAGGTCAGCATCACCCGGTCCGGGTGCCGGCCGCCGAGCTCGTCGAGCGCGGCGAGCGTGAACATCCCCGTGCCGGTGAAGAGGAGCGTCGTGTCCTCGGGGACGTCGTGCCGGCGGATCCGGTCCAGGAGCGTGCGGGTGGTCACCCGGTAGGGGTCGTACCGGTCACCGGCCGGGACGGGCACGACCCCGTCGACGGTGAGCCCGGCCTTCTCCCAGTAGTCGCGGGAGAGCCCGGTCAGCCACGGCTCGTACGGGCTGACGAGGGTCAGCCGCGTCACCCCGAGGGCCTCGCACGCGGCGAGCGTCGCGAGCGAGGAGGAGAGCACGGGGAAGCCCGCGCGCTCGGAGAGTCCGGCGCAGAACGCCCGGTCGCCGTCGGGGGAGAGCAGGTAGTGGGAGGCGCTGCAGGCGACGACGGCGGCATCCAGCGGCAGCATGCCGAAGCCCGCGAGAACCCCGGGCAGGACCTCGTTGTACGTATCGAGCATTTCCCGCAGGCCCTTGCCCGGAAGGACCGGGAAGCGGGTCGTGTGGAAATGCATTCCGGAACCGAGGAACCGGCTGAATTCGGGCTCGGCGGTGGGATTCTCCGGCGGGACGACGAGCCCGAGCCGGGGTGCAGAGCGTATGTCCATGGTGACGTCACCCGTTCCATCTGGGAAGAGAAAGGGAGAGGCTTGTTCCGGTAACCCTAATCCAGAACTCCCGCCCGCCGCAGCCGATGCAGACGGATCCGTAGTTCTCTGACAGTGCGCTTACCTGCCTTTCCCGGCCTGACATTTACCTGACCGAGCCTGACCGGGAACGGAGTTGCCGGGGGTTGACGCTCTCCGCCGGGCCGGACAAGCTATTTACAGCTTCCACCGCACCAGCTGATGACGGCACAGTCCGCGGTATCCACTCTCCCGGATGTGCAGCCAGCAATTCCCCGTACACGGTTCGGCGCAAAGGCCTTCACGGTGTATCCCCGCCGAAATCCGCAGACAGGCCGGCCCTGCCGCAAGCCCTGGAAGAAGGAGTGATTTGCGATGGCAGTAATGGACGTGCACGACGGGGGCCCCGGAGCCCCCCTGGCGGACGGCGCCGGACCCCCGGTGAAGCTGCCGCACATCTCGGACGCGACCCTGCGGGACTCCGCCCACATGGCCGGAGTGGAGTTCGGCCCCAAGGACGCGGCACTGATCTCCGACCTGCTGGTGCGGACCGGCGTGGAGCTGGTCGAGGTGGGGATGATCTCCGGCCCCGCACCGGCCGACGCCGACCTCATCCTGGCCACGCACGAGACGGTGGGCCCCGAGCGCAGCCTGACCCTGGTCGTGGTCCGGGACCGCAAGCAGGTGGAGAAGGCCCTCGACGAAGCCGTGCGCCTGGGCGTGCGGTCGGTGATGTTCTCGATTCCCACCTCCTACGAGCACGCGGGCCTCAAGCTGGCCTCGACGAGCACGAAGTACCTGATCTCGGTCGCCCGGGCGGCCATCGAGGCGGCGAAGGAGCGCGGTCTCCACGTCACCTTCAGCGGCGAGGACGGCGCCCGCACCCCCAAGGAGCGGCTCGTCCCCTACGTCACCGCGGGCTTCGCCGCCGGAGCCGACCGGTTCCGCCTCGCGGAGACGGTGGCCTGCCTGTCGCCCTGGCAGATGGAGGACGTGATCGGGGAGCTCACCGCGATCGACGGATCCGAGATCGAGATCCACTCCCACAACATGCTCGGCATGGCGGTGGCCAACTCGCTCGCCGCCCACCGGGCCGGCGCGGACTGGATCTCGGCCACGGTGGGCGGGATCGGCGAGCGCGGCGGCAACGCACCGCTGGCCGAGCTGCTGACCTCGCTGCGCGTCGTCCACGGCGACACCCGCTTCGACCTCTCCCACCTGACCGCCCTGTCGGCCGCCGCCCTCAAGGGATCGGGCCTCGGCGAGGCCTTCCAGTCCGGGCCCACCACCCCCCACGCCTTCGCCTACGAACTGCCCGGCCAGCTCAGCAACCCCGCCGCGTACGAGACGCTCCCCGCGGAGACGGTCGGCAACTCCCGCGAGCTGCGCGTGCGGACCCGCCTGACCACCGCCCTGGTGACGTGGGCGCTCACCGACTCCGGCGTCGAGGCGGACCTCGACGTCGCGGCCTTCACCGCATGGCTGACGGCGCGCCAGGAGCAGCAGGGACGCCCCCTGCTCGACCGCGACGCGATCCGCAAGTCCGCCGTGGAGTTCCAGTCCCGCTGAGGCCGGCCGGCCCCGGCCGGCACCCCGGCCCAGCGCCGTTCATCACGCACCGCATCCATCCCACACCGAGGAGAACCCCTCATGTCCACTGCCACCCTCACCGGCGCCTGCCCCGAGTGCGAGACCGACCTGACCACCCCGCCCATGATCCAGGGCGAGACGCTGTCGTGCCCCGAGTGCATGCTCACGCTCCGCGTCGACGACGTCCGGGACGACAAGCTCTCCCTGCAGATGGTCGAGGTCCAGCTCCGCGACTGGGGCCAGTAGGAGCCCGGCGGCCCGGACCGCCGGACACAGCGGCACTACCGGCACCACCGGACACAGGGCGCACCGGACCTCCGGGAAGCCCGTGTCCGGTGGGCCCGGCGCCGGACCACACCGGCGCCACCGCACACACCACACTGAGGAGTCCATCCATGGGCGGCAGAATCGCCATCGTCGCGGACCGGATCAGCTGGGAGGAACGCCGGCTGATCGAGACCGCACCGGACTTCGGACTGCAGGCCGAGTGGGTCAACGACGAATCCCTGTGCCTCGGGCACCCGGATCCGCAGTCGATCGGCACCTACGACGCGGTCCTCGTCCGCAGCCGGAGCTACACCCGGGGAGGCCTGCTGGCCACCCTGGCCGAAGCAGCGAAGATCCCCACCCTGAACAGCGCGGCCGCCATCCACGCCTGCGAGAACAAGCTCACCCTGCGCGCCGTGCTGCGCAACGCCGGCGTGCCCGTGCCCGACTTCCGCCTCGTCCTCTCCCGCAAGGACTTCGAGAAGGCGCTGGAGGAACTGTCCCTGCCCGTCGTCCTCAAGCCGGTCTTCGGCGGGATGGGCAAGCGGGTGACGCTCATCCGCCACTCCGACACCGCCCAGTCCGTCTACGACTACGTCGAGGACCTCGGACACGCCTTCGAGCAGGCCTGCCTGGTGGAGCCGTACTTCGGCGGCGGCTCGATCCGCTGCCTGGTCGTGGGCCGGGAGCTGGTCGGCGCGGCGGAGTTCCGGAGCAACGGAACCGACTGGCGCAACAACGCGGCACTCGGCAACCGCAACCGGGCCGTCGCGCACGACCCCGACGTCGTGAAGATCGTCGAGAGCGTCGTGGACGAACTCGGCAGCGGCATCTACGGGATCGACCTGTTCACGACCCCCTCCGGCTACGTCGTCAACGAGGTCAACCACGCACCCGGCTTCCGGGCCGTGGCCTCGGCGACCGGAGCCGACATCCCCGCGGCCGTCTGCCGCCACGTGCAGGAGACGCTCCGGTGATCCGCGTGGGAGTGGTCGGCGCCTCGGGCTTCGCCGGCGGAGAACTCATCAGACTGGTCACCCAGCACCCCGGGCTCGAACTCACCTTCCTGGGCGGGTCGTCGAACATCGGACGCCGCCCGGCCGAACTCCACCCGGGCCTGCGCCTGGACCTGGGCCTGACCCTCGAACCCGTCACCGACGACCTCGCCGACCGGTGCGACGTCGTCCTCCTCGCCACCCCCGCCCACGTCTCGGCCCGCCTCGCGGCCCAGCTGGCCGACAAGGTGGCGTGCGTGATCGACCTCAGCGGCGCCTTCCGCATCCGCACCCCCGAGCTCCACCGGCGCTGGTACCCCAAGGTCGAACGCCACGCGGAGCTCGCCGACCGCTTCGTCTACGGCGTGCCGGAACTCGTGGGCGAGCAGATGGCGGGCGCGCCGCTGATCTCCCTGGCCGGCTGCTACGCCACCGCCATCACCCTCGGCCTCGCCCCCCTGACGCTCTCCCTCGGCCTGGACCTCAAGACCGTCCTGGTGGACGGCAAAAGCGGATCGAGCGGCAGCGGGCAGCAGCTGCGCACGGCCGGCCTGCACCCGTTCCGCAACGGCGCCATCACGCCGTACGCCCCCACCGGGCACCGGCACGCGGCCGAGGTCAGCGACTTCCTGGAGCGCAGCAAGCCCGGGACGGTCGGCTCCCTGACGATGTCGGCCTACGGGGTCTCGCACGTGCGCGGGCTGCTCGCCAGCTCCTACGTCCTCACCGACGACGAGGTCGACGCCCGAGAGCTGCAGCGCGCCTACCTGCGCTTCTACAAGAACCACACATTCGTCCGGGTCCGGCGGCACACCGAGACGATGATCCCGGTCCCCGACCCGCAGGCCGTGCTGGGCTCGAACTACTGCGACGTCACGGTCATGCACGACCCCGAGGGCGGCCGCATCGTCGTCCTCGCCGCACTCGACAACCTGGTCAAGGGCGCCGCCGGGCAGGCCGTCCAGGCCATCAACAAGCGCTACTCCCTTCCGGAAGAAACGGGGCTGACCATGCAGCCAGTGATGCCGGCATGAGCACCGGCACCGACCGCACCGAGAGCGTGCCGACCGTCGTCAAGCTCGGCGGCAGCTGCCTGGACGACATGACCGACGCCTGGTGGGACGACCTCGCCGCCCACGGCCGGACCACCCCCCTGGTCCTGGTGCACGGCTGGTCCAAGCCGCTCAGGCTCCTCGACCCGCGCTACACCGAGCCCTCGGCCATCCTGCGCGACCGCTACGGCAACCAGAGCCGGTGGACCACGCCGGAGGTGATCGAGGACATCAAGACCGTCAGCGACGCCATGGGCGAGCAGGTCTTCGCACGGCTCGAATCGCGCGGCATCACCGCCGAGCGCCTCGTCGGCAGCGACGGCCTCGTCCAGGCCGGCGAGGGCGAGCGCTGGTGGTGGCGCGGCAAGGAACTCGTCGAACTCGACAACCTCGTGGGACCGATCACCGACGTGGACCCCAGCGCCCTGAAGAACCTGCAGCCCGGGCACTGCTACCTGGTCACCCCGCTGGCCCGCAACACCGCCGGCCAGGAGGTCAACACCGACGCCGACCGCGCCGCGGCCGCGATCGCGGGGGCGACGGGGGCCTCCTCCCTGGTCCTCGTCACCGACGTGCCCCACCTCCTGATCGACGGCGAACCGGTGCGCCGCATCACCGCCGCGGACGCCGCCGCGTTCCGCGACCGCGGAGCCACCGGCGGCATGCGCAAGAAGCTGCGGGCGGCCGGAGAGGCCCTGGACGGGGGAGTGGAGCGGGCCGTCATCGGCAGCGCACCCGTCACCGAGCTGCTCGCCGAACACACCGGAACGGTCATCACCCGGACATGACCCGTCAGGAGAAGAACCGGACGGGTCGGAAGAAGAACCAGCGAGAGGAGCAGCAGACGTGACGTCTTCCCGGGTGCTCGTGGTCAACAACGGAACCCTTTCCCTCAAGCAGCTGCGCAAGCGCTTCGAGGACCTCGGGTCGGAAACCGACACGGTCGACGCCGCCTCGGTGCCCGCCCGCCTCGATCCGCGCCACCGGGCCGTCGTGCTCAGCGGCACCAAGGTGCGGGCCTACGACAGCGACTACTACCGGCCCCTGATCGACCTCGTCATGAACGCCGACGTCCCCGTCCTGGGGATCTGCGGCGGCATGCAGATCATCGCCGTCGCGGCCGGCGCCGAGCTGGCCGAGGGGGAGCAACGGGTCGGCGGCTACGACGTCGAGGTCGACACGGCCGAGCCGCTGTTCGCCTACGTCAAGCCCACCGTGACGGTCTTCCACCGCCACACCCTCTACCTGCAGGGCGCACCGCCGGGCTTCCGCTCCATCGGACGCTCCGAGCACGCCCCGGTGGAGTTCCTCGCCTCGGACGACGGCCGGATCCACGGCTCGCAGGCCCACCTGGAGTTCCGCAGCGACGGCATGGAGATCCTGCGCGGCTTCGCCCGGCTCTACCAGTGACCCGGACACCGAGGCCTGCGCGCCACCCGCTCCGTACGACCCGCACCGCACCACCCGCACCGCATCACACCCTTCGAACCGATCACGAGGTCCTTTGACGATGAACGCTCTGACCAGCACGGAAGACATACCGGAAGAAGTCCGGGAGCCCGCCTTCACGGTGTCGCTCAACGGCAGCGGCGGCCCCCTGAAGGGCTGGGTCGTGGTCGACTCGCTCGTCGACTCCCTGGCCATGGGCGGCACCCGCATGACCGCCGACGTCACCGAGGAGGAGGTGCGCGGCCTGGCCCGCGGCATGACCCACAAGCTCACCCTCGTCGGCCTGCCCGTCGGCGGCGCCAAGGCCGGCATCGTGGCGGACGGCGGCGACCGCGAGGAGACGCTGCGCACCTTCGGCCGCACCGTCGCGCCGCTGATGCACGGCGGCATCCACCTCGGCTGCGACCTCGGCGTGACACCGGCCGACCGGGCCGTGTTCTTCGCCGAAGCCGACTACGACCCGCGCCGCAAGGCGCGCGGCGTCGACATGCCCTACGACTGGCGCACCTACTACGAGCCCCTGGTGGACTGCACCGGCCACGGCGTCGGCGTGGCCGCCGTCACCGCACTGGAGGTGCTCCACCGGCGCGGCGAGTCCCTGCGGGTCGTCGTCCAGGGCTTCGGCACGGTCGGCCGGTCGGTGGCGCAGTTCCTCGAGGACCGCGGCCACCGCATCGTCGGCGTGGCCGACGTCCAGGGCACCGTCAGCGCCGAGCGGCTGCCCATCGCGGACCTCCTGGCCGTCACCGACGCCGGCGGCCGCATCGACCACGCCCGCCTGCCCGGCGGCGTCACCGTCTCCACCGAGCCGGACGCCTGGCTGGACGTCGAGGCCGACGTCCTGATCCTCGCCGCGAACCACCACGCCATCAACGACGCCAACGTGCACCGCCTCCGGGCGGGCCTGGTCGTCGAGGGCGGCAACATCTGCGTCAGCCCGGAGGCCAAGCTGAAGATGGCCGTGCAGGGCTCCACCCTGATCCCGGACGTCGTCGCCAACGTCGGCGGCGCCGCGGCGGCCGGACTGGCCCTGACCCGGACCGTGCCGTTCGAGCTGGAGGCGGCCAAACGCAAGAACTGGGTCTTCGACTGGGTCGGCACCCGCGTCCGCAACAACACCCGGGATCTGCTGGAGATCTCCGCCGCGGCCTCCGGGGACCCCCTCCCGGCCCTGCTCGCGGCCCGCAGGAAGGACCGCCGATGACCACGGCAGCCAAGCCGGCGAACGGATTCGTCCCCGAGGGCCACGAGGCCCGCGCCGCGGAGTACCGGCGGCGCGGCTGGTGGCGCGACGAGACCTTCCTCGACGACCTGTGGCGGCAGGCGCGCACGCGCCCCCACAAGCTGGCGGTGGCCGGCCGCCGGGTCGCCGAGGCCCGCACCGACACCCTCGACTACGCCGAACTCGCCCAGCTCACCGACCGCTTCGCAGGCGCCCTGCTCGAACTCGGCGTACAGCGCGGCGACTTCGTGGCCGTCCAGCTCCCCAACCGCTGGGAGATGGTGCCCCTGATGTTCGCCTGCATGCGCATCGGCGCCGCCATCTGCCCCATCTCGCCGCTGTGCACCGAGGAGGAGCTCCGCCATCGCCTCACCCTCACCGAGGCCCGGGTGTGCATCACCACCCCGGAGTGGGACGGCTACCCGCTGGCCTCCGTCGTCACCCGGCTCGGCGCCGAACTCCCCACCCTGGAGAAGGTGGCGGTCGTCGGCGGCCACGCCCCCGCCGGCGCCCTGGACTTCGACGACCACTTCGTCGACATCCCGTGGGAGGAGCGCCGCGGCGCCGACCTGGACGGACTGGCCCTCCAGCCCGACGAGCCGTTCGTCGTGCTGTTCACCTCCGGCACCACCGGCGAGTCGAAGGGCGTCCTGCACAGCCAGAACACCATCCACTCGGCCGTACGCGGCTACGTCGACACCTTCCTCCTGCGCGACGACCTCGTGGCCGCCGTGACCACCCCCCTCGTCCACTACTCCGGCTTCGCCCAGGGCCTCCTGGCCGGCGTCATGCTGGGCGGCACCATCGCCTTCCAGGACGTCCGCAAGAACTCGGCCCTGCTGGACCTCGTGGAGCGCTACGGCGCCACGCTCCTCTACGGCCCGCCGCCCACCCTCACCGACATCGCCGAGTCCCAGCGGGCCGAGCCGCGCGACGTCAGCACCCTGCGCCACGTCGTGACCGGCTCCGCCCCGGTCCTGCAGTCCCTGGTCGACGAGCTCCGCGAAACGCTCGGCGCCCGCACGTACTCGGTGTGGGGCATGTCCGAGCACGGCCCGGTGACCATCACCCGCCTCGACTACTGCGAGGACTGGGCGGCCTACAGCAACGGCCGGCCCATCGACTCCATGGAAATACGCATCGACGCCTGCAAGGACCCGAGCAAGCGCGCCCCCGTCGGCCGCCTGCGCGTCCGCGGCGCCTCCCAGGCCCTCGGCTACTACAAGCGCGACGACCTCTTCGCCGCCGAGCTCACCGTGGAGGGCTGGTTCGACACCGGGGACGTGGCGCGCGACGACGAGCGCGGGGGCATCCGCATCCTCGGCCGGGCCAAGGACGCCATCATGCGCGACGGCATCGTCGTCCCCATGACCGAGCTGGAGGCGGTCATCTCCCGCCACCCGGCCGTCGTCGAGGCGACCCTCGTCGGGCCGACCGGCCAGGTGGACGACATGATCTGCGCGGTCGTCGTCCCCAGCGGCACGGGGACGCCCACGCTGGAGGAGATCCGCGACCACCTGCGGGAGTCCGGACAGGACGAAAGGTTCCTGCCCGAGCGCCTCGAAGTGGTCCCGGCCCTGCCCAAGACCCTCACCGGCAAGGTCCGCAAGGCCGAGCTCCGCCTGCGCTACGCCCGGACCTGAGGCCCGGCCGGCCGCCGCGTCCGGCGGCCGGCCCGCCCGGGCCCCCGTGGGCAACCGCCCGCGGAACCCGTACCGCGAACCCCACGCGCAGCACACCCACGCGCAGCACACCCACGCGCGACGACCCCACTGCTGGAGCCCCTCCCATGCCCCCAACCGCACCGGTGACGATGTCGGCGACGCTGGCCGCCGACGAGTCCCTCGCCCGCAGACGCCGGGCCGGCCTGCCCGTACTCCCCATGGCCAGCGGGGAGATCGGCCTCCCCGTCCACCCCGTCCTGAAGGCCAGGCTCGCCGCGGCCGCCGCCCACAACGCCTACGGGCCCGTGGCCGGCAGCCCGGACCTGCGCGCCGCCGTCGCCGGCTACTGGCAGCGGCGCGGCCTGGTCACCGACCCCGGCCTCGTCGTGGCCGGGCCGGGGAGCAAGCCCCTGCTGTTCGCCCTCCTGCTGGCCGTCGGCGGCGACGTGGTCGTCCCCGTGCCGAGCTGGGTCAGCTACGCGGCACAGGCCCGGCTCGCCGGCGCCCGCCCCGTCCCCGTCCCGGTCCTGCCGGGCCAGGGAGGCGTGCCCGACCCGGACCGGCTCCGGGAGGCGGTCGCCGCGGCCCGGGCCGCCGGGCGTGACCCGCGGGCCGTCGTCGTGACCCTGCCCGACAACCCCACCGGCACCATCGCCTCGCCCGGGACCGTACGGCGCCTCGCCGAGGCGGCCCGGGACCTCGACCTGACCGTCATCTCGGACGAGATCTACTGCGACCTCGTCTTCGACGCGGCCACGCCCGCCGTCTCCCCGGCCGTCTTCGCCCCCGAGCGCACCGTGGTCACCACCGGGCTCACCAAGAACCTGGCCGTCGGCGGCTGGCGGATCGGCGTCGCCCGCCTCCCCGACAGCGACACGGGACGCGCGCTGCACGCACGGCTGACCGGCATCGCCAGCCAGATCTGGTCCAGCGCCGCGGCCCCCGTCCAGGCGGCCGCCGCCTACGCCTTCGGCGAGACCCCCGGCATCGTCGAGCACGTCGCCGCCAGCCGCCGCCTCCACGCCGCCGTGGCACGGGAAGTGGCCGCCCGCTTCGTCGCGGCAGGCGCCGGCCTGGCCCCCGTACGGGCCACCTGCTACCTCTACCCCGACTTCGAACCCCTGCGGGAACACCTCGGCCGGGCCCACGGGGTGCACACCGGCGCCGGCCTCGCCGACCTCCTCCTCACCCGCTACGGCGTGGGAGTCCTGCCGGCCGAGGCCTTCGGCGAGGAACCGCGGACCCTGCGCCTGCGCGCGGCCACCAGCCGGCTCTACGGCGACACCGAGGAGCAGCGCACCGCCGCCCTCAACGCCGCCGACCCGCTCGCCCTCCCCTGGATCCGCGCCTCGCTCGACCGCGTCGAGGAGGTCCTGGCAGGACTGACGGGAACGCCCGCGGCACGCCCGCAGAGCGCACTGCACGCCTGACCGGCCCGGAACGCCGCACCACGCCGGAAGCCCCCAGCCACAGCAACAGCCTCATCAGAAGCCTCATGAGAAGCCACACGAGCAGCCACAGGAGACCGACCATGACGTCCACGCCGATCCTCTTCGAGTGCGAGTACCGGGGCGAGCGCTACACAGGCTTCGCCAAGCCGGCCCCCGGCGAGCCCCTGACCCTCTACCGGGTGACGGAGGGGCAGGTCCGTGAAGCCGTGATCGCCACGAGCGGCCCCGAGGCGCTCGTCGCCGCCCTCACCGACGGCGCCGAGTGGATCACGGTGGCGGACGGGGACCCGCAGCTGCGGTTCCTGCCGCCCCTGCTGCCCACCAGCAGCAACAACGCGCTGCTCAGCGGCTTCATGCGCACCCACAAGTCCAAGTTCGACACCGAGCCGGCCGAGGGCGAGGCGTTCATCGCCCCCAACTGGTTCTTCAAGGGCTTCGGCTCCTGGCTGCGGATGCCCGGCGAGACGCTGACCGTCCCCGCCTCCGCGGTCGCCCTGATCGAGGAGCCGGAGGTCGCCCTCGTCTACGTCAACGACGCCGACGGCACCCCGCACTACGCCGGTTACACCTTCGGCAACGACCTGTGCGACATCGGCCTGCACCGCCGCAACCCGGGCTGGAACCCGTACTGCAAGCTCTGCGACACCTCCATGGCCCCCTGGCTCTTCCTCGGCGAGCCGCCGCGGTCGGTGACCGGCCGGGTCACCATCGAGCGGGAGGGAGTGGCGGCGTGGGAAGGGAACTTCGACTGCGGTGAGGACTCCCTGTACTTCAAGGTCGGGGACATGACGGACCACCTGTTCACCTACCCCGCCGTCCGCCGCCCCGGCCTGGTGAACTACGTCCTCCTCGGCGCCGACGAGGCCAGCTTCCACGACGGCTTCCGCATCGCCGACGGCGACCGCATCACCATCGACGTCAAGAGCCACGGCGTCGTCCTGGCGAACACCGTCAGCTTCGGCGGGACCGGGACCGGGACCGGCACGGGGAACGGGACCGGCAACGGGAACGGGAACGGCACCGGGTCCGTGGCGGCCTGACGGGCGCGCGGAAGCCTCACCCCCGGGGGAGAACGGCCCCCCGGGGGCAGCCGTGTGACAGGAACGCCCCGCTCCGCGACCCGGTGTGTATGCTCGAACGATCACACGTGTGTCAGGGGTCGAGCCGACGGACTGCGAGGGCGGATCATGCGGATCGGGGAGCTGTCGGAACGCACCAGCACGTCCCGCCGGCTGCTGCGCTACTACGAGGAGCAGGGGCTGATCGTCTCCCAGCGCTCCCCGAACGGCTACCGCCACTACGACGAGCGCCTCGTGGACCGCGTCCTGCAGATCAGGGGGCTGCTCGACGCCGGGCTGCCCACGCGCATCATCAAGCAGATCCTCCCCTGCCTGGACAAGCCCCGCGTCATCCACTTCCCCGACGCGACGCCGGAGATGCTGGCCACCCTCGAACTCGAACGCGACCGCATGACCGAGCGCATCGAGTGCCTGATCCGCAACAGGGACGCGGTGTCGGAGTACCTGGACGCCGTGCGCCCCGACCGCAGCCCGGAGGTGGCGGCGTGACGGACGGGGCCCGGACGTGGACGCCGGGGGACCCCGGCGTTCTGCAACTGCCCTCCGGACGCCTCGTCAGGGGCCGTGGGCTGCGCAGGCCCCTGCCCGCGGGCCCGGCGCCCTCCTTCGCCGTGTACCTGCTCGGGAAGCAGCCGCCCGAGGTCCCGTGGGAGGCCCGTTGGCTGCCCTGGCCGGACTTCCGGCTGCCGCGCAGCGCCGCGGACGCCCGTGACGCCTTCCACGAGGCGTGGAAGCGATCCGCGGCCGAGCGCGTCGAGATCGCCTGCGGCGGCGGCCGGGGCCGGACCGGCACGGCGCTGGCCTGTCTCGCCGTCCTGGACGGGGTCCCCGCCGAGGGCGCCGTGGAATTCGTACGCCGTCACTACGACCGGCACGCTGTCGAAACCCCCTGGCAGAAGCGCTACGTCCGCCGCTTCGCCGCCTGACGCAACAGCACGCAACGGCACACAACACCGCGCAACGGCACGGCCGCGGGCGGTCAGGTACTCAGATCCCGGACCGGGACGATCTGAGTACGGAGGCGGATGTCCGCCGGTGGGCGCGGTTTCGTAGGGTCCGGCACATGGAGAACACCAGCACCGCGTCCGACACCCGCGCCCCCGCCCCCGGCCCGAGCCGTCCCGGAGTCCCCCGGCGGCGCACCGCCGGCGACTGGATCTGGCTCGCCGTCGTCGCGGTGGCCGTCCTCGCGGTCGGCGCCTTCGTCGGGGTGGTGGGACCGCTGCTCGCCATCACCTGCCCTTCCTGCGAGGACGGCGTCCGCGGCCCGCTGCGCTTCTTCGGCGGGATCACCGTCGCCTGGGGCGCCGTTCCGATCGTCACGCTCGGGACGGTGATCGGCATCTTCCTTCCCCGGGGCGGCGCCCGGGTGGGCGCCTACGGGCTGGGAGCCCTGGTGGTCCTGCTGACCACGATGCTGATCCTGGGCCAGTTCACGACCTGACCGGCCCCGCGCGGCCACGGCCCCCGCTTTCCCGACGCGGAGAGGCCGCCGCTACCGTACTCAGGCGATCTTGAGGCCGTCAGCAGGCCCGGACCGGAACGGAACCACGAGGAGTCCCATGCACGCGGCAGCCCAGGACGAGGCGCACGACGAGTTCTTCCCGCTCGTCCCGGCACCGCAGGACGGCTCCCGCTGGGAGGCGCCCACCGATCTGGAGCAGTACCTGTACAAGCTCAGCCGGGCGGACAACGCGTACGCGTACCTCCGCACGCTCGCGATCGAGGGCGTGTACTACCCCGTGCGCCTCGACCACGCGCAGGCCGCCGCCGAGGACGAGCGCCCCATGCTCACCATCGAGACCCCCGACGGGCAGACCGTCGCACAGGTCTACACCCCGGGTCTGCTGCCGCGCCCGCACCCGTTCCTCGTCTACGAGTACGCGACCCTCGGCGCGCTCGCGCAGATCGTCCCCGGCGACGTGGAGGTCCTCGCCGTCAACCCGGCCACGCCCTGCGAGCAGTACTTCCTCATCAGCGACGAGGAACGCGACGTGTGGCTGGACCTGCACCACGAGCTGTTCTCCTCGGACGGGCTGATGGACCGTGTGGTGACCCGGCGCACCGGCGCCCCCGCGCCCGGCCCGCTGCTGCACGGCCTGGCCTGCGGCGCCCACCTGTGCTTCGCCAACGGCGACGCGTGGAACACCCCGCACTGGCACGGCATGGGCTACCGCGGCGAGGTGGAGCGGATCGCCGACAGCTGGGGCGTGCACGGCCGCGAGGACTGGCTCTCGATACAGGAGCGGCTCCTCGGCCGGGACGTGAGCCCCTGGTACTGGGACTTCGTCCTGGGAGCGCGCAGTGCGCTCGCCCGCGCGAGGGGCGGCCGCGTCGATCCCGCGGAATGGCGCGGCACCGTGGAGTCGACGCTGCGCGTGCGCGCCCAGGAGGGCGGGGCCGCCGCGGACGACGCCGAGCTCGCCGGTCTCGTGGCCCACCTGCGCGCCCTGGTGGGGGAGATCCTGCGCTACGAGGCGCGCTTCCGCGCCGACGGGCTCCTGCCGCCGGACGGCTTCGTGCGCACGATCGCCGCCTGGGACATAGGCCGCGGCTCCAAGATGGCCCGCTGGGGCCGGGGCGCGCGGTACGCCACGGAGGCCGAGATGCACACGGCGATCGAGCACGCGTCCCGGGAGGCGCAGGCCGCCTACGACTCGTGGGAGGAGTTCTCGGCCGGCTACGTCCTGGGCCGCTGCCTGCACTTCGACGAGGAGGAGTTCGGCCCCTGGTACACGACGGTCCTCGACGCCCACCGGGCACTGACCACGGACCCGGAGAGCCCGTGGCGGACGGTGCCCTTCAAGAGCTGAAGGTGCCCTTCAAGAGCGAAGGTGCCCTTCAAGAGCCGACCGTCGCCTTTCGCGGGCTGACGGTACGCCGGCGCACCACGTAGGCGACGGGCACGGCCACGAGGGTCGCCGCCGCCAGAGCGGTCAGGGCCACGAGCGTGGGGTTGACCCAGGCCGGGACGATCTCCATGCCGCTGCAGACCGTGCTGAGCGGGAAGAGGCTGGAGGATTCCGGGTGGGCCCTGACGCCCATGGTGAACATGCAGGTCTTGTCTCCCCAGAGCCCGGGCGAGTACGTGCCCTCCGCGTAACTGAAGACCAGGAACGCGGAGCTCAGGGCCGCCACGGACACCAGAGCCAGGGGCTTGGGACTCGCCAGACGGGGCCGGTGCCCGCCCCGGATCCGCCGCCGGGCGTGCAGGGCCAGGTGGAGGAGGGCCGCCGCCAGGACCAGCATCGCCGGGATGATGAGAACGAAGAGCATGCGTCATGATCACACACGGTGTCCGGGCCGCTCGCATGAAGAGCCGCGGCCCGTCCGCGGCTACCGCACCCCGGCCAGGGCCGCCATCAGCACTCCCGGATCGACGCCCCGCGGCAGGTCGCTGACCTGCCCGTCCCCGGCCTCCACCACCCGCCACACCCCGTCCTCGCGCAGCGCGAGGTCGGTGGTGACGAACCGGCAGTCCAGGGCGGCGACCAGCGGTGACACCGCGTCGAGGACCGGCGCGGGCCGCAGGTCGGGCCGGTCCGGGTGGGCCGTGACGAGGACGGGGCGCCCGTCGACCCACCACGCGCGGGCCTCGCCGCCCTCCGTGAAGCGCTCGAAGGCCCGTATCACCACGCCGCCCGCGAGGAACTCCTCCTGAAGCCCGACGAAGCGGGCCACCACGGCGCCCAGCCGCTCCGTGTCGGCGAGGTCCGGTACGTAACACGCCTCGTGCCACTCGTGCTTGCGGGACTTGACGAAGTCCTTGACGATCGCGGGCCCGCCGCCGAGGGGCGCCGTGAGGGCCGCGAGCTCGCGGGCGCCCGGGGCGTGCCCCGGACGGGCGGGCAGCCACACGCTCCGCGGGGTGACGGGGGCGAGCGTGGAGTACCAGCCCGGCAGCTCGTGCGCCCGGCGGTAGGCGCCGGGCGAGGTCAGCAGCGTGACCCCGCGGTCGGCGAGCGCACAGGCCAGCTCCGCGTACCGCCCGGACGGCACCATCCAGCCCCGGTACCAGGCGGCCCCGGCCCCGCGCGGCACGCCGCGGACCGCGCCGGAGACGTCCCCGGCGAGCAGCGCGTCGTGATCCAGCAGCGCGGTCCGCAGCCCCAGCGCGCGGGCGGCGCGGGCCTCGTCGGCGAAGTGCGGGTCCGCCCGCCGGGAGCCGAGCGGGTCGCTGCAGAAAACGATCAAGGGTGCCATGCGCGGCACCCTAGCCGCCGTGCCCCGGGCGGGGGCAACCGCATTCCGCGCGGGCAAGGCCCCGCCGGACACCCGGAAGGCCCAGCTTCGCCTGCGCGGAACGACCGTTCCGGGAGAGCGTGGGGGTATGGAGACGACGCGGGAGGGGCCCTCCCGGCCCGGCGGCAGCACCGGGCGGGCGCCGCTGGTGCTGGTCGCGGGGGCCACGGGCTACATCGGGGGCCGGCTGGTGCCCGTCCTGCTCGGTGCCGGATACCGGGTGCGCTGCCTGGTGCGCGACCCCCGCCGGCTGCGCGACCAGCCGTGGGCCGACCGCGTCGAGGCCGTCCGGGGCGACGTCACCCGCCCGGACACCCTCGCGGGCCCCTGCGAGGGCGTCGACGTCCTCTACTACCTGGTGCACGCGCTCGGCACCGGAGCGGACTTCGAGGAGACCGACCGCCGGGCGGCCCTCGCGGTGGGCCGGGCGGCGAAGACGGCCGGAGTGGGCAGGATCGTCTACCTCGGCGGGCTCGCCCCGCGCCAGGTGGCCGAACGCGACCTCTCGCCCCACCTGCGCTCCCGCGCCGAAGTCG
The DNA here is from genome assembly GCF_042657885.1 of Streptomyces aureoversilis. NCBI lineage: Bacteria > Bacillati > Actinomycetota > Actinomycetes > Kitasatosporales > Streptomycetaceae > Streptomyces > Streptomyces aureoversilis. Next base: position 300,907 of record NZ_JBHSKJ010000001.1, read on the forward strand.
GACGGATCCTGCTGAACAGCGGAGTGCCCACCGCCCAGCTGCGGGCCGCCGTCATCATCGGCTCCGGCTCCGCCTCCTTCGAGATGCTGCGCTACCTCACCGAACGACTGCCCGTGATGGTCACCCCCAGCTGGGTCGCCACCCGCATCCAGCCCGTCGCCGTGCGGGACGTCCTGCGCTGCCTCCTCGCCGCCGCCCGGCTCCCGCCCGACGTCAACCGCGGCTTCGACATCGGCGGCCCGGACGTGCTGACCTACCGGCAGATGATGATGCGCTACGCGGCCGTGGCCCGGCTGCCCCGCCGGCTCATCCTGCCCGTGCCCGCCCTCACCCCCGGCCTGTCCAGCCTCTGGGTCGGCCTCGTGACCCCGGTGCCCGCCTCGATCGCCCGCCCGCTGGTGGAGTCGCTGCGCCACGAAGTCATCTGCCGCGAGAACGACTTCGCCCGCTACGCCCCCGCCCCTCCCGAGGGCCCGATCGGCTTCAACGAAGCCGTCCGCCTCGCCCTCAAGCGGGTGCGCGACACGGACGTGGCCACCCGCTGGTCCTCCGCCTCCCTGCCCGGCGCCCCCAGCGACCCGCTGCCCTCGGACCCGGACTGGTCGGGCGGCACGCTCTACGAGGACCGCCGCGAAGCGCACATCGAGGCCCCGGCCCGCGAACTGTGGCGCGTGGTCGAGGGCATCGGCGGCGAGAACGGCTGGTACTCCTTCCCCCTGGCCTGGTCCCTGCGCGGCCTGCTCGACCGGCTGGCCGGCGGCGTGGGCCTGCGCCGCGGCCGGCGCGACCCGCACGCGCTGCGCCTCGGCGACTCGCTGGACTTCTGGCGCGTGGAGGAGATCGAACGCGGCCACGTCCTGCGGCTGCGGGCTGAGATGCGCCTGCCCGGCCGGGCCTGGCTGGAGCTGACCGTCACACCCGACGGCCCCTCCCGCTCCACCTACCGGCAGCGGGCCCTCTTCCGCCCCCACGGGCTGGCCGGACACGCCTACTGGTGGAGCGTGTCCCCCTTCCACGCGATCGTCTTCGGCGGCATGGCCCGCAACATCACGCGGCGTGCCCTGCGGGAGGCGGCGCGGCCCGGGGTGGAGTGAAGGGGCAGGCCCGGGCCGGAGCGAGGGAGGCCGGGGGAGCCGGTCCGTGCGAGGCGGACCGGCCACGACCTGGCGTACCCGGTCACGACCCGGGCTTATCGGTCACGACCCGGGCTCATCGGTTACGACCGGCCGGGACGGTCGTCGATGACGATCACCGTCCGGCCCCGGGCCGCCTGCCCCGGGCCCGCGCCCTGGCGGTCGTCGGGGCCGACGGTGTCCACGACCTTGCCGATGCGCTCGGAGAACTTCCTCGCCAGAGCACAGTCGCCGGGATCGCCGCCGGGACCCTGATGCACGACGGCGTCCAGGGCGGTGAGGATCGCCATCAGACTGCGCCCGGACACGATGACGCGCGCCTGGCCGTCCTCCCCGGCCAAAACCTCGCCCGGCACCCTGAAGTGGGCGTTCCGCGTGGCCTGCTCGACGATGAACGCCCAGGTGTCGCGGTGGCACACCAGCTCCGCGGCGCCGATTCCCGCGGCCTTTTCCAGCCGCTTCTCCGGTGTCTTCCCACCGTCCTCCGGCTCCACGGCCGTGCCGGCCTCCACGCCCGGGTCCGCGGCAGGCACGGGATCGGGGCGCCGTGCCCGTACGGTGTTGCGCGGCCCGGCGGGATCTTCGCCGGCCTCCCGGCAGGCGGCCCGCAATTCCTGCCGCAGCGCTTCGTTCTCGCGGCGGGTCTCCGCGACGTCCTCGCGCACCTCCGTCAGCGTGCGCCGCAGATCGCGCAGCTCTTCGTGCAGCTCACCCAGTCTGCCGCCCAGGCCGCCGCCGAGCTCCTGACGCAAAGCGTCATTCTTCCTGCACAGCTCGTGAAACCCGTCCCGGAGCGTCTTGCTCAACTCGCCCCGCACGTCGGCTATGGCCTCTCCGAGCTTCCTCAGTGGCTCCTCATCCGCCGGCTTCCCCCACCTGAACATGCGGCTCCTCGCCCCTGCGGTCAGTCCGTCGACCGGAACCGTTCAAGGATCCCGGCCCCTCCGACGGGGAGGAGAGAAGTCCGTTAGGGGTGGCTTGTTCCCGTCCGATGGCCGTCCGGAACGGCCCGGTTGCACGAGCCGGTCCGGACGTCCCCGAGAATGCGGGGATGCGCGCGATACCTGACCAACCGTTTCTCGAAGCCGGCCGTCCGCACTGGGCCGCGGTGAGCGCCGACGGGCTCTGGCTGGCCACGCAGGCCTCCGGGACGGGGCCCGGCGGCGGGTCGCGGGTGGCGTTCTACAGGAAGAGCGACTTCTCCCTGTGGGACCTCGTGGAGGTCGACCAATACGTGGATGCCTTTGCGTTCCACCCGGTCCTCCCGCTGTTCGCGATCTCCACCGAAGGGGGCGAGGAGTGGAATCGCAGGGGAGGCCTGTTCCTCTACGAGCCGCAGACGCGGCGCCTCGTCTCCTTCCCCGTCACCGGCGCGGGCGTGACGGCGCTGCGGTGGCTCGACGAGCGCAGGCTGCAAGTGACCTTCTCCGTACCGGACGTCTCCTACGAGCGGGACGGCGAGGACGCCTTTGCGCAGTGCGTCGTCGAGCGTGACGCATGGCTGGGCGTCGAGGACGGCGAGATCGACCTGGAGGCGCGGAAGGCCCTTGCGGACGAGGACGTGGACGTGGACTGGGGCCCGCCGCCGGAACCCGGCTACCGGGTGGGTGACCGCCTCGTCGCCCTGGCCGCCGAGGCGGGGCGAACGTGGGTGTTCCGCGACACCGTCATGGCGGTGGAGGCGCTGAGGGACGGCCGGGTCCTCTGCAGCCTGCTCAGCAGCAGCCTGCTGGAGTGCTGGTCGCCCGAGGGCTCCCTGCTGTGGTCCGTGCCCGTGCCCGAGGACACCTTCCAGCGCTCCGGCTGCCAGATGTACGTGGCGCCGGACGAACACACGGCGTGGGTCACCGTGCTCGTCGGCGACAGTTCCAACAGGCGGACGCGGCTCCAGCGGGTCGACCTCGCGGACGGCACGGTCGTCGCCGAGCACCAGGTCGACTTCCCGGCCCGGCTCGCCGCGCGGACCGACGGCGCGTGGGCGGCCCGTGACTCGCGCGACCTGTTCCCGCCGGCCAGGTGGCCGCCCTCCGAGACGCCCGTGTTCACGCCCACGGGCCGTCAGCTGGGCACAGTGGCGCTGGGGGAGTGCGACAGGTCCTTCGAGTTCGGCATCCGCCGCTCTCCGCACCTGCTGTTCCTGCAAGGCGACGGCGATGAGCCCCTTCCCGAGAAGTGGGTGGTCGAGGCCTCTCCCCGGGGCATCGAGCCCCTGTTCCCGCTGCGGTGGGAGGAGTGCCCCGCCGGACGCATCGGTGGTGGGCCCGGCGTGTACGTCGAGGACGGCCCGGGACCCGGGGTCGTCCACGTCGCCACCACCGCCGAAGGGCCGTTCCTGCTCCGCCGGGCGCTCCCCCACGGCGAGGTGGTGTGGGCGCACCGCATGGACGCCGAGGTCCGGGCGGTGGACGCAGGGGGCGGGCTCCTCTACGCGGTGACCGGCGCGAAGGAACTGCTGACCCTGCGGCCGGACGACGGCGAGGTGGTACGCCGCCGGCCGACCGCCGTGGACGCGCACGACTTCACTCCCATGAGCCTGAGCGTCGCACCGGGCGGGGGTGTGTTCATCGGAACGGCCGAGGGACGGATCCTCGTGCTCGACCGGCCGGAAGAATAGGAAGGGCCGGAAGAGGCGGAAGAGGCGGAAGGGCCGGAAGGGCTCTGAACGAGGCTCCGTTACTGGATGTTCAGGCTCAGGGGGTGGGCAGGGTCCGCCGGGCAGGTGAAGACGCGGAGCTCGCCGTGGCGCCCCACGGTGACGGACGGACCGTCGTGGCTGCTGTCCACGGTCAGGAGCAGCCGCATGCGGGCGCCGCAGGAGCAGTCGACGGGGACGAGGCCGGTGAGGTGCCGGCTGGGCCAGCCGCCGGCCTTCCAGCCGGGGCGGCAGGCCGGCGTGCGGTGGTACTCGACGCCGTGCGCCTCCGCCCAGCGGTCGCCCTCGGCGCAGAGGTCTTCGGGGATCTCGTTCTCGTCGGGCAGGTCGGTGACCTCCAGCGGGTCGAGGACGCAGGGCCGGGGCAGGTAGCAGTCGTCGGCCCGGTCCGGCCGCGGCGGGTCGGGCAACGTCCCTGCGCAGGATGACGAGCGGTACCGCAGCGCGACCGTGGGTCCCCAGTAGCGCGGCTGGCCGGGCGGGTCGCTGTGTTCGTTCGGACACCACAGCATCTGCAGGACGTCCGCGCCGTCCGGCCAGGGAACGGCTGCCGGGGCATCCCGGGCGTACAGCTGCAGGACCGGCACCATCGGCACGCCCGGGCCCGAGGTGTCCTGCACCCAGCGCATCCGTTCCCACGTGACCTTGTCGAGCCCCGATGCGCCCGCCATGATCTGCTCCTGGATGCGGGCGTCCTCCTCGGTGACCGGGTACGACCGGCCGGGGTTGCGGCGACGGTGCTCCCGCCTCGCCCGGTCGATCCGCTGCCAGGCTTCGCGCTCGTCGTCCGTCAGCTTCTCGCGCACCTGCACCGCATGCGGCGCCCGGCACACGGGCCACGGCTTGCCCTCCGGCCACAGCAGGGGCCCGCCGGCGGAGCTGTCCCGGACGCCGGGAGCGCCCTCGGACGGCCTCAGCAGCGTCGCCGTGCGGGCGTGGGCCGCGAGGGCCGGCACCTCCGCCATCAGGGACTCGGCTGTCGGGGACACGGCCGGTGCGGGCAAGGCGTACCTCTTTCGTGGTTCTCCGGGCAGGCTCCGATCATGCCGGAAGGCTCCGCGGGCCTTTCGCCCGCGCCGTCCCGCGCCGGCGGAGGCTACTTCTGCACCTCGCGGACCCAGGCCGTGAGCCCGGCCAGGAACCCCGCCCGTTCGTCGGCCGACAGCCCGTCCAGGGCACGCAGCAGCGGCTCGGTGCGCCGGACGATGAAGGTTTCGAGGGGCGGGCGGAACTCCTCGGCCAGGGACACCAGGACGCGGCGGCGGTTCGCCGGGTCCTCGGCCCGCTCCACGATCCCGGCCCGGCTCAGGCCGCCGACCAGGTCGCTGGCGGTGGGCAGCGACACCTGGAGCCGCCGGGCGATCTCACTGACGGTCAGCGGCTGCCCGGCCAGCAGCTGGGGCAGGACCGCGCCGTGACGGGGGGTCAGGCCGTGGGTCTCCATGGCCTCGCGCAGCGGTGCCGGCATCAGCCCCCGTACCACCGATCCTCGGTAGAACGGCTCCAACAGCGGTACGAGGCCGACGACTTCGAGCTCGGCCGGTGTCGGCTTCCGCGGGGCCTTCCCGGCCTCTGGGGTGTGCTGCATACTACGAGTGTATATGGTTTCGATCTCCAAACTATTTGGATAATCGAAGAATAATCGAAGGGTCTCGCCATGACGTCGATCAGCTACAGCGATGCGCTCAACGATGCTCTGGAACGGATGGACGACCTCGGCTACGAGCGCGGGCAGGGCGTCGACCTCGCCAACCACGGCCCCATGGGTGCCGAGGCGCTCGCCCTGCTCGGGCAGGAGGACGAGGTCGCCCGCTGGGTGGTGCGCTACCGCAAGGCGATGGAGCACCACGAGCCGCCGGCCGCCCGCTTCGCCCTGGACCCCGCGGACGAGTCCTCGTGGCGCCCCGCCCTCGGGGCCTTCGACCGGGCCGGGGACTGGGAGCGGCTCTTCGCCCGCGAACTGGCCGACGCCCACTGGCGCGAGGTCCTCGCCCGCTGGTGGCCGCGCCTGATCCCGGGCCTGTTCGCCGGCCTGACCCACGGCCTCATCCGCACCGCCCACGCCGTGCGCGGCCTGTACGCGGCCACCGGCAAGCCGACTTCCCTCCAGCTGAACGAGCTGGCCCGCGGTCTGGCCTACTGGGCCGCCCGGTACGCCGAACTCCCCGGCTACCCAAGGCTCGGCGGCTCCTACGACCTGCCCGCCGCGGTCGCCGCACTGCCCCGCGTGGCCCCGGACGGCCCGATGGGCCCGGGCACCGCCCGCCGGCGCCTGGACACGCTCGACCGGCTGCCCGGCTACGACGAGTCGCTTGGCCGGCTCGCCCCGGAGCAGGCGCCCCGGCTGCTGAGCGAGATGACCCTCCAGTTCGCCGACGTCTACCTCGGCCACCCCGAGGTGTACCCCGTCCCGCTGGTCCACGGCGTCACCGCCCCCGCCGCCGTCCGCATCGTGCTCCCGCACCTGCCGCACGAACTGCACGAACCGACCCTGGCCCGGCTCTGGCAGGTGCACACCGCCTTCCTGCTGGCCTTCACCACCGACCGGCGCGAGGAGGGCACGGACGCCTGGCGCTCGGAAGCGCGGGACCTGCCCCCGCTGGACGAACTGGGCGCCCGGGCCGCCGAACACGGCGACGAGCACGTCATCAAGTTCACCGAGGCGTGCCTGCGCGAGTACGCCCTGCGCCCCGACCCGCGCTACCCGGCCGCCGCCTACGCCGCGCAGCGGCGGATCGCCCGCCTGGACGACGGTGGCGGGGTGCGAGGGGTCTGAGCGCCGCCGGGGCCTTCGGCGGCGCCTGCACGGCAGGTGATGCCGCTAGCCGCCGTCGCGGCCGGTGGAGCGCGGCTGCCGCCGGTGGACGGCGATGTCGATGCCGCCTTCGGCGAAGCCCCTCAGGAGGGCCTGGTAGGCATCCGCCCGCTCCCGCGCCGACGAGGGGCGGGTGTTCACCAGGCGGGCCTCGGCCTCCTGCTGCCAAGTCACGTGGGCCCGCAGGCCCGCCCGGTGCTCGTCGTCCCAGTCGCGCAGCGTCCACGAGACCTCGCCCTCCTCGTGGCGGGCGAACTGAAACACCACGACGCACAGGCACACGAAGAAGACGGTCATCAGGATCCGGCCGACGTCGTGCAGCACCACCCCGGCCACCAGGACCGTGCCGAACACGAAACCTGCCTTCAGCAGGCCTCCCCGGAGAGTCGCCGGGCCGGCCGGGATCCACATCCGCGGGCGCCGGAGAGGCGGCTGATAGGCGGCGCCCAGTCGTACGGCCTTCGGCAGCCGTGCGGCGTAGGCCGACAGGGTCAGCAAGGGCAGGTGCCAGGAGATCGCTGCGGCCATGGACGGCCACGTCATGCCCCATACGAGCCAGGCCGCCGAGACCGGCAGCACGCCCCAGGCCCCCAGCCACAGCGTCACGCGGACGGCCGCCCCCAGCCGGGCGGCGGGTGTGCACCGGGCGGCCTCGTAGGCGGCCCACTGACGCTCGTGTTCGGCATGGGCGGCCGCGAAGGCACGGGCCTCCTCCTCGCGTGCGGCTCGTTCGGCCCGCCGCTTCGCCTCGTGTGCCGCCTGCTGCGCGAGCCGCTCCGCATCGACCGCGGCGTAGGCGGCGAAGTCGGCGCGCACGAGCCGTCCGACGGGGGAGTCCGGGTCGCCGCCCGCCGCGCACAGCTCGTCGTACCATCCGACTGTTCCGGCGGCGGGAGGCACCACACGCCCGAGGGCGGTACGGATCCGCTCCCCGGCCAGGGGACCGGGCAGGAGCGCCGCCAGCAGGAAGCCCCGCGCGCCGCCCCCGGCCCACTCCCGGGCAGGAGCCGGCAAGTGGACCGCCCCGGCCACCTGCCGCCAGGTCTCCCAGGTGTCGTCCCACGCCTCCTGCACCCCGCGCAGGCCGCCCAGCTCGGTGAAGGCGGCCAGGGCGTCCAGCAACCCGCCCGCGCAGAGGTCCCGGTAGACCTCCGCCGCCGGGCCGTCGGTGTCCAGGCGGCCTTCCAGGCACGCCGTGGCCAGCGACTCCATGGTCACGCCGGCGCCCTTCCAGACCGCCTGCCCGTCCGGGTCGAGCCAGCCCAGCAGGCGCAGGACCTTCAGGTCCGGTGTCACGTCCGGATTCGTCAGCCGGCGGTCGATCAGGTTGCGCCGGCCTTCGACGTCGTCGGTGAACGGGTCGTCGAACTGCTGCAGCCACGCCAGCAGATCGCGCCGGCCGTCGGCGGGCTCGGTCGGCGTGCCCGTACGGTCGAAGAACTGCTGCCGGGCGGCGGTCCAGTGCGCGCGGACGGTCTCCGCGAGGTCCCGCGGCGCCGAGTGCAGCGCACCGGCCAGGGCGAGCGGCTTCCGCGTCCGCGTCGCCGGCGACAGTTCGGTGACGAACGGCGCGGCCCCGGCATGGCGGGTGAAGACCTCGGCGAAGGACGCGTCGTCGAGCAGGGTCCTGCCCTTGACCGCCTCCAGCCGCTGGTGCCGCCAGTTGCGGGGAGCCTCCGCCACGACGCCCAGCAGCAGCCCGTCGGCGAAGAGCGCAGCGCCCGACATGCCCTCCCACGGCGAATTGCCGCTCGCCAGCTCGGGCGAGACGTCCTTGACATCCAGGACGTACCGGTTGCGGACGATGCCCGACCCGGGGCGCAGCGCGCACTCGATGTGCTCGATGTCCACGCCCCGGGACCTGTCGTGCTGGGCGCGGGGGAAGCCCATGGCCTGGCAGCCGCGGAGAGGTGAGTCGTCCGTCAGCCGCGCCCAGTGCACCGGGGACAGCCGGCCGGCGGTCTCCGGCCGGACGAGGTCGCTGCCGGAGAGCAGCAGGGCGGCGTCGCACGCCCCCTCTCCGCGCCACACCACCCGGGCGTCGTGGCTGCCCGTGCCGCCCACCACCGTCACCCGCGCCTCGGGCGCGTCCCCGACGACGTGGGCGGCGGTGAGGACCAGCCGCGGCGTCAGCAGATAGCCGCTGCCCCGGCCGCCGGTGATCTGCACGGCGGCGACGCGCTTGTGCTCGGGGCCCACCGGCCGGCCGGCGCGTAAGGTGCCGCTCACAGCGAACCGGCACCGGCGAGGCCGGACACGTCACCCTCGTCGTCGTCGGAGATCAGCACGGGCGCCCCGTCGGCCCGGACGGGCTCGAGGGTGAGCGACACGCGGTGCGTGCGCGTCCGGCTCATGCCGGCGTCGGTCTCCCCGGAGACGACGAAGGCGCGTATCCCGCCCCGCGCACGGGCGTCCTTGCGCAGCTCGACGGTGAACTCCAGTGCGATCGGGCCCACCTTGAAGGTGACGTCGCTTCCGGCGCCCTGAGCGGCGGCATTCATCAACTCGTCGCGCACGGCCTGTACCGCCTCGGCGAGCTCCATGTCCCCGGACCCCAACGCATCCCCCTCGTGCTGTCGTTCGCCTCGAAAATATGCTGACCCAGAGTAAAGCAGGTGGGTGACGCGTACCCCCGGGCTGTCTCATGCTCCCGGGGCGGCGGCCTCCAAGTCGTCGATGCTGCCCGACATGATCGTCCGCACGTGCTCGGTGATGTGCTCCGCGGGCCAGTCCCACCAGGCCACCGCCAGCAGCCGGGCGACGTCCTCGGCACCGTAGCGGGTGCGCAGGAGACGGGCCGGGTTGCCGCCGACGATCCCGTAGTCGGGCACGTCCGCGGTGACGACCGAGCCCGAGCCGATGATCGCGCCGTGCCCGATCCGCACACCGGGCATGACGGTGGTGTTGTAGCCGAACCAGACGTCGTTGCCGACGACGGTGTCGCCGCGCCCCGGCAGGCCGGTGATCAGGTCGAAGTGCTCCGCCCACGAACCGCCCATGGTGGGGAAGGGGAAGGTCGACGGGCCGTCCATGCGGTGGTTGGCGCCGTTCATGATGAACCGCACCCCCGTGCCCAGCGCGCAGAACTTGCCGATGACCAGCTTCTCCGGCCCGTAGTGGTAGAGCACGTTGCGCGTCTCGAACGCGGTCGCGTCGTCCGGGTCGTCGTAGTAGGAGTACTCCCCGACCTCGATCAAGGGGGACTTCACCAGTGGTTTGAGCAGCACCACCCGGGGCTGGCCGGGCATCGGGTGGAGCACGGTCGGATCTGCGGGAATCGGATCTGCGGGAACGGGCATGGCTGATGATTCCTTTCCATACGGATGACGAGGACGTACCGGTATCCGGTCCATGATCGCAGCGCTCGCTCCGGCCCGGTCCGGTGACCGTCGTCACCGCGGAACCGATCGGGTGCCGGGCCGCCGAGTCGGCCGCTGCGGGGCGGCGCCGCTCCGTAGCATCGGTACATGACGACGACGCAGGTCCCGGGCTACGTGTTCGACAACGAGCACGCGGACGCCGCCGAACAGCACCGCTGCCTCGCCGGTGCGTACGACGCCTTCACCACCCGCCGCCTGTCCCGCCTTCCCCTCGCGCCGGGGTCGGTGTGCCTGGAGGTGGGCGCGGGCGGCGGCAGCGTCGCGCGATGGCTGGCGGAGAGGGTGGCGCCGGGCGGCTCGGTACTGGCCACGGACGTCAAGCCGCAGCACACCCCGCCCACGCCCGGCGTGGACGTGCTCACCCACGACATCACGTGCGACCCCCTCCCGGAGGGCGCCTTCGACGTCATCCACGCCCGGCTGGTGCTCCTGCACCTGCCCGAGCGCATCGACGTCCTCCGCCGTCTGGTCCCGGCGCTCAAGCCCGGGGGCTGGCTGCAGCTCGACGAGTTCGACGAGACCACGTACGGGCCGCTGATCCCGCTCGGGGCATCGGGGGACGCGGCCGCCGAGGCGTACCGGCGCTACCTCGGGGCCAAGCTCCGCCTCCTGGAATCCGCCGGCGTGGACCTCGCCTGGGGGCGGTCCGCCGCCACGGCCATGCACCGGGCCGGTCTCGTCGGCATCGACGCGGAGCCGGAGGTCCAGCAGTGGCGCGCGCATTCGCCGGGAACGGCCCTGCAGGTCCACAACACGCGGCACCTGCGGGACCGGTTCCTCGCCGCGGGCATGACCGAGGAGCAGCTCGAAGAGGCGGGTGCGGCCATGAGCCACCCCGACTTCCTGGCGAGCTCCTGCCTGATGTACTCGACTCAGGGGCAACGGCCGGGCGGTGAAGCTGCCGTCGCGGCAGGACAGGGCGCAAGCAGGTGAACGCTTAGCGAACCCTTGCGGGAAGACGGGAAGAGCGGTCCCGGGGCGGGCCTTTACGGGGCCCGCCCCGGAGCCGGACCGGATCAGGGGTGCCAGATCTCCTTGATGGTCTTCACCTTGCCCTCGGAGTCGAGCGTGATGTCGTAGATGTTCCCGGAGCAGCTGTAGGGCGACTTCACGGCGGAGCTGTTCGTCATGCAGTCACCGGCGTGCGTCCACAGCTCCCCGACGGGGACCGTCTTGGTGGAGCCGCCACCGGTGGCCAGCTCCGCCTTCACGTTCTCCGAGAACAGGTAGTAGTTGGCCTTGCCGTCACCGCGGTAGATCCAGTCGTTGGGCGTGCAGGCCGGCTTGGCGTCCTTGGCGGACATCGACCCCTTGGACGGGGGCACGGCGACCTCGACCATCTTGTGGCCGGCCGGCAGCTTCGGCGGCTGCCCGCAGTCGCCGCCGCCGTTGTCCGCGGAGCCGCTGCCGCCGCTGCCGCCGCTGCCGCCGTTGCCCGTGCTCGGCTTCGCCGACGGCTGGGAGGAGGCGCCGGGGCCGGTGGCGGTGTCCTCCTCGGGCCCGCAGGCGGTGGCGGCGCCCAGCGCGGCCACGACGGCGACGGTACTGATGAGACGTCGGGTGCGGGTCATTCGCGTGCGAGTCATGTCTGATCCCCCGTAGTGAAATATGACGTGATCATGATCGATCGAGGGGGATTTCTACACCACGGAGCAGGTCGAGATCCAATCGGTGTGACGGGCGGTCGCCCGCGGGACCGGCCGCGGCGGGCGCTCAGCGACAAGTCCTCGGGCGCGGAGAGTCACTCCGGCCCTTGCCCGTGACCGTAACTTCGCCCTGCGGCGGCCGATCCGGGTGCGCGCGGGAGAGAGGCGGGGTGACGGCCTCGATGCCCGACGGGCAGTCGCTGCACAGCAAGGCCGCAAAGCAATGACGGAGAACGACTGTTGGAGGTATCGCGTGACCGGTACGAAGAACAGGACGGCGGCGCGTGCCGCCGTGGTCGGGCTGGCCGCCGCCCTGCTGGCGGGGGCTCAGGCCGGCTCCGCCTCGGCGGCCCCCTGGGTCGCGGACAAGGTCCGCATCAAGGCCGGGAACGGCCAGAACGAATGCGCCACCGAATTCGAACGTTCCTCCCGCCCGATCGTTCTCCAGCGATGCGACACCGACGACCTCCGGGGCAACTGGCGCATCATCCCCTGGAACGACCACGGCTACTTCATGGCCAAGAACTGGGCCTCGGGCAAGTGCCTGACCGCAGGACCCCAGCCCTCGGAGCAGGTCTACACGCTGCCCTGCGACCGCTCCGACTCGGGCCAGCTCTGGATCTTCGACTGCAGCAACGGCCACCTGATGAGCGCCGGCCCGACGACGCTGCTGACGTGGTGGAACGACAACAAGGTCAGCGCGCGGTTCTTCTCGCCCGAGCTGAAGGCGAAGCAGTCCTGGAACGTCGTACCGCGGCCGGGGCCCTGCGCGCTCGGCGGGTGACGGGGCGCAGGGGGCCAGACCGTCGGGTCCGGACCGCAGGGTCCGTACCGCCGGGGTCAGATCACATCCCACGGCGCGGCTTCGTACAGCCGCTTCAGCACGCGCACGGGCTCCGCATCGAGCGGGAAGCTCACGTCGTCGATGAGCGGCACGGGAGAGACGCCCACGGAGTTGCAGACGAACGCCGCGTCGAAGCGGGCCACCTCGTCCAGCCGCACCGCCTGCCGCCGCCACGGCAGGCCCGCCCGGTCCAGCTCCCGCTGCAGCACCAGCATGGTGATGCCGTCCAGGGCGGGGGCCGAGGGCCACACCACCGTGTCGCCGTCGAGGAAGCCCACGTTGGTGATGGCGCCCTCGGCCACCGTGCCGTCGGGCTCCACCAGCAGCGCCTCGTCGAAGCCCGCGGCCTTCACCTGCCGCAGGTGGTAGACCTGCCCGAAGACCCCCACGTGCTTGAGGTGGGCGCCGGGCCGGGCGTACGGGACGCTGCGCACGCGCTGCGGGCCGGGTTCCGGCACGGCGGGCCGCAGGATCACCGCGGTCACCGTCCTGTCGCCCGGATCCGGCGCGTACACGTAGACCCGCGCCGACGCGTCGCGCACTCCCGCCTCGTCCAGGGCGCGCCGGATCCGGTCCCGCACCAGCTCGCCGTCCAGCCCCTCGCCGAAGAGCTCCTTGGTGGCCGTGTCCAGCCGGGTGAGGTGGAAGTCCAGCCCGCGCACCCGGCCGTCCCGGACCTGCATGGCGGTCATGTGCCCGTAGCCGCCCATCAGGGCGAGGAACAGCGGGTCGGCATCGAGGGCACGGCCGTCGACCTGGACGTACGGGGTGGAAAGATCGTTCATGCTCACCACCGTACGTCGCGGGGGAGGGGGACGGCGGGAGCCGGCGTCGCGCTCAGCGAGCGGCCTCGGCCTTGCGGACGACCCGGGCCGCGTCATGCGCAACGCCGGTGAGCCACGCTTCGGCGTCGGCGATCAGCAGGACCGTGGCGGCATCCGCATCCGCACCCGATACCTCTGCTTGCGCCTGCGCAACCGCACAGCGCAACGGCGCCGACTCCGCCGCCGGATACGGTCCGGAGAGCTGCGGTACGTCCGCCCCCGCCGAGCGGACGACCTCGGTGGCGCGCAGGCAGTCGTCCGCCACGCGGTCGGCCAGGGCCACGAGCAGGGCGGCCGCGTCCGCGGGCAGTTCGGCGCCCTCCCCGTCGCGGCGGGCCGCGAGGAGCAGTCCGCCGCCGCTGACGGTGTGGTGGCCGGGCTGCATGGCCGTCTCCCAGGGAGGGGTCGCCTGGTCCCGGCCGGCGTGCTCCGTCCGGTACTGGGTGTGGGCCGCCTGGGCGAGGAGCATCGCGGCGTGGGCCGGGCGCAGGGGATCCGCGGAGCGGTCGCGCGTGCGGTCGCGAGCGCGAGTGTGGGTGCGGGTTTGGGGTCGGGTTTGGGGTCGGGCGCGATCGAGGCCGTAGCCGTGTTCATGGTCTTGGGCTTGCTCTCGGCCGGGGCCGTTGCACAGCCCGAGCGTCACGGTCTTGCACGCCTCCGCGCCCCGGACCATGAAGTTCACGACGGAGCGCCGCAGTTCGCCGCCCGCCCCCTTGGGCCACGCGAGCAGGCTCGCTGCGGCACCCAGGGATCCTCCGATCACCACGTCGAGGAGCCGGACCGCGGGCAGGTGCCGGTCCGGGGGCAGGATCTGGGCGAAGAGCAGGATGAGGACGAGGGTCAGCGCGGCCTGTGTCCAGGCGGTACCCAGTACGGGGCCCACGCTGAAGCCCACCAGGAACACGACGGGCGCCGCGGCGATGTAGAAGGCCGGGGCATCGCCCACCACGACGAGCATCAGCGTCGCGAGCGCCGCGCCGGCGGCCACCCCGAGGACGGCGGGCGGCAGGGCGCCCCGGGTGCCCGCGGCCGAGGTGCGCATCAGGCTGATGATCGTCAGCAGCACCCAGAAGCCGTGCGGCAGGCCCAGGGCACCCACGATCAGCCGTGCGACCGCCAGTGCGAGGGCGAGGCGCAGGGCGTTCTGCAGGAGGACCGAGCGCGGGGTGAGATGCAGCCGCAGGCGCCGCCACCACCGGGCGGGGGCGTGCAGTGCGGCGTACGGGAACGGGCCGCCCGGCCGCTGCCACCGGGCGTCGAGCGGCGCCCCGAAGGCGATCCGGGCGCCCTCGCCGGCCAGCAACGCGCCCGTGGCGGCCGCTTGGACGACCGAGTCCTGCCGCAGCCGCAGGGCCGTGACGCCCGCGAGGCGCCGGGTGCGGTCCGCACGGAAGGAGGACAAGGCCGTGGCCAACGCATCATCGCGCGGCCCGGGGGATCCGGAGCGCAGCACCCGCCCGGCTCCCCGCAAGGCCGCCGCGGTGCGGTCCAGCAGGTGCGCGGCGGCGGGGTCCGGTCCCCTGGCGCCGGCGAGCAGCCGGTCCAGCTGAGCCCGTACGTGCCGCACGGCCGCACGGACGTCGTAACAGGCGCGGTCCCGCAGGGAGGCGGACGTGGGGCGCTCCGCCGGCGCCACCCGGGACAGCAGCGTCGCCTGCAACGCCAGGTAGGCCGCCTCCTGGTCCCGCTGCGCGGCGGAGCGGTCCGCGGCTTCGGCGTCACCTGCACCTGCTGCACCTGCACCTGCTGCACCTGCAGCTGTGCCGGAGCCGGAGTCGGCCATGAGGCGCCCGGTGGAGGCGCAGTAGCCGGCCACGGCGTCCACCGCGTCGGCGAGGAGGACCCGGTACGGGACCGGTTGCTCGTCGCGCCACAGGAGCCGGTCGACGAGGGCGGTCAGCAGGATTCCCACCGTGAGTCCGCCGAGCCGCTCGTCCAGCGTCTCCGGGGCGTAGGGCGGGAAGCACGGGAGCAGGTAGTACAGCTGGAAGGCGGAGGCCAGGCCGCCCAGGCGCGGGCCGCCGACCCCCAGGTACGAGGCGGTGAAGCCCACCACGAACATGCCGCAGGCGGCGCTCCACGAGTGCGCCGCGAGCAGCGTGCCGGCGGTGACCAGGACCCAGCCGGCGGGCAGCACCGCGAGGAACGTCCGCGTCCGCTGCTCGGCGGGCCCCGGGACCTGGGAGAACAACGTCAGCGGCAGCGCGCCGAACAGGGCGTAGAGGGCCATGCCGGGCGCGTCGACGCCGTAGCGCAAGGCGTAGAAGCCGGTGAGTCCGGCGACGGCGGCCCAGGTCGCACGCCGGAGGTGCTCCGGCCCCTGGTCCTGCCGCAGCAGCCACCGGAGTGGGCCGGTCACCGCCACGACGGCTCCCGGCCGGCGGGGGGACGCGTCACGCTTGTCACCCTAGGCGAACGATGCACCTTCGCAACCGGACCGACCCTTGGCCGCCTGTTCCCCGCCGCCGGTTCCCCACCGTCGCCGGTTCCCCGTTGTCAGTTCTCCACGGTCTGGACCCGCGGCGGATGGCCGTTCCACGTGACGAACACCGACGTCGTCTTCGTGCCGGCCATGAAGTCCACCCGGATCCAGGCGCTCTGCTTCCACACCCGCATCTGCCACCCTTCCTCCGGCGTCGCCGAGACGAGCGCGGCGGATTTCTCGCCGAGGTCGAAGACCGCTTGGCCGCCCCGGACCGGATAGCTCTTCACTTCACCGGCGCCCGGCCGGGGTTGTGCTTGAGGGCTCTGCGCCGACCCGGACCCGGACCCGGCTTCGGACCCGGGCGCGGACGTGTCCGGCGCCGCGGGCGGGAGTTGCTTCCCGGAGGGGGACGCGGTGCCCGATGGTGAGGGGGAGGGCGGCGGGCCCGGGGTGCGGGCCGAGGAGGCCGGTTCGCCGATGGCCGGTGCCGCTGTGCCGGAGATCGGCAGTGCGCGCGGCGGCTCGTAGGCCGTGCCCGCCAGGACGGTGCGCACCCCGTACCAGGACACCGCCATGGCGGCCGCGGTCGCCAGCATCCACGCCAGGGCCTGCATGATTCCTCGTCTCACCTGGCTCATAGTGCCTCACCCGTATGGCGTACGGTGCGGGCCATGGCAAGACTGCTCGTAGTCGAGGACGACCCGTTCGTGCGCTCCGCCCTCATCCGGCAGCTCACCGAGGCTTCGCACACCGTGCGCAGCGTCGGGACCGCTCTCGAGGCGTTGCGCGAGGTGGCACAGGTCGGCTTCGACCTGGTCATCCTCGATCTGGGGCTGCCGGATCTCGACGGGGCGCAGGCGCTCAAGATGCTGCGCGGCATCACCGACGTGCCGGTCATCGTGGCCACCGCCCGGGACGACGAGGCCGAGATCATCCGGCTGCTCACCGACGGTGCCGACGACTATCTGGTCAAGCCGTTCTCCGTGGCGCACCTGACGGCCCGCATGGCCGCCGTGCTGCGCCGGTCGGGCCGGGGCGGGCCGGCGGGCGAGCCCGCGCCGTCCGCCGCGCTGCAGGTCGGCGGCCTGTCGGTCGACCCCTTGCGCCGGCTGGCGGAACTGGACGGCGTCCCCCTGGACCTGACGCGCCGTGAATTCGACCTGCTCGCCTACCTGGCCGGACGTCCGGGCGTCGTCGTCCCGCGCAAGGAGCTCCTCGCCGAGGTCTGGCAGCAGTCCTACGGGGACGACCAGACCATCGACGTGCACCTGTCCTGGTTGCGCCGCAAGCTCGGCGAGACCGCCGCCAGCCCGCGCTACCTGCACACTGTCCGCGGGGTCGGGGTGAAGCTGGAGCCCCCGGCGGTGGGGACGGCGCTCGCGGAGCAGCCGTGAGATGGGCGCTCGTCAGGGTCTCGCTGGCCGTCACGGTGATGGTCGTGCTGGCCTTCGCCGTGCCGCTCGGCCTGGTGGTCAAGGAACTGGCCCGGGACCGCGCCTTCGCCGACGCCGAACGGCAGGCCGCCCAGATCCGGCCCGCGCTCGCCATCACCACCGACCGCGACCAGCTGGAACGGGCGGTCGCCAGCTCACAGGCCGGCGGGGACGGACGGATGGCCGTCCACGTACCCGGTAACGTCGACAAACAGAACGACGGCGCACGGAACGACGGCACGCAGGACGGCGGCGCACAGAACAGCGGCGCACAGAACGACGGAACACAGCAGGGTGCGGGCGCCGAAGGCCACAAGGCCTACGACATCGGCCCCCGCCGGGCCGACCCGCGGGACGTGGAGACGGCCCGCCGCGGCCGTTCCGCCGTCACCTCCGTGCCCGGCGGCTACGCCCTCCTGCAGCCGACGGCCCTGAGCACCGGCGAGTTCGCGGTGGTCGAGGTGTACGTGCCGCACCGCGCCGTCGGCAACGGCGTCACCACCTCCTGGGTGATTCTCGCCGGCGTGGGCCTCGGCCTGATCGCCGGTTCCCTCGTGACCGCGGACCGCCTCGGCCTGCGCCTGGTACGACCGGCGGAGCGGCTCGCGAAGGCGGCCGCCGAGCTGGGGGAGGGCAAACTGGGCGTCCGGGTACGCGAGGACGGGCCGGCGGAACTGCGCGCCGCGGCCGTCGCGTTCAACTCCATGGCCGACAAGATCGTGCGGCTGCTCTCCAACGAACGCGAGCTCGCCGCCGATCTCTCCCACCGCCTGCGCACCCCGCTCACCGTCCTGCGCCTGAACGCCGCGTCGCTCGGCGAGGGCCCGGCCGCCGAGCAGACCCGCGCAGCCGTCGCCCAGCTGGAGCGCGAGGTCGACCAGCTGATCCGCGCGGCCCGTGAGCAGGGCGAACAGAAGGAACGGCCCACGCTCGGCTGCGACGCCGGCGAAGTGATCCGCGACCGGATGGACTTCTGGTCCGCGCTCGCCGAGGACGAGGGCCGCACGGTCCGGCTCTCGGGCGTCGACGCGACCGTACGCGTCCCCGTCGCCCGCCCCGAACTCGCCGCCGCACTGGACGCGATGCTCGGCAACGTCTTCCGGCACACCCCCGAGGGCACCGCCTTCGCGGTCGACGTGCACCACAGCGACGACGCCGTCATCGTCCTCGTCTCCGACGCGGGCCCCGGCATCGCCGACCCGGACGCCGCGCTGCGCCGCGGCCACGGCGACGGCGGCCCCGGCTCCACCGGCCTCGGCCTGGACATCGTGCGCCGCGTCGCGGAGTCGACGGGCGGCGACGTACGGATCGGGCGGTCGGTGCTCGGCGGAACGGAGGTGCGGGTGTGGCTCTCGCCGGACGGCGGCGGATCCAAGGGCCGTGAGCGCCGCCGCCGGCGGGTACGGCGGGGCCGGTCGCGCCGCTGATCCCGGCGACGCCCCTGTCATCAGCACCTCTCATTAACCCCCGCCGATGCATTCCTTAACGCAGCCATAAGGAGCGGGCCCGGGAAGCCGATTCGACGATTTGCCTGTTTTGGTCTCGCTAGCGTGCCGCACGTACACACCCCCCAACCCAGAACAGGCAGGCACGCGATGGGTTCCTCCGCACACCGCCGACGAGTGAGCCGCAAGGCGAAGCTCGCCGGCGCCGGCCTCGCCGCGGCGATCGCGACGGGCGCCGCGTTCACCCTCACCGGCACGGCGCAGGCCGCCTCGGTCGGCGCGGCCTTCTCCCGGACCGGCGCCTGGTCGGACGGCTACACCGGGCAGTACGTCCTCACGAACGACACCGGCAAGGACCTGTCGGGCTGGAAGCTCACCTTCGACCTCCCGGCCGGCGCGAAGATCACCTCGCTGTGGAACGGCAAGCACACCGTCAGCGGCCGCGGCGTCACCGTCGAGCCGGAGAGCTGGAACGCGACGATCGCCCCCGGCAAGTCCGTGACCGTCGGCTTCGTCGCCGCCGGCAACGGGATCGGCGCCGGCGCGGCCGACGCCCCGGCCAACTGCCGGATCAACGGCACGAAGTGCTCCGTGGACAAGGACCCCGGCCCGCAGCAACCCACGGGGTCTACTGGGTCCACGGGTTCCACCAAGCCCACTGATCCCACCACCCCCACGTCCGCACCGTCCCGGCCCCAACCGCAGCCGACCGCGACCTCCCCGGCCCCCGGCGGCGCGAACGCGGCCTTCGCCCCGTACGTCGACACCTCCCTCCACCCCTCCTACGACCTCCTGGACACCGCCAAGAAGACCGGCGTCAGGAACTTCAACCTCGCCTTCGTCACCTCCGGGGGCGGCTGCACGCCCAAGTGGGGCGGTGTCACCGACCTCGGGAGCGACCCCGTCGCGCAGCAGATCGGGAAGCTGCGCCAGGCCGGCGGTGACGTACGGGTCTCCTTCGGCGGCGCCGCGGGCTCCGAGCTGGGGCTCGTCTGCTCCTCCGCGGACGAACTCGCCGCCGCGTACGGCAAGGTCGTCGACGCGTACAAGCTCACCAAGGTCGACTTCGACATCGAGGGCGCGGCCCTGCCCGACGCCGCCGCCAACACCCGGCGCGCCCAGGCGATCGCCTCGCTCCAGAAGAAGCACCCCGGCCTCGACGTCTCCTTCACCCTCCCGGTCATGCCCACGGGCCTCACCCAGGAGGGCGTCGACCTGGTCGGGAACGCGAAGAAGAACGGTGTGTCCGTCTCCGCGGTCAACATCATGGCGATGGACTACGGGTCGTCCTTCAACGGCGACATGGGGCAGTACGCGATCGACGCCGCCACAGCGACGCAGGCGCAGGTCAAGGGCGTACTGGGGCTGAGCGACAAGGCCGCGTGGAAGGCCGTGGCGGTCACTCCGATGATCGGTGTCAACGACGTGGCCGCCGAGGTCTTCAAGGTCGACGACGCGGCGCAGCTGGCCGCGTTCGGCCGGTCCAAGGGGATCGGCTGGCTGTCGATGTGGTCCGCCGCGCGCGACAAGCAGTGCCCGGGCGGTGCGCAGAACTCCGCATCGGCGACCTGCAGCTCGATCCTCCAGGACGAACTCGCCTTCACCAAGGCGTTCGCCGCCCGCAAGGGCTGACGCGCTTCCCGTTCCCCACCTCCCTGTCCCCCCCATACCCCCCATACCCCCCACACCGCCCCGCACGTCCGGCACCCCCCACCTCACGGCCGGCGTGCGGGGCCACCCCTCACCCCACAAGGAGACCCTCATGCGCACGCGTCACAAGGCCGTACGGGTGGCTCTGCTCGGCGCCGCCCCTCTCGCGCTCACCGCGCTGACCGCCGCACCGGCCCAGGCGCACGGTTCCATGACGGACCCGGTCAGCCGGGTGTCCGCCTGTTTCGCGGAGGGGCCGGAGCATCCGCGTTCGGCCGCCTGCAAGGCGATGGTCGCGGCGGGCGGCACCCAGCCCCTCTACGACTGGAACGAGGTCAACATCGGCGACGCCGCCGGGCGCCACCGCCAGATCATCCCGGACGGCAAGCTGTGCAGCGCAGGACGCGCCAAGTACAAGGGGCTGGACCTGCCGCGCGCCGACTGGCCGGGCTCGAAGCTGGCCCCGGGCAAGCACACCTTCCGGTACCGGGCGACCGCACCGCACCGCGGCACGTTCGAGCTGTACCTCACGAAGGAGGGCTATGACCCGCGGAAGCCGCTGAAGTGGTCCGACCTGGAGGCCAAGCCGTTCGCCAAGGTCACCAACCCCACGCTGAAGGACGGGAGCTACGTCTTCGACGGCACCGTCCCGAAGCGGTCCGGCCGCCACCTCGTGTACAGCGTCTGGCAGCGTTCCGACAGCCCCGAGGCCTTCTACACCTGCTCGGACGTGGACTTCGGCGGGAAGGGGAAGGCGGCGACGGCGACGGCGGCGCAGGCCGCGGCCGAGGCCCCGGCCGCGTCCGCTCCCAGCGACCGGCAGATAGCCGAGGAGGCCGGGAAGTCGACCGTGGACCACGGCGGGCACGGCGGTGACGGTCCTGGCCACAGCGGTTCCGGCGCGGGGGACCACGGTGCGGGAGGACACGGCGAGAACGGCCACGCGGAGAACAAGGGTCACGGCGGGAGCGGCCGGGCGGCCGGTTCCGGAGACGTCGGCGCCGGAGATGCCGGTGCCGGGAACGAGCCCGGGTCCGCGGTGAAGGCCGCCAACGCCCCGGCCGCCCAGGGCGGGCGCCTCGCCGAGACCGGTGGCGACGACCGTACGGCCGTGCTGGCCGTCGCGGGTGCCGGCGTCCTGGCCGCCGGTTCCGCCACCTTGTTCCTGGCCATGCGGCGACGCTCCGCCCGCAACCACGCCTGAGGCCGGCGGTCACGCCTGAGGCCCCCGGGTCGGGTCAGCCGTCCGCGGTCCGTCCGGCTCAGCCGTTGCGCCCGCGGTCGTGCCCGAGGCCGGTCGGCCGGTGCCACGTGTCCGTCGGGCCGACCGGCACCACGACGGGAGGGTGCCTCCGGGGCGCCCGCGCCGCCCCGCGCGCGTCCTTCACGTCCGCCTCGTCGGGGTGGACGACCATGACGGGGCCGCGGGCGTGCCGGAGGCAGTGGCGGCTGACCGAGCCGTGGAGGAACCGGTGCCACAGCCCGTGGCTGCCGGCGCCCAGCACCAGCATGTCCGTGTCGTGCCGGGCGCTGGCCACCAGGGCCGGACCCGGCTCCGCGCGGACGATCCGCGGGGCCACCCTCAGGCGGAACGGTGCGGCGCCGAGCGCCCTCTCGCACGTCTTCGTCAGGGCCCTGCGGGCCTGGGCCTCCCAGTACGCGCGGACGTCGGCCGGGGCGGGCTGCAGGGCGTCCGCAGCCTCTCCGCCCGGCGGCGACCAGGCCAGCACGGGACACAGGGCCGCGCCGTGGCGGGCCGCCTCCTGCGCGCCCTGCCTGAGCGCGGCGACACTGCCCGCCGAACCGTCCACGCCCACGACGACGCGCTCCACCGTTTGCGACATACCGTCCGCCTCCTCGGGATTCGTCTGTCCGCTGTACGGCAACGTGATCCACGTTACGAAGCACCCGCTGAATGCGTATCGGTCGAATGGGTGGCAAATCGTGCGATACCCCCTCCGGTCGGAGGGGGTGCGCGGGGGTGCGCGGGGAGTCGTCTCCCGCAGGGACGAGACCCCGCCACCTCCTCACGGATGGTGGCGGGGCCGTCACCGACCGGACCGGTCAGACCTGGTAGCGGTCCGGGGCGAAGAGGTGCAGGTTGTCCCGGACCCAGTCCGAGGTGCGGGCCAGGCCCTCCTCCAGCCCCACCCGGGGCTGCCACCCGGCCCACTCCCGGGCCCGGGTGTTGTCCGACAGCAGCCGCTCGACCTCACTGCCGGCGGGCCGCAGCCGCGACCGGTCCACCACGACCTTCGCGTCCCGGCCGGAGGCCCGGACCAGCGACTCGGCGAGGTCGCCGATGGAGATCTCCCGCCCGGCGCCGAGGTTGACCGCGTGCCCCACGGCCCGGTCGCAGGCGGCGAGCGCCAGGAACCCCTCGGCGGTGTCGGTGACGTAGGTGAAGTCGCGCGTCGGTGACGTGGACCCCAGCCGGATCTCCTCGGCCCCCGAGTGCAGCTGCGCGAGGATCGTGGGGATCACCGCCCGTGCCGACTGGCGCGGCCCGTAGGTGTTGAAGGGCCGCACGACCGTCACCGGCAGCTCGAAGGAGTGGGCGTAGGACAGGGCCAGCATGTCCGCGCCGATCTTCGAGGCGGAGTACGGCGACTGCGGCTGCAGCGGGTGCTCCTCGCTGATCGGCGCGGTCAGGGCCGTGCCGTACACCTCGCTGGTCGACGTGTGCACCATGCGCCGCACGCCGTGGCGGCGGCAGGCCGCGGCCACGTTCTCCGTACCGGCCACGTTGGTCTGCACGTACGCCTCCGGCGACGCGTAGCTGTACGGAATGCCGATCAGCGCCGCCAGGTGGAAGACGGTGTCGCACCCCGCCACCGCGTCCATCACGCGCCCGGCGTCGCGGACGTCACCGGCGAGCGTCTCCACCGGCGAACCGGGCCCGAGGTGGCGGGCGAGGTGGCCGCGCTCGGCGTACGGCTTGTAGTGCACGAGCACCCGTACGCGTGCCCCGCGCTCGACGAGCAGGTCGACGAGCGTCGACCCGATGAAGCCCTCGGCTCCGGTGACCAGCACGCTGCGGCCGGTCCAGTCGATGGAGTCGTTCAGTTCGGGGATCATGCGTGGTTCCTCTCAACAGCCTGGAACGGAAGGGGATGTGCGGGGGCGCGGCCCGCCAGGCGCAGCGCCCACGCCGCCATGAGGCCGGCCGCGAGGGCATGCGTGCCCGGGGCGGCCGCGGTACCCATCGCGGCGAGCCGGGCCGGGTCGGCGAAGAGCGGCTCGATCAGGCCGGCGAGCCGGTCGCCGGTGGCCTCGCCGTCGGGGAGCAGGAGCCCCGCGCCGGCGTCCGAGAGCACCCGGGCGTTGTGGGTCTGGTGGTCGTGCGGCGCGTGCGGGTACGGGACCAGCACCGCGGGCACGCCCACGCTCGACAGCTCCGCCACCGTCGCCGACCCCGCCCGGCACACCATGACGTCGGCGGCCGCGTAGGCGAGGTCCATCCGGTCGAGGTAGCCCACCGCGGTGGCCACCCGGTCGCCGCCCTCGGCGGCGAGGCGGGCCCGTACCTGCTCCAGCGCGCCCGGCCCGGTCTTGATCACCAGGTGGACGTCCGGCCGCCCGCGCCACCGCGAGGCCAGCTGGAGCGCGGCCTCCGTCAGCCGGGCCGCGCCCAGGCTCCCGCCGTTGAACAGCACCAGCCGCGTGCTCTCCGGGACCCCGAACCAGCGGCGGGCCTCCCCGCGCAGAGCCTGCCGCCCGCCCCGGTCGAGCCCCGCGACGTCGCTGACCAGCGGCATGCCGACCGTCTCCGCGCGCAGGGCCGTACGCGCCGGCAAGTGCTCGCGGGTGCGGTCGAAGGCGAGCGCGATGTGCGGGGTGAGGGTCGCGGCGAAACGGTTCGCCCTGCCCGGCACCGCATTCGACTCGTGCACCAGCACCGGCCGGCGCGCCATCCGCGCCCCCAGTACCGCGGGCGCGCTCGGATAGCCGCCCATGCCCACGACGACGTGCGCACCCTGCGCCTCGATCACGCGCTGCGCCTGTCTGCCCGAGCGCAACAGGTCGGCGGGGAGCAGATAGCGGCGGGCCCCGAGGGAGGAATCGAAGGGGATCATGTCCACGGTGTGGAGCCGGTATCCCGCATCCGGTATCAGACGGGTCTCCAGACCCCGTTCCGTACCGATGAAACTGATGACGGCGTGCGGCACTGCTCTGCGGAGCGCGTCGGCGACCGCCAGCCCGGGGTAGATGTGACCGCCGGTCCCGCCTGCGCCGATGACCACCGAAAGGTTGTCGTCTGCTGCAGCCATGGCCGCAGCTTGGCGAAACGCTTTAAGAAGCCACTAAGAAAAACCCGCGCAGGTCACCGCACGGGTCTGCTGGGCTCAGGACCGGGCCGCCCACTCCTCCCGGGTCAGTACGTATTCGACGTCTCCGTGTTCGTCGCCCTCGACCGGGTAGGGCCAGTCCTCGACGTAAGTGCGGGAGTGCGAGAGCCCGCACTTCTCCATGACGTGGCGTGAGCCGGCGTTCACGTACATCGTGTTCGCGGTGATCCGGTCGTAGCCCAGCTCGGTGAAGCCCTTTTCGATGAGGGCGAGGGCGCCTTCCGTCGCGTAGCCGTGGCCCCAGGCAGCTCTGCGGAGCCGGTAGCCGAGGTCGGCCGAGCCTGCGGGGGCGTTCTCGAGGAGACGGAGGCAGTGCCAGCCGATGAACTCGCCGGTGTCCCGCAGGTACGTCGCCCAGAAGCCGCCGCGCAGCATCCGCTCGAAGGACTCGGCGCGGACCTCGGCCCGGGTCATGGGGCGGCCGCCCGTGATGTACCGCATGACCTCGGGATCACCGTCGAGTTCCACGACGAGGTCCAGGTCGGCCTCGGTGTCGGCGAAGGAGCGCAGGGCCAGGCGGGGGGTGGTGAGGAAGGTGATCATGCGGCGATTCTGGTCAGGGCGTGCCGCGGGCGCCAGCCGGTTTCGCGGGCGGCCGCGCCCCTCAGTGGGCGCGCTGTACGTTCCACAGCGGCAGCCCTTCGAAGAAGGCCACCGCCTCCTCGCGCCAGTGCGCGCGCCAGCCGGAGGCTTCCCCCGCGGCCTCCTGGGCGTGGCGGAGCATGGCGGCCCGGAGCGCGTCGTCCACGCCGTGTTCCCGGGCGATCCGGCGGATGCGGCCGATCGTTTCGGCCGTGCAGCCGGGGTCGCCGAGCGCGGACTCCAGCAGGCTGCGCTCCGCGGCCGTGGCGGCGGCCAGGACGGCGCGGACGGCGTAGCTGCGGCGGCCGGAGCGGATGTCGGAGCCCGGTGACTTCCCGGTGACGTCCTCGTCGCCGAAGAGGTCGAGGTAGTCGTCGCGCATCTGTCCGCTGATGCCGGCCGGCGTCGCGTAGCGGCGCAACCGCTCGTCGTGCCCGGCCAGGTGCTCGCCGGCTGCCAGCAGCCCCAGCCGCAGCGGGGCGAGGATCGAGTACCGGGTGGTCTTGTACTCGCAGACGGTGTGCAGCAGGTCCTCCGACGGGAGGGCCTCGAAGTCGCGTTCCAGGTCGGCGATCTGGCCGGCGACGGTCTCCGCGCCCGCCCGCGACTGCACCTCCAGCATGGCCTGCTTGCGCTCGGCGGGGGCGTCCGCCCCCAGCAGGACGTGCATGGACAGGAAGGACGCGAGGTCCCCCGCGAGCACGGCGAGCCCCAGTGCGGTGCCGTCGTCCCCGGGGAACTCCCGGCGGTAGGCGTAGTACGTGGACGGGCCGCCGCGGCGCACGGGCGAGTCGTCGATGATGTCGTCGTGGACCAGGCCGTGCGTCTGGAGCAGTTCGATGCTCAGCGCGGCCTCCTCCAGGCCGGGCACCTGCTCGCCGGTCACCAGCCGGGCCGCCTCGTACAGCAGGGCGACCCGCAGGCGCTTCCCGCCGCGCAGGGAGAGGTCCCGCAGGAGCTCCAGGCAGCGCGGGGTGAAGCGGCTGAGCGGCGGGGTGTCGAGGCTCTCCGCGAGGGAGTCGAAGTACGCCTCGAAGCGGGTGTCGAACCGGCGCCGGTAGCCGGCGACCCGCTGCTGGGCGGCCGCCGCGGTCGATTTGTCCATGGGACCACCATTTCAGCAGGTCAGGCGCTCGGGGATGCACCTCCATCATCGCATCGGCCCGGCAGCAGCCCGGCCGCGGCCAGGTCCCGCCACAGCTGATCCGGCACCCCCGTGCCGGCCAGGCGGACATCGGCCGTGACCTCCTCCGCGCTGCGCATGCCGACGAGCACGGAAGCCACCACGGGGTGCCGGCCCGGCCAGGCCAGTGCCGCCGCGGGCAGCGGTACGCCGTGGGCCTCGCATACGGCGGCGATGCGCTGCGCCCGGGCCACCGACCGTTCCGGCGCCCGCTGGTAGTCGTAAGGGGCGCCCGGGCGCGGGTCGGCGAGGATGCCGCTGTTGAACACTCCGGCCGCGACCACAGCGACCCCGTGCCGCTCGCACAACGGGAACAGCTCGCGCTGCGCGCCGCCGTCGAGCAGGCTGCAGCGTCCCGCGCACAGCACCACGTCCGGGTCCGTCTCGGCGACGAACCGGGTGAGCATCGCGGCGTCGTTCATGGCGATCCCGATCGCCCGCACCACGCCCTCGTCGCGCAGCCGGGCCAGGGCCGGGAACGCCTCGCCGGCCGCCTGCTCCCAGTGGTCGTCGGGATCGTGGAGGTACAGCACGTCGACCCGGTCGAGGCGGAGGCGGCGCAGACTGCTCTCCAGGCTGCGCAGCACTCCGTCCCGGCTGTAGTCGCGCACGCGCACCCGGTCCCGGCCGGCGGCGAACTCGCTGCCGTCCCCGCCTCGCGGCACCCCGGCGTTCCGGTCGGCATCGGCGAGGAGGCGACCGACCTTGGTGGAGACGGTGAACGCAGGGCGGGGCAGCCCGGCCAAGGCCGCTCCGAGACGCTCCTCGGACAGACCCGCACCGTAGTGCGGAGCGGTGTCGAAGTAGCGGATGCCCGCTTCCCAGGCCGCGCGGACGGCCCCTTCCGCCGCGGCCGCGCCGACCGGGCGGAACAGCCCGCCGAGCGCCGCGCCGCCGAAGCCCATCCGGGTGACCGGGAGACCGGACCGGCCGAGCACGGCGAACGCGGCCGGGCCACCGGGGAGGGCGAGGGGCGCCGGAGAGGCGGTCACGGGGCACCTGCCCGGTCCCCGCACTCCCCGGATTCCCCGTACTCCTTGCGCTCCCCGGACTCCCCACAGCCCCCGCCCGCCCCGCGGCGCCGCCAATACCGTTCGATCTCCTCCAGCGACCGCCCCGCCGTCTCCGGAACCCACCGGGCGACGTACCACGCGGCCACCACGGACAGCACCGCGAAGAACGCGAACACCGAGCTGCCGGCCGCCCCGAGCACATCCGGGAAGACCAGGGAGAAGACGAAGTTGAGCAGGTACTGCGCAAAGGTCACCACGCCCATGCCGGCCGCCCGGGCCCGCAGCGGCAGCACCTCGGGGCAGTACAGCCAGAACACGGGGCCGAGACCGAACCCGAAGGCCAGCGTGTAGGCGAACACGCACGCCACGGCGAGCGGCCCGACGTCCGGGAAGGCGGCCAGCACCACCATCGGCGGCGCCTGCGCGGCCAGCGAGACCGTCAGCATCCGCACCCTCCCCAGCCGCTCGACGAACGGCAGGGAGACGGCCGTGGACAGGACGAGCGCCGTGCCGACGCAGTAGTTCGCCACGGTGCCGGCACCGGCGCTCCCGCCGCCGGCGACGTGGGAGAAGATGACCGGCGCGTAGTACACCACCGCGTTGATCCCGGTGAAGACCTGAAAGAACGTCAGCACGAGGGTGATGCGCAGCGCCGGACGGTATCCGCCGCCCAGCAGTTCGCGCAGGCCCGCGTGCCGGCCGGCCAGGCCCGCGCGGATCTCGGCCACCTCCTCGTCCGCGCCGCGGGCGGTGGCGCGCAGGCGGCGCAGCACCCGTCGGGCCTCGGCCTCCCGGCCGCGCAGCATCAGCCAGCGGGGCCCGGGCGGACTGACGAGCATCCCGGCCAGGAAGACGACGGCGGGGAGCGCCCCCAGCCCCAGCATCCACTCCCACGCGCCGGCCGCCGACAGCGCGTCGCCCACCGCGTAGGCGAGCAGGATGCCGACGTTGACCGAGAGCTGGTACAACGCCGTGATCCGGCCCCGCAGCCGTCCGGGAGCGAGCTCGCTCAGATAGATCAGCCCGAACATGTTGGCCAGGCCCACGGCGAAGCCGAGCACGAACCGGGAGACCATCAGCACCACGACGTCCTGCGCGACGCCGCACCCCACCGAGCCGGCCACGAAGACCCCACCGGCCAGGATCAGCAGGTGCCGCCGGTCCCAGCGCCGCGCCGCCAGCGCACCGCCGACGATCGCCGGCAGCGCGCCGAGCAGCATCAGGCCGGTCACGAGGCCCTGTTCGGTGGAGTCCAGGCCGAAGCGCTCGGTCAGGGGCTTCAGCGCGCCGGAGATCGCCCCGGCGTCGTAGCCGTACAGGATCCCGGAGAGACCACCGAGCACGGCCACGAAGTGCACCAGCCGTGGCGCCTTCTCGCCTGCCCGGTCACCCTTCCGCCCACCGGCCCGCCCATCGGCACGGCCGTCTGTACGGGACGCCGGCTGCGCCTCGGTCACGGGCCCTCCCACGATCGGTGAACCGGGGTGGCGCGGCGCCGGCTTCTCCGGGGACCGCCCGTGATGACGGAGCCGCCTGGTGAGCGTGAGCAGCAGCCAGCATGACGACCGGGCGGTACGGCCGCAAGACCGGTCCGTGCGACACCGTCTGCCCCGCACGGGGGCAGACGGATCGCCGGAACCGGTCGGTCGCTAGCTCTGGCTGTTCATGAAGCCGATGACGACGGCTCCCCACCAGCAGACCTGCGAGACGGCGGCGGTGGCGCCGCCCCAGGCGAGGAGCCGCGGCGCGGGCGACGCGGAACTCCGCTCGGCCATGCGCTTGTTGAGGAGGCCTGCCTGCAGGCCGTTGAGGCTGAGGAGGAGCACCAGCACCAGCTTGACGGCGGTGAGTGCGGAGGACGGGCTGGGGTGGAGGAGCATGCCGCTGAGGACGAGTCCCACGAGACCGGCCCAGATGGGCAGGTGCAGCCGGCCCGCGCTGCCGAGGGCCTCCTGGAGGCTGCAGCGGCCCGTGACCCACAGCAGCCCGTAGTAGTCGGCGACCAGCACGGCGCCGAAGCCGAGGACGAGGCTCGCGAGGTGGATGAAGAGTGCCGCGGTGTGGAGCGTCGCGTCGGCCGTCACGTGGAAGGAGATCCAGACGCAGACCGCCCAGGCCGCGCACAGCGCGAGCGCGGCGCCGGCCACCGTCCACCAGGAGTCGTACAGGCTCAGCGGCCGTGCGTGGCGGGCGCCGGAGGTGAGGGTGCGGGCCGGTTCAGGCGGGCGGACGACGGACAGCGGCGTCTCGGACGGAAGAGCGGACACGCGGATTTCTCCCAACACAGGCCCTTGCGGCGAACGCAGGACCTTACAGCGGAAAGGCTTATCGACGACCGGCCGTGCGTTACCGGCTTGTTGCCGGAATGAGACTTTCTCGGGGAACGGCCGGGCTCGGTGCCCGATAAACCTGAACACTCTTGCGGGGGAATCGCAAGCTTCGCAGGTCAGGATGGGAATCGGCAGCTATTGATCCGTATGCATTCCGGGCCGGGCGGCCAATTGACGGCCGGGGAATGGTGATCGCTTTTCTTTGGAATGTGTGACGCGGCACATTTCTTGAGCGGGTGAGTGAGCACACATGAGCGGGGGGTTTCGGTCCTGCCTTCCGGGGCAGGACCGAAACCCCCGTGGAATCAGCCTCTCAGCGGTCCTTCACAGGTGAAGTCCGCCGATCCCGCGGGGCGGTCCGACCAGAGGTCGACCTTGCCGAAGGAACAGTTCATGTCGGCGAAGTTGTTGGTGCCCTTCTTCGTGCGGTCGAGGATGAAGTAGTCGACCGTCCCGGACATGTCCTTGAAGACCAGGTCGGGGCTGCCCGGGCTGCTCAGGTTGGCCGTGATGCGGCCGGTGCAGGTGAAGCGGGGGCGCTCCGGGGCCTCGTTGGTGCGGCATTCGGGCGTGATGCCGGTGGTGGCCTTGAAGGAGGCGCGGACCGTGGCGGGGTGGCCGGCGTCCAGCCCGCCGACGGGCGTGAACGAGGTGTTCGGCACGTACAGGTCCTTGACCTTGGCGATCTGCTGGTCGAGGAAGGTGTCGTACGCGCGCTGCAGCCCCGTGTCCCGGCCGAGCCGGTCGCGCCAGGCGTCGAAGCCCGCGACGTCGTTCGCACGGAGCCGGTCGTACATCTCCCTGAGCAGCGCGGGGCGCTCGGTCCACAGGAACTCGAAGAACGTGCCGGCGTAGGAGTAGAAGCGGAAGCCGTCCCGGTCGTACTCCGCGTGCAGCAGCTCGTACACGCTCATGCGCGGCTTGGTGCCGCCCGCCGTGTCGTTGATGATGCTCTGGACCAGGGACTTGCGGACCTTGATGCCCTCGCCCCGGGTGGCGCCGTCGAAGAACTCGGCCGTGCCCTCGTCCATGGCGGTGGTGCGGTCGCCCTGGTACCACGGGCCCTCGCCGAAGGAGCCGGGGACGGCCCAGCGGCCGTTGAGGTAGTGCGTGTACTCGTGCCGGAAGAGCTCCTCCAGCGTGAGCGTGGAGTCCTGGGGGACGCGCCGCTCGTACGTGTAGAAGGTGGCACCGTTCTCGATGTAGATGCCGCCGTTGTTGGTGCCCATGCCGGTCAGCATCGGGTGGTAGACCTCGTAGTCGGCGCGGGAGGCGTACAGCACGATGTTGAGCGTGGTGTTGGTGTCGCCCGCCAGCGGCTTCTCGGTGCCCAGGACCCGGTGGAACTGCGCCTTGACCTGCTTGCTCGCGTAGTAGAGGCGGTCGACGGTGGCGCGGGGCAGGGCCGTGCGGACCTTGATGGCGCCGTTGTCGTACGTGTAGGTGGACGGGAAGATGCGGCGCTCGATGTCGGCCTTGCACACCCCGTACTGCTTGCAGGCGTCGAACTCGATCAGCCAGGTGACGACCTTGGCCCAGGGCTCGCTGCCCTCGCCGAAGTTGCCGGTCGTGGTGGCCAGCAGCCCGCCGAGGTCGGAGGTGATCCGGCTCCTGAGCGCGTCGATCTGGCCCATCCGCCCGTACTCCCCGACGGCGTCGCGCACCACCCAGGCGTTGGCCGTGCCCTTGAGGTGGGTGTAGCCGGCGAAGGCCTTGAAGGCCGCGCGGTAGGAGGCGTCGGCCGTGACGGCGGCGTGGAAGGCGGTGTCGTGGTTGCCCGGGTAGACGCCCAGGTAGTTGAGCGAGAGCGCGGCGAGCGCGGCACCGGCCCAGGAGGTGTCCTTGTTGGTGGCGGAGTGCGCGGCGTCCATCGTGGCCAGGACGCGCTGGACGAGCGGCAGCTGGTGGTGGCGCAGACCCGGGGAACCGGCCGCGTAGAGGGCCTCGCGCAGGGTCTCGGCGTTGGTGCGGGTCACGTCGAAGGTGCGCGAGGCGGTGCCGAAGGCGGACACCGCGCGGCGCATCGCCTCCACGGTCGGCGCGTCGGTGAGGTCGATCTCGCTGCGGGAGAAGTCGTGGTACGCGACGGCGTGGAGGTAGGTGAACATCTCCAGCAGGTGGCTGTTGTTCTTGCCGTCGTGCGCCGCGGCCAGGCTCTCGATCCGGCGGGAGACCGCTTGGACGTGCGGCCTGGACATGACCGGGACCAGCCGCTGGTCCCAGGTCCAGATGAGCGTGCGCAGGCAGCCGTCGGCGGTGACGGCCCGGTCGGCGAGGAAGTCGGCGAACTGCTCGGGGGCGAGGCGGGTGATGCCGTCGAGCGTGCACGGCACGGCGGTGCCGCCGAGGGTGGCGCGGGGCGGTACGGCCGTGGGCTTCGGCTTGGCGGTGAGAGCGCCGGGGACGCGGCCGTCCTTGAGGCTGCCGGGGGCGGTGGGAGAGACGCGGGTCGGCTCGGGCGCATTCGCCAGCCGGGTGACCTCGTCGAAGGGGTTGGGCGTGGGGGTGTCCTGCCGCACGCCCGCCGTCGGCGCCGGGGTGGACGCGGCGGAGGACGGCCTGGGCGCGGGCGAGGGGGAGTCCGCGTGAACGGGCTGGACGGCGGTGGCGCAGAGCGCCGTGGCTATGGCGGTGGTGAGCAGGGATGCGTGCAGGGATCTGCGCAGCGATCTGGAGTGGGACACCGATGACTCCTGTGTGGGAGGTGTGGGTTGCCGCGTGCACGTCAAGCGAGGTCATGCGCGCGGCAAAGCGGAAACAGCGAGAAAAGCGAGAACAGCGAAAGCCGTGGCGCAGGGGGTGGTTCAACTGCCGTCTGACAGGCGGCACGTGGGGGGCCGCTGCTGCGCCATGTCATGCGTAACGTAGTAATGTGAAATGGTACTGACAACCCCTCAGGCGCTACGGGTTGTCCGCGAGGGCGAAGTGGCAGGCCACTTCGCGTGGTTCGCCCGGCACGGCGACCCGCAGCAGCGGCGCCTCGGTCCGGCAGATCTCCTGCGCCCTCGGGCAGCGCGGGTGGAACGTGCAGCCGGGCGGGGGAGCCGCCGGGCTCGGGGGGTCGCCGAGCAGCGTGATCCGCTCGCGCGTCCGCTCGGCGGCCGGGTCCGGCAGCGGCACGGCCGAGAGCAGGGCCTGCGTGTACGGGTGGGCCGGGGCCGCGTACACGCGCTCCTTGGCGCCGACTTCGACGATCCGCCCCAGATACATCACGGCCACCCGGTCGCACACCCGCTTCACCACCGACAGGTCGTGGGCGATGAAGAGGTAGGCGAGCCCGAGTTCACGCTGGAGCCGCTCCATCAGATTGACGATCTGGGCCTGCACGGAGACGTCCAGGGCCGAGACCGGTTCGTCGGCGACGATCAGGCGCGGACCGGTGGCCAGCGCGCGGGCGATGCCGATGCGCTGCGCCTGCCCGCCGGAGAACTCGTGCGGATAGCGGTCGATGTGCTCGGGGATGAGCCCGACCAGCTCCATCAGCTCCGCCGCCCGCTCGCGCGCCCCGGCGGCCGGCATGCCCTGGACCAGCAGCGGGTCGGCGATGATGCGGGCCACGGTCTGGCGCGGGTTGAGGGAGGAGTGCGGGTCCTGGAAGACCATCTGCAGGTCCTTGCGCAGCGGCTTGAGCTCGCGCCTGCCGAGCCGGCTGATGTCGCGGCCGTCGTAGGTGATCGACCCCGCGGTCGGCTCCAGGAGCCGTACGATCATGCGGCCGGTGGTGGACTTGCCGCAGCCGGACTCGCCCACCAGGCCCAGGGTCTCGCCCGCCGCCAGGTCGAAGGAGACGCCGTCGACGGCCCGGACGGGCGCCGCGCGGCCCCGCTTGCCGGGGAAGGCCATGGTCACGTCCCGTACGGACAGCAGGGGTGCGGTTCCGGCGGTCATCGGGTGCCTCCCGGCACGTGGGAGGCGGTGTGCAGGGACAGGTGGCAGGAGACCAGGTGCCCCCTGGAAGGCCGGAGTCCGGGCCGGGTGGCGGCGCAGCGCTCGCGCTCGGCCGGTGCCGCTGCGGCCGCGCGCGGGCAGCGCGGGGCGAAGGCGCAGCCCGGGGCCGGGTCCAGCAGTGAGGGCGGGCTGCCGGGGATGGCGCGCAGGGGTGCGTCGTCGGCGTCGTCGAGACGGGGGAGCGAGTCGAGCAGCCCGCGGGTGTAGGGATGGCCGGGGTCGGTGAACAGCGTGTCGACCGGGGCCTGTTCGGCCGCCCGGCCGCCGTACATCACGAGCACCTCGCGGGCGACGCGGGCGACGACGCCGAGGTCGTGCGTGATCATGACGACGGCGAGTCCGCGCTGTTCCTGCAGGCGGGCGATCAGCTCCAGGATCTGTGCCTGGACGGTGACGTCGAGGGCGGTGGTCGGCTCGTCGGCGATGAGCAGGTCGGGCTCGCAGGCGAGGGCCATGGCGATCATCACGCGCTGGCGCATGCCACCGGAGAACTGGTGCGGGTGTTCGCCGGCCCGCCGCGCGGGCTCGGGGATGCCGACCTCCGCGAGCATCTCGACGGCCCGTCTGCGGGCCGCCGCCCTGCGGGAGCCGAAGTGGACCCGGTGGTGTTCGGCGATCTGCTCGCCGACCGTGTAGTAGGGGTGGAGGCTGGAGAGCGGGTCCTGGAAGATCATCGCGATGCGGCGGCCGCGCAGCCGGTTCAGCTCGCGCTCGGGCAGGCCGGTCAGCTCGCGGCCGTCGAGGGCGATGGAGCCGGTGACCCGGGCGCCGGTGTGCAGCCCCATCACCGCCAGGGAGGTGACGGACTTGCCGGAGCCGGACTCGCCGACGATGCCGAGCGTCTGCCCGCGGCGCACCGCGAAGCTCAGGGAGTCCACGGCCCGTACGTCCCCGTGCCGGGTGGGGAAGGTGACGGTCAGGTCCGTGACGGACAGCAGGGGCTGTTCCTGTGAAACGGCCGGTACGGCCATCAGTACCTCACTCGCGGGTCGACGACGGCGTAGAGCAGGTCGACGACCAGGTTGGCGACGACGATGAAGGCGGCCGCCATCAGCGTGACGCCGAGGATGACCGGCTGGTCGCCGGTGGACAGCGCGCCGTAGAAGAGCCGCCCGATCCCCGGCAGCCCGAAGATCGACTCGGTGATGACGGCGCCGGCGAGCAGCCCGCCCAGGTCCATGCCGAAGAGGGTGAGGATCGGCGTCATGCCGGCCCGCAGCCCGTGCTTGACGACGACGGTGCGGTGCGGCAGGCCCTTGGCGCGGGCGGTGCGGATGTACGGCTCCGCCATCGTCTCGATCATCGAACTGCGGCTCTGGCGGGCGTACATGGCGGCGTACAGCACGGCCAGCGCCAGCCAGGGCAGGAGCAGGTTGGACGCCCAGCGCAGGGGGTCGTCGCCGAGGGGCACGTACTGCGGGTACGGCAGCAGCCCGGCCGTCCGGATCAGGCCGTAGATCAGCATCATCGAGGTGAAGTAGACGGGCAGCGAGGCCGCGGCTACGGCGCCGACCATCAGGGCGCGGTCGGTGAGGGTGTCCTTGCGCAGGGCCGCGGTGACGCCGGCGCTCAGGCCGAGCGCCAGCCACAGCACGGCCGCGCCCAGCGCCAGGGAGGCGGAGACCGGCAGGCGGTCCGTCAGCAGGTCCCAGACCGCCTCGGAGTTCTCGTAGGAGTAGCCGAGGCAGGGGAAGCCGCAGTGCAGGGCGTACTGGCCGCTGCCCATGGTGCGGCCGGTGAAGATGCCGGTGACGAAGTCCGCGAACTGCCGCCACAGCGGCCGGTCCAGGCCCATGTGGGCGCGGATGGCCTCCAGGCGGTCGGTGCTGCAGGACTTGCCGCAGGCGGCGGCCGCGGGGTCGGAGGGCAGCACGTAGAAGACGGTGAAGGTGACGGCGGCGATGGCGACGAGCACGCCGGCGACGGCGAGCAGGCGGCGGCCGAGGTAGAGGGTCATGTGCGGCCGCTCCTCGGGTCGAGGACGTCGCGCAGCGCGTCGCCGAGCAGGGTGAAGGCGAGGACGGTCAGGAACAGGCAGGTGCTCGGGATGACGAAGTACATGGGGTCCGTGTCGTAGAAGGCGACGCTCTCGGCGATCATCTGGCCCCAGGAGGGGGTGGGCGGGCGGACGCCGACGCCCAGGTAGCTCAGGGCCGCCTCGGTGGCGATCATGCCGGGGACGATGAGGGTGGTGTAGGCGATGACGGGCCCGGCGACGCCGGGGAGGATGTCGCGGGTGAGGATGCGCCAGGGCCCGGAGCCGCCGACGCGGGCGGCGTCGACGTACTCGCGATGCCGGAGCGAGAGGGTCTGGCCGCGTACGACGCGGGCGACGCCGGGCCAGCCGAACAGGCCGATGACGGCCGTCATCAGCAGGATGCGGTTGACGTCCTTGGCCACCGACATCATCGCGATCATGAAGATGAGGGAGGGAAAGGACATCGTGAGGTCCATGAGGCGGGAGAGGACGGCGTCGGTGCGGCCGCCGAAGTAGCCCGCCGTGATGCCGGCCGCCGTCCCGGCGAGCACGACGATCGCGGTGGCGGTGAGGGCGATCAGCAGTGACACCTGGGCGCCGTGCACGACCCGGGCGAACAGGTCGCGGCCGGTGACGGGTTCGACGCCGAGCCAGTGGTCGGCGGAGATGCCGCCCAGCGGGCCGAGTGGGCGGCCGCCGAGGTAGGGGTCGACGGCGGTCTTGTCGAACTCCTCGGGCGACCAGCCGGCGAGCGAGCTCAGCAGCGGGGCGCCCGCCGCCATCAGCAGGAAGAGCGCGACGACGGCGAGGGAGACCTTGACGGCGGTGCGGCGGCGCAGTTCGGCGCGGGCGAGCTGCCAGGGTCCGCTGCCCGCGGGGACGGCCGCCGGGGCGGGTGGGGTGGTGTTCGCGGTGGTGGTCACGGCGCGACTCAGTCCCGGCTCTTGGCGGGGTCCTTGAGACCGACCGTGGCGTAGTCGATCTGGCCGCCGAAGGAGGTGTGCCCGTACGCGCCCGCGACGTTGGTGCCCAGGACCAGCGGCCACCGCCGGACGAGCACCGGGACGGCCGGCGCCTGGGCGAGGATCTGCCCGTCGAGCTGCTGCCAGGCCCCGGCGGCCTCCTTGGCGTCCGTCATGGCGGCGATCGCGTCCATCCGCTTCATCGTCGCCTCGTCGCGGAAGAGGGAGTGGTTGCCGGAGTTGCCCTTCTCCTTGATGAAGCGGCCGTCGAAGACGAAGGGCAGGAAGGTGGAGCCGGAGGGGTAGTCGGGGCACCAGCCGGTGTAGACCATGTCGGTGCGGTTCCCGGTGTCGCCGATGGTGGCGTAGAACGCGGACGGGTCCACGGTCTCGATGGTGACCTTGATGCCGGCCCGGCCCAGGGCCTGCTGGACGGCCTCGGCCCGGCCCTTGTCGCCGACCGACGCGGTGATCTTCGTAGAGAAGCCGTCGGGCCTGCCGGCCTCCTTCAGCAGTTGCCTGGCCTTCTCCGTGTCGCCCGTCGCGGGGATCTTCAGGGTGTCGGGCTGCTTGCCGCCGAAGAGGGACGCCGGCATGTAGGCGGTGGACGGGTCGTTGAAGGCGGGGCCGCCGGAGGAGGTGAGGACGGCGTCCCGGTCGAGGGCGTACTGCACGGCCTGCCGGACCTTGGCGTCGTCGAAGGGCGCCCGGCCGGTGTGCATCTGGACCATGTCGGTGCAGTTGGTGGACTCGGCGAGCAGCCGCTCCCGCACCCCGGCGTCGGGCAGGACCTTCGCGGCGCTCTCCGGCCGCAGGGCGCCCCAGGAGACGGCGGAGGCGTCGGCGCCCTGGCTCGCTATCAGCCGGTCGTCGATCTGGTTGGGCTTCAGGCCCATCATGACGACCAGCTTGTCCGGGTACGCCTTGCGGACTTCGTCCGTCGCGGGGTCCCAGTGCTCGTTGCGGACGAGGACGAGCTTCTTGCCGCGCGCGTAGGAGTCGACTTTGTACGGGCCCGAGGAGAACGGCCGGTTGTCGTACTGCGGGCCCTTGTCCCGCGCCTGCGGTACGGGAGCGAAGGTGGGCATGACCGTGGCGTTGGGGAACTCGGCGAAGGGCTTGCGCAGTTCGAAGACGATGGTGCGGTCGTCCGGCGTCTTGACGGAGTCGAGGTGCTCGCCCCGGGCGGGGCCCCGGTAGCCCTCGGCGCCCACGAGGTAGCGGGCGGCGTAGTCGGCGCCGCCGGGCAGGTCGGGGGAGAAGGACCGCTCGACGTTGTACTTGACGTCCTGCGCGGTGACGGGCGAGCCGTCCTCGTACTTCACGCCCGGCTTGAGGTGGAACGTCCAGGTCCTGGCGTCGGCGGACGGCGTGCCCAGGTCGGTGGCGAGGTCGGGGACCAGCCCGCCGCCCTGCGCTCCGGGCGCGGCCTTGTAGGTGACCAGGGTGCGGTAGAGCAGCCGGGTGCCGAAGTCCATGTCGTTCATGACCCAGTTGCGGGCCGGGTCGAGGTGGGTGAAGTCCTGGTTGGACAGCACCGTCAGCGTGCCGCCCTTCTGCGGGGTGCCCCCGATCGCCTTGCCCTCGTGGGCGGTGGCGGGGTTCTTCCCGCCGTCCTTGCCGCCGGCCGACCGCTTTCCGCCGGAACACCCGGCCGTCCCCAGGGCGAGGGAGGCCGCCAGCACGGCGGCCATGGCAGTACACGTGCGCTTGTTCATCAGTGGTCACTCCGTGAACAGTCGAACAGCCCGACGGCTGAAATGTGACCCGTAACATAGTAATGTGAAATTGCACTGACAAGGCGTCAGTCGCTCCGTTACCCACCTGTGTCCAAGGGGGAGTCCCGTGCAGGAACCCGCAGTTGCCGCGATCCGTACGGTCAGTCATGACCTGCCGGTTTCGGCCGAGTTCGAGGCGTTCATGACGAACGGCTGGGCGGCGACGCCGCTGCCCGCCGACATCCGGCTGCCCGTGGCGGACCTCGCCGCTGCGCGCCGCGCGAAGCTGTCGGCACGCTTTCCCGGCGAGCGGCTCATCGTGCCCGCGGGCGAGTTCAAGGTCCGCTCCAACGACTGCGACTACCGCTTCCGTCCGCACAGCGCCTACGCCTGGCTGACCGGACTGACCGGCGAGGACCAGGCCGGTCACGTGCTGGTTCTGGAGCCCGACGGCCCGCACCGGCACGAGGCGGTGCTGTACGTGCGGCCGCGGTCGCCGCGCGCCGGCGCGGAGTTCTACCGCGACCGGCGCTACGGCGAGTTCTGGGTCGGCCGCCGCCCCGACCTCGCCGAGGCCGAGCGCATGACCGGCATCCGCTGCGTGCACCGGGAGGAGTACGACCGGCTGCCACCGGGCCGCGACGCCTCCGGCGACGACGAACTCGCCGCCGCCCTGAGCGAACTGCGCCTGGTCAAGGATGCGTGGGAGATCGGCCAGCTGCAGCTGGCCGTGGACCACACCGCCGCCGGCTTCGAGGACGTCGTGCGGGCGCTGCCCCGCGCCCTCGCCCACCCGCGCGGCGAGCGGTGGATCGAGGGCGTCTTCGGCCTGCGCGCCCGCGCCGAGGGCAACGGCCCCGGCTACGAGACCATCGCGGCCTCCGGCGCGCACGCGTGCGTCCTGCACTGGATACGCAACGACGGCCGGCTCGACCCCCGCGAACTCCTCCTGCTGGATGCGGGCGTGGAGACCGACACCCTCTACACCTCCGACATCACCCGCACCCTGCCGCTGTCCGGACGCTTCACACCCGTCCAGCGGCAGGTCTACGAACTCGTCCTCGCCGCCCAGGACGCGGGCATGGCCGCCCTCAAGCCGGGGGCGAGCTTCCGCGACTTCCATCGGGCCGGCATGCGGGTCATCGCCGAGGGGCTCGCCGAGTGGGGCGTGCTCAAGAGCGCCGAAGGCGACTTCCACCGCCGGTACACCCTGTGCAGCAGCGGCCACATGCTCGGCCTGGACGTCCACGACTGCGCCCAGGCGCGGGCGGACGCCTACCTCGACGGCGTCCTGGAGGAGGGGCAGGTCCTCACCGTCGAGCCCGGGCTCTACCTCCAGCCCGACGACGAGACGCTTCCGGCCGAACTGCGCGGCATCGGCGTGCGGATCGAGGACGACCTGGTCATCACCGCCGACGGGGCCCGGCTGATGTCGCACGCGCTGCCCCGTACGCCCGACGCTGTCGAGACGTGGATGGGAGAACTCCTCGAGGGATAGACGAACTCCCGGGGGGATCGGGGAACCGTCAACCACAAGGTACGGACCGGCTCTTGGCAGCACGCAGTGCAATGTGAAATATTACTGACGTGCTCATGAGCAACTCCTCCTCGGACGTCATCGTCGTCGGAGCGGGTGTGGTCGGCGCCGCCTGCGCCTACTACGCCGCCCGCAGCGGCCTCTCCGTCACCGTGGTCGACCGTGGCCCCGTCGCCGGCGGGACCACGGGCGCCGGAGAGGGAAACCTCCTGGTCTCCGACAAGGAACCCGGACCGGAGCTCGAACTGGCCCTGCTCTCCACGCGGTTGTGGCGCGAGCTGGCCCGGGAGCTCCCGGCCCGGATCGAGTACGAGGCCAAGGGCGGCCTCGTCGTCGCCTCCGACGCCTCCGCCATGGCTGCGCTGCGGAAGTTCGCCGCCGCGCAGGCCGGGGCGGGCGTCACGGCCGAGGAGATCCCGGCCGACCGGCTGCACGACGTGGAGCCGCACCTGGCCCCCGGCCTCGGCGGCGGCTTCCGTTACCCGCAGGACGCCCAGGTCCAGCCCGCCCTCGCCGCTGCCCACCTGCTGCGCGCCTCCGGCGCAAGGGTGCGTACCGGAGAGGAGGTCACAGCCGTCCTCACCGGTACGGACGGCCGGGTGCGGGGTGTGCGCACGGCGGCCGGCGAGCTGCACGCGCCTTTCGTCGTCAACGCCGCCGGCACCTGGGGCGGCGAGGTGGCCCGGCTGGCCGGCGGGCACCTGCCCGTACTGCCCCGCCGGGGCTTCGTGCTCGTCACCGAACCGCTGCCGCGCGTGGTGCGGCACAAGGTCTACGCGGCCGACTACGTCGCCGACGTGGCCAGCGGCTCGGCGGCGCTGCAGACCTCCGCCGTGGTGGAGGGCACCCCGGCGGGCCCGGTCCTGATCGGCGCCAGCCGCGAACGGGTCGGCTTCGACCGCACCCTGTCGGTGGAGGTGCTCCGGCGCCTCGCCGCCCAGGCCACGGCCCTGTTCCCGGTGCTGGCCGGGGTGCGGGCCATCCGCACGTACGCCGGATTCCGCCCGTACCTGCCCGACCACCTGCCCGCCATAGGACCCGACCCGCACGTCCCCGGGCTGCTGCACGCCTGCGGCCACGAAGGCGCGGGGATCGGGCTCGCCCCCGCCACCGGCCTGGCCGTCGCCCGGCAGCTGACGGGCGGCGAACCCCCGCTCGACCTCGGCCCGTTCCACCCCGGCCGCTTCGCCCCGGCCGCCTGAACCCCCACCGCCGAACCCTCACTGCCGAACCTCCGCCGCCCGAACCCCCGCCCCGCGTCCACCCGTTGCCCCGCACCGTCCCGAGAGGAGGCCCGCACGTGGCCCGTACCCCCGCCGACCTGGTCAGGGCGGAGCCCGACCCGCCCTTCGAGATCACCTTCGACGGCCGTACGGTCACCGCCCTGCCCGGCCAGTCCGTGGCCGCCGCCCTGTGGGCGGCGGGCATCCTCGCCTGGCGCACCACCCGGTACGGCGGCCGCCCGCGCGGGGCCTTCTGCGG
Source organism: Streptomyces aureoversilis (assembly GCF_042657885.1). Taxonomy (NCBI): domain Bacteria; kingdom Bacillati; phylum Actinomycetota; class Actinomycetes; order Kitasatosporales; family Streptomycetaceae; genus Streptomyces; species Streptomyces aureoversilis. The sequence continues at coordinate 342,237 of NZ_JBHSKJ010000001.1, forward strand.
CATCGGGCAGTGCTACGACTGCCTCGCCACCGTCAACGGCGAGCCCAACCGCCGGGCCTGCCTGGTGCCCGCCCGGCCGGGGGACGCCGTCACCACCCAGGAAGGACACGGCCGTGCCGGGCTCGCCGTCTGAACCGTACGACCTCGCCGTGATCGGCGCGGGCCCCGCCGGCCTCGCCGGAGCGGCCACCGCTGCCCGGCTCGGCCTGTCCGTCGCCGTCCTGGACGCCGCCGCACGGACAGGCGGCCAGTACTTCCGCCACCCCGCCCCGGGCCTGGGCGCCGCGCGCCCGCAGGCCCTGCACCACGACTGGGCCGCCTTCACCGAGCTGCGCGGGCGCTTCGAGGTGAGCGGCGCCGCGCACTTGGCCGGGCACCACGTGTGGGCCGTCACGCGGCAGGACGAGGAAGTGTGGAGCGTGCACGCGCTCGTGGGCGAGGAGGCCGGCGCGAACGCGGGATGCGAGGGCGGTGCGGCCTCCGGCAGCGGGAGCGACGACGTTTCGGATGCCCGCAGCAGTGGCACCGGCAGAAGCCGCGAAGGCCGCACCCGAGCGGGCTTCAGCGGCGAGCGCGAGCGCCCCGTGCGCCTGCACGCCCGCGCCGTGCTCTTCGCCACGGGCGCCTGCGAGCGGCAGCTGCCCTTCCCCGGGTGGACGCTGCCCGGCGTCGTCGGGGCCGGTGGCGCCCAGGCCATGCTGAAGTCCGGGCTCGTCCTGCCCGGGCAGCGGATCGTCGTCGCGGGCAGCGGTCCGCTCCTGCTCGCCGTCGCCTCCTCGCTCGCCGCCGCCGGCGCCCGCGTTCCCGCGGTGGCCGAGGCGTCCGGCTACCTCGGCTACGCCCGCCGGCCGGGCGCCCTGGCGGCCAACCCCCACAAGCTCCTCGAAGCCGCCGTCCACGGCACGGCACTCCTGCGCCACCGCATCCCGCTGCACACCCGCAGCGCGGTCACCGAGGTGCACGGCACGGACCGCGTCGAGGCCGTCACCGTCTCCCGGCTCGACCGCGACTGGCGCCCCGTGCCCGGCACTGGTCGCCGCATCGCCTGCGACGCCCTGGCCGTGGGCCACGGGCTCGCACCCCAGACCGAACTGGCCACCGGCCCCGGCTGTGCGACCCGCCGTACGCCCGACGGCACGCACGCCCTCGTCCTGGACGGCCTGCAGGAGACCTCGGTGCCCGGCCTGTGGGCCGCGGGGGAGGCCGGCGGGACCGGCGGCTGGCAACTCGCCCGCGTCGAGGGCGAGCTGGCGGGCATCGCGGTGGCCGCCCGGCTGCGGGCGCTCCCCGCGCTCACCCGGAGCCGGCGCGTACGGGACCTGGCCCGGCGCCGCGACCGCATGCGCGCCTTCGCCGATGCCATGGCCGCGGCCCACGCACCCGGCCCCGGCTGGACCGCATGGCTCGACGACGACACCGACGTCTGCCGCTGCGAGGAGGTGACCGCCGGAAGCATCCGCGAAGCCGTCACCGAATTCGGCGCCAGGGACGCCCGTACCGTCAAGCTCCTCACCCGGGCCGGCATGGGCTGGTGCCAGGGCCGGATGTGCGGCGCGGCCGTGGCCTGCCTCGCGGCGCCCGGTACGGCGCAGGGGACCGTACCGCCGTCCGCCGAGCGCAGGCCGCTCGCCGTGCCCGTACCGCTGGGCTCCCTCGCCGCCGGAGCCGGGGAACCCGGAGACGGCTGAACCACCGCACCACCGAGCCACCCGCGCTCGCACTCGTCCCACGTCATAGAACGCCATAGAAGGGTTACCGGTATGACCGCCTCCACCTGGACCCCCGACCGCCCCTGGCGCGGCATCATGGTCGCCACCGCCCTCCCGCTGCGCCCGGACCTCTCCGTCGACTACGACGCCTACGCCGAACACGTCCGCAGGCTCATCGAGAACGGGTGCGACGGCGTCGTGCCCAACGGATCCCTCGGCGAATACCAGACCCTCACCCCGCAGGAGCGCGCCCGCGTCGTGCGCACCGCCGTCGAGGCGGCCGGGGACGGGGCGCGGGTGATGCCCGGCGTCGCCGCGTACGGCAGCGCCGAGGCGCGCCAATGGGCCGAGCAGGCCGCCGAGGCGGGCTGCGGCTCCGTCCTGCTGCTGCCGCCGAACGCCTACCGCGCCGGCGAAGAGGCCGTCCGCGCCCACTACACGGAGGTCGCCGCGGCCGGGATACCGGTCGTCGCCTACAACAACCCCATCGACACGAAGGTCGACCTGACCCCGGCCCTGCTGGCCCGGCTGCACGCCGACGGCACCATCGTGGCCGTCAAGGAGTTCACCGGCGACGTCCGGCGCGCCTACGAGATCGCCGAACTCGCCCCCGAGCTCGACCTGCTGATCGGCGCGGACGACGTCCTCCTCGAACTGGCCGCCGCCGGCGCCGTCGGCTGGATCGCCGGATACCCCAACGCCTTCCCCACCACCTGCGCCGCGCTCTACCGCGCCGCCGTCGCCGGGGACCTCCAGACGGCACTGCCCCTCTACCGCTCGCTGCACCCGCTCCTGCGCTGGGACTCCAAGACCGAGTTCGTGCAGGCCATCAAGCTCTCCATGGACATCACCGGCCACCACGGCGGCCCCACCCGCCCGCCGCGCCTCCCGCTCACGGGCGAGACCGAGGCCGCGGTGCGCGCCGCCACGGAGAAGGCCGTCGCCGACGGGCACCACTGACCGCCGACGGCCTCCGGGCTCTCCTTCCTGCTGTTTCCCCCTGCCGAAGGGAAAGGACATCCGTGCGTACCCGTCATGTCTTCCATGCCGTCGACTCGCACACCGAGGGCATGCCCACGCGCGTCATCACCGGTGGCGTCGGCGTGATCCCCGGCGCCACCATGGCCGAGCGCCGGCTCCACTTCATCGAGCACATGGACCACCTGCGCACGCTCCTGATGTACGAGCCGCGCGGCCACGCCTCGATGAGCGGTGCGATCCTGCAGCCCCCCACCCGGCCCGACGCCGACTACGGGGTCCTCTACATCGAGGTCTCCGGGGTGCTGCCGATGTGCGGGCACGGCACCATCGGGGTCGCGACCGTGCTCGTCGAGACGGGCATGGTGCCGGTCAGCGAACCGGTGACGACCGTGCGCCTCGACACCCCGTCCGGACTGATCACCGTCGACGTGGAGGTCGAGGACGGAGCGGCCAAGTCCGTCACGCTCGTCAACGTGCCCTCCTTCAGCGTGGGTCTCGACCGCAAGGCCGACGTCCCCGGCTACGGGACGGTCACCTACGACCTCGCCTTCGGCGGCAACTTCTACGCCTTCGTCGAACTCGACGCCCTGGGGCTGCCCTTCGACCGGGCCCGCAAGGACGACCTGCTCGCCGCCGGGCTCGCCGTCATGGAGGCGATCAACGCCTCGCCGGACCGGCCCGTGCACCCCGAACACCCCGAGATCAACGGCCTCAAGCACGTCTACCTCGCGGCCCCCGGCTCGGACGCCCGCCACTCCTGGCACGCCATGGCCATCCACCCCGGCTGGTTCGACCGTTCCCCCTGCGGCACGGGCACCTCCGCCCGGATGGCGCAGCTGCACGCCCGCGGCGCGCTCCCGCTCGACAGCGACTTCGTCAACGAGTCCTTCATCGGCACGCGGTTCACCGGCCGCCTGGTGGGGGAGACGCAGGTCGGCGGAGTGCCGGCGGTCGTGCCCGCCATCACCGGGCGCGCCTGGATCACCGGCACCGCCCAGTACTTCCTCGACCCGGACGACCCCTTCCCCGGAGGTTTCCTCCTGTGACCGCCGCCCCGACCTCCTTCGCCTCGCACAACCCGGCCGACCCGTCCGACGTCGTCTGCGACGTGCCCGCGTCCGGTGCCTCCGGCGCCGCCGAGGCCGTCGAGCAGGCCCGTGCCGCCCAGCCCGGCTGGCTGCGGGCCGGTGCCGCCGCCCGCTCCTCCGCGCTCTCCGCCGTCGCCGCGGCGGTCGAGGCCGCGGCCGGCGAACTCGCCGCCCTCGCCGTGCGCGAGGCGGGCAAGCCCCTGGCCGAGGCGCGGGCCGAGGTGGCCCGCACGGCCGCGATCTGGCGGTACTACGCCCAGGCCCCCTACGAGCCCACCGGCGCCGTCCACGAGACGGCCGGCGGTCCCGGCCTGCTGCTGACCCGGCGCCGTCCGCACGGCGTCGCCGGCCTCATCACGCCCTGGAATTTCCCCTTCGCCATCCCCTCCTGGAAGGCCGCTCCCGCACTCGCCGCGGGCAACACGGTCGTCCTCAAGCCCGCGCCCGAAGCCACGGCGTGCGCCCTGCGCCTCGCCGAACTCGTCCAGCAGGCGCTGCCCGCCGCGGTGTTCACGGTCGTGCCCGGCGGTGCGACCGAGGGGAACGCCGTCCTCGCGACCGCCGACGCCGTCTCCTTCACCGGCTCCACCGCCGTCGGCGGCGTGGTCACCCGCGCCGCCACCGCCCGGGGCATCCCGGTCCAGGCCGAGACGGGCGGGCTCAACGCGGCGATCGTCCTGCCCGACGCCGACATCGGGCGGGCAGCGGCCCACATCGCCGCGGCCATTGCCGGATACGCCGGGCAGAAGTGCACCGCGACCAGCCGGGTGATCGCCGTCGGCGCGGCCCTCGACCCCCTGCGCGAGGCCCTCGCCGAAGCCCTGCGCGCCCTGCCCGTGGGCGACCCGGCCGACCCGGCCACCGTGTGCGGCCCCCTCATCTCGGCCCGGGCCCGGGGCCGCTTCGACCAGGCCCTCTCCGGCGCCTCCGTCCTGGCCGCCGGCACCGCTCCGGAGGGCCCCGGCTGGTACGCGGCGCCCACCGTGGCCGAAAAGGTCCCGGCCGGTCACCGGCTGCTCACCGAGGAGGTCTTCGCCCCCGTCGCCGCCCTGCTGCCCGCGGACGACCTGGCGCACGCCGTACGGATCAGCAACTCCGTTCCGTACGGCCTGGTCACCTCGGTCCACACCGGCGGGCTCGAGGCGGCACTGCACGGTCTCGACGACCTCGACACGGGCATGATCCGCGTCAACGCCCCTTCCACCGGCGTCGACTTCCACCTGCCGTTCGGCGGCACCAAGGCCTCCGGGCACGGCCCGCGCGAGCAGGGGCGCGCGGCCCTGGACTTCTACACCTCCAGCCGGACCTACACCCTCGCTCCCTGAGAAAGATGTGACATTGTACGCTCGTTGGTCCGTCCAGGTACGGACCAGCCGGGGAGCGCGGCTGCGCACGTACCGCGGACGCGGCTGCCGGACCTCGGCCGCCGCACCGGCGACGAAGGGACACGGGATCATGGGCCACCTCAAGCAGCGCACTCTCATCACCGCCACCGAGCGGCTGCGCGACCAGGTCGCCCATGCCTTGCGGGCCGCGCTCATCTCCGGCGAACTCCACCCCGGCGAGGTCTACTCCGCGCCGCAGCTCGCGGAGGACTTCGGCATCTCCGCGACTCCGGTGCGCGAGGCCATGCTCGACCTCGCCCGCGAGGGCCTGGTCGAGCCGGTCCGCAACAAGGGGTTCCGGGTGACCGAGGTCAACGAGCGCGACCTGGACCAGTACACCGAGATCCGTACGCTCATCGAGGTCCCCACGACCGGCCGCGTCACGCGCACCGCCGCCCGCGAGGACCTCGAAGCCCTCCGCCCGGTCGCCGAGGAGATCGTGCGCGCCGCCCGCGACCACGACCTCATCGGCTACCTGGAGGCCGACCGGCAGTTCCACCTCACCCTGCTGGCCCTGTCCGGCAACGAACGTCTCGTCGAGACCGTCGGCGACCTGCGCAAGCGCTCGCGCCTGTACGGGCTGACCGCGCTCGACCGGCGCGGCGAACTCATCCCCTCCGCCGAGGAGCACCTCGAACTGCTCGACCTGATGCTGGCCGGCGACGCCGAGGGCGCCGAGCAGTGCATGGCACGGCACCTCGGCCACGTGCGCTCCCTGTGGGCGAAGGGCAGCAGCGACAAGGACTCATGACCGCGCGCGGGAGGCCGGCGCGAGAAGGAGGGCGGACATGCGCACCTCACCCCTGATCGCGGCGGTCCTCGCCGGCTGCCTGGCGGTCCCCGCGACGGCCTGGGCGTCACCCGCCCGGCCCCCGTCCGCGCGCGCCTGTGCGCTCAAGGGCACGACGGGATGGACGGACGAGGGCCACGACACCGACCCCGCCCGCTTCCGGCACGCCACCGGCACCCACCGCGTCCTGACCCTGTTCGCCGACTTCCCCGACGCGCGGGCCACCGGCCCCACCGCCCCGTACGCCGCCCACCTCGCCCCCGCCGCCGACTGGCTGCGCAAGGCCTCCTACGGGCGGGCGCGGCTGGAGATCACGCCGCTGCACCGCTGGATCCGGATGCCGGCGCCCTCCGCCTCCTACGGCTTCCAGCGCGGCCTCACCTTCGAGGCCCACGAGCGCTACCTCCGCGACGCGGTCACGGCCGCCGATCCGTACGCGGACTTCTCCCGCTACGACATGGTGTACGTCGTCCCCGCGAGAGAAGCGTCCGCGATCTCCTTCTCCCCGACCTACCTCTTCGACCCCGCCACCCCCGGCGTCACGGCCGACGGCATCCGCATCCGATGGGCCGTCACCTTCGGGCAGGACATGTGGCGCTGGGGGCACAAGGTCGCCGCCCACGAGACCGGCCACGTCTTCGGCCTGCCCGACCTCTACGCCTTCACCGGCGAGACCCACCGCCACGTCGGCGGCTGGGACGTCATGGGCAACATCGCCGGCACCGCCCCGCAGTACCTCGGCTGGCACTCGTGGAAGCTCGGCTGGACGCGGGACGACCAGGTCGCCTGCCTCGCCGCCCCCGGCCGGCGCACGGTCCGGCTGACCCCGGTCGAACGGCCCGGAGGCACCAAGATCGCGGTGGTGCGCACAGGCCTGACGAAGGCCTACGTCGCCGAGTCCCGGCGCGCCGAGGGCAACGACAAGGACTCGCCGTCGGCCGGTGTCCTCATCTACGAGGTCGACTCCGCCACCCCCACCGGAGAGGGACCGGTCCGCGTCGTGAGGAGCCGGGCCCACGCCCCCGGAGAGTCCTTCACCGACCCCAAGGCGGGAGTTCGTATCGACGTGGTCGCGGGCGGCCGCGCCGGAGACGTGGTGCGCGTCGTCCGCCTGTCGCCCGGGGCGTTGTCAGTGGTCGGTGCGACGATCGTTCCGAACGCCACCGCCGCCCTGCCGCGGCTGCGTGTCGTGCCCCCTGGAGCGAGGAAGAGGAGCAAGTCCCGTGCGCATCGTGGTCAGTGAGTTCATGAGCCTGGACGGCGTCGTGCAGGCCCCCGGCGGCCCGGAGGAGGACACCGACGGCGGATTCGCCCACGGCGGCTGGTCGCACCCGTTCTTCGACCCGGAGACGGTGGGCGGCGCCTTCGACGACGCGCTGTCCAACGCCGAGGCGCTGCTGTTCGGCCGCCGCACCTGGCAGACGATGGCCGCGGCGTGGCCCGAGCGCGCCGGGGACCCCTTCGCCGACCGGATGAACGCCCTCCCCAAGTACGTGGTCTCCGAGACGCTGAGCGACGCCGACCTGACCTGGGACAAGACCACGCGCATCCCCGGTGGCGAGGCCGTCGCCCGCATCCGGGAACTGCGCGGGAAGGAGGGCGGCGATCTGCTGGTCATGGGGAGCCCCACGCTCGTGCGCACCCTCCTGAGCGAGGGCCTCGTCGACGAACTCCGCCTCATGATCATGCCGGTGCTCCTCGGCGGCGGAAAGTCGCTCTTCCCCGAGGACGGCGCGCAGCACACGCTGGAACTGGTCTCGACGGTCACCAGCAGCGCGGGGGTGCAGGTGAGCACGTACCGGCCGGTCGCCGAGGGGCGGTAGGGCAGCGGCCCGCCGGGCCGGGCCCTCGGCCTTGATCCGCTCCGGGTCAGACGATCGGGGCGGCGAGGTTCGGGAGTACGAGGACGTCCTGGCCCAGGAGGGAGACGGCCAAGGTGCCGTTCGAATTCACACCGGCCACACCCCCCAGTACGGAGGAGTTGATCTCGGCGTGTGCAGGCGCCGCCAGTGCCGCCGATCCGGCGGTGATCAGGGCGGTGGCGGCGAAGGCGGTCAGGACGCGTCGGACGGTGGCCTTCATGGGCTCTCCCTCGGTGATCAGGTGCAGGGACGAGTCGAGTCCTTTCCGTCCGGTGGTCCGACAAACGGCGGCCGCTCGGTGCGCGGCAGTGTGCGCCCGGCGCACGCCCAACTGCACTGCGCCCTCACAGGGTTGGCGCGGTGTCATACCGTCAGGCCCGCGGTTCCCGCGCCGGAACGGTCATGAGGCGGTGGTAGTACCCGGGTGCCTGGTGGGCTTCGCCGACCGGCCGGCCGTCCACCTCCACCCACGCGTGCGCACGGAACGGGCTGGTGCGCACCCCGGTGCACCAGTCCGGCCAGACGCCTCGCATCCGGCACAGCAGCGCGGTGGCGACCGAGCGCTGCAGACAGCCTTCTCCGGCGCAGCGCGGGCTGAGCGCGGTGACCGCCCGGCGGGCGGCAAGGGCCTGCTCGGCGGTGGCCGGCGCCGCCCCGTTGCGGACGGCGGTCAGGACGCGGCGGATGCGGCGGGGCGGCAGCAGGACGAGCAGCCGGGCGACGGCGACGGCCAGGAACACCGGCGGTCGGCGGTGCCACGGGACGGCTGCCCGGTCGCCGCGGTCCGGGATCATGGCCTGGCTCATGCCGGCACCATGCCGTCGTCGCGGGTGCCCGTGGCGGAGACGGCGCGGCGCAAGCTCAGGGGCATGGCAAACCTCCGGTGGCGGATGTGCAGGGTCGGACCACGACTCGGCGGTCCCTGCCCGGGCATGGACCCGTCACGCCGGCCGGCGGCACCGTCCACCCGAAAGAGTGGTGGACAGTGAGGTGTGACGGGCGTCCGATGCGATCAGGGCCGGGTCGGCTCAAGGCGCGTGGCGTACCACCGGGTTGCGGCCTCAGTCGAGAGCGTCGAGCAGCTCGCGCTCGCGCCCGGCGCTGAGGCCGGCCCGCCGTTCCCGGTCCAGCCCCTGCTCGCGTTCCCACACCAGGGTGTCCGCCAGCAGTTCCGCCCGGGGGCGGTGGCGCAGCCCGGCGGCGGATGCGGCCGATCCGTCCCGGTCCGACCACCCCTCCCACCCGGGCTCGACGAGCCACATCGGCAGCGACTCCGGCCCCATGTACTCGGCCACGCCGTTGTTGAGCAGCCACGCCGAGTCGGCGCGGACCAGCGGCCCCGTGTGCCCGCCCGCGCTGCGGGACATCTCGATCCACTCCTCGAACGGGAGGACCGGACCGACCGCGTTGTACGTGCCGGTGGTTCCCGCCTCCGCGGAGTCGAGCAGCCAGGCGGCGAGGTCCCGTACGTCGATCACCTGCGTCGGCATGGCGGGCGTGTCGGGAACCAGCATGGGCCCGTGGGGATCGCGCGCGGCGCGGGCCACCCAGTAGCCGCAGCGCCCGCTGGGATCGCCCGGGCCGCCGATGAGACCGGCGCGCGCGATGAGGAGGCGGTCGCCCACTGCGGCCGTCGACGCCTGCTCGCAGGCGGACTTCGCCTCGCCGTACAGCTCGCGGCCGACCTCGTCCCGGTCGGTCGGCGTCAGCAGCTCCGCGGACTCGTCCGCGCCCGGCAGGCCGTGGGAGGCGTAGGCGCTGGCCGAGGACACGTAGGCCCAGTGCGCGGCCCTGCCGCCCAGGGCCCGGAGTGCCTCGCGGACGAAGCGGGGCTGCCACGACACCTCGACGACCGCGTCCCACTCGCGGTCGAGCAGCGGATCGTACGCCGAAGGATCGCGCCGGTCCGCGGCCACCAGCACCGCCCCGTCCGCCACTTGCCCGCTCTCGCCGCGTGCGAGACACGTCACCCGGTGGCCGCGCTCGAGCGCCTGCCGCGACACTTCCCGGCCCAGCCATGCCGTCCCGCCCAGTACCAAGATCTCCATGCGGTCACTCAAGCACCGCGCACGCCGGACACCAAGGGGATCTGCTGCGGGCAGACCCGGGAACCGGGCAGGGGCGGAGGGGGCGCCGGCTGATCGCGCTGTTACATCGTCCACGTTGTGTATCGGAACGGTAACCGGCTGAGGTCTTCGCGGAACGGGCTCCGTACAGGGGGGAGACGGCCCCGGGAGGGAACCGGGGCCATGGCTGGGGGGATCTCCTATGTTCCGCAAGAGCACTGCAGCGATCGTGACGTCGGCCGCCGCCGGGGCCCTGTTGCTCACCGCCTGCGGAGGAGGCGGTGACGGCAAGGACTCCTCGGCGCCGGCCACATCGGCCTCCGCCGGTGCCGCCGCCCGGGCGGGCGCGAACGCCGACGCCCAGTCCGGCGGGCAGGCGCTGAACTTCCTCGGAGGCACGGCGAAGAAGAACAACGCCCAGCCCATGACGGGCGACTGGGCGAACGAGCCCGGAAAGCCCGCCACGAAGCCCGAGGCGCAGCGCTGGGTGCAGCTCTCCGCGTCCAAGGCGGGCAGCCTGGACCCGGTCGTGGTCAACGGCGCCGGCTTCACCCTCTACCGCTTCGACAAGGACACCGCGAAGCCGTCGAAGTCCGCCTGCAACGGCGACTGCGCGGTCACCTGGCCGCCGGTCGTCGTCGCCCAGGGCGGCAGGGTCTTCCTCGACGGCGTCGACAAGTCGAAGGTAGGCACCGTCAAGCGGGACGACGGCACCCTCCAGGTCACCGTCGGCGGCTGGCCCGTCTACCGCTTCGGCAAGGACACCAAGCCCGGCGACACCAAGGGCCAGGGGGTCGGGGGCACCTGGTTCGGCGTCACCCCCGACGGCAAGAAGGCCGGCGGCGGCGCGGGCGGGGGCACGGGGAGTGGCAGCGGCAGCGGAAGTGGTAGTGGCAGTGGCAGTGGCAGCGGCGGCGGAAGTTCGCAGGCCAAGCCCGCCACCAGCGTCGTCCTCTTCGACGACCGCAACTTCGGCGACCCCGCGCAGGGCCTGGCCGGCAAGGGCTGCCAGAACGTGGCCCGGGACAACGTTGCCTCCTCCCTCCAGGCCCAGGGCAGCCTGAAGATCTGGTCCGGACGCAACTGCACCGGCAAGTCCAAGGTCGTCGGCGGCGATGTCGCCGACCTTGCCACGATCGGCTTCGACAACGACGTCTCCTCAGTCTTCTTCGGCTGAGCCGGGCCGCGCCGAACCCGATGGGCCCGCCTGCAACGGGCCCATCGGCTGCGCCGGACGTCGAGCGCCCCCGCTCCCTCGCGCCCGCCCATGACGTCGGCCACCGCTAGCGTACGGCCATGAACATGCACATCCGTGAATTCGCAGAGTCCGACTGGCCCCAGGTGTGGGAAATCATCCGGGACGTCGTCCAGGAGCGGAAAACCTTTGTCTACGACCCGGAGATGACCGAGGCGGACGCCCGCATGTGGGTCGAGGAGCCGCCCGGGCTGACCGTCGTCGCCGTCGAGGGCGAACGCGTCCTCGGCACCGCCAAGATGGGACCGAACCGGCCGGGCCCCGGCTCCCACGTGTCCACCGCCAGTTTCATGGTGGAGGCCGGCTCCCGCGGGAAGGGCGTGGGCAGGGCCCTGTGCCAGTTCGCGGTGGACTGGGCGGAGGAGCGCGGCTACGCGGGAATGCAGTTCAACGCCGTGGTCGAGTCCAACCACGCCGCGGTGGACCTTTACAAGCGCCTCGACTTCGCCGTCCTCGGGACCGTTCCCGGTGCCTTCATGCATCCCGAACTCGGGCCGGTGGGCCTGCACCTCATGTACCGCCGACTCTGAACGAAAGCGGGCGCAACGGTGTCCGAGTGCCCGGTGGGTCCGGCTCCCCGAGCCGAACCCACCGGACGGCCGAACTCGCCCTGCCCAGTCGCCCTCCCGGCTCCGGGGCACCTCTACCTCCGGGGCGACACCCCGAGGTCGTGCCGCATGGCAGTCCTCATGACCCGGAGCAGTTCCCAGACCGCGTGCTGCGCCCGGGCCGCGGAGTCCAGCGTCTCGCCCGGCCCGGGCTCATGGCGTTCGAGTCGCTTGACCTGCCCGTAGACCTCGTTCAGGGCTTGGTTGACCGCGTGCGCCCGCGTGAGGACGTCGTCGGGGGCGATCATCTGCGCTTCGGAGTACCGGTCCCGGTGGGCGTTCTTCGCCTCGTCCAGCGTGTCCCTGTCGGCGTCCTCGACGTCGCGTTCCCGCATGACGTGCAGGTGGCGGTTGAGCGCCGTGGTGAACTGCCGGGCGTCCCGGTTGAGCTCTGTGTAGCAGGCACGGCGGAGCGAGCGGTTCTCGCGGATCTCCTCATGGCTGCGAACGAGCTCTATTTCCCGGCGCTTCGCGCGTTCGGAGCCGCGCTGGGTGAGCAACGCCCCGCCCAGGGTACCTCCGACACCGGCCACGGCGATGACCACTGAACTGAGATCCATCGGTGCACTCTATGCGTGTCGTCAGCCTCGGGGGCGGGGCCGGGGCCGGGCCGGCAGATCGGGGCCGGTCACCGGTCTTCGTGGTGCCGGTGGCCCGGGTGGCGGAGGCGTACCCAGATGTCCCTGGCGCGGCGGCCGGCCTCGGTGCGGCTTCCGGCGACCAGGACCCGGGCCTCTTCCGCGGATTCCACCATCGGCCCCGAGCCGCGCAGCGGCCTGCCCGCCGTCTCGTGGAGGAAGAACGCCGAGACGAGCCCGATCACGCCCGCCGCCATCAGGTAGTACGCGGGGATCATTGCGTCGCGGGTCGTTTCGAGGAGGGCGGAGACCGCCAGGGGAGTGGTGCCGCCGAAGAGCGACACGGAGATGTTGTAGGAGACGGACAGGGCCCCGTAGCGCAGCCGGGTCGGGAAGAGCGCCGGCAGGGTCGCGGCGGCCGTGCCCGCGAAGCACACCAGCAGCAGTCCGAGGATCAGGCAGCCGAAGGCCGGGAGGAGCGCCCCGCCGGCGCGGACCAGGAGCATCGAGGGGTAGGCGAGGGCGATCAGGGCGGCGCTGCCGGCCATGAACATGGGCCTGCGCCCCCACAGGTCGGAGGAGCGGCCCACGACGGTGATGGTGAGGGCCACCAGGACCATGGTGCCGAGGATGAGCAGCTGTGCGGTGGTGGCGTCCTTCTTCAGCGTCTCGGTCATGTAGGTCGGCAGGTACGAGGTGACCATGTAGCTGGTGACGTTGTAGACGACGACCAGCCCCATGCAGATCAGCACCGCCTCCCAGTGCCTGGTGAAGATCTCCTTGAGCCGCCCGTGGCCGGACTGGCGCGCCTGCTCGATGTCTTCCTCGACCTTTTCCTCCTCGGAGGTCGTTCCGGAGGCGGCGCCCGGCGTCCGTGCCCGGGCGGCCTCGGTCTCCGCGCGGAAGGCGGGGGTCTCTTCGAGCCGCATCCGCATGTACAGGCCGATCAGTCCGAGGGGCCCGGCGACGAGGAAGGGCAGGCGCCATCCCCAGTCGGTCATGCCGTCGGTGCCCAGGACCGCGGTGAGCACGGTCACGAGACCCGAGCCGAGCGCGTAGCCGACGAACGTGCCGAAGTCCAGCCAGCTGCCGAGGAACCCGCGGCGGGTGTCGGGCGCGTACTCGGCGATGTACGTGGTGGCTCCGGCGTACTCGCCGCCCGTGGAGAAGCCCTGCACCAGACGGCAGATGAGGAGCAGGACGGGGGCGACGAAGCCGGCCGTCGCGTAGACCGGCAGGAAACCGACCGCGAACGTGCTCACCGCCATCATGATCATCGTGGCGGCGAGCACGCGCTGGCGTCCGATGCGGTCGCCGAGCGGGCCGAAGACCAGGCCGCCGAGGGGCCGGACGAGGAAGGCAGCCGCGAAGGTGGCGAAGGCGGAGACGACCTGGGCGCCGGGCGAGGTGGAGGGGAAGAAGACCCTGCCCAGGGTGACCGCCATATAGGCGTACACCCCGAAGTCGAACCACTCCATCATGTTGCCGAGTGCGGCGGCGAGCACCGCGCGGCGGACCTGGGGGCGGTCGGTGACCGTGACGTCCTCGATGTTCAGGGACTTCTTGCGGCGCCGCAGCAGGGTGCGGAGCATCCGGTCGGTGGCGGTCGCGCCACCGCGCGCAGGGACGCGGTGCCCGGGCTTCGGGGTCTTCTTGCGATCGGGGCTCACACTCACCTGCCGGCGGGTCGGGGGTCCGGGCGCTGAGGCTCCTGGGGCGTACAGAGACGCATGGGCCGAATCCTGTGGTTTATGCATTGAACATCGCCCGGCCCCCGGCAGCCCCGTGACCCGCCGGGGGAACGGTCGCGTCCCCCTGCCCATCCGTCGCGCCCACACCGGCGAGAGCCGCGTCACGCCCGCCGGGTGAGCCTCCCTGCTTTGAGTGGATTGTCCGGTGACAGGGCTTGTGCCCGCAATGCGTCGGGTCGTCAACTACTACCGTCCGTACGGCGTTTGGGGCCACCACCGCGTAGCCTCGCCCGTCGGGGTCCTTCAACGGGGCTCCCCGTACGGAGCAGAAAGAGATCGAGGCGTGGTGAGCTCGTGGTGAGCAGCAGGACGGATGCGGATGCGGATACGGGTACCGGCATACGCGGACGGGCGGGGGCCCGGGGAGCGGCGGACCCGGGCGCGACGGCCGCCGGGCGGGGCGGCGGCAGGCCCAGGTGGCCGGGCACGGTGGCCACGATGCTGCTCACACCGGCACTCCTGGCCGCCGTCTCGTGGCTGAACCCGCCGGACGACATGCTGCTGCTGTTCGCCGGGTTCGCCCTGACGGTGGTCATCCTCATCGCGGCCTGGTGCATGTGCGGCCCGGGACCGGGCGCGGGCATGGCGGTCCTCGGCTTCTCCTTCGTCCTCTTCGCCGGCCCGGCCCTGGACGACTACGTCCTGGGGCAGCGCGGCACCGTCCACGAGGCGCTGGTCGCCGACGTCTCCACGTACTACCGCAAACACGGCAATGAAGGGCGCACCTGCTCGGTCGTGTGGTCCGCTTCGGGGGAGACGCACAGGGCCGAGGTCGGCGACCGCAAGGGCTGCGACGAAAGCCTCGGGCAGGGCGACAAGGTCACGATCGTCACGGACCCGGAAGGCTGGCTGAGGCCGCGCCTGGGCAGCGACGCCCCGGGGCTGTCGCCGGGCACGGCCTGGACCTGCGGGGGCCTGCTGGCCGGGATGGAGGCGTTCATCCTGTACGGCCGCTTGAGGCGGCGCCGCGCCTGACGGCCGTACGCGCGGTGTTGTCAGTGGCTGCGCCCATAGTGGGTTTCCGGGGAGCGGGACGGGCACCAGGCGGGCAGGTGACGGCCGGACCGACGGCCCGGCAGGTGACGGCCGGAACCCTGGCCGGATCGACGCGCAAGGAGGCAGCCGCATGAGGGGGACGTTCGAGGTGGACACCGGGGACGGCCGCCCGCCGTCGGGGGACGCCTCCGAGCGGGCCGCGGCGGTCCGCGAGGCGATGGAAGGGCTGCTGCAGATCCGGCGGCTGATGAACGGCCACCTCACGGACCCGTCGTCCGGCCCCGCCGACTGGGAACGGCGTCAGCCGGTGCGTGCCGTCGCCCTCGTCCTCGAAGCCGCCGGCATCCCGCCCTCCGCTCGCGACGCCGACGGGCAGCGCTCCGCGACCGGCTACCGCGTCCGTCCGGGGGAACAGCCGGGGAGCGTACGGGTCGAGTGGCTCGGCCCGCCGGGCAGCGGGGCCGCCGCCCAGCAGCACGAGGCCCTCCAGCGCTGCGCCCGCGTTCTGGAGGGCCTGGGGTGGCCGGCGCTGGAGTACCGCGGGGCGCGCCGGCAGCGCTGGCTCGAAGCCGAGCCCGTCACGTAGCGGGCCGTGTGGACCGCTGCGAGGCGTCATATGGCGGCGAGGCCACCCGGAGGCCTTCGGGACGCCCACCGGGCATGGGGAGGCATCGCCCCCGCCGCCGCCCTTCCCACCGCCCCTGCCGCACCGCTCCCCAGGAGGTCGCGCAGCAGCCGGGTGGCGGGCAGGGCCTCGTGCAGATAGACCTGTTCTCCGCGCTGCTCGACGGCCGCGAGCAGCGCGCGGAAGGTCTCACCCGCCTCCTCGGGCCGCCCGGCGCGGTGCTGCGCCTCGCCGAGCAGGCCCAGATGGAGGGGGTGGCGCAAGAGCGTGCTGGAGCGGCGCAGTTCGGCCAGGGAGACGTGCATCAGGGCGAGGCCGTCGTCCTCCCACCCCGAGTGCGTCAGGCCCCATCCTTCGAGCAGGCCCAGCATCGCCTTCCAGTAGAGCAGCCCGTGTTCGCCCGCCAGGCGGGCGCCTTCGGCGCCGGAGGAGCGGGCCGTACGGGCGTCGCCCTCCCAGGCCGCCACGACCGCGTCCACGTAGAGGGCGAAGGACCGGTCGGAAGGCCTGCTGTCGTACTCGGTCAGGTGCAGAAGCTCGCGCCGGCGCGCAGCCGCGGTCCGCCGGTCGCCGAGGAGCCAGTGGGTGAACGTGTTGTACGAGCGGCAGGAGACGCGCGGGTCGTGCTGGAAGGTGCGGGCCAGCGCATGCCCTTCGCGGGCGTAGCGGTCCGCCATGTCCACCCCGTGCTCCAGCTCGGCGAGCGCCTGCGGCAGCCGCCCGCGGATGTGCAGCACGATGCCCTCGCCGTACGCCGCGCCGAGCACCGCCACGGGCTCCCGGGTCCGTTCCGCGAGGCCCCGCAGCAGGCCGGAGAACCGCCGTGAGGCGTCGTAGCGGCCGGTCACCAGATACGCCGCGCACAGCGCCCAGAGCACCGACGGGTCCTCGGGCGCCTCGGTGGCCGCGCTGAGGGCCCGGCCGTGCGCGAGCGCCGTCTCGGCCTCGGGGTGACCGTAGCCCCGGGTCGTGGCCAGCACCTGCCCGAGCTGGATGTTCAGCCGTCGTTCCAGGGGCAGGGCCGAGGGGTCGTCGTGGGGCAGCAGGCCGACCAGGTGCGCCGCCCGGCGCAGCCACGTCTCCACGCGCTCGTACGCCAGTTGCTGCTCGGCCTGGTCGGCGGCGCGCAGCAGCCGCGGGAGCGCCTGCGCGGGCGGCAGCGCACTCCCGGCGTGCCAGGTGTGGTGGGCCACCTGCTCGACGTCCCCGTCCCCCACCTGCCCGTGCCTGCGCGCGCACAGCGCCTCGGCGACCCGGGCGTGCAGCCGCTGCCGGTCCTCGCGCGCCAGCTCCTCGATGAGCGTCTCCTGGACCAGGGCGTGGGCGAAGTGGATCCGCTCCGGATGGTGCGGCTCCTCCCCGAGCAGCCCGGCGCGGATCGCCGACTCCAGCGCCCCGGCGACCGGTTCGTCCGCGGCGGCCGTGCGGTGCAGCAGGTCGGTGTCGACCTCGGAGCCGATGACGGCGCACAGCCGCAGCACCTGCAGCACCGGTTCGGGCAGCGCCGCGAACCGCTGGTGCAGCACCTCGCGCACCCCCGTCGGAACGCGCCTCAGCAGCACGTCCGCCGCGTCGGGCCGGTGCAGGCTGCGGGGGTCCCCCAGGAGGGAGAGGAGCTGCATGACGAAGTACGGGTTGCCCTCGCTGCGCCGGTGCAGCACTTCGACGACCTTCGGGTCCACGCCCGGCCCGGCCTGCGCCACGACGATGGCGGCGACGGCCTGCCGGGAGAGCCCGTCGAGCCGCAGCGTCTCGGTCCTGGGGCCGCGCAGGACCTCGGAGAGCATCCGGCGCATCGTGGCGTCGGCCTCGACCTCGAACTCGCGGGCGGTCAGCACGATGCCGAGCCGGTGGCCCTGGCGGCGCGTGCTCAGCAGCCGGAGCAGGTCGAGCGAGGCGGTGTCGGCCCAGTGCAGGTCTTCCAGGAACAGGACGAGCGGACGCTGCCCGGCCAGCGTGAGCAGGACCTCGCATACCGCGTCGTGGGTGAGGAACCGCGCCTGCCCCCAGTCGGAATCGGCGCCGGGCCCGCCGGTGCCGGGCCCGGCCGACCGCTCGGGCATGAGCGGGGCGAGGAGGCAGCCGAACGGTTCCGCCGCGCGGCGGAAGGCGTCCGGGCGGGTGACGGACAGCCGCCGGAGGACCTGCGTCCACAGCCAGTAGGGCGGTACGCCCTCGCTGAGGAAGCAGTGGCTCCAGATCACTTCCAGGTCCGCGCCGCCCCGGCTCGCGCAGACGGCCTCCAGCCGTGGGGCGAGTTCGAGGAGCAGCCGGGTCTTGCCGACTCCGGCGGGGCCGAGGACACCGGCCACGTGCCCGTGCCCGGACAGCGCGCTCGTCGCCGCGGCGGTCAGCCGCTGCAGCTCCTCGCTGCGCCCGGTGAACGGCGACTGGCCGAGGGGGAGCCCGGGCTCGGTGGTGTCGGTGGTGCCGGTGGCGTCGGGGGTGTCAGAGGTGCTGGTGGTATCGGTGGTGTCGGCTGTACGTGCTGCTCCGGTTGTTCCGGCTGCTCCGGTTGCTTTGGCTGTTCCGGCCCCTCCGCTGCTGTGGGTGGCCGCGGCCGTGCCGAGCTGCTCTCGCTCTGCGTTGCGTACGACGCGAATGGTGCCGTCCGCCGGGACGGTTCCGCCGGGCACGGCGGCGGCACCAGCCGTATCCGCCGTATCCGCCGCATCGACGGTATCGACTGCATCCGTCACGTGGTCCTCCGTGCCGCGGACCAGGGGATCGACGCGTCCGTGGCGCGATTCCTCGCCAGGGCCTCCCGTTCCCGGTTCTTGGCGGAGTATCGCCGTCCTGACGCGGCGGAGCGCGGCGGCCGTGCCCACGCCGAACTCTTCGGCCAGGTGGCTGCGCGTCCGTTCGTAGACCTCCAGAGCCTCGGCCTGCCGGCCGAGCCGGGACAGGGCGGTCATCAGGTGGCCGACGAGGCGCTCCCGCGCCGGATGGCGGCGCGCTTCCTGCTCGAGGTCGGCGGCCACCTCCTCGGCCGCTCCGAGGGCCAGCCGCGCTTCCGCGCAGGATTCCACGGCCGTGAGGCGGACGTGTTCCAGCCGTGTGCTCTCGTCACTGAGCGGCGGATGGCCGTCGAACTCCCCGTAGGGCGTGCCCCGCCACAGGGCCAGCGCCTGCGTGAGCCGGTCCCGCGCGGCGAGCGGGTCGCGTTGCTCCAACAGTCGCCGCCCTTCGGTGACCAGGAGCTCGAAGCGGCAGACGTCTATCCGCGCGGGGTCGAGTTCCAGGACGTAGCCGCCCGCCCGGTGGCGGAGCACCGGCGTACCGTCCGGCCCGGCCGCCGGCTGGAGGGCGCGGCGCAGGTGGGAGACGTGGCTCTGGAGCGTGGCGACGGCCCGGCGCGGCGGTTCCTCGCCCCACAGCTCCTCGACGAGCAGTTCCGTGGACACCACGCGGCCGGGGCGTATGAGGAGCAGGGCGAGCAGCGCCCGCCTGCGCGGGGGGCCGATCGGGAGGTCGTGCCCGTCGTGGCGCGCCGACATGGGACCCAGAACGCTCAGGAGGGGCTCGCTCGGGGCGGTGGCCGCCGGCTCGGTTGCCGGCGGGGCTGTCGGTGTCGGCTCCGGCGTCGGAGATGCGGGCATGTCGGTCCCAATCGTTCTCGCACACGCGACTGATGACGGGCGTCCGGCGCGGAGAGGCCGGTGCCTTACAAATCGGATCTTGGCATACGCACCAGGGCAATCCAAGATCACGACAAGCCATCGGCAAGCGCACGGCAAGCGAATGGCGAGGCTACTGCAGGGTCTTCGCCAGTACGGCCGAATCCGGCCGCAGGGGTCGGCAAGGAAACGTCAGTGGCACGGCCAGGGTGCCGCAAGGGCGGTGGCGCACGATGTCCGTCACCGGAACAGCCACTGCTAT
Source organism: Streptomyces aureoversilis (assembly GCF_042657885.1). NCBI lineage: Bacteria > Bacillati > Actinomycetota > Actinomycetes > Kitasatosporales > Streptomycetaceae > Streptomyces > Streptomyces aureoversilis. The sequence continues at coordinate 361,810 of NZ_JBHSKJ010000001.1, forward strand.
CGACGGCAAACGTGGCGTGGCACGAACGCGACGGAATCCCTCACGCCAACGGGGGTGGCGTGAGGGGTTCCGCTTTCCTCGTCCGGCAGGCCCGTCCGGCAGACCGTCCACAAGACACGTTCAGACAAGAAACGGAGGACCTTAGTGTCCAGTGCTCACACCGTCTTCCCCGTCCCCGAAGAGGTCGGACGCCTTTACGACCGCCTGACCGCGCTCGACACCGGCACGGTCGGCGGAAGTCTCCACCTCGGCTACTGGGACGCCGAGGACGACGGTGTGCCGCTCGTGGAGGCCGCCGACCGGCTCACCGACATGATGACGGACCGCCTGCACGTCGACGAGAACCACCGGGTCCTCGACATCGGCTGCGGGGTGGGGCAGCCGGCCATGCGGATCGCCCGGCGCACCGGTGCGCACGTCACCGGCATCTCCGTCAGCCGCGGGCAGGTCGCCCGCGCCACCGCGCTCGCCGACGCGGCAGGGCTCCGAGACCGCGTGGAGTTCCGCTACGCCGACGCCATGCGGCTCCCCTTCGAGGACAACTCCTTCGACGCGGCCATCGCCATCGAATCGATCTTCCACATGCCCGACCGCGAGCAGGTGTTCCGCGAGATCCGGCGGGTGCTGCGGCCCGGAGGCCGGCTGGTGCTGACCGACTTCTTCGAGCGGGATCCGATCCCGGCCGGGCTGCGCTCCGCCATGGACCGGTGCCTGCGGGACTTCATCATGACCCTGGCGCGGCCCGAGGACTACGTGCCCATGCTGAGCCGGGCGGGCCTGCGCTTCACGGAACTCCTCGACATCACCGAGGAGTGCGTGCGCCGGACGTTCGACCGGATGAGCAGGTCCCGCCGGGGAGAGGGAGGTCTGCGGACCGCGTTCGACGCGGCTGCGGGGGAGAAGTTCGGCCCCGCCGACATGATCGACGTCGACGAGTTCGGCGCTGTCCTGCTGGCCGCCCAGAAGCCGGTCTGACTGGCCGTCATACCTCGGGCGGGCGACTCGACCGCATGGAATCGGCCACCTCGCCCCCGGTGCCGGGACTCTCCGGTGCGCCGGTCCGGGGTGAGGAATATGCGGATAATCCCACCAGGTCAGCCCTGGTTGCCATCCTGAAGTACTCCGGAAACCGGTGCGGGTCGCACGAACCAGCACCCCCTCATGGCGCAAAGACGACGATGCCGTCCCGGTCACCTCGACCAACATCATCAGGCGCTGCTTCACTTGCGCGGCGGGAGCTCCAGTCGCCCGATCGGGCGACTTCAGGGGCTCCCTCTTGACGCATGCGCCGAGACGGAAGAGGGACCGGGATGTCGACCGCAGCGCACCGGCAGCAGCCGGAGCAGCCCGAACAGCACGCAGGCCGGGCCCAGCTCAGCCTGGGGATCGCCGCTGCGCGGAATCTGGCCAGCACCACCAAGACCGTCCCGCAGATGCAGGGCATCAGCTCCCGGTGGTTGCTGCGCATGCTGCCGTGGGTGGAGGTGAAGGGCGGCACGTACCGGGTCAACCGGCGCCTGGTGTACGAGGTCGGCGACGGCCGGATCACCTTCGTCCAGGAAGGCGCCGCGGTCAAGGTCGTCCCCGCCGAGCTGGGGGAACTGCCGCTGCTGCGCGGATTCCACGACGAAGGGACGCTGCGGGCGCTCGCGGAGCGCTGCCGGCAGCAGGAGTACGAACCCGGCCAGGTGATCGCCGAACGGGGCCGTCCCGTCGACCACGTCTACCTGATCGCGCACGGCAAGGTCGAGAAGGCCGGAACCGGCAAGTACGGCGAGGAGACCCGGCGCGGCGTGCTGGCCGACGGCGGGTTCTTCGGCGCGCAGGCCGTGGCCGAGGAGCCGGGCAAGTGGGAGTTCACGGCGCGCGCGATGACGGCGTGCACCGTCCTGGCCCTGCCCCGCTACGCCTACGAGGAGGTGGCGGGCCGCCACGAGGAGCTGCGGGCCCACGTCCGCCGGCGCCAGGCCGAAAAGGCGCGTCCGCAGAACAAGAAGGGCGAGGCGAACATCACCCTCGCCTCCGGGCACACCGGCGAGCCGGCCCTGCCGGGCACCTTCGTCGACTACGAGCTCTCCCCCCGCGAGTACGAGCTGAGCGTCGCCCAGACGATCCTCCGGGTCCACACCCGCGTCGCCGACCTCTACAACGACCCGATGGACCAGGTCGAGCAGCAGCTGCGCCTGACCATCGAGGCGCTGCGCGAGCGCCAGGAGTCCGAGCTCGTCAACAACCCCGAGTTCGGCCTGCTGCACAACGCCGACCACAGCCAGCGCATCTCCACCCACTCCGGCCCGCCCACGCCCGACGACATGGACGAGCTGCTGAGCATGCGGCGCGGCACCAAGGCCTTCTTCGCCCACCCCCGGGCCATCTCCGCCCTCGCCCGCGAGTGCAACAAGCGGGGCCTGTCCTTCGGCAGCGCCGACGTGAACGGCCACCCCGTGCCCGCCTGGCGCGGCGTGCCGATCCTCCCCTGCGGCAAGATCCCCGTCTCGGACGAGGGCACCTCCTCCATCCTCGCCATGCGCCTGGGCGAGGGCGAGCAGGGAGTGGTCGGCCTGCGGCAGACCGGCATCCCGGACGAGTACGAGCCCGGCCTGAACGTGCGGTTCATGGGCATCAACGACCAGGCCCTCATCTCCTACCTGGTCAGCACCTACTACTCGGCGGCCGTTCTCGTCCCCGACGCGCTCGGCGTCCTCGAGAACGCCGAGGTCTTCCACACCCCGTCCTGACGGGCACCCCACCCCCCGGAACGGAGAGAAGAACCTTGTCACTGCTGTCCCGGATCACCGCGCCGCCGGCTCACCACGACGTGGCGCGGCTCGTGGCCACGCTGCTCACCCACCGCCAGGGCGCCCGCCGGCCGGCACCGCAGGCGCTGCCCGGCACCACCCCTCGCCCGGCGGGCACCGTCCTGACCACCGGGCCGACGGGGCTGGGCACTTCCGCCGCCCGCCTCGCGGCGGCCGGGAAGGCCGAGGAGGTCGGCAGGGCCAACGCCCCGGGCTCCCCCGGCATCGCCGGTGCTTCCGCCGCTTCCGGCGCCGCAGCCTCGGACGGCCGCGGCACCGGCGTCCCCGAGCTGTACTGCCCGCCCGCGCTCCGCGACGACCCCGCGCTCGCCCGGGAGGTCAACGACCGGCTGGTGGACTGGGCGGACGAGGTCGGCATCTACGACGGACGGCTCGACCGCGTCCGCGCGGCCGACTTCGGCCGCCTGATGATGCTGGCCCACCCCGACAGCGACGACCCGGACCGGCTGCTGGCTGCGGGCAAGTGCGCCCTGGCCGAGTGGGCCACGGACGACTACTACTGCGACGACGAGACCATGGGCTCCCGGACCGAACTCCTCGGCTCCCACCTCGGCCTCGCCTACACGGCCGTCGACCCCTCCCACCTCCCGGCCCGCTACGCGCCGGCGTGGGAGGAGGAGATGCGGCAGGACCCCGTACGGGTCGCCCTGCGCTCGGGCCTGGACCACCTGTCCCGCTACGCGGAGCCCTCGCAGGTCGCCCGGCTGCGGCACGAGGTCGCCGTCCTCTTCGTGGGCTACGAGCAGGAGGGCTCGTGGCGCTCCCAGGGCCGTATGCCCGGAGTCAGCGAATACCTGGCTCACCGTCAGATCAACAGCTTCCTCCCCTGCATCGCACTCGCCGACGTGGTCAGCGGCTACGCGCTGCCCGCCTCCGTATACGCCGAACCGCGCGTGCGCCGCGCCGTGACGATGGCCGCCACGGCCGCCACGCTCGTCAACGACCTGTACTCGATGACGAAGGAACACGACTCCTCGGGCGTGGAGTTCAACCTCCCCGTCGTGATCGCCGAGGAAGACGGCTGCTCGCTGCGCGAGGCGATCGAGCGGAGCGCGGAGATCCACGACGAGCTCGTGCACACCTACGAGACGGAGGCCGCGGCCCTCGCCCTCACCGGAACGCCCGAGCTGCGCCGGTTCCTCGGGGGAGTCTGGGCCTGGCTCGGCGGCAACCGCGAATGGCATGCCGGAAGCCCCCGCTACAACGGCGCGTGAGCCCGGCCCTCTCGGCTGCCGCCCCCGGACATCCACAGCACGTCCCCTGCACATCCACGCGATACCGCGCATGCGACACGTTCAGCGCATTCCACGCTCTATCGCCATCGCCATCGCCATCGCCATCGCCATCGCCATCGCCATCGCCATTGCCACACGCATGCCGCAATCTGTAAGGAGCACCCACCCATGACGACCACGCCCGCCCCCGCCGCGTCCACCGGCGTCCTGCGCACCGCGTACCAGAAGTCCGTGGCGGAGTACTGGAACAACGAGAAGGACCCGGTCAACCTGCGCCTCGGCGACGTCGACGGCCTCTACCACCACCACTACGGGCTCGGCGACTACGACCCCTCCGTCCTGGACGGCCCCGAGGAGACCCGGGACCAGCGCATCATCGAGGAACTGCACCGGCTGGAGTCGGCACAGGCCGACGTCCTCCTCGACCACCTCGGCCCCATCGCCCCGGACCAGCGCGTCCTGGACGCCGGCTGCGGCCGCGGAGGCACCAGCATCATGGCCAACGCCCGCTTCGGCTGCCGCGCCGACGGCGTCTCCATCTCGCAGGCCCAGGTCGACTTCGCCAACGAGCAGGCCCGCAAGCGCGGCGTGGACGACAAGGTCCGCTACCACTTCGCCAACATGCTGGACACCGGCCTGCCCACCGGCGCCTTCCAGGGCATCTGGAACAACGAGTCCACCATGTACGTGGACCTGAACGAGCTCTTCGCCGAGCACGCCCGCCAGCTGGCCTACGGCGGCCGCTACGTCACCATCACCGGCTGCTCCAACGACGTGACGGGCCTGCGCTCCAAGGCCGTCAGCCGCATCGACGAGCACTACACCTGCAACATCCACCCCCGCAGCGCCTACTTCAAGGCCATGGCCGCCAACGGCCTCGTGCCCATCAACGTCGTCGACCTCACGGCCGCGACGATCCCCTACTGGGAGCTGCGCGCCCAGTCCTCCCTCGCCACCGGCGTCGAGGACCCCTTCCTGACCGCGTACAAGGAGGGCAGCTTCCACTACCTCCTGATCGCGGCCGACCGCATCTGACGCGAGCACGCGCGGGGACCGGGCGAAGGCCGTTCCGGCCCCGGCCCCGCCCCGTGGCGGGCTGAGCCGAGCGGATCAGCGCACCGAAGTCGTCGCGTGTGCCCGCTCGAAGAGCCCCTCGGCCTCGTTGATCGCCCGTGCCAGGGCTTCGGGCTCCGGCCGGAGCCCGGACACGATCGCGTCGATGCCCCGTAGACCGGCCTGCTGCAGGAGCCGCTTCTCGTTGGTGACCCATTCGCCGCGCGCCGCGAGCACCGCATGCCCCGTCTGCATGGCGGCGACGGCCAGCGCGCCCGCGACCTCGGCGGCCTGGCCGCGCCCGACGTACGCGCCCTTGGCGTAGTGGAGCGTCAGGGCCGCCCGCTCCCGCCACATCCGCGGGGCCGCCTCGCGGAGGGCCTGCGGGTACTCGGGGCGGGGCAGGGTGCCGCGCAGCACCTGGTTGACGGCGAGTTCGGCGACCACGAGGTAGCTGGGGATGCCCGCGAGGTGGAACATCAGCGGTTCCCAGTGGAAGCGGCCCTGCCGGGCCTCGGCGAGTTCATGCTCGACGACGTCGAGGTCGCGGTAGTGCACGTCGACGTGCCGGCCGTCGATCGTGAGCCACGCCCCGCCGTTGAAGACGCCGCCGCCCCAGCCCCCGATCCCGGAGACCTCGCCTTCCCAGCCGACGGCACGCAACTCGGCCGGATCGAAACCACCGCGGTAGTACACGGCCAGGTCCCAGTCGCTGCCGGGTGTGTGGGTGCCTTGGGCGCGCGAGCCGCCGAGCGTGACGGCGCGTACGGCGGTCAGGGCCGCGAGCCGGCCGGAGACGTGGTCGAGGAAGAGCTTGTCGTCGGTCATGGGGATCCGATCCTGAGAACGCGTGAGAAGTGGACGACAGGCGATGTGGGCACACCGGACGAACGCCGGAGCAGAGGCTCGGACGGCGTGAGGTGATTCGATGTGCCGGGGCGTGTCATCACTTCATGACGCAGACTGTACCTGCCCGGCCACCGACGAGGCGCCCGGCGCACTCGGCCGGCCTGCGCTTCCGGCAGCGAGTGCTGCGACCAGTCGCATCACTCGGTCCGGGCTGGTGCAACTCTGCCTGTTCGCCCAGTGCGCGTTGCGCTGGGGCACCTTGCCCCCTCGTCGGCGAGCCTGTATCAAGGAAGGGTTGCGCTTTCCGTAGGCAAAGAGAGGCGTACCCTTGCGGAAACAAGAGAACGTCGGATTGCCGGAAGTACAGCACGGCCGGGACTCAACCCAAAAGAATGCACGCGAGAGCGGGCCACTCCAGAGGCTTATCGGCTTGCAGAGTGCCGCGGGTAACGCGGCAATTGTTCAGATGCTCCGTCGGGCCGACCGTCCCTGGACCAGGGAACAGCATCAGCAAGCCGCGCAGCCTGACGCGCAGAGCTCTGCTGTCCATGAGGTACTGCGCAGTAGGGGTCGCCCGCTGGCCGATTCCATCCGCAGTGACATGGAGAACCGCCTCGGAGCTGATTTCTCCGATGTGCGCATTCACGACGACAGCGCCGCCAAAGCCTCGGCCGCTGAGGTCGGCGCCCGTGCATACACCTCCGGCAGCCACGTAGTCATCGGCGACGGTGGTGGGGACAAGCGCACCCTCGCTCACGAACTCACCCATGTAGTTCAACAGCGTCAAGGTCCCGTCGCCGGCGCGGACAACGGATCGGGGCTGAAGGTCTCCGACCCTTCCGACCGGTTCGAACGTGAAGCGGAAGCCAATGCCGCACGAGCGATGGCCGGTTCGGCTCCGCCCCAGGAAGTCCAGCGTGTGACTCGATCGTACTCTTCGTCGAATGGTGACACACCGCTCCAGCGGATGGCCAAGGGGAATGCGAAAGGGGCGAGCGGCGGAAAGCAAGGAGGTGGAAATCAGGGAGGTGCAAAGAAGGGCAAGCCGGCCGGCGCGGTGGCTGAGAATTCCGGCGGTCCGCAGGAAGACATTGAGCTGATTTCCAGGACCGTCGGTGAGCGCAAGGTGCGAGTCGTCATGGACAGTCACCAGAACAAGCACCAGTCGTCGCCTATTGGGGAACTCAAGGCGTACACGGGGGGCCGGGGCACCAAGTTTAAATCGCATGTGGATCTGAACTGGCACAGGGTCAACTCGGCAGAATATCCTGTGCGTTGCATCCCCGCACTCTTTGGCGAGGCGAATACCGAAGAGCTTATATGGTCCCCGATGGGGCCGGGGAAGTTCACAGCAAAGAAGGTGGCCGTGGACGTCAACGGACAGGCTGTCATCTTTGACGCCATCGCGACTGTCGGGGATGGAACAGTTACTGTTGACTACCACTGCAACCCGCCATCATAGGGTGCGTTGGTGAAGGTTTCAGGTGACGCCCCGACATATCGGTCGGGGCGTCACCTGTTCCTGGCCCTGGGTGCGTCGGCTGTTCAATGTCGTCCGCCGCCCCGGCCGCACCTGGGCAGTCCGGTGAGGTGGATGCCCAACGTTCAGTCAGCTGTGCGGGCGGACATGGAGGTCGAGTCCGCTGGTGCCCGGCGTCTCCACGCCCGGCAGGAGGCGCATGTCATGGTCGTAGTCGCCGCCGGTGAGCGTCCGGTAGGGGACCGGGGCGTCCGTGAAGAGGCCGTCGAGACGGCGCGCGTACTCCCGCTTCGCCGCCTCGAACCGCTCCTCCGGCAGGTCGTTGGCGCGGTACACCCCGAACGGTTCGAGCGGCGTCATGCCCGTGAACCAGAACAGGCCGTGCTGCACCGGGTGGAGGACGTCCGCGAGGCGCCCGTGAATGCCCCGGTCGGAGAACGACGATTCCCGGGCGCCCGCCGTCACCGACACCAGCGCCCGCCGCCCTCCGAGGGCGCTCTCGGAGTAGGGCGGAGGGAGGGTCGGGCCATAGCCGAAGCCGGCGGTGAACACCCGGTCGACCCAGCCCTTGAGTATCGCGGGCATGGAGAACCACCACATCGGGAACTGCAGGATCACCGCGTCCGACCAGCGCACCTTCTCCTGCTCGGCCGCGACGTCGGCGGACAGCCGGCCCGCCAGCGTGGCCCGCTCGGAGGCGGCCATCACGTGCAGCCGCCCGTCCCCGGGTTCGTCGGGGAAGTCGTCGGCGTCGACCGTGGCCTTCCACTTCATCGCGTAGAGGTCGGAGACCCGCACCTCGTGGCCCGCGGCGCGCAGGTGCTCGGTCGCGAAGGCGGCCAGGGAGGTGGTGAGCGAGCGGGGCTCGGGGTGGGCGGTGACGAGGAGGATCTTCTTTTGCTGCTGCTGCGGTGCGGAGTCGTTCATGCAGCTACGTTCTCCCGGCCGCGCCCGGGTAGCCAGCACCCTGTTTTACCTGCGGATCCGTAATCCTGGTACTGCCAGGGCCACGCATACTGGAGCGTATGAACGGCGTGGACGGCAGTCACATCGGAGGAGTCGGCGGGGTTGACGGGGTTGGCGGCGATGCCCAGCGGGCGCTCGGCGGATTCCTGCGCGCCCGCAGGGGGCGCGTCTCACCCGAACAGGTCGGGCTCGCAGGCGGTCGCCGCCGGCGGGTGCGCGGGCTGCGCCGCGAGGAGCTGGCCCAGCTCGCCGGCATCAGCGTGGACTACTACGTCCGCCTGGAGCAGGGCCGGGCCACCCAGCCGTCCGCGGAGGTGCTCGACGCGCTCGCGGGGGCGCTGGGCCTGGACGCGGCGGAGCGCAAGCACCTGGACACGCTCGCCGGCGCCAGGCGCGACCCCGTGCCCAGGGCGGAGGTCAGCCCCCTCCTGCAGCGGGTGCTGGATTCCCTGGAGCGCTTCCCGGTGTTCGTGACGGACCACCGCATGGACGTGGTGGCCTGGAACGCCCTGGGCGCCGAACTGATCGGCGGCGCGCCCGGGCAGGGGAGCCGCGACCGTAACAACGCCAGGTACCTCTTCCTCGACCCGGCCTCCCGCGCCGTCCACCCCGACTGGGAGATGAGGGCGGCGGAGGCCGTGGGCCAGCTACGGGTCGCTGCCGGCCGCTACCCCGACGATACGGACCTGTCCGCCCTCATCAACGAACTGTCCGCGCACAGCGCCGACTTCGGGAGGATCTGGGCCACCGGAGAGGTCGTGATGTGCGCAGCGGGCCGCAAGCGGCTTCGTCACCCCGAGGCCGGGCTGCTCACCCTGGACTTCGAGACGCTGCACGTCCCGGCGGCGCCCGGTGAGACGGGGCTGGTGGTGCACGTGTTCAGCGCCGAGGAGGGCAGCGAGGAGGCGTCGGCCCTGGCCCGGCTGACCCGGCCGGCCACGGCCGTGACGGATGTGCCTGTTCCGGTCTGACGACCGCCTTCGTCCGGGCCCCTCGAGCGCCAAGGCGTGTCCGATGGGTCATGCGGCCGGGCCCACATCGGCATCTTTCCGCTCGCTCGGGGAGGAGCTCGTTACGCCTCATGCGTCCCCCTGCCCAGTGCGCACGCCGTCCAGCGCTCATGCACGCCTCTTTCAGGGCAGTTGGGGCTGGCCTACGTTCGTGAACCGTACTGTTCGTCCCTGTGCAGAAAGGGTCCTGTGGAGCGTATGCGTCCTGTCCTGTCCCTGGCGGTCCCCGCCGTGCTCGCCTTCGCGGTCCTCGGCCCGGCCTCCCCTGCCGGGGCCGCTGATCACGGTGGCCCGGTGCCCTCCGGTGACGCTGTCGTCGGTGGGCTGCTGTCGAACCTCGGCTCCAAGAACGCCGACGGCCACAGCAACACCTGCGGCGGTCCCCGGACCAACGTGGCGGGCCACACCGAGTGCGTCACCGACCATGGCCCGGACCACGGGAAGGGCTCTGCGGGGGAGGCCGGCGCCGCGCACTTCGGGGGAGTCCTGTCGAACGTCGCGTCCGGCAATGCCTCCGATCACAGCAATTCCTGCGGGAACGGCCTGGTCAGCGTCCTCAGCCACACCACCTGCGTGGTGAACGACCACCGGTAACAGCCCTGCCGAAGGTACGTGCGCGACGGAGAGAGGCGCTCATTGGCCCCCAAGGGCCCGCAGTCAGCTGCGGAAGAGCAGGCCCGTATCGAGATCCTGGACCCCACGCAGTGGCCACTCCTGCGTGAGCTCCGTCTGCGTTCCCTCAGCCACACGGGCACCCTGCTGGACGGGGTACGCGAGGCCGAGGCCGCTCTTCCACCGTCCCACTGGCAGGAACTACTGGCCACATCGGTCTTCTGGCAGGCCGGCGTGGACGATTCCCCGGTGGGCACGGCCCGCTACACACCCCAGGCCGGGTACGGTCACGGCGGCAGCCTGTGGGTGGACCCTCAGGGCAGAACCCGCGGCCTGGCCCGCCGGCTCATGCTCACCATGATCGACCACTCCCGCCGACGCGGCGACAGCGATCTGCGGGGCCAGGTCATTCCGGCGAACAGGCCGGCGGTACGGCTCTTCCGCAGCGTGGGAGCGGTCCCCACCGGATGGCTCAAGCCCCGGACCAACCCGCCACACATCCTGCGCATCGAAATGAGCATCCCCCTCTGAAGACCGTCCGGCGAACTGCTGACGGATCCACAGCCGGATCGCGGCGACAGTGACCGTGCCGTGAAAGACGAACGCTCTCTTGTCATACCGGGTCGCCACGGCCCGGAAGCCCTTGAACGCGTTGATGGTCCGCTCGACTTCGTTCCTGCGGGCATAGCGCATCCGGTCGAAGCCAGCGGGCCGGCCGCCTTGACTACCACGGCGCCGGCGGTTGGCCCGCTGGTCCCGGCGCTCGGGAATCGTGTGCCGGATCTGCCGACGCCGTGGGTAGAAGCGATTCCGGCGGGAGCTGTACGCCTCTTGGTGGTAAGCCCGCCGCGCGAGCGGCCCACCGCCTCGTCGGGCCGATGCTGGACTGGCCGCCTGCGACGTCCTGGTATCGATGCCGGCCGGTGACGGGCCCCGGCGGCGTGCTGGTGGGCACGGCACACCGTGGAGTCCACGCCCAGGGGGCACGGGCACGTCACCCGACTCCTCGGACAGTCCCTACGGCGCCGTCCGGGGGCGCAACCGCACCCGCGCCGTGGTGGGCAGCGAAGCCGACGCGGCGCCCGGGTCCAGCGGGCGGAAGCCGAGACCGTCCGGGACCTCGTATTCCCAGTCCAAGGAGCGGGTGACCACGCCCGTCACCGGGTGGTCACGGTAGTACCGGGTCCAGTCGGCCCCGCTCCAGGTGAGGTCCGGGCCCTGGGCCGCCAGGCCCGACAGCCGGTGCCGCTCGTCGGCCACGGTCTTCTCGATGCGCTGCGCGAGGCTGCGAACGTAGTTGACGCTGTCGGCGTGGTGGCGCGCCTTGTAGCCGGTGGGGGTGCGGAACGGCGCTCCGGTCGTGGTGCCGGAGCCGTCCTCGTCGATCCAGACGACCGTCACCCGGCCGTTGTCGTGCAGGGTGATGACCGCGTCCAGCCAGGCGTTGATCCATACGGCCCCGCGCCCTATCCCGCCGATGGTGAGGGTGCCGTCGGGTTCCAGCCCGTGCCGGGGGACGGTTCGCTCGGCCAGCTCGTGCGGCGGCACGCCCAGCCGGGCGGCCGCCTTCTTCACGCACTTGACGAGGTGCCCCTGCGGGTGCCGGGCGGTCGGCACCTGGAAGTGCAGGGCCCACAGCGCCTCCATGGCCGCGAGCCCGCGCAGCTCGCCGAGGGCCGTGAAGGCCGCGCCGGCCAGTGCGTCGTCCGGGCGGTAGTAGACGTCCGTGGCGGCGGCGTTCTTCCGGGCGACCGTCGCCAGGTCGCCGACGAGTCCGTCGACGTCCCCGACCAGCCGGCCGGCGGCGAGCGTGAAGCCGATCGCCGCCGCCCGGGCGGGGGACTGCGGCTTGCCCATGCCGAGTTCCCGGATCACGCGCTCGTTGTCGGTCATGCCGTGCAGCGAACCGCCCACGGACAGTTCCCGGACGGCGGCGCGGACGAGCTCGCCCGCGCCGCCGGCCTTCAGGAGGACCTTGGTCCGGCGCTTCCACGCCACGTCGACCTTGTACCGGTGGTTCCAGAAGTCCACGGACGTGCCGAGGTGCAGGACGAGTTCCGTCAGCTCGGGGGACAGCCCCGTCAGCCGGTCCCGCATCCTCCGGCTCCAGTCGTTGCCGGGGTCGAGCAGGTCTTCCACGCGATCGGTCATGCGCCGATCCTGCCAAGGCCCACTGACAACACCCCCGGCACGGCCGTGGTCACTCGAAGGTGCGGGTGGTCGTGCTCCCGGCGCGTACGGCGATGCCGTCGGCGGTGGCGCGGTTCGACGGCGCGCCGGGCGCCGTGGGGGACCAGTAGGTGATGTCCCAGGTGCCGCGCTCGGGCGTCACGAAGTAGGTGGCGGTGCCGGGGACCGTCAGACGCCGGCTGAGACCGACGGTCGGTCCGGCGCTCGGCTGCAGGTCGACCGTCGCGGGCCCGGTGGTGCCCGGCCGGGCACCACCGCGGACCTGCACGGTGGCCAGGTCCTTCGCGGAGGGGTGCCTGGTGAGTCCGGTCAGTGCGCGGGAACCGGTGAAGACGTGGCCGAGCGCGTAGTCGGCGGACTTGGTCGTCCAGTACGCGTCGTACCACTGCTTCACCGACCCCGGCTCGGAGTCGGGGCCCAGGTGCGCGACGCGCAGGTTCGGCGTGGAGAGCATCCGGTTGACGAGGCGGGTGGTGCCACCGTGCTTGACCTCGGTGACCATCATGCCGTGCAGGAACGCCGCGGAACGGTCGGGCGGCCGTACGTCGACGGGGGCCGTGGTGCGCGCGTCGACGGTGACGGTGGTGTCACGGTCGAGATCGAGGCGCGGCTGGACGACCCAGTCCGCGCCGTCCGTGCCGCCCTTGCCGGCCGTGGCCTTGCCGGTGGTCAGGTAACTGTCCAGCAGGTAGCGACCCTTGGGCAGACGCACGGTGGTCGTGCCGGAGGCGTCGTGGGGGTTGACGGACTCGCCGGAGCCCGGGCCCGAGATGCCGGTGACGGTGGTGTCGTAGGCCCCTGTCGGGCTGCCGACGCGGTCGAGGTGACGGATCGTGAGACTGTACGTCTCCGGCCGCTGCGCTGCGGCGAAGGCCTGGCCGTCCCAGGTCGACGTTGCACAGCCGACGAGGGTGACAGCGAGCGCGAGAGCCCGGAGGACGCTCCGGCGGGGTACGGAAGAAGTGGTCATGATCTGCACTGCGCCGCGGGGCACCGGAGTTCCTGTGGCCTGCGTCACTTGGAGGTGGGGCTCGCGTTGCGGGCGGCAGCTCCTGTGGTGCACATCACCGGAACCGGCGCGCCGTGCGGGGCAGAGCAGAACGTGGAATCACTGATGAGGAACCGCTTCCGCCGCGGAGACCGCGACGCCTTGGCGGAGCTGTACGACGAGCACGCCCAAGTGCTGTACCGCTACGCCCTGCGGGTGACGGGCGACTGGGCGGAGGCCGAGGACGTCGTCTCGGCGACCTTCCTGGAGGCGTGGCGCGGCCGGGAGCGCGTGCACCCCGACGGGGACAGCCTGCGCCCGTGGCTGCTGGGAATCGCCACCAACATCATGCGCCGCAACGCCCGCGCACGCCGCCGCCGCGACATCGCGCTCGCCCGCGTCCCGGAACGCGGCTCGATTCCCGACTTCGCCGACGACCTCGTCACGCACCTCGCCGACACCGAGCAACTGCGCGCCGCACACGCCGCGCTCGCCCGCCTGCGGCGCCGCGACCGGGAGGTCTTCACCCTCGTGGTGTGGGCGGGCCTGGACTACGCGGCGGCGGCCGAGGCGCTCGGCGTGCCGGTCGGCACCGTCCGGTCGCGCCTGTCCCGCGCCCGCACCCGGCTGCGCGAACTCGCCGATGCCGAGGCGCGCGCCGCGCGCTCGAAGACCTCGCATGCCTCGAAGGCTTCGCATACCTCGGATACGTCGGATACCTCGGAGATTCGGAGGGCCGGAGCCGAGCGGCCTCGCGCGGCGGTCGGCGACGAAGCCGCCGCTGCCTTCGACGAGCCAGTTGCCACGCCACTCGCCAAGCCGCTGGACGCGTCGCCCGGCCCGCCGCGCGGCAAGTCCCTCGGCAAGCCTGTCATCCGGTCCCTTGCCGAGCGGCTCGACAGGCCCCACGCCGAGCCGCTCGCCAAGGCCCCCGCCCCACCGCTCGACCAGTCCGCACCGGGCCGCATCCCCGCGCCCCGGCCTTCGACCCAGGAGAACCACGGATGAACACCACCCCGCGGCGCCGTCCGCTCCCAGGGTCCGAGGAGACCGACCCTCTCGGCCTCGCCGGCCTGCTGCCCCCGCCGCCGGTCCCCGGCCTGGACCCCGACCGTGAACTGCTGCTGAAGGAGGCACTGCTGCGCGAGGCCGCCGCCGACGCGCCGCGTGGGAGCCTCGCCGCCCGGGCCTCGCGACTGCGCCCGCCCCGGCGCCTGGTCGTCCGGGTCATGGCCCCGGCGGTCGCCTGCGCCCTGGCGGTGGGCGGCGTCGTGGCGGCGAACCTTGCGGACACGCCCGGGAGCGGAGCCCCCGCGGCCCCGGGGCGTGACGGTGCCGACCGCACACCCGAAGCGACGCGGCTCCTCGCCCGCATCGCCCTCGCCGCCGCAGCGGCACCGCAGCCGACGGTCCGCGCCGACCAGTTCGTCTACGTCGAGAGCAAGGTCGCCTACGCCGCACAGGGCGCCGCGGGAGGTTCCGTGACCATGGCCCCCGTGCACACGCGGCAGGTGTGGCTGTCCGCCGACGGCAGCCGCCCGGGCCTGCTGCGCGAGGAGGGCCGGCCCGACACGCCGCTCGGCACCGACGAGGCTCCCGTATACGCCCTCGACGGCCCCGGGGCCACGCCCCGGCCGACCACGCTGCGCAAAAGCCCGTCGATCGGCGACCCGACCCACCGGTACGTCGCGTCGCTGCCCACCGACCCCGACGCCCTGCTGAAGCTGATCCGGGACGAGACGCGCGGGGGAAGCCGGGACCGGGACCGGGACCGGGACCGGGACTCGGACCTGGACCAGCGGGCGTTCGCCGCGATCGGCGACCTGCTCGCCGAGACCTGGGCACCCCCGAAGGTCAGTGCCGCGCTTTACGAGGCCGCCGCGAAGATCCCCGGGGTCACAGTGGTGCGGTCGGCCGCCGACGCCGCGGGACGGGCGGGCATCGCCGTCGCCCGCACGGCGCACGGGCAGCAGACGCAGTGGGTCTTCGACCGGAGCACGTACGCGTTCCTCGGTGAACGAACGGTCCTCACCGAAGCCGGCGACGCGGGCCCGGCCGGGACGGTCGTCGGCGCTTCCTCGGTCCTCGCCAAGGCCGCGGTCGACCGCGCCGGCGAGATTCCCGGCGGTCACCGATGACGAAATGGGGTGATCTCCGGCCTGGCAGGTTGTTTTACGTCATTGGGCCAGATTTTTAGGCATGAAACCGTTCTTCAGGGAAATCCGGCCACGTCGCACGGCCGCTCGCCGCCCGGGTGGCGGGGCTCTTGACAGCGGCGCGATTGCGTGAAGACGAGATGTCGCATACGGAACTCGACATGTCGGATGTCCCCGTTTGCAGGTGGAACGTGAAATGGTCCGACGGATGGTCTCGGCATTGTCCGGAAGCCGTAACTTCTCTTCCCTGGTGGCTGGTTCGTCCGGCTGCGAGGGCAGTGCTGACGGCATAATCTCGACCGGTCTGAGTCGCCCCGCGTGGGTCATCGGAATGCGGCTGCCTCTTCGTCACACCTGCAACAGGTGTGCTCCGTCCTGCGCGCCGCCGGTGAGTTCACGCGTCATCCAGAAGCACCTGAACCGGACGGAGTGCGCTATGACAGAGGGCATTACGGAGTACACGCTCGGGCTCGGGACCACCTTCGCACCGCACTCGGTGGGCGTCGGCAATGCCGGCAAACTCTGGGTCACCACGAGCAACACGGCCACCACGGGCAGTGGGTGCGTCGTTCGCGTCAATCCGCTGCGGCCGAGCGAGTTGAGCCGCGCGGACCATTCGCACATCCCCCGGCTCACCGCAGGGATCATCAAGGATCCGCTCGGCGCCGCCAAGGTGTGGTTCGCCGCACCGGCACCCCCCGCGCAGGAGGACCCGATCGTCTCGATGCTGACCACGGCCGGCTACCCCGTCACGTTCTACCCGCTGGAGAACGACGCCAAGGCGGAGAGCATCGAGCTCGAGACGACGAAGGTCGGCGGTGCGGGCACGCCGACCTACGAATACAGCCTGCTCTTCGCCGAACCCGTGCACAAGTACGTGGGCGTCCTGCCGATCACGCAGTCCGGCGCGGGCCAGGTCGAGAAGATGTCCGTCGAGCACAACACGTGGCTCTGGGACGTGGCCGTCAGCACCGACACGGACGGGAAGACCCACACCTACTGGGTCACCGGCCAGACGAACAGCAATCCGTCCCGCACCATGAACGGCTTGTTCAAGCGCGCCCCCAGGCAGAACAACTGGGAACACATCCCGCTGCCCGGCGGGCCGGGGCAGAAGCCGTACTACGTGAAGGTCGACACGGAGGCGGTCTGGGTGACCGCCACCAACCCGAACCAGGTGCTCCGGCTCAACCTGAACACCCTCCGGTGGAAGGAGCGGAACCTGGGCTCGGCCATCCCGCAGGAGCTGACGTTCACGCCGAACGGCGAGGTCTGGGTCGCCTCCAGCATGGGGATCCACATCTTCGACGGCCAGATGGAGGAAGAGGGCACCATCATCCAGCTCCCCAGCGGCGGCAAGGCCAAGGGGATCTGCGTCGGCAGCGACGGCAACATCTGGTACACGAATCCCGACCGGAAGACCCTGGGCAAGTACGTCACCGGCCTCGCCGTGCTGGGGGCGCCCTCCCGCACGGGCCGGACCCAGGTGGTCTCCCACGTCGAGACCGTGCTGCACGCCAAGGAGCACGTCGACGCCCCGCTGGTCGCCGAGTACGTGGCCGACGGCCGGCCGATCCCGGGCATTCCGCTCACCTGCCGCATCGAGGCGGAAGGCGCGACCTTCGACGACAACACCCGCGAGCGGGTGATCCTGACCGACCAGCGCGGCCGGGTCTGCCTGCCTCCCGTGTACGCCGGGGACACCGAGGAGGAGGCCATCCTGAGCGTCGGCCTCGGCGGCACCGAGCCGCACGCGACCACAAAGCTCCACATCAGGCCGGCGTAGCACCTCTCGCGCCGCGGACGGGCCGCCGACCGGCCCGTCCGCCGGACCATTTCTTCCCCCGGAGGGAGCAGCAGAATGCCGTCCGACGTGACACCTCCCGTGACCCCCGTACCCCCCGCGACACCTGCCGGCGACACCGACAAGATTGCCCTGCACGGCGCCCCCGTCGATCTGACGTGGAACGTCGAAGACCATCGTTTATGGTTCGTCACGGCCGAAGGCCGCATCGGGTATGCCGATCCCCGCGGCCACAGCAACACGCTCTTCCCTCCGGCCGTGGGCGTCACCGGCCGGGCGGATACCCTTCTCTCCTGGCCGGGCCACGGCGTGTGGTCGTACGTCGCCGGGGAGAGCGAATCCGCCTTCATCCGGTGTGACCAGGACGGCAACTATCAGGTCCGGTCCGTGAACGGCACGTCCCGCTGCAGGGCCCTGGCCATCGCCCAGGACGAGCGCGGCAGCAGCGTGATCGTCGCTCCGCTCGTGGACCGCAACCTCCTGGCCTTCCTGGAGCCCGGGGGCATCGTCGAGACCTCCCAGGTCTACTCCGCCGGCCTGTACGGGATCGCCGTCGCGGAGCAGGATCCGACGCGGCTGTGGCTCAGCTCCCCGGAGCGCCAGGCCCTGGTCACCTTCGACATGGTCACGGGCCGGTTCTCCGAGCCCATCAGCGTCGGCGCCGAGGCGCAGGACCTGGCGATCAGCGCTGCCGGGGACGTCGTGTGGGTGGCTACTGCCGGAAACCGGCTCTACCGGTACGGCGTCCACGACCGCCGGTTCGCACAGATGGACATCCCCTCGCCGGCACACCGGCTGTTGGTGTCGGGTGACGGCACGCTCTGGTTCGCCAGCACCGCGGGGGACCAGATCGGATACGTCCTACCGGGGGAGAGCACGGCGTCGGTGATCTCCACCGGCTCCCGGTCCCGCCCGTCGGGCCTCGCCCTTGCCGGGGACGGGGACCTGTGGGTGGCCCTGTCCGGGGAGAACGCCCTGCAGCGGGTGTCCCGGCACAGGCTGGCCGTGCAGTCCGGCGACCACCAGACCGCCGAGGTGGGGCAGCGCTTCCCCGAGCCGCTCGTCGTCAAGGCGACGCTGCTGGACGGAACGCCGGTGGCCAGGCAGCGGATCGAGTTCTCGGTGGAGGCGGGCTCCGCCGTCTTCGAGAACGGCAAGCCGGTCGAGATCCGCTACACCGGGGCCGGCGTCGAGGACCTCGGTGTGGCGACCAGCTCGCTGCTCAAGGCGCTCAAGGAAGGGCCTTGCGTCGTCACCGCCCGCTGGACGGAGGGCGATGCCGTGGCCTCGTTCTCCCGGCTCGTCGTCACCCCGGAGCGGGGCGTCGCGGACCACGTCCGCTACATGTCGGGAGCGGGGCAGACGGTCCCCGCGGGCAAGTCCTTCGACGAGCCGATGACGGTCGTCGTGGAGGACAAGAACGGCAATCCTGTCGAGGGCGCCGAGGTCACCTTCAAGATCCGTGGTGAGAACGTAGCCACGTTCCCGGGTGGCAAGGACACCGCCAAGGTGAAGAGCGGGCCCGACGGTTCGGTCGAGTCGCCCGTGCTGACCGCCGGGGACAAGCCCGGCGTGTTCTCGGTGCGGGTGTGGGTCGTCAAGACCCCGGTGAGCCTCCTGCTCGATCAGACCATCGAGTGACGACGGCAGCAGCGCACCGGACGGATCAACTGAGGAAACGCTGAACGACATCCCGGCTC
Organism: Streptomyces aureoversilis; assembly: GCF_042657885.1. Taxonomy (NCBI): domain Bacteria; kingdom Bacillati; phylum Actinomycetota; class Actinomycetes; order Kitasatosporales; family Streptomycetaceae; genus Streptomyces; species Streptomyces aureoversilis. The sequence continues at coordinate 380,672 of NZ_JBHSKJ010000001.1, forward strand.
CCGCCCCCCTCCCCGGGCGGGGGCCGGGCCCCACGGCCCCGCGCGGCCGTACTCCCGATGGAGGAACCGTACCGCCATGCCCCAGAACGGATCGCACGACGACGGATCCCCGCTGCGCACCGAGTTCGACTTCGAACTGCCCCACGGCTACGTGGACGCCGCAGGCACCGTCCACCGCCGCGGCGCCATGCGGCTCGCCACCGCCCGGGACGAGCTCTCACCTCTGATCGACCAGCGCGTCCGGGAGAACCCCGCCTACCTCGGGGTCGTCCTCCTCGGCCTCGTCATCACCCGCCTGGGAACGGTGACCGACATCCACGCGGGCGTCGTGGAAGGCCTCTTCGCCACGGACCTCGCCTACCTCCAGGACTTCTACCGGCGCATCAACGGCCTCGACACCGGCCACGGCGCCGTCGCCTGCCCGTCCTGCGGCACCAGCTTCGCCGTGCCGGGCGCGGTGGCCGGTGAGCGCCTGGGGGAAGCATGACGCACCCTGCGCAGCGGCTCCGGGAGGAGGTGGCGTACATCGCCTACCACTTCCACTGGGGGTACGCCGACCTCCTCTCCCTGACACACGGGGAGCGGCGCGCCTGGGTGCGCGAGATCGCCGGGATCAACACCGCGCTCGCCGAGGGGCGGGGGGCGCGGTGACGACGACGGGGCGGTGGCGTCGAGGGTCCCGGTCCCGGGACCGCCGTATACGTGAGGAGTCGGCTCCGGCTCCGGCTCCGGTTGTTGCGGCCGCCCCTGCCGTCCCCGCCGCCCCCGAGCGGCCTCGCGGGGAGTGGCGGGCGGTAGCCCCGGTAGGGCTGGTGCGGCTGCCGGTCCTCGGGGCCGGGGGCCCCGCCGCCTTCCGGGAGCAACTCGCGGCGTGGCGCCCGGCCCCGACCGTCACGACGGCCGGCCGCCTGCTGCCGCGCGCGGTGCCGCTGTCCGGGGTGGCGGCACGGGGGCCGCTCGCGGCCCTGCCGCGGACGAGTGGGGGTGGGAGCGGGGGGTTTGCCGCTCCCGTTCTGCCGTACGCACCGGTGGGCGGCATGCCGTCATACCCTGATGGAGCGTCAGGCGAGTGCCCGACCGATGCGGCCCGCTCTCCTGGAGCCGCTCCGGAGGCTCTTGCCGAGGCCCCGCCCGGGGTGGGCTGGCGAGGCGCGCTGAGGTCGGCGGTGAACGCCTTGGGGGGCCGGGCGAGGCGGCGGCCGGATCCGCCGGGCGGCGCCGTGGCCGCCTCGGGTGAAGACGGCGGAGACGGCCGGGTTGCGGCTACGGCGGCATCGGCCGACGGCGGGCGTGGCGTACCGGCCACCGGGGCCGCGCACGCAGTACGGGACGGGGCCGTCGACTCGCGCCGGGGCGCCGGGAGCGGCCGCCGCGGCCCCAGCCGGGACACGGGGGCGATCGTGGGGAGCGCTGATGGGGCTCCTGAGTTCCCCGGGGGAGTCCGCGAGGGAGCCGGCACGAATCCCGCGGAGCCTTTACCCGGCCGCAGACGCGAGGACGGAGCGGCCTTCGGTCGCGCGCTCGGACGGACAGGGGCGGGCTTCGACACATGGCGGCCGGGATCGGGGGCAGCTCCACGTGGAGACGGGCCCGGGCAGTCGGCGGGTGCGGCATTCGGCTCGCAGACGGGCCCCGTTGCAGGCACCGGCCTCGGGCCGAGAGCCGGGGCAGGGGCAGGGGCAGGGGCAGGCTTCGGCGCCGGTGCCGGGCGGGGTTTCGGGCCGGCGCCTCGTGTTGATGCCCGCCATGGGCACGAGTCCGGGGGAGCCTCACCAGACGATGGGGGAGCGGCTGGTTCGACTCCCGGCGTCGGGCCTGGCTTCGGACTCGTGCCCGGTGTCGGTGTCAGTGTCGGTGTTGGTCGTGGCGACGGGGCCGGGGGATCTTCCGGGACGGACTTCGGTGCGCCGACGGGGCCTGTTGCAGGGAGCGGCCTGAGGCCGGGGGACGGGGCGTCCTCCGGGGCTGCACTCGGCCTGCCAGCAGGGCCCGTTGCCGACGCCGGACCCGGGTCCAGGGCCGGCGTACGGAGGAACTCCGGCCATGGGGAGGGGCCGAGGGCATCGTCCGGCGCAGTGCCCGGCTCGCCGGCACGTGGCGCCGGAGACACCCGCCGTGGCCCCGGAGCCGGGGGACGAGAGAACTCCGGCCGTGGCGCCGGGCCGGAGTTCGGTCCTGTCTCCCCAGTCGCCGCGGATGGATTCGGGGCCGCGTCCAGGGAGACGCCCGGCGCAGCAACCGGCGCATCGGCGGGGTCAGTTGCAGGTACCGGTAGCGGCACCGGAACCGGTGGGTCCCGTGCAGGGGCTGCCGGCACAGCCAGGCGCAGTGGAGCCCCGGGCGCGGATCCGGATCCGGCCGTAGAGGCCAGGGCCGGCGCCGGGGCCGGTCCGCGCCCCTGGAGCCGCCCCGGTGCAGGGGCGACCGTATCCGCTCCGGGCTTCCCCGACGGTACCGGCCCGGTGCCGGGCCCCCGACCTTCCCCAAGGGCCGCCGCATCCGGCAACAGCCTTGGTTTCCTGGGCAGCGGCAGCGGCAGCGGCAGCAGCGCAAATCTGCTGGGCCGCGCCGCCTCCCCCGGCACGGGGCCTGCCGGGGCACCGGACCCGAGCCCCGGCAGCCCCTTCCCCTTCCCCTTCGGCTCCGACTCCGCCCTGTTTTCCACCACCGGAGCCGCCCTCCCGGCCGGTTCCGGGCCACAGAACGCCGACCCCGGCCCGCATCGTGTTCCAGGCGGCACCCGCCCGGAGGCCGCTGCCCGTAGCGATGGAGACAGGCCCGGATCCGTCGGCGGGTACACCTGGGCGCCGCTCGGTGACACTCCCGGTGCCGCCGCCCCCGGCCGGCCCGCCGGTGGCGGCCGCCCGAGCAGCCCCGCCCCGCGGCGGCTGGGGATCGGCCGACCCTTGCGGGAGGTACCCCGTACCGCCATGCCCCTCGCATCCCCTCCGCCGGTGGCCGCCCCCGGCGCGGCGCCCTCGGGAAGCGGGCACCCCGCCCCACCGTTCACGACCGCGCCCCCACCCGGGCCTCCGGCCGACAGGTCCGCGCCCGCCCCGGTCACCGCCCCAGCCGCCCGCGAGATCGCCCGTGAAGTAGCCCGCGCTCACGCGGATCTCCTGGCCGAGGCCGTGCTCCCCGCCCTGGAGGCCTCGCCCCGCGTCCGGCGGGCGCAGCGGTCGCGCTCGTCGGCGTACGACCAGCCCGCTCCCACCGCCACCGCCCCCGCTCCCTCCCCCTGGGGATCCGCGGATCCCCGTTAGTGACCCTTCATAGCCCGCCCTGGCCCGCCCTGGCCCGCCGTGACCCGCAGCAACCCGCCGCCCCTGTCCCCGACCCGACGGAGACCCCGCACATGCTGGACCAGCCGTTCGCCGTCAGTTCCCACTTCCAGCTCTCCATCGGCCTCCACGCGCTGGGTTCGTTCACCTCCTGCGACGGCCTGGGCTGCGCGATGGAGGTCGAGGAGCGCGTCGAGGGCGGGCTGAACGGGCACGTCTGGCAGCTGCCGACCCGCCTGCGCTACACGAACGTCGTGCTGACCCGGCCGCTCTCCCAGCAGACGGTCCTCATCTGGGCCTGGCTGCAGCAGCAGGTCCGTGAGCCCGTCCGGCTCCCGGGGCAGCTCGTGGCGCTCGGCCCGGACCGGCAGCCGATCGTGCGGTGGCTGCTGGACGGCGTACTGCCGGTGCGCTGGAGCGGGCCGACGTTCGACACGGACCAGTCGCAGCCGGCCCGGGAGACGTTGGAGATCACGCACAACGGATTCCTGGGGATCACGATCTGAGCGGCTCGGCCCCAGCCCACCCCAAGCCCATCCCCGAGAGGACCGCATGCTGTCCGAGCTGCTGGGAGGCGCCCCCGTACGGGCCGCCCTCGTGATCTACGATCCCCCGACGGGCGCCGGCAACACGCCCGGCCCGGAACGCGGGCGCGTCCGGCTGCACTTCAACCCGGACCGCCTCCAGGTGGGCAAGCAGGCCCGCTGGGACCGCAGCAGGTCGCCGTCCAACGGGGAGGCGGCCCAGGCGCAGTTCGTGGGGGCGCAGCCGCGGACGATGACGCTGGAAGTGTTCCTCGACGCGGGGGACTTCCGCTCCAGTGTGCAGGACCAGGTCGAGAAGCTGCTCGACTGCTGCGCCCCCACCTCCGCGAGCACCACGGCCAAGCCGGCCTCGGCGCCGTGGGTACGGCTGGAGTGGGGCCGTTCGCGGACGACGGCGTTCCTGGCGCTGGTGACGCAGGTCGACGCGACGTACACGCGCTTCGGGCACGACGGCGTGCCGCTGCGCGCCTCCTGCACCATCTCCATGGAGGAGGTGGGTGGTTCGGCGCCCCGGCAGAACCCGACCTCCGGCGCGGACGGGCCGGTGGCCACGCACCGGGTCGTCGCGGGCGACACCCTCGCCGGGCTGGCCTGGCAGGCGTACGGCGACGCCACCCGCTGGCGGGCCATCGCCCGCGCCAACGCCGTCGACGACCCCTCCCGGGTGCTGCCGGGCACCGTACTGGTGCTGCCGGTCCTGGAGGAACGGGCCGCGGAGGAGCGCACCTCAGGAGGTCCCGCGTGACGCAGAGGCTGTACGCGGCGGAGCCGGTGATCGCCTTCGGTTCCGTCCTGCAGGAGCTGTGGGCCGACCGGCTCGTGGAGGCCGTGGTCGACACCGCCGTGGGCGCACCGGCCCGGGCCCGCCTGCGGTTCCGGGATCCGGGCAACCGTCTTCTGGCGGCGGCCGGCATCAAGGTCGGCTCGCCGCTGACCGTGTCCGTGGCCGCCGCCCGCCGCCGTGCCCGCGCCGAGATCTTCGACGGGGAGGTCATCGCGCTGGAGACCGAGGTGGACAGCGACGGCACCTTCACGACCGTACGGGCCATGGACCGGGGGCACCGGCTGATGCGCGGGCGACGCGTGGCCGCCTACGTCGACACGACCGTCGCCGAGGTCGCGGAAGCGGCCGCGGGCCGGCACGGGTTGAAGACCGGCACCATCGAGGCGGAACGCACCCGGATCGAGCACCTGGCCCAGCCCAACCTGACCGACTGGGAGCTCCTCACCCACCTGGCCGACCAGCGCGGACTCCGCCTTTCGGTCAAGGGGAGCAGCGTGCACATGACCCGTCCCGCGGCCGCGAGCGGCGCCCCCGCACCCAGCACGGGAGCGGACCGCAGCCCGTACGTCCTTCAGTACGGGGTGAACCTGATGGCGCTGCGGGCCGCCGTGTCCTCCGAGGGGCAGGTCGCCGACGTGGAGGTCCGCGGCTGGGACCCCGGGACCAAGGCGGCGCTGTCCGCCACGGCGAGTGCGGGCCGGAGCGAGCGGCTGAGCGTGGGCGTCACCCCCGGACAGCTCGGCGGCGCGTTCGGAGGCGCGTCGGCCGGGCTGCTCGTCAGCGGCCGTCCCTACACCGCCGCGCAGCAGGTGGACGTCGCGGCGCGCGGGGTGGCGGAGGAGGCGGCCGCCGCGATGGCGCGGCTTTCCGCCGAGGCCGCGGGTACCCCGGAGCTGCGGGCCGGCGTGCCCATTGCCCTGGCCGGGGTGGGCGAGCCCTTCACCGGCAAGTACACGGTCACCGTCTGCCGTCACACCTTCGACGGCGAACAGGGCTACCGCACCCACGTCCACGTAGGCCCGCTGCCCCCGCCCGTCGTGCCCTACCCGCCGCCCCTGTGCGGGCTCGGCGTCGCGGTGGGCGTGGTGACCGACACCAAGGAACCGGGCCAGGGCCAGCGCGGCGCCGTACGGCTGCGCCTGCCGTGGCTCTCCCAGGACTATGTGACCGACTGGGTCCGCACCGTCCAGTGGGGCGGGACCGACGGCGGGGGCGTCTTCGCGCCGGAGGCCGGGGACGAGGTGCTCGTCGGCTTCGAACACGGGCGCCTGGACCGCCCGTACGTCATCGGCGGCCTCTACAACGGCGTGGACGCTCCCACCGACCACGGCCTGCCGCTCGTCGACGCCGACACCGGGCGCGCCAACCGCCGCTCGCTGGCCTCCCGCACCGGGGACCGCCTCGAACTGCTCAGCGCCACCGACGGGCCCCAAGGCGTCCGGCTCCTGACCGGCGACGGCAAGCTCACCACCCACCTCGACCGGAAGGACACCACGATCGCCTTCGCGGCGGGGGAGGGCGAGAAGACCGTACGGGTCTCGCTCGACGGGCGCGGCGACGGCACCCTCACCATCGACGCGGGCGAGGCGGGCAGCGTGATCGTCACGGCCGGCACCGTCACCGTCAAGGCGGCCGGCAGCGGCGGGGGAGAGCTGCGGCTCGAAGGCGCCACCGTCACCGTCGAGAGCACGGGCGAGCTCAAGCTCAACGGCAAGAGCACGACCATCACGGGCGACACCGTGGACATCAACTGAAGCCCATTGGGCACCGGTGAACCTTCCAGGAGAGGACGGACCGTGGACATCATCGGCGCGGGGTGGGCCTTCCCCGCCGTCATCACCGGCACGGGCCGGGTCGGCCTCGCGCGCGGCAGCGACGACGTGGAGCAGGCCGTCCGCATCATCCTGTCCACCGCGCCCGGCGAGCGGCCCATGCGCCCGGAATTCGGCTGCGGCATCCACCGGCTCGTCTTCGACCCGCTCGACGCCACCACGGTCGCCCGCGCCGACGTGGAGGTGCGCCAGGCCCTGGACCGGTGGGAGCCGCGCATCGAGGTCGACGATCTCCTCTTCAGCACGGACTCCGAGGACACCGGCGTGCTCTACATCGACATCCGCTACCGCTTGCGGGCCACCAACGAACCCCGCAACCTCGTCTTCCCCTTCTACACCCTGCCCGGCGAATCCGAATCCCCGGATGAGTGACCCATGTCCATCTCCCTGCCCACCCCCGGACCGGGGAGTGCCTCCCCTCCCGCCTCCGCGTCCGTGCCCGAGCCGGATTCGGCGGGCGGCCCGGCGGATCCGTCCGGCGTTCCCGTCCCCGACCTCGACGACCTGCGCTTCCAGCCGCTCGTCGACGCCGCCAAGCGCGCCCTCCCGGAGCGCGTACCGGAGTGGACCGACCACAACGTGTCCGACCCCGGCGTCACCCTGATCGAAGCCTGCGCCGAGCGCGCCGACCAGCTCTCCTACCGCCTCGACCGGATGACGGACCGGCAGCGGTCCGCCCTGCTGCGGCTGATGGGGATCACGTCGCTGCCCGCCTCTCCCGCCCGCGTCGTCGTCGAATTCTCGCGCGGCGGCGCTCTCCCCTCCCTCGCGATTCCTGAAGGCACGGAGGTCCGGACCGGCGACGGAGATGACGCCGTCGTCATGCGCACCGTAGCCCTGCTGACCCTCACGGAGGGGCAGGCGTCCGGGTGCGTGGAGGCCGTCGAACAGCCCGTCACGTACAACGAGGTGCTGGGTATCGCCGACGGTGCCCCGGGCGGACGGTTCGCGACGTCGCAGCGCCCTTGGCGGCCCGGGGCGCCCGCCGCGGACCCGCCGTTCGGGCCGCCGGTGACGGTCCGTGTCAACGGCGTGGTGTGGCCGCCCGTACGGACGTTCGCCGAGGCCGAATTGGACACCCTGGCCCACTGGTGGGACGACGCCGCGTGCGAAGTGGTCTTCGGGCCGCTGGTTCCGGAGGAGAGCGGCAGCGCGCAGCACGGCGCCAAGCCGTCGGCCGGCGCCGTGATCAGCGCCGAGTACACCGCCTACCGGGGAGGCAAGGGCGGCGTCCCCGCCGGTACGCCCCTCACGGTCGCGTCACCGGCCGGACTGACCGCCGCCGTCCGCACGGTGCTCGCGCCCGCGCAGGACGCGGAGGACTGGCGGCAGGCGTTGGAGCGGGCCGGGCTCGGACTGGCCCCCCTGCGGCGCGCGGTCACCGCGGCCGACCACGAGCAGCTGATCGAGGAGCACGTCGACGGCCTGGCACGGGTGCGGGTGACGGCACTGACACGTCCCACCGACTCCCGCGTGCCGGAGGCGTTCGGCGTACCGCAACGCCCGGCCGAGGTCCTCGCCTGCGCCGTCGCCGCCCGGAACCCGAGCCGGGCGGTGCACTACTACGACGACAACGGCACCATCACGGCCCGCCCGCTGCCCCTCCGGATGCCGGACACGGACGAAGCCGGCGGCACGGGCGCGCCCACCCGAGGCGGCGAGACCGATGACGTGCCCGACGAGGTCCAGCAGGCCAAGTGCCTGAACGCCGTCATCCGCACCGGCGAACTGCAGCCCAAGCTCCCGGTCGAACAGCCGCCGAGACTCTGGTTCTACGGGCGGCACTGCCTGTGGGACGGCGGGGTTGGGCAGCGCGAGATCCGGCAGGAGTTCCCCGGCCTGCCGGAAGCCTTCTGCGCCGACCTCGACGATGTCGCCGTGCTGGCCGACCCCGCGACCCCTGATGTCTACGAACTGTTCTTCTTCAAAGGTGAGATCTTCTACCACCGCGCCTACTCCGTCGTCTCCGGCGGCCGGGGGTTCCTGCCCCTGCCGGACAGCAGAGGCGTGACCTCGCGCATTTCGGAAGCCTTCCCCGGGCTCTCCCCGCAGTGCCAGGACACCCCGGACGCGGTGGCTGTCGTCAACGGCGTCTTCTACTTCATGAAGGGGACGCGGACCGAACCCGCCCTCTGGCGCTCTGAGGACGCCCTCCTGCACGTCCTCCTCGTGCCCCGGACGGATGCCGACCCCGGACGGAAGCCGTCCGCCGGGGAGTTCGCGATTCCCGCGGAGGTCCTCACGCGGGTGAGCGCCGTCGTCGACGCCTCACGGCTGCTCGGCGAGAGCCTCGGCGCGGGCCCTCCCCGCTACCACTCGTTCGGCGTCACGGCCACGGTCCGGCCGTGGAGCAGCACGGAGGAGGACGAGGCACGGGCCCGGCAGGCCGCCGAGCGGGCCCTGCGCCGCTTCTTCCACCCCACGGCCGGGGGGCCGGACGGGCGGGGCTGGCCGTGGGGCCGCCGCGTCCATGCGGGCGATGTCTTCACCGCGCTGGAACCGCTCCCGGAGCTCCGCGGCACACTCGCCGTCGGCCTGACCCTGCCCCCGGTCCAGGGGGGCGACGGCAACGACGACGGCAACGACGACGGCAACGGCAACGGCGGCAGCCGGGTCGTCACGTCCGTCGAGGTCTCCGACGGCGGGCTCGTGCTGCTCGACGGCGTGGACATCACCGTCGCCCGTCCTGAGGACTGACCACCCGAGACCGACCGCAGAGCCCGGCGCCGGTCGCCGGGACCCCGGAGAGGACCGCCCCGCCATGGATCCGCATCCCGAACCCCGCGCCGCACGCCCCCTCGCCCTGCCGTCCGTCTACTCCGGCGACACGGTCGTGGAGGCGTTCGCCGCCGCGATCGGCGAGGTCCTGGCCCCGACGGAGGAGCGGATCGAGAGCCTCGACGCCGTCCTCGACCCGTGGCGCGCGCCTCCCGCCTTCCTGGACTGGCTGATCCGCATCACCGGAGCCCGGGTCGAGCCCGGGTGGACCGAGAACCAGCGCCGCAAGGCCGTCGACCTGGCACCCCGGCTGACGGCATACCGCGGGACCCCGTACGGGCTGCGGCTGGAAGCGAAGGAGCTCCACGGCTGGGACCGCCTCGTCATCGACGACCCCGGTGGCGTCTTCACCGAAGGCGACAGGCCCCCTCGGGCGGGTCGCACGCTCACCGTCACCCTGACGGCAGGGCGCGACGAGGACCGCCAGGCCCTCGAACACCGGCTCACCCGTCTGGTGCGCGCACACTGCCCCGCGCACCTGCCGTTCAAGGTCGCGGTCATCAGTGATCAGGGCGACCGCCGGGAGGCGCGGCGCACCGAGGGCGCCGGACCTGCCGGGCCCGCTCCCGCCACCCCTGACGAGAGGTCACAGCAGGGATGAGTCTGCCGACACCCGAGTACGACGGGCGCACCCGCGACCAGGTCGTCGCCGCCGCCGTCGACGCCGTGCACCGCAGAGTCGGGGTATGGAGCGGGCAGGACCGCACCGACCCCGGGCGGGGCCTGATCGAGACGTGCACCGACATGGTCGTGGCCCTGCGCGACCGGATCAACCTGGCCCCCGACCAGCGGCGCCTGAAGGCGCTGAGCATGCTGGGCGTCCGGCCGTACCAGCCGTCGCCCGCGCAGACCGAGGTCGTCTTCCGGCTCGCGGCACCGCCGCCCGAACCGGTCGTCGTCCCCGCCGGGCTGGAGGTGGCCACGCGACCGGTGGGGGACGAGGAACCGGTCGTCTTCAGCACCCTGACCGAGGCCGTGCTCAACCCCTGCGTCCTCGTCGCCGCCGGCAGCTTCCGGGAGCGCCGCACCGGCAGCGGAGCCCTGGAGGGCACGCTGACCGGACTGGGCGCCGACGCGGGCAAGCCCGTCGAGCCCGTTGCCCCCGCTTACGCAGGGCCGCCGCTCCACCTCAATCTCCCCTATCTGGAGGACTTCCCCGCTTCCGGGGACGCCATGGACGGCCTTGGCCTTGGCCTTGATCGCAGCCTCGGCCTTCTCGGCCTCGGCCCTGCGGCCGGCGGCCCTTCTGCCGCGACCGACCCCTACGCGCTGCTGGTCCTGTCCGTTCCCGTTCCCAATATCCGGGTGACGCTCGACGTCCGGCTGGGCGAGGCCCCCGTCACCACGGCCGGAGGCGGCGCCCGCCAGGCGCGGGGCCGGTGGGAAGCCTGGCAGGGGACGCACTGGACCCCCTGCCGCGTCGTGACCGACAGCGTGACCGGCCCCGGCCTGCCGGGACAGATCACCCTCGACCTCCCGTCCGCCCACGCGCCGGCCCAGCTCCTCCTCCACCGGCGGACGGACCCCAGCCGGGACCCGGGTCCGGGCGAAGAGCAGGACACGCCGCGCAGGCTGCGTGACGTGGGCCTGATCCGCTACCGCACGGATGCGGGACAGGCCCCCCTGACCGAGGTTGCGCTCAACCCGGTGCTGAGCGTGCCCGTCCCGGTCGTCCAGGCCCGGCTCATCCAGGACGAGACGCTGGGGACGGCCTCCGGCATCCCCGGCGAGCGGCTGCGTTTCGCCCGTCCGCCGATGTCGCGGTCCACCGATCCCCTCGTCGTCGAGGCCACCGTCGGCGGGCGCACCGAACGGTGGACGCACGTCGCCTCGCTCGCCGGATCGGGGCCCGTCGACCGGCACTTCACCCTGGACCCGCGCACCGGCGAGGCCGTGTTCGCGCCTCTGGTGGCCGGGGCCCGCGGTCCGCGGCAGCACGGGGCGGCCCTGCCTGCGGGCGCGGTCGTCCGGGCACGGCGCTACCTGTCCGGGGGCGGTGCCCGGGGCAACGTGCCCGCCCGGACGATCACGGTGTTGCGGACGCCGCTGCCGTACATCTCCTCCGTGACGAACCCGGCGCCCGCCGTCGGCGGCACGGAGCGCGAGAGCGCCGCCGCCTGCGCGACCCGCCTGCCGCTCGGCTCGCCCGTGCCCGAACGGGCCGTCGTCCCGCGCGACTACGAGCAGCTGGCCCTCGCCGCCTCCGCGGGCATGGCCCGCATCCACCACATCCGGGACCTGACCGACGACGCGCTCGACCCGGCGCGCAACTACGTCCCCTGGGAGCCCGCCAGGACCGAGGTCCGGTTCACCGTCGCGCCCGGCGTGCCCGAGGTGCGCAAGGGGGCGGAGGTCACGACGGAGGACGGGAAGACGGTCTTCACCACGACTGCGGCGGCCGTCCGCGAACTGCCGGAACCCATGGGCACGGCGCCCCTCCGTCTCCGCCCGGACGCCATCGGCGCCGAGGAGATGTTCCTTGCCGGGAGCTACGCGGCGGAGTCCGGCTTCTCCGGCCCTTTCAAGGAACACGGCAAGCTGGTCCTTGCCCTGGTGCGCATCGCCAAGCCGCACGATCCGCGCAACCTCACTCTGTGGGTCGCGGCGTCGTCCGGGGACGGGCGGCAGCCGGACGACCGCATCGCGGTGTCCGTGTTCGCCCCCCGGAAAGGCAGGCCTTGGTGGGATACCGCCTCCCCGTGCGCTTATGCGGCCGCACCCGCCGAGGAGATCAGGGTCGCCGGGGGCGGAGAGGGCGGAGAGGGCGGAGAGGGCGAGGGCGGTCAAGGTGCGCCCCTCACCGCCCACCCGGTCCCCCTGGCCGGCTCCGCGCGGTGGCTGGCCGCGGTCGACCGGGGCGAGCTCGCCACGACGCCGCAGGAGGCTCTCGAAGCTCCCGGGCAGGACCTTCCGGTGGAGGGAGCCGCCTGCTGGCTGGCCGTCCAGATCCTCGACCCCAAGGGCGCGGACGACACCACGTACACCGTCCACGCCGACTCCGGCACCACGAAGGACGTGCCCGCGGTGCAGTACGCGACGCACCCTGCGGGCCACAAGGAGGCCGTCTCGACGGGTCAGCCCGGACAGGTCCTCCCGGTGCTCGAAGCGCCGGTGTACGGCGACCTGCCGGCGATCCGCGTCGGCGCGGACGACGACTGGACGACCGTCCTCTCCTTCACCGACTCGCAGCCCGAGGACGAGCACGTCGTGGTCAACGCCAGCACGGGCCAGGTCCACTTCGGCCCCTGGATCAGCAACCGCCAGTACGGCAAGGTGCCACCGGCAGGCACGAGGGTCACGACGAGCAGCCCGTACAAGGTCACCCTCGGCGCCGCCGCCAACGGCATCCCCCCGGGCGACGTCAACCATGTGAAGGATCCCGCGGACGGGGTCCTGGGCGTGGTGAACACCACCCCCACGAGCGGCGGGAAGAACGGCTACACGGACACCAGCGGCGGCAACACCCAGGCCGGCGTACGGCTCATGGTCGTCCCCTTCGTCACGGCCGACGAACGCGGCTGGTTCCCGTTCCACATGCTCACCCCCGGCCGCGACGCCGGCGACACCTTGCGGCGCTCCCTGCGGGCCCGCCAGCCCGAAGGGGTGCCGGTGTGGCTGGAACAGCCCGGCTACCGGGGCATCCGCATCGACGCCCGTATCGTACCCGCCGACTACCGGACCGCATCCGAGCGCGCCGCCCTCGGGGCGGCCGCCGAACGCGCCCTGTACCGGTACTTCAGCCCTGTCGGCGGCGGACCGGACGGCACCGGCTGGCCGCTCGGGCGCCCCGTGCACGTAGGAGAGGCGTTCCGGGTCCTGGAACAGGTGCCCGGGGTCGCCCGCGTGGCCACCGCGACCCTGACGCCGGTCGACCCGCGTACCGGCGTGGCCGAAAAGCCCGTCGACCTGGTCGACTGCGGGCCGGGCGAGACCGTGTATTCCGTCGAACACCGGATCACCGTTGCGGAGGTGCCGTCATGAGCGGGACGGAGCAGAGGGGCGGCAGCGGGACGGGCCGGGGCATCGCCGGAGAGCCCCGGCTGCTGGCCGTGGACTGGGCGGCGGACCGGCTGGCCGTGGTGGGCCTCGGCACACCGGGGAGCCCGGAGCCGCCGCACACCGTCGGGGTCGGGAGCAACCCCCGTGCGGTGGCCGTCGGTGCGGACGGCACCAGGGCCTACGTCGCCAACCACGGCTCGGCAACGCTGTCGGTGGTGGATCTGACCGGCGCCGAGCCCGTGCTGCTGGACACCGTCCCCACCGAACCGGACCCGGACCCGAGCCCGGACCCGGACCCGAGCCCGGCCTCCGTCGTCGCCGGACTCGCCCGTGACCGCGTCTGTGTCGCGAACGACTCGGGCGGGGTCGTGGTGTTCGAGGCGGACGGCGAGCGAGTGGCCGCACTCGCGGTGGGCACGGGACCGTGCACCCTCGCAGCAGCTCCCTCGGGGGAGCGGGTCTGCGCCGTCGACGTGACGGGCGGGACGGCCTCGGTCATCGGTGTCGCCGGGCCGGCCGAACCGTCCGTGACCGGCACGGTGCCGGTGAGCGGGGCCACCGGGGCGGTCGCGGTGTCCCCGGGCGGAGGTTTCGCGTACGTCGGGGTCAGGGCGGACGGCGAGACCGGCGCGGTGAAGGTCGTCGACCTGATCCAGGGCACCGAAGCGCCCGGGGGAGCCGTGGAGGGAATCGGCGCCGAGCCGCGCGCGATCGCGGTGAGCCCGGCGGGCGACCGCATCTGCGTGGCCGCCTACGGCTCGGCGTCGGTCGCGATCGCCGAACTCGACCGGCAGAGCGGACGGATGGGATCCGCCGTCACGGTCGCGACCGGCCCGCACCCGGTCGCCGTGGCCTTCACGCCGGACGGCCGTCTGATCCACGCCGTCAGCCAGACCACGGGGAAGGTCACCGCCATCCGCCTGGACGCATGGGGGCAGGGGCAGCAACCGGAGACCGCGGAGCTTGAGGTCACGACCGTACCCTCGGGCGTGGTGTTCGGACCTGATGGCCACTACGCGTACGTCACCGACCAGGCGACCGGCCGCCTCGTCACCGTACGCACGGCTCCGTACAAGGCGGGGGAGGTCACCACGGGGGACGACTCGAAGCCGGTCGGCGTCGCGGTCTCCCCGGACGGCCGGTGGGCCTACGCGGCCGACACCGCGTCCGGCAAGCTCGCCGTGCTGGACCTCGAACACCTGGCGCCCGGCACGCCCGTCGGTCTCGGAGACGAGCACAAGCCCTGGGACGTCGCCGTGGCGCCGGACCGGACGTTCGCCTGCGCGACCAGCCCGGACTCGGACCGCCTTCTCCTTCTGACGCCCGACTCGGGAGAGACCTTGGAGGGCGGCGAAGGCGCCCGGGTGACTCCGGTCGCCCTGGCGCCGGGATCCCGGCCGCACGGCGTGGCCGTCACCCCGGACAGCCGGTACGCGGTGACCGCCGACCACGGCACGGCGACGGTGTCGCTCGTTGACCCGCGCGGGGGAACGTACACGATCGGCGCCGAGACCGTCGGATGCGAGCACCCCGCTGGTGTTGCCCTGTCCAGGGACGGCCGGACGATGTACGTCGCGGACTTTGTCGAGCCTCCGGGGGGTACATTCGACGGAAGGATCGCCGTCCTCCGAAAGAATGCCTCGGGCCACTGGGAACGCACGACGTTCATCAATGCCGAGACAGGCCGGCTGGCCGGCGCTCATGAGATGGCCTTGTCGCCCGACGAGCGGCTGCTGTATGTAGCCAACTACACGAACGGGACCGTCTCGGTTCTCGGGCGCGACGACGACGGTGACGCGTGGACCTTCCGCCGGACCGTCACCAAGACCCCCGCCGCCCTGGTGCAGCCCTACGGTCTGGCTCTCTCGCCGGACGGAGCCACCCTCTACGTCTCCAACGCTGCCAGTAGCAAGGGCACCGTCGAGATGTTCAACGTCGCCGCTGACAAGGGCGACTTCATGGGGACGATCATCGTCAAGTCGAACCAGATTGATGTCCACCTCGGGCTCGCGCTCTCCCCGGACGGCCGGTTCCTCTACGCGGCCGACGAGGAGCTCAGCCCGGGGTCGCAGAGGGCGACCGGCACGGTGTACGGGGTACTCCTGGAAGGGGACATGCGGGCCGTTGTCGTGGCGAACGCCGCGTCGGGGGTCGGCATCGACACGCCCAGCGGGCTCGTCTGCCGCGACGACCGCACCTTGTGTGTCGTCAACCAGGGTGCCAAGAGCGTGGCTTCGCGCTCCGCGTGCCTGGCCGTGCTGACGCTGGACGACACCCGGCTGGCCGTGCACGAGAGCAAGGCCGTCCCCCTCGACAAGGACGTCCTCCCGTACTCGCCCGCCGTCTCGGGCGAGGGCACCCTCTGCATCGCCGACTTCGACGGGCCGACGGTCACGGTGTTCGGTTCCATGGTCACCCCCGTTCCGGTCGGTGAGCCGGCCGACTCCCAGCCGTGGGACGTGGCCGTCACCCAGGACGGCGCCTACGCGTACGCCACCGACCGCCGTGCCGGAGCCGTACGGTGCGTCCGTCTCGCCGACCACGACGTGAGCACGCTCCCCGTGGGAGACGACCCCATGGGCGTGGCGAGCGGGCCGGGAGGCGTGCACGCCTACGTCGCCAACCGCGGGGGCAACAGCATCACCGTCCTCGACAGAACCGCTGAACGGGTCGGTACGCCCGTGCCCTTGGCCGAGGCCGAGGGCGCCCGTGCCGTGGCGCTCGATCCCCGGGCCCCGTACGCCTACATCGTCCGGGACAACAGCCTCGACGCCGTGGCCCTCGACGGAGGCCCGGCCGGGCCCGCCTTGAGCACGGGAGCGTCCCTGTGCGACGTCGCGGTGCATCCCGACGGAACGTACGCGTACGCGGTGGACGCCGGCGGCCCCGTGCCCGAGGTGCGCGTCGTCGACCTGGCCGCGGCCGGCCGCCCCGTCCGGGCCGCGGCGGATCCGGTACAGCTCACCGGCGGTGCACGGCCCACCGGCATCGCCCTTCACCCCGCGCAGCCGTGGGGGTACGTCAGCGGATCGCAGGAAGGGGACCACGACCGGGCGCCGGGCACCCTGTGGGTGCTCGACACGTCCCAGCCGGATCGCCTTTCCGTGACCGGCACGGTGCAGCTTCCGCTCCCCGCCGTCGAAGGCGTCGCCGTCCACCCGGGGGTGACCGGCCACGCCTATCTGGTCACCCGCTCCGGCGACGACCGCCGGCTCCACGTCCTGCACGTCACCGGCGACCCGGCCAGGCCTGTCCTCCTGCCCGGCCCCGGTCTGCTCCTTCCTCCCGGCGCCCGGAACATCACCGTGCACCCGCAAGGCGGTTACGCCTTCGTCGGGGGAGACGGCGGCGGCATCCACGTCCTGGAGACGGGGGACCCCGCCCGGCCCCGGCTCGCGGGCAGCACCCCGGAACTGGGCGCCCGCCCCGGCGCGGCCTTCCGCCCGGACGGCCGCAGCGCCTTGTGCCTCACCGCCGACGGTCTCGCCGGCATCACGCTCGGCCCGCCCAGGGTCACCCACACCTGGCACATCGTCGCGCCGCAGACCGTGGCGGTTTCGGCCGACGGCATGAGGCTCTTCGTGACCTCGGAGAACAGCGGAACGCTCTCGATCCTCGAGACCGGGACCGGGGCACTCCGCTTCACCGTGCCGGCCGGTGCCGGGCTTGCCGCCCTCGCACTGCATCCGACGGAGCCGCGTGTGTACGTCGCCGACGAGTCCGGTGCCGCCGTCGCGGTGGTCGACACCACGGAGCTGGCAAAGGCCGGTACAACGGAACTGGGAATCGACACCCGTCAGGCGCTCCTCGGACCGGGCGGCCCCGCCTGACACCCGTCACCCTCCGTACGACCCCACCCATCCGGCACGGACAGCGGCGACAACGGCAGACAGAGGCAGACAGATGATCGAACTGGTCGACCTGGCGATGGAGGCACGCGTACGGAGGGATCTGACCTATCCGCCATCGGGTTTCCGCGTCACCTTCCAGCCCTCGGGCCGCGACGGCGGAGACGGGGAGGTCGCCGGCGCGGAGACCGTCGGCATCTACCTGTACGACATCCGAGAGGACCTGGACCGCAAGCAGACCGGTACCGTCTATCAGTACGTCACGCCACTGGGCGGCGGGGACGAACCGCGGAAGAAACTGGCGCAGCACGACCCGCCCCGGTACGCCCGGCTGTCCTACCTCGTCAGCGCCTTGGCGCCGGACGCCCTCATCGCCCACCGCATGCTCGGCGAACTCCTCGTCGGCTTCGCCAGGAGCCGTGAGTTCGAGGTGCGGCTCCCTCCGGAGCTGGAGCAGATGCACCTGCAGGCCCTTCTCGACGTCGGCCACCCGCCGGCCGAGGACCGGGCCCTGACCGAGCTGTGGAGCACGGTGGGTCACACACTCGCACCCGCTCTGAACGTCACCGTGACCGTGCCCCTGCTGTCGTACCTTCCGGCCGGCTACGACCACTGGGTGTCCCAGCCCCTTGTGATCGGCGACGAGAACGTCGAGTTCCTCCGGCCCGGAACGCCGCGCCGGGCCACCGATCCCACCGATCCCACCAGCCCCACCGGGGAAGGCGGCGGCCGATGACCGCACCGTCGCCGACACGCCCCGACGAAGCCGCCGGGGCGGCGGCTCCCACGGCCGCCGACTGGCTCCTCGCCCGCCTGGCCCTGATCGAGGCCCGAGTCCGGCGCGCCATCGCCGTCCGTACCGGTGACGAGACGGCGGCCGGACCGGGTGGGCTCCCGGGGCTCGCCGACGCCCCCTTCGACCCGTTCCAGGGGCTCTACATCTCCGACGACGCGGCCCCGCACCTCCTGGACGCCCCCATCGGCCCGCTGCCCACCGACCCCGCCGAAGGCCGCCTCGCCGCCGCCCTCCGTGCACACGAGGACGCGGCCGTCGCCGCCGGTTCCGCACCGCCCCTCACGCGCCTCGCCCAGGAGTTCGGCCTGAGCCCGCTGGACGTGGACGTCCTGCTGATCGCCCTCGCCCCCGACACCGACGCACGCTTCGAGCGCTGTTACGGGTACCTCAACGACGACATCACCTGCCGTCACGCCACCACCGGACTCGCCCTCGCCCTGTGCGGCGTCCCCAGCGCCTCCGCGACCGCCCGGCGCGTCTTCTCGCCCGACGGCCCCTTGCGGGCCGGGGGCCTGCTGGAGGACGGCGACACCGAACGCCCCTTCCTGACACGTCCGTTGCGCGTCCCCGACCGGGTCACCGCACATCTGCTGGGCCATGACGCCTTGCCGGCCGCCCTGCGCAGCGCCGTACGTCTGCCCCGGCCTGCGCCGCAGTTGCCGCCGCCGGGCGAGGGGCCGCTCGCCGCCACCGCCCGGCACCTCGCCTCGCTGCTCGCTCGCCACCCGTCGGCCCACCTGCGCGACGGGCCCGGCGGCGCGGCCGGGAGCGTCGCCGAGGCGGCGCTGGCAGCGGTCGGCAGGCCGGCGCTCCGGCTGGACCTCGCCGCCCTCGCCGCCCTCCCGAACGAGCCGCAGGCGGAGGTGGGGGCGGAGGCCGTGGTCCGCGCCGCCGTCCTCGAAGCGCGGCTGCGGGGCTGCGGGCTGCTGGTCGGCCCTGTCGGCTCCGCCGGTTCCCTCGGCGCCGCCGGCACTTCCTCCGACGTCCGGCGCATGCGCACCCTCTTGGCCCCGCTCACGGATCTGCCCGTCCCGGTCGTGCTCACCGGCCCGGAGCCCTGGGACGCGCACTGGACGCCCACGCACCCCGTCCTGGTCGAGTGCCCGCCGCTCACGGAGCCCGAGCGGGCGGCAATGTGGCGGCACGAGTTACGCGCGCTCACCGGTCCGGCCGTCGGGACCCATGAGGCGGCGGCCGACAGGCTCGATGCGGCGACGGCCGACCGGATCGACGAGGCCGCGGCCGCAGGCGCCCGGTACCGGATCGCCCCGCACCGGATCCCCGCCGTGGCCGCGTCGGCCTGCCGCCAGGCCGACGCGGACGGCACCCCCGTCGGCCCGGCGGCCGTCCACGCCGCCGCCCGCAGCTGGAACGGCAGCGCCCTCGGCCGCCTCGCCCGGCGCGTGCGCCCCGCCGTCTCCTGGCCCGACCTGGTCCTGCCCGAGCGCCCGTACGAGCAACTGCGCGGCCTCGCCCGCCGCATCCGCCACCGCGACCAGGTCCTCGGCCAGTGGGGGATGCGCCCCGGCGGCGGGCGCGGGCGCGGCGTCACCGCCCTCTTCAGCGGCGCCTCGGGCACCGGGAAAACCTTCGCCGCCGAGGTCGTGGCCGCGGACCTCGGCCTCGACCTGTACGTCGTCGACCTCGCCACGGTCGTCGACAAATACATCGGCGAGACCGAGAAGAACCTCGAACGCATCTTCACCGAAGCCGACGCCGTCAACGCCGTCCTCCTCTTCGACGAGGCCGACGCCGTCTTCGGCAAGCGCACCGCCACCCAGGACGCCCACGACCGCTACGCCAACACCGGCACCTCCTACCTCCTCCAGCGCCTGGAGTCCTTCGACGGCCTCGCCCTCCTCACCACCAACATGCACGCCAACATCGACCCCGCCTTCCTGCGCCGACTGGACCTCGTCGTGCACTTCCCCGCCCCCGACGAAGCCCAGCGCCGCGCCCTGTGGGACCGCTGCCTGGGCCCCTGCGTACCCCGGGCCGCCGACCTCGACGACGCCGCGCTCGACACGCTCGCCGCCGCCTTCGACCTGCCCGGCGGCGCGATCCGCTGCAGCGCGATCACCGCCGCCTACCGCGCCGCCGACGAGGACCGCCCCCTGAGCGCGGCCGACCTGCTGGCCGCCGTCCGGGAGGAGTACGCCAAGCTCGGGCGCTACGTGGACGAGTCCCGGTTCCCCGCAACGGCGCAGGTCGGGCAGGCGGCCCAGGCAGCCCAGGTCGGCCGGGCCGGGCAGGCGGGCCGGGTCGGGCAGGCGGTACGGGTGGCTCGGGCGGTGTCGCGGTGAGCCCGGGACCGCTCCCGGAGCCGGAGCAGCGCCATGATCCCGCCCCTGCCCCCGAAGCCGCGGCACTGTCGGCCTCGCCCGCGGCTGCGGTGGGTGACATCCTTGCTGCCCGCCTCAAGGAGCTCCAGCAGCAGGCCGGCAACGCGGCGACGGCCGCCCACGCGCTCGGCGCCGGCGGACAGCAGGCCGCGGCCGGCGCGCCGTTCGGCCACCGCCGCCTCGTCGCCTCGCCCCGCTGGCACCAGGAGGCCGAGCTCTACGAACAGCGGCTCGGCGCCGCACTGGCAGCCGCCCCCGAGGTCGGCCGCGCAGCCCGTACGGCCGTGCTGCGGCTGAACGAGGTGCTGAGCGCGGAATTCACCGCGGAGCGGGCGGCCGGGGCCTTCCTCAAGGACGATCCGGCCAGCGCCGGCCAGGTCGGCACGGGAGATACGGCGGGAACGGCGGGAACGGGGGGAACGGGGGGAGACGCCCGGGAGCGGCTCCTGCAGTGGACCGCCCCCGGCTCCTCCGCCACCGTCCGCGAGCTCGTCACCGCCTTCTACAACGCCGCCTACTACAAATACGGCCCCCAGCCGGGGCTGTCCGGAGACGATCGCGACGTCTCCTTCAAGACTCTCCTGCACCGCATCGTCCTCGACGGCGACCTGCGACGCGCTCGCGAAGTCGGCCTCGACACCGAAGCCCTGAGCGCGCAGCGGGAGTACCTGACCGGTGCCACCCGCAGCGTCCTCGGGCAACTGCCGCAGGACATCGGGCGCCTGTTCGCGAAGGACATCTTCGCCCTGGGCAACATGACCCTCCAGCACGGCACCGGCACCACCGTGTCGATGGGCCGCAGTCAGCAGGGCAGGACCGAGCGGCCCGAGGCCGCGGCCGGGACCGGACCGGGCAGGAGCACCCTCCGCAACTACCAGGACCTCGGCGTGCCCCTGAGCGAAGCGGAGCGGGCACACGCACAGAGCAGCACCACACCCCTGCGCGTCGAAGGCGTCCGGCTCGACGGCGACCGGATCCACCCGCAGGAGTACGACGTCACCCCCGAAGCCATCTGGGCGGCCGTGGCTCCGGCCGGGGAGCAGGGGCCCGAGTTCCCCCTGCCCTGGGCCTCGGGGCAGGCGCTCTTCGCCATGAACCCCGCAGCCGCCTGGTACCGCAAGCACCACGAGCGCGGCGCACCCCTCGTCGCGGGCATCTCCGGCACCACCACCCGCATGCTCAGCGCCTTCCGCTGGCTGAAGGCCGTGCCGGGAGGACCGGGCGGCGGGCAGGAGCGTTCCGAGCGGGAGTTCTTCCTCGCCGTCGCCTCCTGGATGCTGACGGGCCGGGACCACTCGCTGTACGAGATCCTGCGCGGCGCGAAAGCGGCCGGCCTCGCGAGCCTCTCCGGTATCACGGCGTCCTCCAAGGACGTGGCCGCGATGTACCGGGACTTCGACGCGTTCGTGCGGGCCACGCTGCCCCGGGCGAAGCTGCCCGAGCTGCCGTACGCCGCGCTCTACGAGCAGGAGGCGCAGGCCGAGCGGGAGGACGGCGGGATGCTCACCGTTCACGACGACACGGTGCGCGCGGCGCGCCGCAAGCAGCGGCGCCTGCAGCGGCAGGCGGGCGGCGCGGACGGACCCGGCAAGGACCTCGACTTCGCGCATTTCCTGGCGCTGACGCAGTACACCGGTGACAACCACCAGCTCATCAACCGTGTTCTCACCACTCCCGGCGGTTTCACGTCGGTCGGCGTCGGCCGGCTGATCGACGAGATGATCTCCCGGGTCGCCGAGGGCGTGCCCACGGAGGTGCCCTTCACCAGGTGGCGTGACGACGAGCTCCAGGGGCTGATCAGCCGGTACACGGCGCCCGGTATCGACGATCAGGAGCGGAAGGCCCGGCTGGAGCCCGTGCGGAAGAGGATGCACGCCCTCGCCGGCACACTGCGGGCCGAGGCCAAGACCCATGCCGATATGCTCGCCGACTCCCTCCACCGGCTGCCTCCCGTAACGGGGTCGGTGTACCGCGCGGGGTGGGAGATGTGGCCCCGGAAACGCATTGCCTTCGACGGCTTCACCAGCACCAGCGAGAAGCGGAAGAAGGCCGAGGAGTTCCTGCCGCTCCAGTACCCGACCGCCGGAGGCCGCAGGGTCCTCTACCGGCTTGAACTCTCCGGACGCAGCGGACGGGACATCTCCGCCTTCTCGCAGAAGCCGGAGGAGAAAGAAGTGCTCCTCCTGCCGGGGGCGGCGTTCACCGTGCAGCTGCGCAACCGCGACGAAGCCGTACGGGTCAACGGGCAGGAGATCCGTTACGACTTCGTCTGGGCCACGGAAGCGACGGGCTGACTGCGCCGCTCCGCCCCGTGCCTTGCCGTCCTTGATGTGCTTGTGCCCTGGACGCCGGACCGGTGTCCAGGGCACAAGCGCGAAAGGGCCGGTCAGGTGGCAGGACCGGCGGTGACGGGCCGTGCGCGGACGCAGGTGAGGACGGCCGTGCCTTCGTACTCCTTCTCCGTGTCCTCGGCGGGCGGGTTGAGGATGCTCGCCGCCTTCGTCGGGGTGAAGACCAGCTCGAGCGGGCCGCCGTCGACGACGACCTCTTTGCCTTGTGTGGTCCTGGCGTACTGGGCGCGGTTCCGCTTCGGCACCTTGAGTTCGACGGTGCCGGCCCCCGGGACGGGAAACGCCGGCGGCACCACGTAGGGGACTCCTTCGATCCGCAGGGACTCGATGTCGCCCGGGACGCAGGCGACGTGTCCCTCGACCCGGAAGCCGGCCGAGCCCTGCAAGGGGAAGGGAAGCGGGGGCGTGAGTACGGCACCCACCGGAGGCTCGGTCAAGGTCACCTGGATCGTCACCAGATCACCCTCCCGCACCACGAGCTTCTGCATGACGGACAGCACTCCTGACGTCGTGGGCGGGGCCGTGAACGGCGGCTAGCTGTTCTGCCCCGGCTGTCCGGCGATCTGGGTGATGGTGAAGTGGACGAATTCGGCGGGGCGGACGGGTGCGATGCCGATGTCGCAGTGGACTTCGCCGTTGTCGATGGTGGTGGGGGTGTTGTTGGTGGCGTCGCAGATGACGTAGAAGGCTTCGTCGGGTGTGCGGCCTTGGAGGGCGCCTTGGCGCCATTGGTCGGTGAGGAAGCTGGTGACGGAGTGGCGGAGGGTGGCCCAGAGGCGGTCGTCGTTGGGTTCGAAGACGGCCCAGGTGGTGGATTGGCGGATGGAGTCGGAGAGGAAGCTGACGAGGCGGCGGACGTTGAGGTACTTCCAGTCGCGGCTGCTGGACCTCGTCCGCGCACCCCACACCAGTAGCCCGCGGTCGGGGAAGACCCGCAGGCAGTTCACGCCCTTGGCGTTGAGTTCTCCCTGCATGTCGTCGGTGAGCAGGACCGGGATGTCGAGTACGCCGCGGAGGTTCTGGTTGGCGGGGGCCTTGAAGACCCCGCGTTCGGCATCGGTACGGGCCCATACACCGGCGATGTGGCCGGAGGGCGGGACGGTGCGCGGGGAGCCGTCGACACCGGGCACGTCGACCCACGGATAGTAGAGCGTGGTGAACTCGGCGTCGGACGTGTCCTGGGCGGGGAGCAAGTCGGCGAACGCCTTGAGCTGATCGGCGGTCTGGTCCGGAGGGGCGTCGAGCACCGCGAGGCGGTTGTTCAGCGCCCTGCAGTGGCCCACGACGGCGCTCATCAGCTCCCGCCCCTTGGCCTGGTCCGGCGCGGGGGGCGTTTCGGCCTCGGAGACCGGGGCGGTCATGTCCCACAGGTTCGGCACGACGACCATGGTCACCTCGGGGACGGTCTCCAGTCCGCGAAGGCCCGTGCGCTCCTCGGCGTCGCCTTGCAGCGCTGTGCTCGCGACGGCCGCTGACGGGTCGGTGAAGCCCACGACGTAGCAGGAGGTGCCCCCGTTGGCGAAGAACCCGTAGACGGATTCCGCGAGGACGAGGCACCGCTGCAATGCGCGGACCTTCTTGAGGTCGTGCGCTGCCCTGCTGTTCTCCTTCAGAAGGCCGGCGAGCTCCGCGCTCAGCTCCTGGATGCTGTAGCGGGCGGCGAACTCCTGCCAGCCGCGGATCCGCTGGGGATGCGTGCGCTCCTCGGCCGTGAACGGGGGAGTGGCAGCCCCCTCGTTCCCGGTGTCCGGAACCTTGGTGTATCCCAGGAACGCAGGAGTGGAGGTACCCACCCCGACGATCATGCGGACGCCGCTGGACTTCTCCGTGACGTAGACGCCCGGGGGCTTCGGTGTGGCCATCGCTGCTGCTCCCTCTCCTTCATCATCATCCGCTGTTGCTGTGCTTGCGACGCATCGTGACGGGGGAGAGCTATTCGACGGTGATGTCCTCGTAGGTGATCGTCACCTGTTCGGTGGCGACGCCGGAGTTCGTCGCCCCGAGCTGGGGGCCTTCCCAGCGCGAGGCCCAGGCGTTGCTCAGGTGGATGCGCCGGACGGTCTCCTTCTTGGCGTCCTTGAGGGCGATGGTGATGTTCTGCCGGGCGCTGTCGAGGTCGGCGTTGACCAGCGTGGCCTTGATCCAGTCGGTGAACGCGGTGCTCTTGTCCATGCCGCGGGTGATCGTGATCTCGCCGGTGCGGCGGGCGCCCGGCTGTTTGCGCACGATCAGTTCCCCCGTGGAGGAGACCTGGCGCGTCTCGACCACGTCCTGTTCCAGGGTCAGCCCTGAGACGTCCTGGACGGTCTCGACCTGGAACTTGCCCAGTTCGATGGCGAAGGTGCTGCTGCTGAAGGTGTCACCGGTCAACACGTGCGGTGCCTCCTGGGCTCATGGTGTCCTCGTGCGCCGGGCCGGGCTGGGGCCGGGCCGGGCCGGGCTGTGCCGAGCTGCGCGGATCAGCCGGACTGTGCAGGACCGTCGGCGATCTGGGTGATGGTGAAGTGGACGAATTCGGCGGGGCGGACGGGTGCGATGCCGATGTCGCAGTGGACTTCGCCGTTGTCGATGGTGGTGGGGGTGTTGTTGGTGGCGTCGCAGATGACGTAGAAGGCTTCGTCGGGTGTGCGGCCTTGGAGGGCGCCTTGGCGCCATTGGTCGGTGAGGAAGCTGGTGACGGAGTGGCGGAGGGTGGCCCAGAGGCGGTCGTCGTTGGGTTCGAAGACGGCCCAGGTGGTGGATTGGCGGATGGAGTCGGAGAGGAAGCTGACGAGGCGGCGGACGTTGAGGTACTTCCAGTCGCGGCTGCTGGACCTCGTCCGCGCACCCCACACCAGCAGGCCACGGTCCGGGAAGACCCGCAGGCAGTTCACGCCTTTGTCATTGAGCTCGCCGTGGCGGGCCTCGGTCAGCAGCGTGGGCAGCGTCAGCACGCCGCGGAGGTTCTGGTTGGCGGGGGCCTTGAAGACGCCGCGCTCGGTATCCGTGCGGGCCCACACACCGGCGATGTGGCCGCAGGGCGGGACGGTGCGCGGGGAGCCGTCGACACCGGGCACGTCGACCCACGGATAGTAGAGCGTGGTGAACTCCGCGTCGGACGTGTCCGGCGATGCCAGCTTCGTCAGGAAACCGGGAACGTCGCCGGGCTTCGTGCCGGGCGGTGGTTCCAGCAGGGCGAGCCGGTTGCGCATGGTCGTGCAGTGGCCCACGACTTTGCTGATGACAGTCGCGCCCGTCGCGGCATCGGTCCCCTTGGACCAGAGGTCCGGGACGGCGACCATGGTCACTTCCGGGACGGTCTTCAGCCCGGCGAGTCCCGTGCGTGTGCCGGGGTCGCCGTCGACTTGCGCGGCGAGTTCCTTGGTGGGATCGAGCCGGAGGACGTAGCACGACGTCCCGCCGTTGGCGAAGAATCCATAGACGGATTCGGCGAGTTGATAGGTCCTCGCCTCGTCGAGACGTTCCTTGAGGGCGGTCAGCTCCACCTGGCGCTGATGGAGCGGCAGCAGACGGGCACCGGTCGAGTCCCATTTCGCGTACTCGTCGGGGTGGGCTCCGGAGACCGTCGTCGCAGTGGCTGCGGCCTCCTGCTCGTCCGCCGGCGTGACGGGCTGATCGTGCCACTGGGCCGTACGGACAGTGACGAGCTTGTTGAATGTCTCCAGAGGTACGGTCGGCGACTCTCCGGTCGTCGCCGCCTCCCGGAGGCCGTCCTCGAGCGGCTTGAGCGCCCCGTCGACCTCCTCGATGGCCTTGACCAGCCTCTTCAGCTCCTCCTCGACCGCTTCCACCGGCTGCGGCGGGCGAAAGTGGAAGAGGTCGACGAACTCGGGCCAGCTCCTGACGAGGGTCGGCGGGGAAGCCGTGTGATCACCGGGGCCCCGGAGGGCGTACCCGAGGAAGGCAGGGGTGGACGTCCCCGCGCCGGTGATCGTCCTGACTCCGCTGGGCTGTTCCTTGACGAACACTCCGGGCGCTAACGGGCCTTTAGACATGCGCTGTTTGCCCCTCTCATCGGGAAATGCGCGCCCTCAGCGAATCATTGCGCGCGCGTGCGCGCACGCGAACGAGTGAAGCTAAGCCGGATGACGTACGGAGGCCCTTCACCCACTTGGTGATCTCGACTACGCCGTTCCGGGTGTGCGGTTGCACACTGGGTAACCGGGCGGTCGGCGTCGTGCCGGAGACGCCGGCGTTCTTGAGGAGGCTCACCATGAACACCACGAACAAGAACACCAACCACCGGAACTGGACACTCGAAGTCGTCCCGGTCCCCGTCGCCGACATGGACCGGGCGAAGGAGTTCTACGTCGGCAAGGCCGGCTTCAAGCTCGACCTCGACGACGAGGTGGCTCCCGGCATCCGCATCATCCAGATGACCCCGCCCGGCTCGCGGTGTTCGATCGCGATGCTTCAGGGGATGCCGGCGGCACCGGGTACGAAGACGATGGCCCCGGGCACGCTGCAGGGCCTCCAGCTGTGCGTCACCGACATCGAGGCGGCCCGCGAGGAGCTGGTGAGCCGGGGTGTGGACGTCTCCCCGGTCCGCCACGTCGGCGCGACGGGCTGGGAGGACGGCAAGGGCGACACCTGGAACTCCTTCATGACGTTCGAGGACCCGGACGGCAACGGCTGGGTGGTCCAGGAGGCTCCCTCGGAGCTCTCGGAACGCTGAGCCGCGGGCCGTTCGGGAATGCCGCGGAGCGTGTGTGAACGGGAATCCGGGGAAGACGCCCTTTCGGAGGTTGATAACGATGGTTCCCCTTCTCCTTGTTCTGCTCCTCGCGCTGATCCTTTTCGGTGCCGGGTTCGCGGTGAAGGTGCTCTGGTGGGTCGCCGTAGTGGTTCTGGTGCTCTGGCTCCTCGGCTTCGTCATGCGTTCCCCGGGACCGGGGGGCGGCGGCCGCGGCCGCTGGTACCGCTGGTGACCTGACATCACCCGAACGTCGGACCGTGAGCGCTCTGCTCACGGTCCTTCGGGCGATACGGCAGCGGTACGAAAACGGGTGGTCGCCCAGCCGGTGAGGCAGGTACTGTCCGGTCTCCCGATCAGCCGTACCAACAGCTTCCCAGTTCCGGATACAGATCCAGAGAGTGATTCACATGCCCAGCCGACCGGCGACGACGACCCTGTGGCGCCCCACCGGCCCCAAGGAGCTGGACCTGGTCCGGGACTCGGGCTGGCGTGCCTGGCCGCCCCGTCTCCCCGAGCAGCCGATCTTCTACCCGGTCCTCAACGAGGATTACGCGGTCACCATTGCCCGGGACTGGAACGTGAAACACGACGGCGCCGGTTTCGTCACCCGATTCGAGGTCGAGACCGAATTCCTGAGCCGCTATCCGGTCCAGCAGGCCGGTGGCCGGACGATTCTCGAACTGTGGGTTCCGGCCGAAGAGCTCGAGGAATTCAACGCCCATATCGTCGGGGAGATCCAGGTGGTTCACGAGTTCCGCTGAGGCGCGGAGTTCTGCTGAAGCACGGAGGCCTACCGAGGCGCGGGGGTCCGCCGAGGCGTGGAGTTCCGGCCGCCGCCCACTTCGACCAGTCCCGTCTCGTACGCGGCGATCACCGCCTGGGCGCGGTCACGGACGCCGAGTTTCCCGAAGACGTTGGTGATGTGGTTCTTCACGGTGGACAGGCTGATGTCCATCGCCCCCGCGATCCCGGTGTTGTCGAGCCCCGTGGCCATCAGCCGCCACACCTGCAGCTCGCGCGGTGTGAGCTCGCCCGTGAGCGCGACGGGCGGCTCCGGGCGGTGCGGGGCCCTGACGTAGGTGGAGATGAGCCGGGTCAGCAGCCGGGGCGCGACCGCGGCCTCTCCCGTGTGCACCACCCGTACCGCCGCGACCAGCTCCTCCGGCGAGATGTCCTTGGGCAGGAAGCCGTAGGCACCGGCCCGCAGGGCGGCCACCACGTACTCGTCCATGTCGAAGGTGCTGAGCGCCAGCACCCGGCAGCCGGGCAGCTCCCGCGCGAGCTGCCCGGTCGCGGCGACCCCGTCCAGTACCGGCATCCGGATGTCCATCACGACGACGTCCGGCTGCAGCCGGTGCGCGAGGGCCACCGCCTGCGCGCCGTCTCCCGCCTCGCCCACCACTTCGAAGGCCGGGTCGGGCGTGAGGATCAGCGCCAGCCCGCGCCGCACCAGTGGCTGGTCGTCCGCGATCAGCACTTTGACCGTCCGCCGCCCCACAGGGTCACTCACCGCGTCACCCATCACGTCCACGTTCCCGTCCCCGCCCCCGTTCAGGCCCACACTCACGCCCACACCCACGTTCGCCTTCGCATCGTTCGTCACCGCGCTCATCGCAGTACCCCCTCGCCGGTCGCCGGCAGCAGCTCTTCCTCGGTTTTCAGCGGCAACCGGGCCGAGACCCGGAACCCGCCCTCGTCCAGCGGACCGGCCTCCAGCGTCCCGCCGTGCAGGACGACCCGCTCCCGCATCCCGACCAGTCCGTAACCGGAGCGCGCGCCGGCCCCGGCTCCAGCCCTGGTTCCAGCCCCGGCTCCGATCCCGGCCCCGGCCCCGACTCCCCACCCGAAGCCCGCGTCCGCGTCGGCTCCCGCGCCGTCGTCCGACACCTCCACCGTCACCCCGCCCGGCTCGTAGGTCAGCCGTACGGACGCCTGCGCCTTGCCCGCGTGCTTGCGCGTGTTCGTCAGCGCCTCCTGCACGATCCGGAACACGGTCAGGCCCACGCTCGGCGGCAGTGGGCGCTCCTCGCCCCGCACGTCGAGCGCGGTCGGCAACCCGGCCCGGCACGACTCGGAGACGACCCGCTCCAGGTCCCCGATCCCGGGCTGCGGAGCGGTCGGCGCCTCCTCAGGCTCCTCCCCGGCGCGCAGTACGTCCAGCAGTTGGCGCATCTCGCGCAGCGCGATCCGCCCGGACGCCTCCAGGTCGACCAGTGCCTCCCTGGCCACCTCCGGGTCGTGGGCGAGGTTGGCCCGTGCACCTCCGGCCATCAGCTGCATGGTGGTGATGTGGTGCGCCACGATGTCGTGCAGTTCGCGTGCGATGCGCCGTCGTTCGTCGGCGACGGCCCGGTCGGCGAGGAGCCGGCGGTTGGCCTCGATGTCCCGCTGCCAGCGGGTCATCACGATCGCGGCGATGACGACGATCGCCCCGGTGGCCACGTTGCCCACCACCTCGACGAGCCTCGGCCGCGGCCAGGACGCCAGTCCCACCAGCGGTACTGTCACGGCCGCGAGCGTCGCCGGCGCGGCCACGGCCGCGCGCCGGGTTCGTACGACCGTGTAGAGCGCGACCACGATCGTGGCGTTGAAGTGCTGCGCCACCGGCACGCTCAGGTTCAGCCCCAGGCCGAACAGCAGGACGGCCGCGAGCGTCAGCACCGGGGCCCGGCGCCGGGCCAGGAGCGGCAGCGCGGAGACCACCATGAGTACGCACCCGCCCGGCGGGACGTATCCGAGGTCGATCTGGCTGGCGAGCGTGAACCCGATCAGGTCCACGGCCGCGGCCCCGACGGCGACGAGCGCGTCGTTGCGCGTCCACGGCAGCGTGTCGCCGCCCGGCACAGTCCGGAACCCTCCGGCGGACTCTCTTGCGCCAGGGCGCGTCGTCGACATCACGGTCCTTCCCCCCTCAGTCCCCTCGGAACCCTCAGTCCCCTCAGACCCCTCAGCCGCCCCCGCCTCCGACCACTTCCGGTGCGGCTTCCGGTCCGGCGCGGCTGTCATCTGATGATCCATTCTGGCACCGGCCGGCGGCCCGGCTCCGGGCCCCCGAGCCGATCCCTGACCAGGACCAGGGTCCTGGTCGGCGGCGTTTCCCGGCCCCCGCTCCCAGGCTGCTTCTCGTCCCGCGCTCCGACGAATCCCGCGTTTCGCGCTGATGAGCTGGACACCGGCCGGGACGACCCGGCGCACCACCCACTGCCGGAGGACACCGTGATCCGCGCCCTGACCGGGCTCTCCACCCGCAATCCATGGAAGGTCATCGCCCTCTGGTCGGTGCTCGGCATCCTTCTGACCGTGCTCGGCCAGGCGCTGCTCTACCGCGTCACCCAGAGCCAGAGCGGCGACTTCCTGCCCGCGAAGTACGACTCGGCCGCCGCACTCAAGGTCGCCGAGGAGCGGTTCGGGGTGAAGCCCGACGCCAACGCGGTGACCGTGCTCGTCGCCCGCGCCGACGGCAAGCCCTTGACCGGTGCCGACCACCGTCGCGTCGGAGCGCTCGCCGGGCAACTCGGCCACCGGCGTGTCGAGATGCCCCAACCCAAGGAGGACGGGCCGCCTT
Source organism: Streptomyces aureoversilis (assembly GCF_042657885.1). Taxonomy (NCBI): domain Bacteria; kingdom Bacillati; phylum Actinomycetota; class Actinomycetes; order Kitasatosporales; family Streptomycetaceae; genus Streptomyces; species Streptomyces aureoversilis. The sequence continues at coordinate 411,489 of NZ_JBHSKJ010000001.1, forward strand.
CCTTCCTGGCCGAGGACCACTCCCAGACGCCCGAGGCCGGCCCCGCCATGGTCGCGCCCGACCGCAGCTTCGAGCTGCTCTCGGTGCGGCTGACCGGCAACTCCGCGGACCCCGGCATGCACGACCTCTACCGCGCCTTCCGCGACCGGGCGAAGGCCGACTTCGCCGAGGCCGGGATGCGTACGGGCTTCACCGGCGGCCTGGCCGACCTCGTCGACACCGCCGAGGCCGAGGAGACCACCCAGAAGGTCGTCGGCATCCTCATGGTCGGCCTGATCGTGCTGATCAACATCCTGGTGTTCCGCAGCGTGCTGGCCGCCTTCGTGCCCCTGCTGGCGGTCGTCATCGTCGGCGGCGCCGCGGCGGGAGCGGTGGTCGGCCTCGCGAAGCTCACCGGCACCACGCTCGACCCCTCCACCCCGAGCATGATCAGCGTGGTGCTGATCGGCATAGGCGTCGACTACTTCCTCTTCCTCCTCTTCCGCTTCCGCGAACAGTTGCGGGCCCGCCCCGACCTGGCCCCGCGCGCCGTGTCGGCCGAGGTCAGCGCCCGCGTCGGCACCGCGATCACCTCCGCCGCACTGACCATCGTGGCCGCCTTCGCCACCCTGGGCGTGGCGACCTTCGGGCAGTTCCGCGTGCTCGGCCCCGCCATCGCCGTGTCGGTGCTCGTCATGCTGCTGGCCAGCCTGACCCTGATGCCCGCGCTGCTCGCGGTCACCGGGCGCAAGATGTTCTGGCCCTCACGCTCCCTCAAGCGCGAGCCCCGCCCCGGTGCGGCCGCGCGCATCGGCGACCTGGTCGCCCGCCGGCCGTTCACCGCCGCGCTGGCCTGCGTCGCCCTGCTCGGCGCCCTGGCGACCGGACTGGCCGGCATCCGGATGGACTTCGGCCGGACCTCCGGCACCCACGACACCCCGGCCGCCGCCACCTCCGCCGAGATCTCCCGCGCCCTGCCCGCCGGAGTGTCCGACCCGGCCACCGTCTACGTGACCGCCAAGGACGGCCGTGCCCTCACCGCCGGGGCGCTCGGCGCCCTGCCCAAGGCCCTTGCCGGGGTCAAGGGCGTCGGTCAGGTCGGCAGGACCACCCTCAACGACGACCGCACCGCCGCCCGCATCGACCTCTACCTCACCGCCGACACCCAGTCCCAGCAGGCACGCGACCTCGTCTCGGGGCCCGTACGCGCCACCGTCGCCGCGCACACCCCCGCCGGCCTGGAAGCCCACGTCGGCGGCACGGCCGCGATCTTCGCGGACATCTCCACCGCCGTCGACCACGACCTGAAGGTCGTGTTCCCCATCGCCGCGGTGCTCATCGCCCTCATCCTGCTCGTCCTGCTGCGCAGCCTGCTGGCCCCGGCCGTCCTCATGGTCGCCGTCGGCCTGGGCTTCGCGGCCACGCTCGGCGCCTCCGCGCTCTTCTTCCAGCACCTCCTAGGCAAGCCGGGCGTCAACTTCGTCCTGCCGCTGGTGCTGTTCCTCTTCGTCGTCGCCCTCGGCACCGACTACAACATCCTCATCAGCGACCGCATCCGCGAGGAGATGGAACGCCCAGGCCCGGCCCGCGCCGCCGTCGCCCGCGCCGTGCGCCACACCGCACCCGCCATCGCCACGGCGGGAATCGTCCTGGCCGCCTCCTTCGGCAGTCTCGCCGTCAACGCCTCCCCGTCCACGCAGCAGATCGGCTTCGCGACGGCGCTCGGCATCGTGCTCTCCGCCTTCGTCCTGTCCATCGTGCTGGTGCCCGCGCTCGCCGCGATCCTCGGCCGGGGCACGTGGTGGCCCTTCCGGCCGGGGCGTGACGGGGGTCGCCACCAGGCGGGGCCACAGGCCTCCCAGCCGTACTACGAGGGCGCGTCCGCCCGGTGACCTGGTGACGGAACAACGGAAGGGGGCCCGGTCGACCTCAGTCGGCCGGGCCCTCTTTGCCGTTACGCCGTCCGAACCTGCGCGTCACGCCTGCGCGCCCGCCACTCCGGCGCCAGCACCGACCAGATTTCGATGTCGCGCCGCTTCCCCCGGTACAGGAAGCTCTCGCGCAGCACGCCGTCCTTCGTCATCCCCAGCCGCCGGGCCACGGCGATGCTGGACTGGTTGGCCGCCGCGACCTGCCACTCCACGCGGTGGATCCCCCGTTCTTCGACGGCCCAGTCGATGAGCACGCCGACGGCCCTGGTGATCAGGCCCTTGCCCACCGCCGCCGGCTCCAGCCAGCAGCCCGCCTCGGCGGTGCCCTGAGCGACGTCCATGGTCCGGAAGAGGACGCCGCCGACCAGCTTGCCGTCGACGCGGATGCCGTAGATCCGCCCGCTGTCGGAGGCGGCCTTCTCCGCGTACGACCGGAGGAAGGCCCGGCTCGTCTCCAGGTCCGCGACCACGTCGGCCAGCGCGATGTGCTGCCCGATGAACTCCCGTCCGCGGTCCATGTGGGCCAGGAACTCCTCGGCCTGCCACGGTTCGAGCGGGCACAGCTCCGCGCCGTCGTCGCCCAGGGGTATCGCGTACATCGTTGCCCTCCACGGTCGTTACCAGCACATACGGCGAAGTGATCTTCGCATGCAGGGCGCGGACAGGCGACGGCTAGACATGCTAGGTTTTTTCCTAGAGGTCCTAGGAAAGGGGTCCGCATGGTGCGAGCAGGGCTGACCGTGGCCAGGCTGACGGACGCGGCCGCGGTGATGGCGGACGAAGCCGGACTGGAGAAGGTCACCGTCTCCGCCCTCGCGCGGCACTTCGGCGTCAAGGACGCCAGCCTGTACTCGCACGTGAAGAACCTGCGGGAGCTGCGCGTGCGGATCGCCCTGCTGGGGTCCGCGGAGATGACCGAGCGCATCGCCGCCGCCGTCGCGGGCCGGGCCGGCAAGGACGCGCTCGTCGCCTTCGCCGACGCCTACCGGGCCTACGCGCTCGCGCACCCCGGCCGGTACGCCGCGACGCAGATGCAGCTCGCGCCGGAAGAGGTCGCGGACTCCACCGGGTTCCGGCGCAGCGTCGAGCTGACCTACGGCATGCTGCGCGGCTACGGCCTGACCGAGCCGGACCTGACCGACGCCGGCCGGCTGCTGCGCAGCACCTTCCACGGCTACATCCACCTGGAGCTCAGCGGCGGCTTCGGCCACTCCCGCCCCGTGCAGGAGTCCTGGTCGCGCGGGCTGGAGGCCCTTCACGTGCTCCTGGAGCAGTGGCCTTCTTCGGAGCTTTCAGAAACGAACGGGGAGTAAGAGATGAACGACAAACCCAACCCCACCACCACCGGAACGCTCGCCGTGCCCGGCGCGACCCTGTACTACGAGACGCGCGGCAGCGGCCCGCTCCTGCTGCTCATCTCCGGCGGCGCGGGAGACGCGGGCATGTACGCGGGCATGTTCCCGGCGCTGGCCGCCGAGTACACCGTGGTGACCTACGACCCGCGCGCCCTCTCCCGCAGCACCCTCGACGGCCCGCTCACCGACCAGCAGGTCCAGGTCTGGAGCGACGACGCGCGGCGCCTGCTCGACCACCTCGCGCCCGGCGAGGAAGAGGTCGCCGTGATGGGCTGCAGCTCCGGCGCCATCGTCGCGCTCGACCTGCTGGCCCGCCGCCCCGAACGGCTGCGCCGCGTGGTCGTGCACGAGCCGCCGCTCGTGGAGCTCCTCCCGGATCCCGCCCCGTACCGGGCGCTCTTCGCCGAGGTCCGCGACACCTACCGGGCGGAGGGCCTCGGCCCGGCGATGGCCCGGTTCAGCGAAGGGATCGGGGAGCCGGTGACGGCGGAGGAGGCGGAGCAGGCGACCGAACTACCGCCCGAGGTCCAGGAGATGGCGCCCCGGATGCACGCCAACTTCCCCGTCTTCCTGGAGCACATGCTGTGCCCCTTCTCCTCGTCCGTCCCGGACCTGGAGGCGCTGCGCCCGGTCGCGCACAAGCTGGTCCCGGCGGCGGGGCGGCTGTCGCGCACCCAGGAGCCCTTCTACGGGCCGGCCGCCCGGCTTGCGGAACTCTTCGGCATTCCGCTGGTGGAGTTCCCCGGCGGGCACCTCGGAGGCGTGGACCACGCGGAGGAGTTCGGCGAGCAGCTGCTCAAGGCGCTCGCCTGAGACCTCGGGACTCCGAAACCCGGCGACCCCGAGATCCCGAAACCCGGCGACCGGGCGGCCGCTGCTCCAGGCGGCCTCGGCCCGGCCGTCGGGCCTCCGCCCGTCCGGCCTCCGGCTGGGGCGCCGTGCGGTTGGGCCGCCGTCTGCTCCGGCCGTCCCGCTACGGCTGTGCGCCCCCGTCCGGGGCCTCCGCGGGCCCGAGGAACCACCGGCATGCCACGTCGGCGACCTCCTCCAGCGTCCCCGGTTCCTCGAAGAGGTGGGTGGCCGCCGGTACGACATGTACCTGGTGGGGTGTCTTCAGCTGCGTGGCGGCCGCGCGGTTCATCTGCAGCACGTCGTAGTCCCGGCCGCCCACGATCAGCAGGACGGGCGCCCGGACCCGGCCGAGCGCGTCGTCGGCGAGGTCGGGGCGCCCGCCGCGCGAGACGACCGACCGCACGCGATCGGGTCGCTCTGCGGCCGCGGTGAGCGCCGCCGCCGCGCCCGTACTGGCCCCGAACAGATGTACTTCCAGGTCGGCGGTTCTCGGGTCCTGGCCGAGCCAGTCGATCGCCGCGGCCAGGCGCCCGCTCAGCAGGGCGATGTCGAAGCGATGCTGGGCCGTGACCGCGTCCACCCGCTCCTCCTGTTCGCTCAGGAGGTCCATCAGCAACGTGGCCAGGCCGGCCTCCTGCAGCGTCGCGGCGACGGCCCGGTTGCGCGGGCTCATCCGGGAACTGCCGCTGCCGTGGGCGAACAGCACCACCGCCCGGGCGGACCCGGGCACGGCGAGGTCGCCGACGAGCGCCGGCCCGTCGGTGGGAATCAGAACCTCCTCGGAGATCACCGGCACCCTTCTCCTCTCGCCTCGTATCGCTGGAGCCACCTTCCCCCGGGCGCGGCGTCCGGCCGGCCCGCCACGCCGGTGCTCGAACTCCTGCTGGCCCGGAGATGCGGCCCGGGGTGGCACGGAGGAACGACACGGAGAAACGGCCCGGAGGAACGACACGGCAGGGTGACCACCCCGCCCGTTTCCCCTGACCAGTCGGCTCGTTGGGCTGAACGAGTGAGTGCGCCGGCCGGGTCTCTGCCCGGCCCGTGGCGGCAACTCCCGTCCAGGGCAACCGACAAGGGGAAGGGACCCCGTGATCCAGGTATCCGTCGAGGATGTGGAAATCGCCCCAGGGCACGTCTTCGAGTGGTCAGTGGTCTCTTCGAAAATGGTCGGCTCCGCCGGGTCGCCCCGGCCGGGCGCGGCCACGACGTACAACCAGGCGAAACATTTCGCCGTCGCGCAGGACGCGCACAGAGCGAACGACACCGTCTGCGCCTACGTCGCCGGGACCTTCGACCTCCCCGGGCCCGTCGACCGCGACGCGCTCGGCTCCGCCATGCTGTACTTCGTGCGGCGCCACGAGGTGCTGCGCTGCAGCTTCCAGCAGCTCGTCGGCGAGGTGTCCTGCGACGTCCTCGGGCCGGACGACGTGGAGCTCAAGGAGCACGACATGGGGTTCGTCGCCTCCGCCGACGGCGTACGGGAGCATCTGCACCGTACGTTCCAGGAGGTCGACCCGCTGTCCTGGCCGCTGATCCGCATGGGCGCCGTGGTCAGGGAGGACTCCGCCACGGTCTGGTTCGCCTGCGACCACCTCGTGACCGACGGCCTGTCCACGCCGATCGCCGTGCACGACATCGCCGCGGCCTACGAGGCGTTCTCGAACGGCCGCACCCCTGCTCTCCCGGAGACCGGCAGCTACGTCGACTTCAGCCGCGAGCAGCGCCGCCGGAACGTCTCCCTGGACGCCGACGACACCCGGCTGGACCACTGGAAGACGTTCATGGCGGGCGGCGACAGCTTCTTCCCGCGGTTCCCCCTGGACCTCGGTGCGGAGCCGGGCCGGATGTACCCCGCGGTGAACGAGACCGAGAAGCTGCTCGCGCCCGACGAGATCGAGAAGCTGGAGGCCACGTGCCGCGCCGTCGGCGGCAGGCTCTTCATGGGGCTCCTGGCCGCCGTCGGCGTGTCCCTCAGGAAGGAGGGCGGCCCGGACGTCTACCGGGGCATCATGCCGGTCAGCGAACGCGGCCGGGGCCCCTACGCGCACACCATGGGCTGGTTCATCAACACCATGCCCATCGCCTTCTCCGTCGCCGAGGGCCAGGACTTCGCGACCGTCATGGCGAACGTGCGCACCGCGTCCGCCGAGATGCAGCGGCACGTCGACGTTCCGTTCGTGAAGGCGTGGCAGCTGCTGGCCCCGGTGGAGTACACGAAGATCCGCTACTGGCCGTACGCCGTGAACTTCTTCTCCTACCTCGACTTCCGGCGGTCGCCCGGAGCCCGGCACCACGTGCCCCGGCAGGCCAGGAAGCACGTGTGGCTGTCGCGCACCAACGGCTTCTGCTTCTGGCTCCACCGCACCGACACCGGCCTGTACGTGAACTCGATCTACGTCGGCACGCCGGAGGCCCGGCGCACGGTGTCCGGTCTCCGGCGGACCCTCACCCGCACGCTGGAGAACATGACCGGCTCGGGGGAGTTCTGAGCTGCAGGGGTCGAAGACGCAAAGGGCGCGGAAGGTGCTGAAGTTGTCGAAGGGGCAGAGCGGCATGCAGAGTACCCGGTTCCCGCGCCGCCGCCGAGGCGCTCTGGTCACCGTGCTCCTGATGCTGTCGTCCGCCGTCACCGCGGCCGCCGCAGCACCGGGAGCCGGGGCCGGCGCGCCGGAGCGCCCTGTCGTCGCGACCGGCCACGGGCTCGTACGGGGCAGGGCGCACGACGGCTTCGCCACGTACGAGGGCATCCCCTTCGCGGCGCCTCCCACGGGCGGGCTGCGCTGGCGGCCCCCGCAACCCGCTCGCCCCTGGCGCGGCGTGCGGGAGGCGGGGGAGCCCGGACCCCAGTGCCTGCAGCCGCCGGTGTTCGGCGGTGGAGCCCCCACAGGCTCGGAGGACTGCCTGCACCTCAACGTCACCGCACCCACGGGCCCCGGACCCGCCCGTGGGCGGCCCGTCATGGTGTGGCTGCACGGCGGCGGGTTCACCTACGGTACGGGCAGCACCCACCACGCCGAGCGGCTGGCGGTACGGGGCGGTGCCGTCGTCGTCACCGTCAACTACCGGCTCGGAACGCTCGGGTTCTTCGGCCACCCGGAGCTGAAGGACGCTCCTCCGTTCGGCCTGGCCGACCAGCAGGCGGCCCTGCGCTGGGTCCGGGCCAACGCGGCCCGCTTCGGCGGGGACCCGGGCAACGTGACCCTCTTCGGGGTGTCGGCCGGCGGGCTCAGCACCTGCGCCCAGCTGGTCTCGCCGACCGCCACCGGCCTCTTCGACAAGGCCGTCCTGCAGAGCGGCTCCTGCATGACCGCGTACCCGCCCGGCGCCCTCATCCCGAGCCTCCCCGCCTACCGGCCCTTCGTCTCCCAGCGCAGCCTCCGCGACGAGGGCGCGGCCGCAGCCGCCCGTCTCGGCTGCCCGCAGGGCGGTGCGGGTGCGCTGGACTGCCTGCGTGGCCTGAGCGCCGCCACACTCGTCACGCCCGAGCTGAACGCGGTCTTCAACAGACCCGCGTACGGCAACCCCCTCCTGCCCACGGAACCGGCGCGCGCCCTGGAGGCCGGTCGCTTCCACCGCGTGCCGGTGATGCAGGGCGCCAACCGCGACGAGATGCGCATGTTCCTCGGCTTCACCCTCGGCCAGTACCCCCTTCGCGGCGCCCGGGACTACCGGGCCCGCCTGCGGAACTCCTTCGGCGGCGCGGCCGGGGCCGTCGAAGCGGAATACCCGCTCTCCGCGTACCCCACGCCCGCCCTGGCCTGGGCCGCGGTGACCACCGACCACGCATGGGCCTGCACCACACTGCGCGCCGACAAGGCCCTCGCCAGGCACGTCCCCGCGTACGCCTACGAGTTCGCCGACCGGACCGCCCCCGTCCTTGAGGGCCTGCCCGACGTACCCGGTTTCCCTTACGGCGCCGCGCACGGCTTCGAGCTCCCCTACCTCTTCGTCTCCCCCCTCACGAAACAACCCCTCACCGACCGCCAGCGCGCCTTGGCGAACCGGATGACCGACTACTGGACACGCTTCGCACACACCGGCAACCCGAACCACCCCGGCGCTCCCGGCTGGCCCGCGTTCCACAGCCAGGCCCCACTCGCCCAGTCCCTGGCACCGGGCCGACACGGCGTGGAGCCCTTCGCTGTGGGCCCGGCACACCACTGCCCCTTCTGGGACCGTCACCACGGCTGAGGCTGACGAGGGTGACAGCTGTCAGATGACCGGTCGGTCTCTGTCGGTATCTCGCCCCGGCCAGACTGCTGTTCTGGCCTGCAACGGTGTAAGCCCTACGTTCACCAGCCAGCCGTAGGGTCGCCTCACACCGGGCAAGTGGTGCACGGCGTAGGTACCGGCTTCCCGGCGCAGAGCGCGCAGGAGGCCCCGAGGATCGCTGCGAGCACGTTCGGCGAGGGCTGCCGATGAACTCACATCGCTCTGCTCAAGAAGAAAGAGCATGGTGGGATGGTTGAGATCCGGGTGGATCTCGGCGAGGAGCGCGAGGGCGCGGAAGCGGTCGATGATCACGGAGGACGTGCTGAGGTAGGAAGCGAGCGCGCTTCGCTGGGCTTCCGTGACGGTGCGTTTGACAAGGTCGTCGGCGACGCTGATGCCGGCCTCCTCCAGGAGGGATTTGTGCGTGCTGAAGGCGGGCAGGTCCAGGAATTTGGTGGGCGGACGCTTGATGAGGCGTTGGAAGTCCTCGTTCGGGCGAAGCGCCCGGAAGAACGGGTCGGCCCATGCCTCGTCCCGGTCGTCCTTGGTAGCCAGTGCGAACCGCAGGTCATCGATGGCATTGCTGGTGGCGTCGGTGTGATTTCGTTCCATCAGCAGCAGGCATTCCAGACATGCCTGGTTGTAGGCCAGGAGCGGCGAGGGCGGAACCTTGGCGTGCGGGTGCAGCCAGGCTTCGGGCAAGGGGCCATGTCTGGTCACGTCGACGGTGTGTCGCAGGTTTTCGGCGATGGGCAGCATGCGCCTGGCGACCCACTCCAGCTGTTTGCCGTAGGCTTCGCGGTTCTCGCACAGATCAACGAGTTGATCAGCTCGTTCCTGCGCCTTGGTCAGGGCAGCAGTGTCCGTGCGGTTGCTCTCCACGTAGTGGTTCAGCCAGAAAGCCGTCATCTTGTAGAGGGCACGCATATGCAGTGGCTCCCAGCCCTTCTCCGTACCGATGGCGGGCAGGCGCCGGTATTGCAGCTCCACCGTCTCTGCGATCTTTTGGTGCCGACCGGACTGATCGGGGGGTAGACCTTTGAGGAGTGCCCATACATATTCGAAACGCGCCAGGACGTTTCCGGGATCCTCGTCCACAGCACGCGCCAGCAGCGCGGTCCGTTCAGCAGGGTCATCGATGAGGGACTTGCTGCATGCGATGACCTGCTGCGTGACGCTCTTCCAGTTCTCGGCCCCGCACAGTCCGGCGCGCAGTTCCGGGTGCACTTGGCTCAAGTGAAGCAGGATGAACGACGCCGCGCCGGTCAGCAACTGGGCATGGGCGCGGTCTGTGACAAGTGATGTCTCGAATTCCGAGTCCCCGGGCTCGAGAGGCGGGAGCGCGAGATCCAGACGGCTGAAGATGACGCTCTCGGCATGCCGGCTGTTACGCGTCAGGGCAACGGTCACCCGGTTGTCGTCCATGATGGTCACTCGCGCGCGCCATGTCAGGTCCGGTCTGAAGACGGAGAAGACGCGGGCAAGAGCGCCGGCGAGGGGACCACTGGGCAGGGCGCTCAGGTCCGCGCTGGTGAGTCTGCTCAGAGGAGTCAGCGCCGGGATGGCGAGCAGATCGCGCGGCGACTCCATACCGAGGCTTTGCAGCCTCGCCAGTACGTAGTCCGTGGCTGCTTCGTCCGACCCCGAGCCGCCTGCTTGTGCATGGATCTGCAGACGCCGGTTCTGACCCACCGCGGCGGAGGTGATCAGCAGGCCGAACGCCACCAGCCCGCCGTACAGCACCACGATCTGCCGGTGAAGGGTCGTCTGCCACCACCACAGCAAGGCGGTCAGCGCGCCGGTAGTGCAGAGGGCGAGCAGCAGCCACCTCCACTGCCGGCCCAGACGGGTGATGCCGTACTGCTGGGTGTGGCGTCGACCGGCCGTCACGAGGAGCGCAGCAACGGCCAGCAGGACCAGCCCCATGACCGCCGCTGCTGCTGTCACCAGGTGCCCTTGCGCGCTGAAGGGCCTGAACATCGCGTACACGGGGAACAGGAACGCCCCGCCTGCCAGCAGGCCGATGCCGAGTGCCAGCGTCGTCCGCTGCTGCCGTTTGGGCCAGCTGACGGCGTCCGCTCTCACCATGAGCCCCGAGCACAGGCTGCTGATGGCCAGCAGCACCGCCAGCGTCAGCACAGCCGGCATGAGCAGTCTGACGACCACCGGGTTGACCCAGTCGGAGTAGAAGGCCTCCCATTTGGCCCATGCCCCGGAGATGCCCCTCTCCCGCAGCGCCTGTGCTTCGCTGCGGCCTTGCGCTGCCGCGACGCTGCCTGCATTCAGTTCCAGAGCGAGGGCGAAGGACTTCTGGGCTCTGGCCGGTTCACCGGCACGTAATTCTTCGCGGCCACGAGTGACCGCCTCGTCGGCCCGGGCCCGCCGCGCGGAGAGCTGCTTGAGGCCTTCGACCGCGCACGTGTCCGTACCGGCGGCTGCCGCCATGACGTAGAGCTTTTCGGCTTCCTTCAGCTGGCCTGCGCCGAGATGAGCAGCAGCCGTGCGACAGGCCACATCGGGAGGGGGCGGCGCTGCAGTGGCCCTCTCGGGCGTAACCAGGACGAGCAGTGCCATGCCTGCAGGCACTGCCATTCGCGCAGCCCAGCGCCAGGGTGTATTCCCCATTCCGGTCCCACACCTCGATAGTGGCTCTCGTTCCTGAACGTAGAAGAATGTCGGCGCACGCGCATCGCGAGAATGGCCGCCGGTCTCCTGCCGCGGCATACGTCGGCTCGTTCTCGGCGAGATGTTTGCACTGGGCCGTGTGGCTGCCTCTTTTTCTTCCGTCAGGCAGCTAGGTTCATATGCAGGGCAGTGGCCAGGCTCCTCGGGAGGGTGCGGCAGCAGCTGACCGCGGTCGGCGGCGCAGGCCTGCCGGAACCGCGCAGCTCGCACGTCCTCACGCCCAGGCCCCTTTCGTGAACCGTTGTGAGCCCTCGTGGGCCCGCCCCGACACCCGGTTTTGTCCCCGGCCGCGAGGAGGAAGGCCGTGATCGTCGACTGTGCCCACTACCGTGACGGCCGGCGGCAGCACGAGGGCGCGATGCCGCTGGAGCAGGCGGCCGCGCGGTGCGCGCAGGGCGGGTTCGTCTGGCTGGGCATGTTCGAGCCGGGGCCTGCGGAGCTGGCCAGGGTGCGCGAGTGCTTCGGGCTGCACGAGCTCGCCGTCGAGGACGCCCGGGCGTTTCACCTGCGGCCGAAGGCCGAGCAGTACGAGGACGGCACCGAACTCATCATCCTGCGCACGGCGCGCTACGACGACGAGCGCGAGGAGGTCGACACCGGCGAGATCAGCATCTTCCTCGCCGAACACTTCGTGATCACGGTGCGGCAGGGCATCGCCAGTGAGCTGAGCGGGGCCCGCAGCCGGCTGGAACGCCGCCCCGAACTGCTCCGGGCAGGAAGCGTCTCCACGCTGTGGGCGATCCTCGACCAGGTCGTGGACGGCTACGCGCCCGTCGTCGCGGAACTGGAGCGCGACATCGAGCAGATCGAGGCCACCGTCTTCTCGGGCGCGGTCGCTCCGACCGAGCGGATCTACTCCCTGCGCCGCGAAGCCACCGACTTCTACCGCGCGGTGCACCCGCTGCTCGCCGTGGTGACCCGCCGCCTGCAGCCGGGCAAGGCGCCGGCCGGGCTCCTGCCGTACTTCCGCGACGTGCACGACCACCTGCTGCTCGTCAACGAGGAGGTCGCCGCCCAGCGAGACCTGCTGGCCACCGTCCTCGAGGCCAACATCGCGGTGATCTCCGTGGAACAGAACAAGATCAACCTGCGGCAGAGCGCCACGATGGAGCGGCTGACGATCCTGGCGTCGGTGTTCCTCCCGCTGTCGTTCGTGGTCGGCTTCTTCGGGCAGAACTTCGACTGGCTCGTCACGCACATCAGCAGCTTCACGGCCTTCCTCGTCCTCACCGTCGGCGGACTGCTGCTGCCTTGCGTGCTGCTGTACGTCTGGCTGCGCCGGCGCCGCAGTCACCCCGCCCCGCCGGTCCCGGAGGTGAGGGACGCCCACCCGCGTGCGGGGGCGCGGTGAACCGGCCGCGTCCCCGCACGCGGGTGGGCCTGGTCTCAGCCGACCCCGACCGTCAGCGGAGCGAGCCGTGCCTCCAGCCAGTCCGGCAGCTCCAGCAGCCGGACGCCTTCCTGCTCGTCGGGGTCCGTCCGCGCGACGAGGCACACCATGTCTTCGTCACTGCTGTTCACCGGCATGTGCGGGGTGTCGGCGGGGATGTGGAAGTAGTCGCCCGCGTGAAGCACCACGTGCCCGGCCAGACCCTCGCCGTGCCACACCTCGACCTGACCCGACTGGATGAAGATGGCCGATTCGTGGCCCTCGTGCAGGTGCGGGCGCCCCCGGGTGCCGGCGGGCATCACCAGCCGGTGAAGACAAAGCGCCTTCGCGCCTGCCGACTGGGCGCTGATCCCCGCTCCGAACAAGCCGCCCTGAATACCTTCGTACTGCCCGGTGCGGACCACCGTGCACTGCTTGTGATCTTCCATGCGCGCAGTACAACAAGTCTGCCCGCAGACTGCGATCAGTTCGAGCCAGGCGGCGGGTGGCCGGAGAGGCCGGAGAGGCCGGAGAGGCCGGAGAGGCCGGAGGAAGTCGGAGGAAGGAGGGCGATTGTCAGTGGGTGCGGCCATAGTCGGCGTATGACCGTAGCCAATGCTCACGACAGCACCGTCGGACGCTTCGCCATGAGCGAGGCGGCGTGTGTCACCGCGGTGGCCGGTGCCGATGAGGCCGATGTGATCCGCTGCTTCGGAGGCGACCCCGCTGAGGCCCGGGCCTGTACGTTCGCCGACCTCAGGGGCGTGGAAACCGGCAGCGGCCTGCAGTACATCTTCGTGTCGCGGAGCGGATCGACCGTGGTGGTCTGGGAGGACAACGGGTTCGAGGGAACCAGGGAGGAGGTGCTCCGGCCGTTGTCCGGGCTGGGCCGCGCGGCCAGTGCCTTCTGGAACGTCAATGCGCATTCGAGCCTGAGCCTCGCCGAGGACGGGCTGGTCCAGTCCTCGCTCGACATGCTGTTCCCCGATGACCGCGGCGGTGCCCGCCCGGAGGCGTGGGATCGCTATCTGCACGGCCTCGACTTCGACCCCCCGGCCGGTTCCACCTGGGCAGTCGGTATGACCGCCGTGGCCCGGGCGACGGGCGCGCGGCTGGACACCGCATGGGAGACGGGGCCTCAGCAGATCGTGCCGATCCGGCCGGTGAAGGAAGCGGTCCTGCACCAGTGCGACGAGGGCTCGTCTCTCCTCGCCGAGCCGCCCTTCGACCACTACATGGCCGATCTCGGCCCGCACCACCTGCCGCACATGCGGCAGTACGCCTTCCAGCTCGCTCTGCAGCACACCGGCCTCGACGAGGACCCGCTTGCTCTCTCCGCACTCGCGGGCGGGGACGGAACCGAATCCGGCCGTGAGGAGCTTCGTACCCGGCTTGCCGCAGCGCAGTCGGCGGACCGTGAGCAGGCGTTCGCGCTGATGCGCGACGAGCCGGACGATCTCGACGAGGACGAGCCGATACCTGCGTGGACCCTCCCGTCCCATGTCTTCCACATCCGGTCCGCCATGTGGTGGGCGCTGGAAGAGCGGCTGGCCGCCGAAGACCGGGAGCCGGACGATTCCCTATGCCGCCCCGGCCCCGAGAGCCTGCTGACGTATGCCATGCGGGGGCCCGGCAGCAGTGCGGAGCGCTACTGGTTGCTGACGTCCTTGATGAGGGCGGCCGCGCGAGGGTAGGGCTGCTGCCGGGCCCCGCTGGTGTCACAGGCCGGTGCCGGTGCTGCTGCTGCCGCCGTTGCCGTTACCGGGCTCGGCCGCCGCAGGCTGCTCGCGCGGGGCCGCGCCGCGGCGGGCGGCTACGACGTCGAAGAGGCTCCAGCCGTCCATCTCTTCGACCGGAGGGTCGTCGGGACGCCATCCCCGGCTCAGCGCCTCGTCCAGCAGCGCCCTGACGGTCCCCGGCTCGTTGAGGTTCAGCGTCCTGCCGTCGGTGGTGCCGACCACCCCGGACGGCATGTAGCGGCCGTCCGGGACGAGTTTGCCGGGGCCTGTTGTGAAGGAGACGCGGAGAGGGCCGCTCGCTTTGAACAGGCGGATGACGAGGGTTTCGCAGCAGTCCTCGTACCGGCCGCCGCCCAGCACGTGGTGGGTGTGGCCGATCGACCACATACACGTCGCCCCGCCGACCACGAGACGCCGTGCGGTCTTCCCCTTGCGAGCCATCCGCAGATGGTAGCCGCGCTTGCGCGTTCGAGCCTGTTCGGTTCCGGTCGGGTATCAACCTGAGAATGAGCTGTGACAGTCATCAGGCAGGATGACCTCCCGTGATCGACTATCAGCACCAGCAGCAGCACCCGTACCAGCACCACCCGAACCAGCAGCAGCACCCGCTCCCCTACGCGTACCCGCCTCAATACCCGAACCCGAACGCGAACCCGACCCCGCAGCCCGTGGTCCCCGAGGCGATCGGGGACGAGCGCCGCATGCTCGCCGCGGCGGTCGACGGCACCATCACGGTCGTCGGCGGTCTCGGCCTCGCCCTGCAGCTCGCGGACGACAAGAGCGTCGGTGTCTTCTGGGCCTACGTGGCCGGGTGCGTGTTCGGGATTTCCTTCGTCCACCACGTGCTGGGGGCCGTGGTGTTCCGGACGACGGTGGGCAAGTTCCTGCTGGTGTCCCGTGTGGTGCGCGACGCTGACGCCGGGCGGCCGCGCTTCTGGCAGGCCGTGGGCCGCTGGCTCCTCGGCCTGACCTGGCTCCCGATGCAGCCGGTGCGGAGCCTGATCGGCGCGGAGGGCGACCCGTACGAGGACGCCTGCGGCCTGCGCTACGTACGCAGCAGGGACCTGCGCTGATCAAGGCCCCGGGCACCGCCCGGGACCGGGCGGCGACGGTCAGTCGTCCTGGTCGTCGTGGTCGTCGTGGTCATCGCGATCACCGCGGTCGTTGTCGGGCGCGTCGACGGTGTTGGCCGTGACCTTGCCGGATGCGGCGTCGACGGTGACGTCGTGCTCGGTGCCCTTGGCGTCGACGATCTCGACGTCCCAGGCGGTGCGGCCGTGGTCGTCGTCGAGCTCGGCGGAGACGACGGTGCCGGAGACGCTCTTGAGCGCGGCGTCGGCGGCCTGCTTGACGTCGACCTTCGCGCTCTTGACGAGCGCGCGGTGCTCGCGCTCGTCCGCCCCGATGGAGGACACGGCCGGAGTGTCGCCGCCGTCCTCCGCGAGGGAAGCGGCGGTCGCGGCGCCCGCGCCGCCGAGGAGGGCGGTTGCGGCCAGCACAGCGGCGAGCATGCGGCGGCGGCCGGTCAGTACGCGCTTGAGCTGCGGCTTCATAAGGGCAGTCCCTTCGTCTTCGAGGACCCGGCCCCGGTGGCGGGGCAGGTCGTCGATGCGGTTGTCGTTGCGGTCCTCACGGTGCCGAAGCGTTCCTGAACGCCCGCTGAAGGAACCTGAAACTCTTTTCAGGTTCGCTCTGCGACGCTGAAGGCATGCGACTGCTGATCGTGGAGGACGAGAAACGGCTGGCCACCACCCTTGCCCGCGGGCTGGGCGCCGAGGGCTTCGCCGTCGACGTCGCCCACAACGGCCTGGACGGCCTGCACCGGGCCCGCGAGACCGCGTACGACCTGATCGTCCTGGACATCATGCTGCCCGGCATGAACGGCTACCGGGTCTGCTCCACCCTGCGGGCGGCCGGGGACGACACACCCATCCTCATGCTGACCGCCAAGGACGGGGAGTACGACGAGGCCGAGGGCCTCGACACCGGCGCCGACGACTACCTCACCAAGCCGTTCTCCTACGTCGTGCTCGTCGCCCGCATCCGCGCCCTGCTGCGCCGCCGGACCCGCGCCGGCACCCCGGTGCTGCGCCTGGGCGACCTGACGGTGGACCCGGACGCGAAGCAGGTGCGGCGCGGGGAGACGGAAGTGCCCCTCACGGCACGGGAGTTCGCGGTGCTCGAACAGCTGGCGCTGCGGGCCGGACAGGTGGTCTCCAAGGCCGAAATCCTCGAGCACGTGTGGGACTTCGCCTACGACGGCGACCCGAACATCGTCGAGGTCTACATCCGCACACTGCGCCGCAAGCTCGACATCCCCTTCGGGCGTCGCTCGATCACCACGGTACGGGGAGCGGGCTACCGGCTGGCCACCGACGGCGGCACCCATGTTTAGGCCGTTCGCCTCCGTACGGGCACGCACCACCCTCGGTGCCACGGTCGTGGTCGCCCTGGCCCTGGTGGCGGCGGGGATCACCGTCATCAGCGTGCTGCGCGGGGACCTGATGGACCGCGTGTCCCTGGAGTCCGAGGTACGGGCCCGCGCGGTGGCCGGCTCCCAGGCGGCCCTCAACGGCCGCTTCACCGAGGTCTCCCTCCCCGACGACGAGGACCACCTCGTCCAGATCGTCGACAGCGCCGGAAAGGTGCTCGCCGCGAGCGAGCCCCTGCGCGGGCGGGCCCCGCTGACCACCTACGATCCCGCGCCCGCCCCCGCCCCCACGGCGAAGCCTTCGGACCGCGATGACGACGACGGCGACGACGGCGACGACAGCGAGGAGACGCCGCCCCGGGGGCAGGTCTCCACCGGCGCCGAGCACAAGACCGTCGCCGTGAACACCGACACCGACAGCGACAGCGACAGCGACGAGCCGGGCGAGAAGCACGACTACCGCTTCGCGTCCGTCCACGCCACCACCTACGACGGCCGCACCTACACGGTCTACGCCGCCACCCCTCTGGAGGACGAACAGGAGACCGTCACCTCCGTCACCCGGGCCATGCTCATCGGCCTGGCCCTGCTCCTCCTCGTGATCGCCGCCGTCACCTGGCTGGTCACCCGCCGTGCCCTGCGCCCCGTCGAGGCCATCCGCGCGCGGATGGCGGAGATCACCACCAGCCACGACCTCGGCCGCCGCGTACCCGAACCCGCCTCGCGCGACGAAGTCGCCCGCCTGGCCGCGACCACCAACCAGACCCTGGCGGCGCTGGAGACCTCCGTCGAACGGCAACGCAGCTTCGTCGCCGATGCCTCGCACGAGCTGCGCAACCCCATCGCCAGCCTCCGCGCCCAGCTCGAAGTGGCCCAAGCCCACCCCGAACTGCTCGAGGCGGACGGTCTCCTCGAAGAGGTCACGCGTCTGCAGACCCTGGCCGCGGACCTGCTTCTGCTCGCCCGCCTCGACGCCGGGGAAAGCGCTGAAAGCGCCGAAAACCCTGAAAGCAGTGAAAGCGCCGGCAGGGGCACGGGCACCGTGGACCTCGCCCGCCTGGTACGGGCCGAGCTGGTCCAGCGCGCGGCAACCGACCGGATCACCCCCGATGTGCGGATCACCGGGGAGAGGCACGGCGTCAGCGGCAACGCCTCCCAGCTCACCCGGGTGCTGGCCAACCTGCTCGACAACGCCCAGCGCCACGCCACCTCCTGCGTGACCGTGGCCCTGCGCGGGGAGGGCGACCTGGTCGTGCTGACCGTCGGCGACGACGGCGCGGGCGTGCCCCCGGCCGAGCGGGAGCGCATCTTCGAACGGTTCGTCCGCCTCGACGACGCCCGCAGCCGCGACGAGGGCGGCGCCGGGCTGGGTCTGGCCATCGTCCGCGACGTCGTGCGGCGTCACGGCGGACGGATCTCCGTACGCCGGGCGCCGGAAGGCGGTGCACTCTTCGAGGTCAGGCTTCCCCTGGCGGACGCGGGCCCGGGCGTTGCCTGAAGCTGCGGAACCGCGTGGCGATCTCGGATAAATGCCTTGCCGCCGATCGGCCCGGGAGGCGTAGGTTGATGCGCGGCAGGGCAGGGCGGGGCGAACGCGCTCCCGACGGCGAGAGCGGATGATCGGTCGGCACATGGCAACCAAGATGCATGCGGATGAGGCGGACATCGACGCGGGTCTCGTCCAGCGGTTGCTCCGTACCCAATTCCCCGAGTGGGCGGACCTGCCGGTCCGGCGTCTGGCGTCCGGCGGGACGGTGAACGCGATCTACCGGGTCGGCGACGAGCTGACCGTCCGTCTGCCGCTCACCGTGGACGGCGCCGAAGGGCTGGACGCGGAGGCCCGATGGCTGGGGGAGCTGGCGCCTCTGGTGCCCGTCCCGATCCCGACGGCCGTCGGCCTGGGGGAGCCCGCCGAGGGCTACCCGTGGGCGTGGTCCGTCCACCGGTGGATCGAGGGCGAGGTGCTGGCCGAGGGCCGGGTGGCCCGGCCCGAGGTGATGGCCCGCGACCTCGCGGGCTTCGTCACCGCCATCCGCAAGGCCGGCCTCGACGGCGGCCCTCCGGCTCACCGGGGCGAACCGCTGGCCGGTGCGGATGCGGAGACCCGGGACGCGATCGAGGCGCTCCGGCGCACGGACGAGCCGTTCGACGCCGACGCGATCCTCGCCGCCTGGGACGCGGCGCTCGCCGTCCCGGCCTGGCCGCAGGCACCGTGCTGGATCCATTCCGACCTCATGCCGAGCAACCTGCTGGGCGCCGGCGACCGCCTGGCCGCGGTGATCGACTTCGGCGCCGCGGGGCTCGGCGATCCCGCCGTCGACCTCATCCCGGCGTGGAACCTCCTGCCGTCCTCCGCCCGGCAGGTCTTCCGTGACTGCGTGGACGTCGACGACGACACCTGGGCGCGCGGGCGCGGTTGGGCGCTGTCCATGGCGGTCATCCAGCTGCCGTACTACCGGAAGACCAACCCGGTCATCTCGGCCAACGCCCGCTACGTGATCAAGCAGGTTCTCGCGGGCTGAGCTGAGCGGTACGTGCCGGGGCCGGGGCGCGGGCGGGCCGAGGGGTCAGTTCGCTGTGACGTCCGCCGTCTTCCGCAGCCCGGCGGCCAGGTCCTCCACCATGGCCATCGTGCGACGGTGGAGCCCGCCGCCGAACGTGACCCGGGCAGCGCCCAGTTCGCCGAGCTCGCGAGGCGCGGGCCCGTGGGAGAGGGCGATGGCGTTGACCGGTGCGGGAACGGCTCGGGTGATCTCCGGGAGGAGCTCCGCGGGGGCCAGGATGGGGTACACGCAGTCGGCGCCGGCGAGGACGTAGAGGCGGGCACGCGCGATGGCCGACGTGGCATCCGGGGCCGCTCGGTCGGCTCGCAGGAAGGTGTCGGTGCGGGCGTTGATCACGAGCCGGTCGCCGGCCGCGGCACGTACCTCCGCCAGCCACTCGGCCTGCTCGGCCGGGTCCTTGAGCCGTCCGGTGATGCGGTCGCTGTCCTCCAGGTTGCAGCCGACGGCGCCGGTCTCCAGCAGCCGCTCGACGAGTTCCGCGGGCGGCAGGCCGTACCCGTCCTCGATGTCGGCGGAGACCATCACGCCGTCCTCCGCGACGGCCCGGGCGATGCGGGCGACCGCGGTGAACATCTCGTCCGCCGGGGTGCTGCCGTCGGCGTAGCCGAGGGAGGCCGCGATGCCGGCGCTCGGCGTGGCCAGGGCCCGGAAGCCGGCGGCGGCGAAGGCGCGGGCGCTGGCGGGGTCCCAAGGGCCGGGCAGGATGAGCGGGCCGCGCCCGGCACGGTCGTGGTGCAGGCCGCGGAAGGCAGCGGCGTTGCCGGTGATTGCTGTCATGTGAACGACCGTAGACGCGGAGGATTGCGTGGAGGTGGTCCACTTGAGGGCCCGTTTTATGGGCCATTGACGGGTGACGGGTGACGGGCCACGGGCCGCGGGTGACGGGTCAGCGGCGGCGGGCGATGGGGGACAGTGACCTGTGACGTGGGTCGGCCGGTGTCAGGGCGGGTGGCCGACCCAGGGCGAGTGTCAGCTCGCCGTCACTGCTGCCCGTCGAGGGCTGTGGCGACCCGGTCCATGATGCCCTGCCAGTGGGCCCGCTGCTGTTCGCGCTCGTCTGCGCTCGCCAGGTGTTCCTGGTGGAAGCGGAGGGTCGTCCGGGCCCCGTCGGCGGCGGGTGTGAGGGCGACCTGGACCGTGGTGGTGCCGTGGGTGACGCGGATGCGGTCTCCCGGCCGGTAGCCGCGTACTTCGCCCGTCACTCCGGCGGCCGTCCGGTAGGGGGCGCCGCGCTCCGGGGTGAGGGCCGCGCCGGGGCCGAGCCAGAGGGCGATCCCTTCGGGGCTGCTGATGAAGTCCCAGACGGCGGGTGCGGGGTGGGGCAGCGTGCGGGACACGCCGATCTGCCAGCCGGCGTCCTTGGTGAGTCCCGTGGGCATGGTGGTCATCCTTCCTCGGAGTGGCGGGCGCGCAGCGCCCTTACCTTGTGGCGGTTGCCGCAGTGCTCCATGGAGCACCAGCGGCGCCGGCCGGGGCGTGAGGTGTCGACGTAGACGAGGTGGCAGTCCTCGGCGGCGCAGGTACGGATGCGGTGCGCGTAGGGGCCGGTCAGCAGCTCGACGGCGTCCCGGGCGACGGTGGCCGCCAGCTGTGTGCCGCTGGGGGAACCGGCCCACTGCCGCTCGCCGGTCGGCCCGACGGCGGGGGCCAGGGACGGGCGGGCGGCCGCCTCGTTGATGGTCTCCAGGTCGCCCTGCGGGTGGGGCTCGCCGCCCGTGTGGGCGATGACCACCCGGAACAGCGCGTCGCGCAGCTCCCGCATGCCGGTCACCTCGGCCTCGGATATGTCGAGCACGGGCGTCGGCGTCAGCCGCGACCGCTCGGCCCAGGCGGCCAGGTCGGCGGGCTGGTGCAGGACCTCGTAGCGGCGGTACGGACCGGGGCCGCCGGTGGTCAGCAGTTCCAGGCACAGGGCGCCGGGGTCGAACCGGTAGGCGACGCCGGTGTGGGAGCGCAGAGTGAGGCCCTTGGCTGCGGGGGAGTCCATGCCGCCAGTGTAGCGCGTGTAACCGATATAACTGGTTACACGCGCTACACTGGCGGCATGGCATTGAACTGGAAGCTGGTCATCGACAGCACGAACGCACCCGCCCTCGCCGACTTCTGGGCCGCGGCCCTGGAGTACGAGGTGGAAGACCCCAGCAGGCTCGTCGAGCAGCTGCTGTCCGCCGGTCACATCGGTGAGGAGGCGGTCGTCGAGCACCGCGGCCGCAAGATCTTCCGCGGGTACGCCGCGATCCGCCACCCCGAGGACCCGTTCGACGAGACGAGCGGCGTCGGCCGCGGCCGGCGGCTGCTCTTCCAGGACGTGCCCGAGGGCAAGTCCGGCAAGAACCGCCTGCACCTCGACGTGCACAGCGAGCCCGGCGGCCTCGACGAACTGGTGCCCCGGCTGGAAGGGCTGGGGGCGACCCGTATCCGCGAGGTGAACCAGGGCCCGGCCGGGCACTGGTGGGTGATGCAGGACCCGGAGGGCAACGAATTCTGCGCGGCGTAGGGACGTAGGGACGTAGGGACGTAGGGGCGTAGCCGCGCACCGCGGTCGTACGCGCACCTCCGCCGTGCGGCGGAGAGGGCCAGGACCGCGGAGCGACGCGTGGCGGCGGCTTCGCGACCAGTGTGGATCACATGCCGAGAGTGAATGTGCTGCCGGGTGTGCCGGCTTGGGCGGAGCGCGCCGCCATGGGAGCCGCGTTGACCAATGTCCCGTCGGCGTTGTGGCGCCTGGCCATCGTCGTGGGCATCCCGGTGGGGCTCGCGCAGTCGGAGTACGACCAGATGGGTGTCCCCGGCTGGGGGTCGCTCTGGCTCGTCGTCCTCAGTCTGGTCTCGGAGCTCTTCGCGTTCCTCGCCTTTGGTCTCGTGCAGGGCTGGGGCGAGGTCTGGCCGCGCTGGATCCCGTATCTGCGCGGGCGCCCGGTCCCCGTCCTGCCGGTCACCGTCCTGGCGGGACTCGGCACGGTGGCGACGACGGTCTACGGCGTGGCGTTCGTGTACACGACGTTCCACGCGGAGATGGCCGCTTCCGCCTGGGGCACCTGGCTCCTCAACATCGCCTATGCGCCGCTGCTGCTGTGGGGTCCGCTGCTGGGTGCGGTCACGGTTCACTACTACCGACGCCGGAGGTAGGGGCGGGCGCGTCGGCGCCCTGTCGGCGAACCTCCGGCGCCCCGAGCCCGGCCGAGCCCCTGACTGTGAAGTGATTCACAGTCAGGGACTGTCACGGTTTTCCGGTGCGGTGTGTCTCGATGGGTGCCCGAAAGAAAGGAGCCGGTTCGTCGTGGACGCCTTCACCGAGCACCGCGCGCTGCTGTTCACCATCGCCTACGAGATGCTGGGCAGCGCCACCGATGCCGAGGACGTGCTGCAGGAGAGCTACCTGCGATGGAGCGCGGTCGACCCGGCCACGGTCGAGCATCCGCGCGCCTACCTGGTCCGTGTGGTGACCCGGCAGTCCCTCAACCACCTGCGTGCCGTCAAGGCGCGGCGCGAGGAGTACGTCGGCACGTGGCTGCCCGAGCCGATCCGCACCGCACCCGAGCTGAGCGAGGACGTGATCCTCAACGAGTCGGTGTCGATGGCCATGATGCTCGTCCTGGAGACGCTGAACCCGGCCGAGCGTGCGGTGTTCGTGCTGCACGACGTGTTCGGCTACACCCACGGCGAGATCGCCGCCTCGATCGGGAAGACCGAGGTCACCGTCCGGCAGATCGCCCACCGCGCACGCCGGCACGTCCACGCCCGGCGCCGCCGCTTCGAGCCCGACTCCGAAGCCACCCGGGAGATCGTCCAGCGGTTCCTGCTCGCGACGACGACCGGCGAGGTCCAGGCACTGATGGACCTGCTGGCACCCGACGTCGTGCAGGTCTCCGACGGCGGCGGGAAGGTGTCCGCCGCCCGCCACCCGATCACGGGCCGCGCCGAGGTCGCGCGGTACGTCCTCGGCGTGGCCCGCACCAGCGTCACGGCGACCACCCGTATCGAGCACGCCACCTACAACGGCATGCCCGCGGCGCGCTCGCTCACCGGCGGCGAACTCGACTGGCTGCTCGCCTTCGAGATCCACGACGGACGGATCACCGGCCTCTACGTCATGCGCAACCCGGACAAGATGCACCGCGCCGATGCGGTGCACCCACTCAACAGGGGAGAACGCCAGCCATGGAAACCATGATCGTCGAGCGCACCATCGACGCCCCGATCGACGACGTCTTCGCCTGGCTCACCACGACCACGAACTACACGTCCTCGCCCCTGGTGCTGCGCTGCCGCCTGACCCGGCGCGGCGAGACCGCGCCGTACGGCCTCGGCGCGGTGCGCAATCACCTGTGGCTGATCGGCTGGTTTCGCGAGCGCATCACGCACTACGACCCGCCGTTCGCCACCGAGTACGTCGTCGAGCGCAGCCTGCCGCCGGCCCGGCACGACGTCGGCAGCATGACGTTCACCGAGACCGACCGCGGCACCCACGTCCGCTGGACCACGCGCGCCGAGATCCCCGTCCCGCTGATCGGGACCTTCCTCACCCGTCGCTTCGCGCGGCCGATCATCACCCGCACGTTCGGGAACATCCTCGCCGCTGCGGATGCTGCGCTGGCCGGACGGGCCAGTGGGCGCCGGGTGTAACGGATTACGGTACATCTGTAACGTAGGTGGATTGCCTGGGTGGGGGCCGGGGAGGGGCGAAGTGGGGCGCCTGGTGGCTGGTGCGGACGAGCGTGCGCATCGGCGTCGTACAGAAGCGGGAGCGGTGAGCCTGGAAGCCTCCGCACGATGACCGCTCTGCGCCGTATCACCCCTGCTGAACGCCGCGCCCGGCTCGCCGGACGGCACCTGCTCGCCCCCGCCCACCGGGCCGCCGCGGCGCAGGAGGTGGCCGGGGCCCTCATAGGCCTGCATGCCACCGACCCGGCCACCGTCTTCCTCTCCGCCGCCGCCCGTACGGCCGCCCCCACCGCCGCGGCCATCGACCACGCCCTCTACGACGCCGCGCCTCCGCTCGCCCGCATCCGGTGCATGCGCCGCACCATGTTCGTCACTCCCCGCCACCTCGCGCCCACCCTCCACGCCGCCACCGTGAAGGACGCCCACCGCAACCGCGGCGACGCCGTGGAGCACCTGCGCACCACCCTCGGCTGGACCACCGCCCGCTACGCGGCCGTGGAGAAGGCCACCCTCGGCGCCCTGACCGCCCGCGGCGGGGCCACCGCGGCCGAGCTGGCCGCCGATATCCCCGACCTGCGCGAGTACTACGCCCTCAACCCCGGTACTACGCCCTCAACCCCGGCAAGTCGTACGAGACGCGCCAGCGCGTCACCGCCCCCATCCTGGGCGCCCTCGCCGCCGACGGCTGCATCCACCGCACCCGCCCCGCGGGCTCGTGGACCTCCGCCCAGTTCCGCTGGGCCCCCGCCGAACCCCTCCCCACCGTGCCGGCCCCCGAAGCCAAGGCCGCGCTCGCCCGTCACTACCTCGCCGCGTTCGGCCCGGTCACGGCGGCGGATGTGAAGTGGTGGACGGGCTGGACCCTGACCGACACCCGCAAGGCGATTGCCGCCACCGGCGCCGAAGCCGTCGAACTCGACGAAGGCACCGGCTACCTCCTCCCCGAGGACAACCAGCCCGTAGCCGAGGGGGAGCCGGAGCCGGAGCCGTGGGTGGCACTGCTGCCCGGTCTCGACCCCACCCCCTTGGGCTGGCGCCACCGCGACTGGTACCTCGACCCGGCCCGCACGGCGGCCCTGTTCGACCGCAACGGCAACATCGGCCCCACCATCTGGGCCGACGGCCGCATCATCGGCGCCTGGGCCCAGCACCCCGACGGCCACATCAACCACCACCTCCTCACCGACCCCGGCAGCCACGCCCGCGCGCTCATCACCACCGAGATCCAGCGCCTGACCACCTTCCTGGACGGCACCCGAGTCACCCCCTGCTACCGCACTCCCCTCGAACGCCGACTCGCGAGCTGACCCGCCGGACGGGAAACGGCAGTGGTCGTCCGACCGTTCCGATGTCAGACGTGGCTGGCACGATGCTCCGCATGGAACTCGTACACCCGCTCGACGGCCTGGACTCCCACCCCTGGTCCTCCTTCAGCCACGCCTACGGCAGCGCGGAGGACCTCCCCGGTCTGCTACGGGCCCTTACCGGCACCGGCACCGGCACCGGCACCGGCACCGACGCGGCTGCGGCGGGCGAAGCGCTGTCGGAGTTGTACGAGAGCGTGCTGCATCAGGGGACGGTGTACGCCGCCAGTGCGGAGGTGGCGCCGTTCCTGGCCAGGGCCGCGGCGGCCGGCCACCAGGTGGCGGACGTTCTGATGCTGCTGGGAGGCATGGCCGAGAGCGAGGACGAGCACGGCGTCGCGCCGGGGACGGTCCGGGCCGCCGTGGCCGCGCAGCTTCCGCAACTCCTGCCCCTGCTGGGGGCCGCAGAGCCCGAGATCCGCCGGAACGCCGCCTGGGCCGCGTCCCACACCCGCGCCTCCGCGCTCGTGCTGCCCGCCCTCCGCAGGCGCTGGGAGGAGGAGAGCGAGCCGCTGGTGCGCGCGGAGGTGCTGGCCGGGATCTCCCGGCTCGACCCGCCGGCCGGCGCCGCGGCGGCCGCAACCGTCCTGGATCCGTCCCAGCCCGCCGACCTGCGCATGGCCGCCGTCTTCGCCTGCCTCGACGCGGACGAGCCCTGGACCGAGGCGCTCCACACCACGATGCTCTCCCTCCTGCCCGCCGACCTGCTCGCTTGTGGCCGCCTCGATCTCGAACGCAACGAGCCGCTCGCGGCCGTCGTGGAAGCGCTCCTGGGCCGTGGCAGCAGCGTGGACCGGGAGGCGGCGTTCGCCCTGATCGATGCCGCCCTGCGTGACAACCGGCCCGGGGTACGGGCCGAGGCCCTGTGGGCGGCCGACGGCGCCTGCATGCTCTCCCGCAGCGCCCCGCAGCACTTGCTGGCCGGCCTGTGCGCGGCGGCCGTCGACGAGGAGGCCGTCCTCGCGATGGCGTCGCTGCTGGGCCGTACGGGCACCGCCGCCGCAGCGGCCGCAGACGTCCTGGCCCCGCTTGCCGGCCGCAACCCGGGGCAGGAGGACGACTCCGCGGACCGGGCCCTGGCCGCGCTCGTCCTTGTGGCGCCCGCCCAGGCCGCGCCGCTTCTGGCCCGCGGGCTCGGGCGACGCCCGCGAGCTCTCGACGCCGCAGCCGACTTCCTGCGTCCGGCGGACTCCGCCTTCCCGTACGACGGGGAACTCCTCGGCGCGGTCCGGGACCGCCTCGCCCGTCCCGAGGTCCTCAGCGGTAACGAACCGGGGCTGCTCACGAGCCTCCTGGGTGGCTGGGGTGCTCTGGCCGCTTCAGCGCTGCCCGAGTTGTACGAGGTGCTCCCGCGCTTCCCGGCCCAGGCCGCTCCGGCCATCGCCGCCATCGCCGCCGACTGCGCGCCGGGCGAACGCGCCCGGGCGGTCGCGGCGTTGCGGGCATCGGCCGAGAAGGGCACGCTCCCGGCGGCGAAGGCCCTGTACAAGCTCGCCGGGGAACACGAACCCCTGGTGCGCTGCCTCGACCGGGAGCTCCGGAGCGGTGGCCGGCGGCTACGGGAGGCCGTGGGGACGGCCGGCGAGCTCGGCCCCCGGGCGGCATCTCTGGCGCCGGTCCTGCGCGAGGCGCTCAGCGGCCCGGACGGCGGCACGATCACGCCGACGCTGGATGCGGACACGGCACTCGCCGAAGCTCTGTGGCACATCACGGCGGACACCGCCACGGTGGTCGCTGCCCTGGACTCGGTCTTCGCTCGTGCCGGACAGAACCCCTGGTCCCAGTGGTCCGTGGTGCGGGCCGCCCGTGCGACGGCACTCCTCGGTCCGGCAGGACGGCCGCTCACCCCCCGCTTGCGGGCTCTCCTCGACGATCCGATACAGGCGCCGGCCGCGGTGACAGCCCTCACGGTGGTGGCGGAACGCACCGAACTGGACCGCACCGCACTCGCCACGGCCGTCCTGCACTCCGCCGAACAGGAAGCCGACCCGATGGGTGCCTGCGACGCCTTGGAAGCCCTCGGCGCCGCCGCCCTGACCGCCGACCACCTGCGACGACTGGCCGTCCTCGCCGACGGCGACGCCCGGATCATCCGCTCGGGAGTGGAAGGACGCATCCCCCACGAAGACGAAGCCTTCCGAAACCGCGCCCGGGCAGTCCTCGCCGCGTTCACGACCCCGGCCGTCCCCTGACATCACCGCCCGTCGTGCACCGCCCGCCGTCCACCGCCCGCTGTGCACTGCAGTGGACGGCGGGATGACCGATGGCGACCACTCCGCCCCCGCCCCCTGACGCTGTCTCGCGCCCCGACACCCCGACCGGACGTCAGTCGGTGGCGTCGTGGCCGGCGAGTGCGCGGAGTGCGCCTGTCAGCTGGTCAGGGGTGAGCGGCGGTACGGGGAGAGCGGTTGCGGTTGCGGTGGCGGCAGGGGCGCGGAGGCCGTCCAGGAGGAGGCGGAGGTGGCGTCGCCAGGCCTCCGGGGCGACGGTCACGGAGGCGGGGACGACGCGGCCGAGGGCGGCCAGCGCGAACAGCAGGTCCTCGACGACCACGTCGTCGCGCATGGAGCCCTGTTCCTGAGCGCGCCGGATGAGCGCGCAGACGGTCTCGTAGTGGTGGGTCTTGAGGGCGTCGAGGGAGGGGACTTCGGGGATGCTGGTGGTCATCAGGTCGTTGGCGCCTCTGTCGGCGGCCAGGCCTTCGAAGATGTACTCGAGATAGCCGGTCAGGCCGGCCCACGCGTCGTCGGCACCACGCGCTTCTTCGCCCCGGCGCAGCGTGTGGGTCAGGGCGTCACCGAAGACGGCCTCGATGAGTGCGCCGCGGGTGGGGAAGCGCCGGTAGAGGGTGGCGTTGCCGACGCCGGCGCGGCGGGCGATGTCGTCCAGGGGGGCTTCGACGCCGCGTTCGGCGTAGATCTCGCGTGCGGCTGCGATGAGCAGGTCCCGGTTGCGCTGGGCGTCCTTGCGCAAGGGGCCCGTCCCTCCGTCGCTCATCGGCCCTCCTTGCCCGCTGCTGCGGGATGTCTGCCTGCCTGTTCCGCGCCCGCCCCTTCCTTCGCTTTGCCCCGGGGCAGGTCAGCGGGCGTGGCAGCACTCTAACAGCGAACCGTGGACTGGTCCCCGTTTCGCTGTTAAGGTCACGGCCACGTAGTGGGGAGCTGTCCCCACTTTGCTGAAGCCGGGGGACGGGCTTGTGCTCGCACCGGCCGACGAAGGGATGACGATTGATGAACACGCTTCCCGACTTCCAGTCCCTGGCCCCGGCCGGCACGGACTCCCGGGACTTCCCGGACTTCGTGGCCGACCCCTATCCCCTCTACGCCCACCTGCGCGAACAGGGCCCCGTCCACCGCGTCCCCACGGAAGGCGCCGGCGACGTCTGGGTGGTCCTCGGGTACGACGCGGTGCGCGCAGCCCTCACGAACCCCGGGCTCAGCACCGACGTCCGCCACTCCTCCCGCTGGAGCAGCGACGGCGGCCAGGCCGTCGGCCGCAACATGCTCCAGACCGACCCGCCCCAGCACACCCGCTTGCGCGCCCTGGTCGCCGGAGAGTTCACCGCCCGGCGCATCGAAGCCCTCAGGCCGCGCATCCAGCAGATCGCCGACGAACTGCTGGACCGTATCGCCCCGTTGGGCGCCACCGACCTCGTCGCGTCCTTCGCGCTCCCCCTCCCCATCGCCGTCATCTGCGAGCTCCTGGGCGTACCCGAAGCGGAGCGGGAGTCCTTCCACCAGTGGTCGCAACGGATGGTCTTCGAACCCGCCTCCCCGGCAGGTGCCGAGGCGGCCGCAGCGATGGCGGCCTTCCTCACCGAGCTGCTCCAGTCCAAGGAGCGCCATCCGGAGGAGGACTTGCTGAGCGCGCTGGTCCGGGCCGAGGACGCCGAAGGGCGCCGCCTCCCCCTGGACGAGTTGATCGGCATGGCCTTCCTCCTGCTAGTCGCCGGCCACGAGACCACCGTCAACCTGCTTGCCAACGGCACGTACGCCCTGCTCACCCACCCCGAGCAGCTCGCGGCCCTGCAATCCGACCCCTCCCTGCTCGAAGGCGCGATCGAGGAGATGCTGCGTTACGAGGGACCGGTGACCTCTGCCGCGTACCGCTGGACCAGGCAGGCGGTGGAGATCGCCGGCCGGACCATCCCGGCGGGGGAGGCCGTCCTCATTCTGCTTGGCTCGGCCTCCCGGGACCCCGGCCGCTTCGCCGGACCCGACCGCTTCGACATCCGCCGCCCCCGCACGCCCGGCGGCGGACATCTGGCCTTCGGCCACGGCATACACCACTGCCTGGGCGCGCCACTCGCCCGCCTGGAGGCGGCCGTCGCCCTCCCCGCCCTCCTCGGCCGCCTCCCCGACCTCAAGCTGGACACCGACCCGGCCGAGGCCCCCTGGCGCCCCGGCCTGATCCGAGGCCTGTCCCGTCTGCCGGTCCGCTACAGCCCGACGCGGTGACCGGCCGCCCCGTCCCGGTGATCCGCCATCCGGCCCCTGCCCTCGCTTGCCCTCACTGCGCTCAGCCGCATCCCCGCATCCCCGCATCCCCGCATCCCCGCATCCCCGCATCAGAGACTGCACCGGAGGCCGCATCAGCCCCGTCAGCCGCAGTGGCCCGTCATGCGGGGCGACGGGGCCAGGTAGAGGTACCAGTCGGCCCCGTCCGGCATCCGCAGCACGCACGGCGTCCAGCCGCGCGCGAACCCCGGCGCTCCCGGGATACGAGCGGCGGTGGCGACCGGTTCCGACCGGGCCCGCTGCAGCAGTTCGCCGGCGGTGGTGGACGTGTTGTTGCCGGTCAGCGCTTCGGACGAGCAGCCCGCGTGGAAGGCGACGGAGACGACCTCGGGGCCGACCAGCGTGCACGGCGGGCTCAGCCCGGCGCGGTGCAGGCGTTCGGCGGCCTGCAGCGTATCGGCGCGGAGACGCACCTGATCGCCGACCCTCCGTTGGAGTACGAGGTATTGGGACGTCAGATGCACGGCAAAGGCGAGGCCCAGTGCCACGGCCAGGATCGGTCGCCATCGGCGCCGGGCGCCACGCCACAGGGTCACGGCGAAGGCGGCGACGGGAATGGCGAGTTGGGCGTAGGCGGGGATGAGGAAGCGAGGGGCCGCGTAGTCGAGGAGGAAGAGGTACTGCAGCGCCATCGCCGCCGCGCAGGCCAGGGGCAGCGCGACTGCAGCCACCGGTGGTGTGCCGCGCCCGCTGACGGTGGTCCGTCCACCGACGGCGGTCCGGCCGCCCTGCCGGTGCCGGGTCCTCATGGTCAGGCCCAGGACCAGGATCAAGGACGCGGCGGCCACGACGGGCGTGGCGAGCCACCACAGTGACAGCAGCGGATAGTCCCAGGGGATGTGGCACGGCCGGCACAGCAGCGGCCCGTTGAGGGCGCGCAGGTGCATGCCGAGGGTGTTGGTCCACCCCATGCCACCCTGGACGCCGCTGCCGTCCCGCAGCCGGGCCACCGGACCGTCGAAGTCGGTGTACGCCTCGATGAGCCACGGCACCAGCCCGGCCGTCAGCCCGCCCACCACGGCGGCCGCCGGGCGCCACCGGCGCCACGAGCGCACCAACGCCACGGCCGCGAGCAGCGCGAACGCGAGGAAGACCGCGTCGGGCGGGCGCATCAACGCCGTGAACGCCACACTCACCGCTACCCCCGCCCACGCGCCGCGCCACCCCGGCCTGGCGACGGCAGCGGTAGAGGTAGAGGTGGCGGTGCAGGTAGCGGCAGCCCGCAGGAACCATCCCGTCGCGGCCATGGCCCCGTAGGCCACGTACAGGTTCGGCATGACCTCGCCCGCGTAGAACTGCACGACCCACAGGCCGGCGAACGCCGCCGCGGCCACCGCCGTCACCGCTTCGCCGACCAGGCGGCGCCAAGGCCAGAAGGCCGCCACCAAGCCGGCCGTGGCCAGCGCCAGCATCCAGGCCCGCAACACCACCACCGACGCGCTGAGCAGCACCGCAGGCGCGGCCAGCCAGCTGATGCCCCGGGCCCGCGGCGCGCTGAAATACGCGGCCGGCACCCGCGGGCTGACCTGGCTCGCGTACACGGCCTCGTCCCAGCCCAGCGGCAGCCGCAACGGCACCACCAGCAGCTGCACCACACCGAAGGCCACGGCCACCCACACCAACGGCGCGATTCCGCGCCGCCACCGCCGGACTCCCGCCGCGTGGCGGGCGCGGGCCGGGCCGGCGTCGTGGCGGGCGGTCGGCCCGGCTACGGGATCACGGTCGTCCGCGACCGGGCGGCCGATCCGGGACAAGCCGATCCGGGACAAGCTGATCCAGGACAAGGGGGAACGGCACACCCCGTAGGCGTCGATCACGGGACCCGTAGCCATACGACAGGTCGACGTCAGCCGCAGCCGGGCAGCGCCCGCCATGCGCCGCGCGTACGAAGCCGGCGCACCGTACCGCCCGCGCTCGTCGTGTCGCGGGCGGCCAGGGGCCGGACGCCCGGGAATCCTGATCGCGGAGCGCAGCCGGTACACCAGGCCCGACCGGTCCGGCATGCCACGCCCTCCTCACCTCCCCGAGGTGGTCACGGTCGGTTCCACACTAAGTTCCCTGCGTGACGAACGCACCCTTGTGCGGGCGAGCGGCACGGTCTGCACGGTCTACCTGCTGCTGCCCCGGACCGGCGGGCGGCTGTGGACTCGATCAGGTGGCGGCCGGGGACCTCGTCACGCACTCGGCTGAGGAGGACGTTGAGGAGGACGTTGAGGGGGACGTTGAGGAGGAGGGCGGAAGGCTGTTGCAGGCGTCCAGGAGAGCCGCCAGCCGGCGGGAAGGCGGGTCAGGGCGCACCGCCAGGTACGTCCGGACGGCCGGGGCGGGGGAGGCGAAGGGGCGGAAGGAGATGCGGGGAGCCGGTTGGATTTCGGCCTGTGAGGCGTAGTAGACGGTCCAGCTCGGCCTGCCGGTGGCGATCGCGGCCAGGGTGTCCTGGTCGGTGGTGAACGCAGCGCCCATGACCGGTTCGACCCCTGCCGCGTGGCAGGCGTCGATGACCGTGTCGACCAGGAGGGGGTTGGCGTCGCGCGGCGCGATCCGTAGGGGCAGGTCGGCCAGGTCGGAGAGGGCTACGTTCGGCTGTGAGGCCAGAGGATGTCCGGCGGGCAGGGCAGCGACGAGGGCGTCGTCCCAGAGGGGGAGAAGCTCCAGGCCCGGGCTGTGGTCTGCATCGCCCGTGTGGGGCGCGAGGTCTGTACCGCGGACGAACGCGGCGTCCAGTTCGCCGTCGCGGACTTGCTGGAGCCGGACCGCCTGGGGTGCGCTGACCAGCTCGACCACCAGCTGCGGGGCTCGTTCGGTGAGGGCGGTCAGTACGGCGTCCAAGCGGAGGCCGAGTCCGGTGGTGGTGCCGACGCGCAGGGTCGATTCCTGCTCGGCGCGGAAGGCGGCCATGGCCTCGTTCGCCGAACGCTCGGCCTGGAGGAGGGCGTGGGCGTACGTCAGGAAGGCGTGCCCCGCGGCGGTCAGCGTCACGGTGCGGGTCGTGCGGTCGAACAGCTTCAGGCCGAGTTCGCGCTCGAGCCGCTGGATCTGCTGGCTCACGGTCGGCTGAACGATGTGCAGCCGCTCGGCGGCGCGCCCGAAGTGCAGTTCCTCGGCCACCGCTATGAAGTAGCGCACCTGCCGCAGTTCCACGCCGCCCCCTGCTGACGCCCTTATTGATCATGGTCCTTGATCAGTTTAGGAGCGGATTGCACATTGGTCGTCACCGGCCTGTCCGCTGAAATCGTTCCGGGGAGCCCGGGGAGCCCGGGGAGCCCGGGGAGCCCGAGGGACAGGGGAAGGGAATACGACAATGGCCCACGCGACCGTCAACGGCACCACGCTCTACTACCAGGACCTCGGCTCCGGCCGGCCCCTGGTGTTCCTGCACGGCTGGGGCACCAGCGGCCGGGTGTGGGACGCCCAGGCGGCCGATCTGATGACCGACCACCGCGTGATCACCCTCGACTGGCGGGGCTGCGGCAGGTCGGACCGGCCCGCCACCGGCTACACCATCGCCGACATCGCCCAGGACATCCTGGGGTTCGTCGACGCCCTGGAGCTCGATCGCCCGGTGCTGATCGGATCGTCGATCGCAGGGGCGTTCACCATCGAGGCCGCGCTCGCCGCCCCGGACCGGATCGGCGCGATCGTCCCGGTGGACGCGGGCATCCACCACTTCTGCGGGATGCGGCAGGCGATGGACAAGCTGCTGGCGGACCTGCGCGCCGACAGGGCGGGCACCCTGGCCGGCTTCGTCCCGCACTGGTACCGCCCGGGAGTCAGCGCAGCCCTGATCGACTGGACGGTCCGGCAGGTGCTGGACTCCACGTTCCTCATCGACCGGCTCGTCGTCGACCAGGCAAACTACGACCCGCGCCACCGGCTGGGCCGCATACAGGTGCCCACCCACTTCCTGCACGGCGAACTGGACACCGAGGTCCCGCTGTCCGTCCCCCGGGAGTGCGCCGACCTGATCCCCGGCGCGCAGCTGACCGTCATCGAAGGCGCCGGCCACATGCCCCAGCAGGACCAGGCCGAACGCTTCAACCGGGCGCTTCGTGAGGCCTTGCGATGAACAGCCCTCAATAGCTCTGGACCGCCCTCGACCGCCCCCGCCCTGTCCAAGCACCCAACCCGAACTCTCTGGACCTCTGAAGAGAAGCACCATGCCCGTAGCCGATGTCGATGTCGCCGTCTCCGGCGGCATCAATGGTCCACGGCACCGGTGCCACCACGCAGAGACTGGGGGCCGCTCATCGAGGCCCTCAGCGACCGCTACACCATCGTGGCCCCGGACCTGCCCGGTTCCGGCGGCACCCGCGACCCCGACGCTGATCATCTCCAGCGCGGACGACCGCATCGTGTACCCGCACCACCAGCACGAATTGGCCGACGGCATCCCCTCACGCCCGGGTTCTGCGCGTGCCGGGCGGACACGGCCTCCCGGCCGAGAACCCGGCCCTCCTCACGGCCAAGGTCGCCGAACGCCTCGATCTTGTGCAGAGTCTGATGGTGTGAAGTCATGGGAAACGCACCGTGTGCTGCTGAACCGGCTGCTGCCGGACGACGGAGCGGGCGATCTGACCGTCCGCCGGGGCCAGTTCCATCACATCGTCATCGGCGCCGACCGCGTCGTATGCCTGCCCCGTACGGAGGCGGCGGCCGCCGGATTGCCGGAGCGGGCAGCCGCACTGCGCACGCTGGCCGGGCTCGATCTCGGCTTCCGCACGCCTGAGGTGTTGGCCTCCTCCAGGGGCGGAGGAGGCCATGACGGGGACGGGACGCCGTTCCTGGTTCTGAGCCGCATCCCAGGGGCACCCCTGGAGGCCGGGGCGCTCGACGATCCCGTCGTGGCCGATGCCGTGGCAGCGCAGTACGCCTCACTGCTGGCCGGACTGGCCCGCGCCGGCACCGACGGGACGGTGCGAGCGGCTCTGCCCCGGGCCCCCGAAGACCGGTGGCGGCAGTTCGCGGCGGACGTGCGCGCAGAGCTGTTCCCCCTCATGTCCGGCAGCGGACGGCGACGAGCCGAGCGGGAACTCACGGCACTCGACACCCTTCCTCGCATCACCGACGCAGTGGTGCACGGCGACCTCGGCGGCGAGAACGTCCTGTGGGAGCACACAGACGGACTGCCACGGCTCAGTGGCGTCGTCGACTGGGACGAGGCGGGGCTCGGCGACCCTGCCGAAGACCTCGCGGCCGTCGGCGCGAGCTACGGCGAGGACTTCTTGGGGTGGGTGCTGGCTTGTGGAGACCGGCCGACTGACGGACCTACCGCCCGCATCGCCCCGATCCGCGGCACGTTCGCTCTGCAGCAAGCCCTCGCCGGGCGCCTGGACGGCGACGACGAGGAACTGTCGGAAGGCCTGGCCGACTACCTCTGAGTGAGGGGCCGGGCTTCGGGCTCCGGCGCCCTAGGGCCTCTTCGATGGGTCGCGTGACGGCTGGGCCGGCGGAGGGCCGGGCGGCGTGGGCCGAGGGAGACCGCAAGGCTTCCTCGGCCCGACGCCATGGGAAAGTGCACTGCTCTCAGAGAAAGTGCACTGCTCTCAGAGCAGGCCGGCCACAGGGTTGATCAAGGCTCCGAAGAAGGCGTGGAGCCCGGCCGCTGCCAAGCCCAAGAGCTGACCGACATGGGGCAAGACCATCGCTGCACTCCTGTCATATGGGCCGCTCATCATTGCGGCCTGGTGACCGGATCAACGACATCCCGTCTGGTCGGACACGTGCAGTTGGTCAGCCGTCCTCCAACGGTGCGACGGTCGTGGCAGGCATTGACCCTCCGCTGCAGTGTCAGCGGACGTTACCGGAGTTACCGGCGTCCGCGTAGCCGCCCGAGCAGCTTGCGGGCTTGGTCACGTTTGCGCGGGTCGGCTGCAGCGCGCCGGGCCGACGCGATGGTCCGCTGCCCCTGCGGGCTGCGGGCGAACTGCTTGATACGTGCCAGCAACCCTGCCATGGCTCCTCCTTCAGGCCGTCTGTCTTCCGTTTACCCGATGGGATCCCGATGATGTCCGTACGAGGTCGGCGGAATGCAGGGTCCTGGAGCGTCTTGGAGCGCGTACGGCGGGCACGCGTCGCTCACCGCCTCCGGCTGTGGGGCGATGGAGCCCGAAGGTTCAGCAATGGCAATGGCGCACTGGAGGGGTCGGCAAATCCCCGTGGCGGACGGGCGGGTGCCGACGGGCAAGTCACGTGGCCTACGACTCGGATGATTCAGACGACTCGGATGACTCGGACGGCTCGGACGGCTCGGATGACTCATCGGCCTCCGTCTCGACCCCGGGGAGGAGCAGGATGCCCCACGTGACCAGCACCGCACCCACCCCTTCCGGGACGAGCCACCAGCCGGTCCGTACGCGTTCGCCGTACACCAGGCCGCCCAACGCCAGGCTGACCAGCGCCTCGCCGAGGGTGAGGGCCGGCTGAGAGGCCACCAGCGGCCCTGACTCCATGGCGTTGGCCAGGAGGAAGAGCGCCAGGCCGCCGGCGGCGAAGAAACCGTACGTCTGCCAGCAGGTGAGAAACGCTCCGGCACCTTGTCGTTCGAAGACGTCGGTGGCGGTCGTCATCAGGGTCGCCGTCAAGGCGTAGCTGATCGCCGACGCGGAGCTGAACAGCGCCGCCCTGCTCATACCGCGGGGCCTGGTGAGGGCGGCCATGACGCAGAGGGCCATGGCGCCCAGGGTGGAGACCAGGGTGAGGACCCAGACCCAGGCGGAAACCTCCTCGTGTCCCCCGGAGGGCGCGGCGGCGACCAGGGCCAGCCCCAGCCCGAAGGCCACCATGAGGGCCGCGGCCCAGCCGGTCGCGGAAAGGCGGCGGCGGGAGAACGCGCAGGCGATGACGAGGGTGAAGGGCAGTTCCGTCACGAGGATGGGCTGGACGAGCGAGAGCGACCCGAGGTTCAGGGCCAGCGCCTGGCAGGCCGCAGCGCCCACGATCACCGCGACCCCGCCGAGCCATGCCGGGTTGTGCAGCAGATGCCGGATGAGGCGCACACTGAACGCGTCCCCGTGAGGCACGGTGCGTGCGCCGATGCGCTGGAGCACCGTCCCCGTCGCGTTGGCCGCGGCCGCCAGCAGGGCGAAGGCCGCGGAGAGCAGGGTGGCTGACATGCAGTCCTCCCGTCGTTCGTCCGTACCCCGGGCGTGACCTCACCGGCCGTCACGTGGGAAAGACGATCACACGGCTGGACGGACCCGGGGAAGAGGCGCGCAGGACACGTCGGCCGCTGGGGGAGCATTCCCGACGGAGCCGGAGCCGGAGCCGGAGCCGGAGCCGGCGGGGTCGGCCGGGGATGGGCGCGAGGTAGGGCACGGGCGCCGATGCGGGCTTCTCGCCCCGCTCACGCGTAACCGGACGTGAGCGGGTACGCGCACAAGTGACCCTGACCTTACGAGAACGAGGAGTGGTCGCTGATGAGCACGGTGAAAGAGGCTGTAGAGGTCGACGTGCCCCTCCACACCGCCTACAACCAGTGGACGCAGTTCGAGGAATTCCCGAACTTCATGGAGGGCGTCGAGGAGGTCCGGCAGATCGACGACAGCCTCAACCACTGGGTCACCAAGATCGGTGGCGTACGACGGGAGTTCGACACCGAGATCGTCGACCAGTTCCCCGATGAGCGGATCACTTGGCGGACGGTCGGCGGCGAGACGGAGCAGAGGGGCACGGTCAGCTTCCAGCGCGTGGACGAGGCACACACACGCGTGGTGCTGGTGATGGACGTCGAGCCCAGCGGAGTCGCGGAAGCGGCCGCCGATCTGACGGGGGCGATCGACCGGCGCGTCAAAGGCGACATGCGGCGCTTCAAGGACTACGTCGAGAACCGGGGCGGCGTAACGGGAGCCTGGCGGGGCCGGATCACGCCTGGTGGCTGACCTCGGCCCCCGCTGCAGCGCGAGGCGCCTCAGGCCGGGCGCCGACCGGCCGGGTCGGCTCCCGCTCCCCGCCGGGGAGGCGGCCTCGTCCCGAGACCACGTGACCCCCGGACACGTGGTCTCGAGACAGATGCGGCCCCGCCCAGAGGCAGAGCGGCCTACTTGTCGGCGGTCAGCTGGCCCGCCACGCC
This sequence comes from Streptomyces aureoversilis, assembly GCF_042657885.1. Lineage (NCBI taxonomy): Bacteria > Bacillati > Actinomycetota > Actinomycetes > Kitasatosporales > Streptomycetaceae > Streptomyces > Streptomyces aureoversilis. The sequence goes on from NZ_JBHSKJ010000001.1 coordinate 449,220, forward strand.
CCAGCTGTCGGCCGGAACCTCGTGAATCCATACCTGCACGGCCTCGGCAGGAATGTGCAGGGCATCCACGAACGCGTCGGTGACGCGAGCCACCAGATCACGCTTGAGCTCGATGTCACGGGGGCCCTGCTGAATGGTGACGATGGGCATGATGCGCTCCTTGCTTCCTGACGGGAGTGCCTCACCGGCGGTTCCGGTGCGGTGTGTTCCGTCGCTGGAAACAGTGCACCGCGTGGGGCCGGTGCCCACCCAGACCCGAATGACTCTCGCAGCGATCACGATTACTGATCATTGATCACTGACGCCGATGGGGAGGACTGCTGATCAGGTCGCGAGAGGCGTCGACAGCGAGAGGCGTCGGTGGCGAGGGACGCTCCGCCCGGCAGCCGGGCCCCAGGGGCAGGCACTGCCACCACCAGCTCGTCCTCCCAGAGCGGGCGGCGCCGCAGCTCGTCACCGGTCGGAGTAGGCGCACTGTCGAAGGCCGGCGCCCCGCCACGCACGAAGACGGCATCCAGACGACCGTCGACGAACCGCGCGAGACGTTCCCGCACGGGCAGCGCGACCAACTCCACCCCATGACGGAGGGGCTGCTGATGACGGCCTGCGCGTCGTAGTACCTGACTCCCAGGTCTTCGACGCTCGTCCCCGAGCCGCCCGTGTGCGCTGTGCGGGCAGTCGGCCGGGAGAGGCAGCCGGCGCACCCCTGTCATGCTCCTCGGCATGGGCAGGGCATACAGATCGAGTCGGCCGGCGCAGCCTGATCGCCACGCGTGACGACGCCCGCGGCACCGGTCTCGGGCGCCGTCTGTACACAGCGTTCGCCCAGGCGGCGGAAGGCCTTGGAGCGTGGCGGCTGAAGGCCATCACTTCGGTGGCGAACACCGGCTCGATCGCCTTCCACCGCAGCCTCGGCTTCGACGTGAAAATCGTCGACGACTACGACGGCCCCGGCCGGCCCATGGCCGTCTTCCACCGGGACCTGCCGCTCGTCCTCCCGTAACCCTTGGCAGGCAGGCGAGAGGGATGCCCCGGCGCCCAGCCTGCCGTGGGCCCGCCGCCCGCCGCCCGCCGTGCCGACCCCCGCTCAGGAGACCAGGGACTGCTCCTCCAATTCGGTCAGTTTCACGGTGCACAGACCCCCGCGTTCGGTCGTTACGCCCGTCACCTTGAGCTGTGTTCCCGGCGAGAGGATGAATTCCTCCTCGCCGGTGAAGGCGGAGAATCTGCTGATGCCCACGGCTCGGGCGGGTACCACCTCGAAGAGCGTCCGCTTGCCGCGGCTGCCGAGGAATGCCTGCGCCACGCTGAGCTTGGGCGTGCACGAGGACACGCCCCACCAGGTCACGGTCCGACCGAGCGGGTACTGTGCGCGCAGGTCCAACGAGACGCCACGCCACAAGGGCTCGGTGCGGGCGGGAAGCTGTGACACCGCCGAGAACAGCAGCCGCAGGTAAGGGAGGTACGGGACGACTCCCGCCCGGTCCGGTGAGCGCAGGACCTTGTTGATCTCCCGGTAGAACGCGGACTCGCAGGTGTAGAGGTAGAGGGCGGCAATCGCGTCCGCGGACAGAGCGCCGTTGCCGGCCGCTTCGTCCGCCCGGCCCTTGCCGAATTCGTGCGACCGGTCGACGTGCCGGTCGAGACCGGACAGCAGCTTGGCGACGGGGGCGACGGCGTCGCGGAACTCCATGAGCGGAGTGTCGAACACGCCGGTGATCGCGGGGAGGGCGAGGCCCTCGTCCTTGACGCTGGCGAGCCGTTCCAGGTAGAGCTGGTGCAACTCCATGGTGGACGTGATGAACGCGCCCATGCGTTCGGCGACGTCGTTGTCCGTTCCGCCGGTTCCGCCGGCCCCCTCCGTGAGCTTGTTCCAGCCCTTGCTCGGCAGCCAGTCGACCTGGTCGGCACCGAGCGATGCGAGGGCATCGTTCACCATTTCGAAATGGTCGCCGTCACAGAAGATGTCGCCCTGCGCCGCGGGGTTGGGGTGGTCGATGTGCCGGACCTCGACCTCGGGGTACTTCTCCTGGAGCCGCAGGACGATCTTCTTCAGATTGCGCGCGTGAGCGCCCCACCAGGCGAAGACGACGCCGCGGTCCTCCTCGTCGGCGTTCTGCTTGGCCTTGAGGATCTCCTCGACGATCCGCTCGGCCACCGGGCGCCAGAACACGGTGTGCGGGTCGGCTCCCCTCGCCCCCTCACTGCTGGCGGTGAGCGCCGCGTTCAGCAGCAGCACGCCCTGCGTGAGCATCGCCTGGAACCATTCCGGCGGCTGGACGGTGTCCTGTTTCTTCAGCAGCGCACGAATGTCGGCGATCGGTGTCTTCTTGGGAATCCCGTACTTCCACATCGCCGCTGCCTTGATGATGCAGCGAATGCTGACGACCCGGCCGAACTGGCTGTCCTTCCAGTCGTGGAAGGTGTTGTCGAACATGGCGATGCCGGTGGCGCTTTCGGGCCGCGGATACGGGTTCTGCCCGAATATGACGACCTTCCACTTGTGCGGTGGATTGGGCTTGAGTGCCTGGAAGGTCAGTTCGCGTACGGGGACGACTTCCGGGCCTCGGCCGGGGCCGATGAACCTGGCTGCGTCCGGCTGTGCCTCGATAACCGGCTTCAGGAGCGGAAGCCACGGTTCACCGCCGCCTTTGAACAGTTCGGCGAGGGCCAGAGGGTCATTCGGGTCGGGCTGGGCCGGGTTGTTGGCATCGCTCATTGTGGAGGTACTCCGAATTATCGAACCGTGCTGATGGAGACATGGTCAGTGAGGCGGGTAGTGGGCGACGTCCGCGCAAAAGTACCGAATGCGACAAGAGGGGGCAGGAGCCCCGAGCGCCCTGCGTGCGGGCGGGCCGGTGGGCTCTCGTCGGAGTGTCTGAGTGTCGGAGGTCAGGGCTGACCTGCGGAAATCTGGCGGCAGGCTAGCACCGGGCCGGTGCGCTCGCAATCATGACGTCGAGTCACGAACCACTGCTGTCGGCGCCGTTGTCAGTGGGGCAAGGTAGCTTCGTGAGTGGTCGAAGGACCGGTTGCCGATAGGAGCGCACTATGACCGTGAACCGCATGCAGTCCCCGCTCAGGGTGGTGCTGACCGACATCAACACCAAGGTGGTGGAGGCATGGCGGGCAGCGTTCGCCGACACCCCCGGGATCGAGATCCGCAAAGGCTCGATCCTCGATGAGAACGTCGATGCCTGGGTCACTCCAACCAATTCCCGTGGCCGGATGGACGGAGGGGTCGACGCGGCCATCAAGCGGCATCTCGGAGCCGGAATCCAACTGCGCGTTCAGCGGGCGATCCGCGACCAGTTCGCGGGAAGTCTTCCGGTGGGTGGTGCGGTGTGCGTGCCGTCCGGGGCGGTCAATCCGAAGTTTCTGATATCGACGCCCACGATGGAAACGTCCTCGCAGAACGTGAGCGAGACCCTGAATGTGGCCCTGGCGTGCGCCGCCGCATTCCAGGCGATCCACCGGCAGAACAAGGAGGCGCCGGGCAGCATCGAGTCGGTGGCGCTGGTCGGCATGGGCGCCCAGACCGGCCGGGTGCCGGCACGCGTGTGCGCCAACCTGATGTGGACGGGCCACACGCTGTTCAACGACTACTACTTCGATGACTACGACGACCTGCGCAGCACGATCATCGGGCAACTCGACGACATCGAGAGCGCACCTGCCGAACAGCGGGTGCGCATCGAGCCGCCCAAGCGCTCGGCCTCCCGTCGCTGACGAGGTTCCTCGCGGGTGATGTCGCCGGGCCGGGCCCGGCGGGAGGGAGCGTGCCACAAGGAGAGCGGTTGCTGCTGTGACACGCTCCCACTGCTCCCACTGCTCTGCTCTGCCGACGAGCGCAGAGCAGAGCAGAGCAGAGCACCACGAACCTGACGTGCCGAAACGTCCATGTCTCCAGAGTGGTGTGGAGGGACTGCATGTCTTTGAATGCCATGGTTCCGAGGGGCACTGTGGTGGTGCAGCACATCGGGCCGGCTGTCCCGCCCACCTAGGGTGCGGGCATGACCGCGTCCCACTCCCCGCACCCGCGGAAGCCCGTGAACCCGCTGAACTCCCCGCCCCCTCCCCAACCTTCAGATCCGCGCCCCCACCCGGTGGCCACCGCGCTCGACCTGCGCGGGCGTACGGCACTCGTCACCGGGGCCGCGGGCGGCATCGGAGCCGCCTGCGCCCTGCGGCTGGCCGCTGCCGGTGCACGGGTCCGTGCCCTGGACCGGGACGCCCCCGGCCTGGACGCCCTCCGCACACGGGCGGCATGTCTGCCCGGCGCCGTCGAGAGCGTGCTGCTCGATCTCACCGACCTCGACGCGGCCGAGGAGGCGGCCGCCGGCACCGACATCCTCGTCAACAATGCCGGCACCCAGCTCGTACGCCCCATCCAGGACTTTCCGCCGGAGGGGTTCCGCGCCGTCCTCACCCTCCTACTGGAGGCCCCATTCCGGCTACTGAGGGGAGCCCTGCCGCACATGTACGAGCGGGGTTGGGGCCGCGTCGTCAACATCTCTTCCGTGCATGGCCTGCGCGGATCCGCCTACAAGTCCGCCTACGTCGCCGCCAAGCACGGCCTCGAAGGGCTGTCCAAGGTCACCGCCCTGGAAGGGGCGCCCCACGGAGTCACGTCCAACTGTGTGAGCCCTGGCTACGTGCGCACCCCCCTCGTCGAGAAGCAGCTCGCCGACCAGGCGGCCCTCCACGACATCCCGGCCGAGAGCGTCCTCACAGGGGTCCTCCTGGCGGACTCGGCCCTCAAACGCCTCATAGAGCCGGGTGAGGTCGCGGAGGCGGTCGCCTACCTGTGCGGACCGCACGCCTCCTTCATCACCGGCAGCACCTTGACCATGGACGGCGGATGGACCGCTCACTGACGGACGGGCACGGGCACGGGCACGGGCACGGGCACGGGCATGGGCATGGGCATGGGCATGGGCACGTGCACAGGCATCCGGTGACTGGCGCGCCGCCGGCCGGCGGCGGTAAGCCTAGGTCTGTGCCCATGTCCGACGATCACACGGAGACCCCGTACCTCGCGCTGCTCGCTCGCGGCGCCCCCGCCGGGGAGTACGAGCGTCCGGTGCTGCGCGCCCGCGCCGACGGGGCACCACCGGACCGGCTCGCCGCGCTCGACCGGGCCAAGCACTTGGCCCTGCGCGTACGGGCCGAGCTGGAGGACCGGCGGCGGCGCGAGGCCGAGCTGTCGGCCCTGTTCGCGACCGCCCACGACCTGGCCGGCCTGCGTGACCTCGACGCGGTGCTGCAGGCCATCGTGCAGCGGGCCCGCTCCCTGCTGGGCACGGACGTCGCGTACCTCACCCTCCACGACCAGGCCGCCGGCGACACGTACATGCGCGTCACCGATGGCTCGGTCTCGGCCCGGTTCCAGCAGCTGCGGCTCGGCATGGGGGAGGGGCTGGGCGGACTGGTCGCCCAGACCGCCCGCCCCTACGTCACCGACGACTACTTCGACGACCCTCGTTTTCAGCACACCCGGGCCATCGATTCGGGAGTCCGCGACGAGGGCCTGGTCGCGATCCTCGGCGTGCCGCTCAAGCTCGGCAGCCGCGTCATCGGGGTGCTCTTCGCGGCGGACCGCCGCGCCCGCGCGTTCGAACGCGGGCAGACCGCGCTCCTCGCCTCGTTCGCCGCACACGCCGCCGTCGCCATCGACACGGCGAACCTGCTGGCCGAGACCCGTTCCGCCCTCGCCGGACTGGAGGCCGCGAACGAGATCATCCGCGACCGCAGCGCCGTCATCGAGCGCGCCTCCGACGTCCACGACCGGCTGACCTCACTCGTACTGCACGGAGGCGACGTGCACGACGTCGCCGCGGCCGTCGCGGAGAGCCTCGGCGGGCAGGTCACCTTCCTGGAGGCCGGTCAGTTCCCCACGGCCGCCGTCGACCGCTCCCGCGCCGTATGGCACGACGACGGCTGGTACGCCGCCGTCTCCGCAGGCGGCGAACTCCTCGGCGCCCTGGTCCTGCACGGACACCCGGCACTCGACCCCGTCGACCAGCGCACCCTGGAACGGGCGGCCATGGTCACCTCACTCCTGCAACTCGCAAGCCGCCAGGCGGGCGAGGCCGAACAGCGGGTACGCGGCGAGCTGCTCGACGACCTCCTCGACGCTCCCGGCCGCGACCCGCGCCTGCTGAGAGAGCGCGCCGCACGCCTGCGCGCGGATCTGGACACGCCGCACGTGGTCCTGGCGGCGAGGGTGGTGGAAGGCGAGGCGGGTGCCACGCGAGGCTGTGCACCGAGTGAACTGAGCCCGGCGAGTGTGCTGAGCCCTGCACGTCCGGCGAATCCGGAAAGCCCTCCGGACGAGGGAGAACCCGCAGGCATCGGACCCGCGACCACATGGCCCCCACCCGCGGACCACCGGCAACGCCTGTGGTCCGCGGCGTCCCACCTGGCGGCGACCCGGCAGGGCCTGGCCGCGGCCCGTGACGGAGGCACGGTGCTGCTGTTGCCGCACGACGGGCGGCACAGCCCGTCCGAAGCCGCCCGCCGCGCCGCCCGGCAGCTCGGTGCCGCGGTCCCCGGCGGCGTCACGGTGGGCGCCTCGGCGCCCGTACCCGCTCCGGCCGCCGACCCCGCAGCTGTAGCCGGCGCGTACGCCGAGGCGAGGCGCTGCCTCGACGTGCTGCACGTGCTCGGCCGGGACGGAGAAGGCGCGGCGGCCGACGACTTCGGCTTCGTCGGGCTGCTCCTGGCCGGGGAGGGCGACGAGGGCGGGGGAGGGGACCGCATCGGGCGTTTCGTGACCCGCACCATAGGGCCCGTAGTCGACTACGACACGCGACGCGGCACCGCACTCGTCCCCACTCTGGACGCATACTTCGCCGCCGGCATGAGCCCGGCCCGCACCAAGGACGCCCTGCACGTGCACGTCAACACCGTCGCCCAGCGTCTGGACCGCGTCGGCCGTCTGCTGGGCGCGGACTGGCAGACGCCCGCCCGGTCCCTGGAGATCCAGCTGGCGCTGCGGCTCCACCGCCTCGCGGCCTCGGCCTCGCCTCCACCGCCGTCGGATCGTCGAGGTCACGGTGGCGCGTCTCCGGCGCGAGACCGACCGCCACCAGAGTGAGCACGACGGCGGCGATCACGTACAGGGCGACCGGCGTGCCGCTGTCGTACTCCGCGAGCAGTGCGGTGGCGATCAGCGGGGCGGGCGCACCGGCAGCCACGGACGCGAACTGCGCGCCGATCGAGGCACCCGAGTACCGCATCCGTGTCGCGAACATCTCCGAGAAGAAGGCCGCCTGTGGCGCGTACATCCCGCCGTGAAGCACCAGTCCGACCGTAACGGCGGTCACGAGCCCGCCGAAACTCCCGGAGTCCACGAGAGCAAAGAACGGAAAGGCCCAGAGCCCCACGCCGGCGGCCCCGATGAGATACACGGGCCGCCGCCCGATCCGGTCCGAGAGGGCGCCCCAGGCCGGGATGGCCGCGAAGTGCACGGCGGAGCCGATGAGTACGGCGTCGAGGGCCGTCTGCTTGGACAGCTGGGTGTGCTCGGTGGCGTAGACGAGGATGAAAGCGGTGATGACGTAGTAGCTGATGTTCTCCGCCATACGGGCACCCATGGCGACCAGGACATCGCGCCAGTGGTCCCGCAGCACCGCGACGAGCGGCGGCTTCTCCGGCTCAGCCGTCGAGGCCCGCGCGAGGGCGGCTTTGAACACCGGCGACTCGTCGACCGACAGCCGGATCCACAGCCCTACGATCACCAGCAGCCCCGACAACAAAAACGGCACCCGCCAGCCCCACGACAGAAACGCCGCATCGGACAACAGCGCCGTCAGCGCGGACAACACCCCGGTGGCGAGCAGTTGCCCGGCAGGAGCCCCGGTCTGCGGCCAAGCAGCCCAGAACCCCCGTCGCCGAGCATCCCCGTGCTCGGACACCAACAACACGGCCCCACCCCACTCCCCACCCAGCGCAAACCCCTGCACGAGCCGGAGCAGAGTCAGCAACACGGGCGCCAGCGACCCGACGGCAGCATGGGTGGGCAACACCCCGATGGCACACGTAGCACCCCCCATCATCACCAGACTCACCACAAGCAACCGCTTCCGCCCCAGCCGGTCCCCGAAGTGCCCGAACACCAACGCCCCGACGGGCCGCGCGACGAATCCGACGGCGTAGGTGAGAAAGGAGAGCAGAGTCCCGACGAGTGGATCGGACCCGGGAAAGAAGAGCTTGTTGAAGACAAGCGCGGCGGCGGAGCCGTAGAGGAAGAAGTCGTACCACTCGATGGTGGTCCCGATGAGGCTCGCGACGACGATCTTGGGGAGTGAGTTGGGGGTGGGAGCAGGTGGGGCTGGGGTGGTCATGGTCATCACTTCCGGGTGGGGGGCGCTTCGTTGCGTCGCAATACCGTAGGAAGTGGCAGGTGGGGAGCCTATGTTGTGGGGATCCATAGTTCGGGGTCGGTGTGTGAGGGCGGCAGCCATGCCGGGGTGTGAGGGTTGACGTCAGGGGCCCAACTCGTATTAGAAAATCCGAGAGAGCCCAAGAAATCGATTGCCCTGATTTGATATCATTTGTTGATGCGGTGCTGACTCCCGTGCTGATTTCGTGCTGACTAAAATCGCACGTCAGCACCCCTGCGAGCCTCTCCCGTGCTGACTTTGTGCTGACTACGGAGCGTTGAACTTCGACATTTGGCTACAGGTCGGGCGGAGCGGAGGGCGTGCCGACCGGATGGTCGCGAGGGCCCCCAGGGGGTCCGCTCTGGAAGATCGTCAGCGGCACACGTGGCGTCCTGGAAACAATCGTGAGTCCGCCGCCGTTGCGGCAGACGGGAGCGAGGAGGAGCAGGGTGTCGGGTGGTCTGAGGCTGTTCAGTATCGGTGACGAGGGCGTGGCGGAGATCACCGCCCGCGGTGCGGTGCGTGAGCGTCATCTGCAGGATCTGGTCGAGGCGAACATGGAGGCGTTGCTAGGGGTGCGCTTCCTGGCGAGCGAGTACAGCACCGGTGCCCGGCACCGCGGACGGATCGACTCTCTCGGCCTTGATGAGAACGGCGCTCCGGTGATCGTCGAGTACAAGCGTGAGCGGGGCGCCAACGTCATCAGCCAGGGGCTGTTCTACCTCTCCTGGCTGGTCGATCACCGGGGTGAGTTCCAGCTCCCTGGTCCGCGAGCGCCTCGGGAAGGAGGCCGCTTCCCAGGTGCTGTGGTCCGCTCCGCGGGTGATCTGCATCGCGGAGAACTTCACCCGCTACGACCTCCACGCCGTCCATGAGATGGGCCGCACCATCGACCTGGTCACCTACCGCTGCTTCAGCGACAGCCTCCTCACCCTGGAGACCGTCGCCTCCGTCCAGGAACCCGGCACCGCCCGCCGCACAGCCCAACGGCCGGCCAGGCCCGCCGCGCCCACGAGCGGGGAGCCGGCAGAGGGATCGCTGGCGGCGCTGCGGGAAGCCTTGCACGACACGCTGCTCGCGCTCGGGGAGGACACCCAGCAGGTGGAGCGCCAGACCTACGACGCCTACCCGCGCCTGCGGAACTTCGCCTGTGTGGTGAACACCCGCCGGGATGCGATCGTGATGTACCTCAAGGCTGGCCCGGACGAGTTCGACCTCGTCGACGGCTTCAGTCGCGATGTCCGCGGGATCGGTCACCACGGCACCGGCGACCTGGAGGTCCGCCTGCGCTCCAGGGCGGACCTGCAGCGGGCTGACGAGATGATCCGCAGGAGCTACGAGGTGGCGTAGGAAAGGCGGGCGGCCTCAGGGCTCCACGCATCCTGGTCCTAGGCGCAGCCCGAACGATCGGTGGTCGCGCTCAGGTGGTTCCGATCAGCTGCCGTGGCGCAATTTGCCAGAAGCAACCTTTTGGAGAAGTCGCTCGTGCGTCCTGAGTATGAAGGTGGAGTCGTAACCTTGCTTCAGGCCCCCGGTGGTCAGGGCCTGGCCAGGACGCTGGTGGGGCGAGCGGGGAAGAAGCCGGGGCGGTCTCCGCTACCGCTGAACGTGATGATTCGCGCATGCTCGAGGACGTCGGGGGGCGGGGGCGCATTTTCGACGACGATCGCCTGGCCGGGGAAGGCCAGGATTGAGCGGTAGAAGTGGTCGATCACGTTCGGCGGGATACGGTCGGCGTCATAGTCAGGCTCCTTGTACGTCACCAAAGGTGAGTCCAGAACGAGGAAGCCGAGGTGCGGGAGCCGGCGGTCCAGGCAGTAGCGGGCCAGGGCAATTGAGAATGCGGCATGCAGCAGCGCCCGCATGCCCCTGCCGTGCCCCGCACGAGTGGTCCCACCCGCACTTACATCCCCGCCGTGGGGGTCGAAGCCGGCCGCCTCGACGTTGGGGATGCGCCAGGAGTCCAGGGTGCTTTGCAAGACGCGGTCGAAGGAAGTCAGGATTCTGCCCGCGATGAACGCTTCCACGCGTTTGGAGGGTAAAGCCCCTTGGGAAACCAGCTCGGAGCGGTGCTCGTCCAGTTCGTCGATCCGGGCACGCAGTTCCAGGTCCCTCTCCACGCGCAGCCGTTCGGCGACAACCGCTTGCAGCTCCTCATTGAGGGGAGCCAGCCGCGCTTCGATCTGCGCCAGGACACTGTCCGCCTCGCCTACCTGTCGCGTCAAAGCATTCCGGCGTTCGATTAGTTCGTCGCGCTGGGCTTCCAGGTCCGAGAGAGTCAGCAGCAGATCAGCGAGCAGGGAGTGGGTCTTGGCGGACTCGACAACGACGGCCTCATGTAGCTGCGTGGTTTCCTGGTTGCCGTGCTGGGCATGTTGGTGCTCAGGGTCTGCTCCGCAAAAGACACAGCGACCGACCTGGAAGTAGCCCAGGAGGTTCCCGGCTTCACTGACCATCTCCAGGCGTGCCAGGTCCGACTCGTACTGCTGACGCAGGATGTCGAATCGTCCCAACAGGTCGAGCACCTCGCCCAGACGTGTCTCCAGCTCGGCGTCTGTCTGGGCGAGTTGCGCGCGAGCAGCGACGGCACGGGCTTGCTGTTCGGACTCACGGGCCAAGGAACGGGCCATATCTTCCAGCGTGCCTTCCAGAAGAGCCAGCTGCTCTCGCAGCTCTGCTGGGGACTGGTCGCGGGAGAGCTTGGCGTGTAAGTCCAATGCCAGCGAGTCGATCAGGTTGATCTTGCCTCTTTGGACACGACGTTGAGACACATTGGGGAGCGTCGTCGCTGGAGGCTCATCCTCACCGGTCAACATCAGCTTCATGACCGAGCGCGCGGCGGTCCGGGCCGCAGTGCCGCGCGTTCGCTGCGAGGGAGGGTTTGGATCGATCATGCGCGTGTCGGTGACTACGGAAAGGTGTGTCAGGTCGGCAAGTTTGAGCAGTTCGGTATTGCCGGACTCATTGGTGCGGATGTACCTGTCGTCCAGGCCTACCTTGCTGAGTAGATAGTGCGAGATATCTCGGCGACTGCGGATCCTGCGGGCCGAGACGACGGCGTCGGGTGTGTCGTGGACCATGCCCCGCAGGTCGGCTTGGTGCACATGGATGCTCTTGCCACCGGGCTTGCGTACGAGTGTCAGGGGACTTCCGTCGGGCAACAGCAGCCCGAGCAGGATCTGCCCGTAGCCCTCAGCGCGTGGGATGTACGGGCGCACATGGCCGCCGAGCATGTAGTCGATGGAGTCGACGATGAAAGTCTTCCCGGTGTTGGAAGATCCGTAGATGACCGTGAACGTGGGGTCGAATTCCACGCTGGCAGTGGGCAGCCCCGCGCCTGCGTATGTCAGATGCGTGAGGGTGAGGCTACCCATGGCTGATCCCCAGGTGTCGTGTGCCGGCAGTGAACTCGTCGTGCCAGCGAGCGGTGATGTCGCGTGTGGCGGCCACAGCGTCCGTGGTTGACGCGAACTGGTCGATGGCCCACTGCGCACGCAGGCTCAGTGCATCGACGTACGGCGCCTCCAGAATTCCCACAAACCCCGACCCGCGCTGCGTGACCTTATAGACCAGCCCGTCACCGGTCGCCTCGACCGTGGCAAGACCGGCGCGCATCAGGACCTCCAGCCCTTCCTGTACCAGATGGCGCTTCATGCCAAGCTCGCCCGGCTGGGCCGGTAGCTGCGGGTGGAGGCTCGGCGGGCCGTCGAACTGACCGCTGTGCAGCATGGCGTGATCCAGCAGGACAAGCCAGGAAAGGTCCAGTGGGTCGGGATGGCTGCGGGCCAGCAGAACCAATGCTCGCATCCCCAATTCAACCGGGCTGTTGAGCGGATTCACCGGCAACCCCCCTTGCACCACGTCAACTTATCGTCGTTCGCCAGCTGGTGACACATACCCTTTCGCTGGCTGTTGCGGAAGTGCGACACCAAGTGAGTCAGCAGGGGCGAGCCAGTAGGGACCAGTTGCCCGGACGCTTTCAGTACCTCCTGCAACCGGTCCCACCCCGAGGGGAAGTCCATATCAACCACCTCAATCAGGTTGGCCAGCACGTCGTCCTGTAACTCCTCGTAGGCATCCCCTGGAACGCTTTCCCGCGCATACATGCGGAGAGACTCGGCATCGAAGAATGCCACACGCTGTCGCCCAAGATGCTGTCCCGAAGACGGGTGCTCGAACGCGTCCTCAACGGTCGTGATATCCACGCCGAACCTCTCCTGGTAAACGTCCAGGAGCTTCTGGAGGTAGCGCGCCTCATTGCCTTGAGGAACGGGCGGAGGGAGTAATTTGCGGGGTTCGCCTGTGGGAGGGAGGTTGAAGCGGGAGGCGAATAGCTGTGACTTGCTGTACACCTCCAAGACCTCGTCAAGGTTTACGGTCCAGAACATCGAGAAGTCAGTGCGGACCGCCAGCTCGCGCACTGCCTCGCGGGTCGCGGAGGGCAGCGCGGCGACCGGCCGTGTCCGTCCGTCCATGTAGGCCAGGAACCGCTTCTTCAGCTCGGCTGGCGTCAGTACGGTGTCCTTCAGACGGGGGTGGATCCTCGGCGCAACGAAGGTGTATCTGGTAGGAAGAGTCCTACTTGTCTCCAACGTGGCCACGAACGGTTTGATCATCTCGGGCAATGTGTCGTCGAGCGTCAGGTCTGCGGAGTAGTGCTTGCACTGGTAACAGTGCCAAACGCCGTTCAGCCTCTGGTCGCTCATAAAGGCCACTACATCGGCGCCGCGGTCGTTGGTCCCTCCGACGATTTCGACACCGAGGTAACCGAGTTCGTCCCTGCGCATGCGGACCCACTCACAGGTGAACTGCTCCCACTGGTCTGGCGTCCAGTAGAAGACCTGTTGCAGTGGTGTGCGTGTGTCGAACCGGTTATGTGAAACCGCCGATGGCAGAGGCGCATACTGCGACACAGACACGTTCTCCGCGCCCGTCGAGCCGCTGCCCTGCGGTAATGCGTCCACCCCTACCCCCCGTGCGCCATCCCCCATACGAACGCCGGTGTTCATTTTTACCACCGGAAAACGTTCATGGACAGGCCAACCTTGAACGATCGGCCACCCGAGTCTCCTGTGGAGAGCTGCTCCAGGCATCAGCAGTAGGGGCACCGGGGCCATCTGCACCTGGACCTGGTGCTGCAACCGTGCTTGTTGTGACGGGTGAGCAGCAGTTGGTGGGTCGTCACCGTGGGCGGAGCCGGACGGCGGTGAGGTCGCCCAGGGTGCGGTGGGTTGTGGTGATGAGCTGGTGGGGTGTGAGGGTGGGGTCGGCGGCGAGGTGGCCGATGTGGTCGGCGGTGGTGGCGGCTGTTTCCAGCAGGGAGTGGCGCAGGATGCGTTGGGCCCAGTAGGCGGGGTCGGCTCCGGAGGGGGCGCAGGTGGTCAGGATGGCTGTGGGTGTGGTGTGGGTGAGGAGGCCGCGGTGCTGGGCTTCCCAGACGACGGTGACGGGGTCGATCACCTCACCACGGTGGACCAGCGCAGCAAGGCAGCCGAAGAGCCCTGCGTGTACGGGGTCCGCGAAGTCCTCCACGTGGAGGTAGGCCCGGACCTCCTTCAGGGCAGCCGGCTGTGTGGTGGCAGCGGAGAGGAACGCCCGCTCGTCCTCGAGCCGACCCTCCTCCCGGCCCTGGACAGCGGGCGGTGGAACGGAGGCGATGCGGGTATCGGAGCCTGGGTAGGGGCGCCACTGCTGGGCGAATCTGTCGAGAACACGGGCCAGGCCGGCATCCACGTGATGAGCCGCTACGCTACCGAGCCCGCCACCGACCTCACCTGAAGCCGGTGGGAGGCCCCGCCCCCCACCCGAACAGCGCAGCCGGGGCGCTCTCGTCCCGTCGTGTGACCCACATCATGGGAACCCGTACCTCCTGCCGGACATATCAAATCGTGACGTCAATACACACCCGCATCAGGGACGGCGACCCGGACTCCTTCCGCCATCTCTTCCGCTCACACGCCCAGATCGTCCACCGCTACGCCGTCCGCGCCACCGGCGACCGGTCTACCGCCGAGGACATCGTCTCGCTCACGTTCCTGGAGGCATGGCGCCTCCGCGCCCAGCTTCCCGAGGAGCCGGACGGCGCGAAGGCCTGGCTGATGGGCATCGCGGTGAACGTCCAGCGCAACACCAACCGTGCCGCCCGCCGCCACGCGAAGGCCATGGCCCGCATGCCCGCCAAGGAAGCCGTGCCTGACATCGCGGGTGAAGTGGTGGGCAGGATGGCGGACGCCGAACAGCTCACCGCCGCGAAGAACGCCCTGGGGAGGTTGCGCCGGTCGGAGCGCGAGGTCGTCACCCTCTGCGTCTGGTCCGGCCTGAGCTATGCGGAAGCGGCCGAGGCTCTGGGCGTGGCCGTCGGCACCGTACGGTCGCGGCTGTTCCGGGCCCGCGAGCGCCTGCGCAAGCTCACCGAACAGGAGCTCCGGCAACACGCTGCCGAGATGGCGGCCCGGCGGCCCGAGCGCCTCCACCTGCACCTGAACCTGAACCGGCCGAACGAGAAGTGGAACCGATGATGCGTATCTCCCGGCGGCCCCAAGCGCCGCTCGACCACGGCGACTTCGACCTGCTGCTTCCCCGGCAGGACGAGACCGCCCTGCCCAAGGCCCGGCAGGACCTGCTCGAAGAGGCCCTGTGGGCCGAGGCGCACCGGACCGCCCTGTGCACACCGCGCTCCCTTGCGCGCCGCACGGCCTGGATCGCGCTGCCGGCCGCCACAGCCGTGATAGCGGGCGCCGTGATCGTTGCCCCGGGCAGCTCGGGTACCTCGGGTACGGACACCCGCCCGCCGAAGGCCGGTGCGAAGCTGCAACCCGGCACCTCCAAAGGCCTGTCGGCGACCGTCGACCGCATCTCGCTCGCGGCGGCACGGCAGCCGGCCCTGGAGCCCCGGCAGGACCAGTACATCTACGTGGAGAGCAAGGTGACGGGCGGGCGGGTCGACAGGGCGGGCGGCAAGGAGAAGCTCGCGGTGACTCCGCTGCACTCGCGCCAGGTCTGGCACTCGCCCGACGGCCTCAAGAGCTTCATCTATGAGCCCGGCCATGAATTCATGGACAAGAACGGCGAGGACCTCGACCTCGAGCGTGCCGATGACGTCACCGATCGGGGCTCCTACAACAGCGTCAAGGCGCTCCCCACCGACCCCGACGTCCTCCTCAAGCGCCTCTACCAGGGGGGCAGGATGGGCGACCCGCAGGCCGACTGGACGGCGTTCGGGGAGATAGGCCAGCTGTTGGAGGAGCAGATCGCGGCGCCGAAGATCAGCGCCGCACTGTTCAAGGCGGCTGCCAAGATCCCGGGCGTCACGCTCGTGGACAAGGCTGCCGACGCGACCGGCCGGCCCGGTGTCGCGATCACTTTTACCGGCCCCGAGAGCCGTCAGGAGTGGATCTTCGACAGGAACACCTATGCGTACCTCGGCCAGCGTGACGTGCTGGTCAAGCCGTATCGGGGTCTCGAACCCGGCGCCGTCACCTACGAGACCGTGGTCATCAAGCGAGCCGTGGTCGACGCGAAGAAGGAACTCCCCGACGGCACGACGCTCTGAGCTGCTCCGGACCCCGAGCGTCTGGATCAGCAGCCGCACCTGCCCGAGGGGCCTCGCTCGCCGCGGCGGTTCCGGGCCGGCTACCGGTCCCTGCTCGCTTCCCCGCCATGTCAGGTGTGGTCGCGAGCGATGAAGAGCTTGAACAACTTCGCCAGCGAGGTCTTCCCCGTGTTGTTACGGCCGACGCACAACGTCAGGCGATGACGGCCTTGGCCGGCCGGGGTGGCGTCGAAAGGCTGAGGCCGGGTGACCCGGCAAAAGCTGTCTCGCTGCCCCGGAATGGCACTGCCTGCACTGGTCTGAGTCATCTCTCGGCTCCCGGTGTGCTTTCACCTCTGGGGCAACCAGGGAGCACGTGGCGAACGTACCGAGGAGCCCGTGTTATGCCACAGGCTCCGGGGCCGCATCCTGCCACCCAAGGCCCGTAATTGGGCAGTTCTCACATTGCAATCAATTCCTATCATGTCGACTCGGTGGTTAACGCCGAATGCCCAAATGGTGCCTGTGGTCCTTGACGTGCCAGGTGCCTTCGGTCGTGCCGTTGTGGACCAGGCGCCAGACGCGGGCGCGCCAGATGACGTCGAACTCGGCGGCGCGGCTCTCCCTGCGGTAACGGCCGTCGGCCATGAAGTCCCAGGTGATTCCCTTCCCACCGACGGCCTGCGCTTTTTCGCCTTGGATGGTGAAGGTGTGGACGTCTGAGTACACGTGCCAGCGTCCTGTGGTGCAGCGAGTTGCCCGTTCGTCTGCCGGAAGGGCGGGGGCGATGGTGACGAAGTGGTGGGCTGCGAAGAAGCTCCCAACGATGATCAGGACACCTGCCGTGGTGATTGCGGTGATCAGGCGCCACCGGTCACGCAGCCGGGTAGCCGGCGGCGGGGTGGTGATTGCGGGGCGGCGTAGGAGGCGGGCCAGTGGGGCGGTCACAGCGAGGCTGAGCAGTGGTGCGGCGACGTCCGCGTTGGCGACTGCCCTTGCCGGCGGCCAGAAGTAGCAGATGATGGGCACGAAGGTGACGGCTCCCCACAAGACGGTCACGGACACCGCGTGGAGTACAGGTGCGCGGTAACCGAATCGGGCGGCCAGGGCTGCCGCAGCGACGGCCACCGCGATGCCCATGAGCGTGAGAGGCAGATGCCGGTAAAGGAACATGACGCGGGAGAACTGGGCCAGCACGATGCCGTCATAGGTGCTGCGGGAGACAGCATCCGACGTGAGGCGGGCCACGAACGGCAGAACGATCAGAAACACGCCCAGGCCGGCCATGATGAGCAGAGTGGTGCGCCGCCACAAGGCTGCCGCGCGCAGTGGAGTGAAGGCCAGGGGGAGACAGATGCAGGTCATGGCCATGGTGTAGGCGGGGGCCATGGTCATCGGCTGGACGACGAATGCCTCGTGGAGCGCGATGCCGAACAGCTCGATCTGGTCCAGCAGGCTCGGTGGTGAGGAGACCCGGTGGCCGAAGCAGCCCGGCATCCTGTCAATCAAGGTCTGCGGGTAGCTGGTGATCGCTGCGAAGGTGCGCAGGAAGAACGCCCAGACCGCAGCGGTCGGAAGAACCGCGGTCACCACGGCGCCGAGAAGATGCCACCTGCTGCGGAACCGTAAGCCCGCATCACCCCCCCTGGGCGCCGCGGTGCCCACCTGGCCGGTCGTGGGCAGGCGCCAGGGGGCGTAGCCGGGACTGCTCGCCGGGGCTGCCGAGGTTCTCGGGTGCTGTTCGCGTGGCCGGTGTGCCCGTCTGCCATGCCGGAGCAGTGACCACGACCCACCGGCACAGCAATGCCTGCAGAACGGCAGGAGGGCGATGAAGCACACGTCTGCCAGCCAGAGGCGGTCGGTGTCCATGATGTCCAGGGCCAGCGATTTCTGCATCGTCAGCTCGGCCCCGGCCAGGACGCCTGCGCCCAGGGCCAGGCCCTCGAGCCACCACCACGCACCGGTACGGTCCCGGTGAGCTGCCAGACGCCACATGGCCGGCCCGATGACCGCTGCGATGATCAGCCCGATCGCCAGGCCCTCGATTGCTGAGCGGCCCAGGCGGGCGGTGTCGTCGGTCACCACTGTGAAGGCGCTGTCGAGGGGGAAGACCGCGATGCCGGCCGCCACGCCGGTGGCGGCTGCCCGCCACGGACTGGACCGGTCCACCACCCACGGGTCGGCCGCGGCCGCCCGACGCTTGCCGGGACTGGGGTGGACCCACGGGAAACGTCCGGGCGGCAGGCACGCCCAGACCCTCCCCGGCAACTTGGCGCGAGCATCGGCTTGCAGCTCCCGTGTGCGCATGACGGAACCGAACAACAAGAACACCACCACGCCCAGGGCAACCAGGCGCCACAGGCCCTTGCCGAGATAGCGGCTCATGTCATCGGCCCCCACCGCGACAAGGTGGGGCAGCACTACGACGGGGACGAACGCCAGCTCCATGCCCACCGCCAGCCGGCTGACCTCTACATCCCGCAGCATCAGGCCTCGCAGATAACACCCACCCCACCGGCGCTGATCCCGCCGCGGGAGCGAGGCGAACACATCCGCAACGAACTCCGTTAACTCACCCCGGAGCCGTTCCACCTAGTCCTGGTCATTGGCCGCCGGCGGCCAGGATGCGCGGTCACGCAGGTGGTTGAATTCCACCAGTTCGCGGGCGAGGACGTCGAAATGGGGGAGCGGGGCCCACAAGCTGCGCTCACCGATGACGTAGAGGCGGCGCTTGGCACGGCTCGCGGCGACGTTGAGCAGATGGGGGGTGCGGGCCGCCCACTCGCGGGCCCCGGGACGGCCGCCGCCGAGTATGAGGATGACGACGTCGGCTTCCTTGCCTTGTGCTCGGTGGACGGTGGCGCACCGTTCGTCGAGGAGTTCAGCGGTCCAGCCTTCACGGCCGCGGCAGACCTTCGTGCACTCGGCGACGAGGGCCCGGAATGGAGCGATGACGCGTACGCGCTCGACACCGACGCCGTGCCGGTCCAGGAGGCCGAGGACGAACTCGAAGGCACGGCGGTCGCGTTCGCCCCAAGGGGCGTCGGCCGGGCGGGCTGGGTCGTCGGTGTTGAGCCAGCGGCTGGGGAGCAGCCCATCCCGTTCTCCGTCGGGGAACGCCTGTTGCGCGGTGCCGTAGACCATGAGGCCGTCGTACGCGACCCCATTGCTGACGGTGAACATCGGTTCTTCGCAGCGGCGGTGGACTCGCAGCGGTGAACCCACCCAGACGTGGTCGTCGTCCCCGTCCGGGGCCGGCAGGTAGGTGCCGTAGCGGTTGGACCGGTCGGCCACGGCCTGGGCCGAGGTGGCCGAGGGCAGCCACCGCTCGTCGACGCCGTAGGCGCGCAGCAGCCGGCGTTGCAGAGCGGTGGGCATGGTGACGACGGGCTCGAGCTGGAGAGGATCGCCGACCAGAACGGCACGGCGGGCTCGCCACAGTGCGCCCACGGCGGCCTGCGGGGTGGCCTGCCCGGCCTCGTCTACGAGCAGCCAGCCGATCGACTCCCGGCCGAGGCGCGCGAACATGCTGCCGACGGAGGAGAACGTGGTGGAGACGACGGGCACCATGAGGAAGAGGGTCTGCCAGGCATGCTCGACCTCTTCGTCGGGCAGCGGTCCACTGGTTCCCGCCATCAGCTCCATCAGGACCTGGAGATTGCCGCGGACCCTCTTCGCAGCCCCGGCCACGAAGGCGCGGTGCAGGTCGAGGGCGCGCAGGAACAGGTCGCTGCGCGCGGTGGACCACGCCTCGTCGGACCAGGGGGAGCCGAGTTCCTGGTCGGCTTCGTCGAGGTGGAGCCAGTCGAGCGGCAGTGAGGGCAGACTCCGAGCCGCCTGTCGCAGTTCGTGATGGCGTTCGTTGAGCTCGGTTATGGCGGCCCGCAGGTCGTGGCGGGCCGCTTCAGCAGCCTGCCGGGCCCGCCGCAGTGCAGTGTCCGCCGCGGCCTGCCGGGCGCGCGTGGTCTGTTCGTGCGCGAGGGCGGCGGTGAGGCCGGCGGCGGCCTCGTCGACGGCGGTGGCGGACCGGGAGTTCCGGCCCTCGGCCAGGGATTCGGCGCGTACGGCTGCGGCGACCTGCTCCAGGCAGTCGTCGAGGGCGGCGCGCTGCTGGACGAGCAATTGCGCGTTCTCGGCCCGGGCACGCTCTTGCTGCTCTTCGGCGGCCTGCCGGTCGGCGGAGCTCTGAAACAGGTGCCGTAGTCCGCCGCGCAGGCCCCGCTTGGCGGTAGGTGGTGTGTCCTGGTGTGCGGTGAGCACCGTGACGTACTCGCGGTGGTGCGCGGCCAGTTCACGAGCGGCCGACAGGTCCGCACGGGCGGCGGCAAGCTCCTGCCGGGCTCGTGGTACGCGCTCGGTGGCCGCCCGGTGTCCGGCTTCGGCCGCCGCGGTGGCACTCCGGGCTGCGCCGGTGGCGACGGTGGCCCGTTCCAGGGCGGACGTCGCGGCGGTGACCTGCTGGTCTGTGCGGAACACGGCGGCTTCCAGGTCCGCGATCCGCTGCCCGGCCGACGGAGACTCGACGGCTATCAGCGCCGAGGCCAGCCGGGCACGCTCGGTACGCAGGCGCTCGACCTCGGCCTGGGCGGTGCGGAACGCGGCGACGGCGGCGGTCCACGACGGCACGGGCTCGGCGGGCCCGGCCGCCGCGTCCCGGTTCGCCGCGTCCCTGTCCGTCGCGTCCCGGTTCGCCGGGGCGGCGGGGCGCCGGCTGCCGGGCGGAGTCCTCGGCGGGATCCAGTCACTCAGGACAGCCTGCATGCCGCGCAGTGGTGGCAGTCCTGCTGCGGACCGGGCGGCAGCCTCCTTCTCCGGCAGCCGGCCCCACCAGAACCGGTCGCCGAACTCCTTGCGGTTGGTCTTGTTCCCGAGCACCGCCGCGACCAGGCCCCACGCTTGGCCGCCGAGGAGGGCGGAGGCGAGGTCGGAGAAATGGTCGGGGCCGCCGTGCCAGTGCTCACCGAGCGCGCCGATGCCGGGCAGCTCGGCGGTGATGTTCTCGACCGCGCCGTTGTTGGAGGAGGCGACCACGATCTCGAACCCGGTCAGCCGAGGGTCGAGCCGCGACACGAATCGCGCGTGCTTGCCCTGCCGGTCCTTGCCTCGCCACGCCGGACCGTCAAATGCCTGTGCGGGCCGGTCGAACGTCGCCAACACCGCTGCCCGCTCGACCACCAGCGCGGCGACCAGGTCGCGCAACATCGTCGTCTTGCCCGTGCCGGGCGGGCCGTTCACGGAGAACATCCCCCCTTCGGTGCCTGCGCGGTCGGCGAGCATCCGGTCGACCGCGAACTGCTGGCTCAGCGCGAGCGGGAACCGCGCTGGTGCGGGCCACCGCCCCGGCGGAACCAGCTCCGGACTCACCCCGGTCAGGACGACTCCCCGCTCCTGGCGCACATCAGTCCGCATCCCCACGGCAATGGCATCGTGCTCGGTCAGATACGCGTCCAGTGCCGGGCCGACCCCCTTGCCGAGGGCCCCGGCGACCCGGGCGAGATCCGGAGGGAGCAGGCTGTTGAGGAAAGGCGCTGCGGCGGCGACCTTCGCCTGTGGGTCCCGAGGCCGGTGGACCAGCCTGCTCCGCACCCTGATCACCTGGGGCCGCAGATGGTCCTGCACCCCGCACAGGTCGGCGATCTGCGCGGTCAGGGCGACGAGATCGGCGAACGTGAGCGCGCGGGGACCAGAGCCACCCCTGTGCGCCTCCGGCATGTCCGCAGGGTCGGCCGGCGCCCGCTCGGGAACACTCCCGCCACCCTCCGGATGCCCGGACTCGGCATGGTCCCCGGCGGGCCGGCGAGCCGCTGCCCAGTCGGCGGCGCGGCGCACCAGGGGTTCAGCCGCGCCCTGCAGGACGGCGCCGACGACCTCGCCGAACAGGGCCCCGACCGCGCCGACTGCGGCTTCGCCCAGGATCTCGCCGAGCAGTCGCTGCCAGCTCACGCGGCCGGCCCCGGCCCCGGCCGCAGTTCCCGGCCCACGGCCGGAGCCGGGCCGCTGCCCGTACGCCGTGCCGTGAGGTGGGGCGGCGGAGCCGTAGGGAATCGCGGTGGCCGTCAGCTCGTCGATCGCCGTGCCGAACGCGTCGTCGAGGTCCTCGAATCCGTCCAGCCAGCCCGGCGCGGAGGGTCCCGGATCGAAGAGGCGGCCGGTCGCCCAGGCACAGGCGGAGATCACGGACGTGTCCTCGACCGGTCGCCCCTGATCGTCCAGGACCAGGGCGAACATCGCGCTCTGGCCCGGCAGCGTCAGCTCGGACTGCGGCACACCGGGATCCGGATCGGTCCCCGCGGGCAATACCGCGATCATCGCCTGACGGAGCAGCTCCAGATCGAAAACCCCGCAGTAGATTTCGTGCCGCCACATCCGGCCGTCCGGCGCCCGGCGCGCGCCCGTCTCCGGATGGTCGGCATCCCACGGCAGGTGCGGTGGTATCCGTCCCGGCAGCGGCGCCAGGTCGACGACGCACTCGTCCCTCGGGCCGGACCGTGCGGCGGAGCGCCGCCGGGGCAACGCCGGGATGCTCGGCGGACCGAACAGCTCGATGGCGCGCCAGCACTCCAGCAACGCTTCCCGGCGGCGGTCCTGCCCCTGTCCGCTCCGCACCCCCGGCCCCCTGTCCCACGCGCGGCACCCGGCCGCTCCCCTTGCCGATCAGCTGTCCGTCGAATCTACCGGACCTCCATCAGGCCGGGTCCCGGCAAGCTGGGATACAGCTCGGCGACAAGTACAAGTACGTGTGTCGGCTTCGGCTCGGCGAGCACATCTGCCGGACGCACCGCGGTAATCGATTGCCGGGAGTGGATGGTCGCGTCCGGATGCGGATAAGGCGGAGCGGTGGCGGCTTCTAGTGCTGTGACCGTATTGGTTCGCCGGTTGCTCGTTGTGCTGGTAGGAGGCAACGGCCAGCTAGGGGCGGGGATGGCGGCACTGGTCAGGGTTCGTCGGTTGACCGAGCATGAGGGGCAGAAACTGCAGCGGATCGTGCGGCGGGGCACTATGCGTGCGGTGCGGTTCCGGCGGGCGATGACGCTGCTGGCTTCGGCCGGCGGGAACACCGTCCCGGTCATCGCCCGTCCTGTCCGGAGCGGACGTGAAGCCCTTCGTGGCCTGCTCGTCCGCCGCGGGATCTCCTTCCAGCGGACCAAGACCTGGAAGGAATCCCCGGACCCGGACTTCGACGTGAAGCTGGACCGGATCGAGTACGCGATCAACGAACGGCCGGACCGCACCCTTGCTTTCGGCGAGTTCGGCCGCTCGGTATCCGTCCGACCGGTGGCTCGTGCTGGGCACCGGCCGCCCGGACCGGCTGCCGGCCACTTATCGACGCACCCACGGGATCACCTATTTCCACGGCTGTTACTCGGTCGGTGACGACCGGCTCTGGGGTGTTGTCCGACGGCGCAAGGGCATCGACCACACCTGGGCGGCCCTGCGGTCGATCCGCGCGGGCCGCCCGGACGGCGCCCCCATCTACGTGATCCTCGACAACCTCTCCGCCCACGCGAACTGGAGAATCCGCAGGTGGGCCGCACGGAACAACGTCTCGAGCTGTGCTTCACCCCGACCTACGCGTCCTGGGCCAACCCGATCGAGGCCCACGTCGGCCCCTGCGGTCCAGTTCACCCTCACCCCTTTCGAACCACCCCAACCACACCGTCCAGCCCCGGGCCCTGCACGCCACCTGCACTGGCGAAACCAGAACGCCCGCCACCCGGACGTCCTGGCCGCCCAACGACGTGAAGGCGCACGCGTCCGCAGTGAGAAAGGCATCCGCTGGGGTGGCAGACCACTACAACCCGCAGCCTGACCACCAACCCCGCGAACCTATGCGGTCACAGCACTAGCGACTCGTCGGCCTCACTACGTAGGACACGGGCTTGGGTGTGCGCAGGGATTCGCGTGCTGTCACGCCCAGCAGGTTGTAGTGTCCGTTTTGAGAATAGTTGCCCCCGTCGACAGCGACGCCGTTTCCACTTTGACGGCCCGGCCCGCCATTGAGGCCTGCAGGACCGGCCTCGCGTTGAGTATCAACTCCGTCGTCAACCGGCTGGGTCGCTGGCTGCCCGATCGCGTTCCCAGCCACCGCTCGTATGGGAGGTTCTGCATGGCCGTCAAGCCCGCTCTCGACTTCTCCGGTCGGCACTTGTACGCGCAGGCGGACGCGCTGCGGGCGGCACCGTCGACGGATCGATCGTGGGAGGCGACTTCCGCGGCGTCAGTGGCGGGATCCACCACGGCACCGTTTACGGCGACAAGCAGGAGTAGCCCATCCCCGTCGCAGACCCGCACTGTTTGCTGCGAGCCCCCGGATGCGGCCGTCAGGCCGCGGGCGCGGGAAACTGCGCGGGTGAGCAACCCGATACGCGAACGCGCCCTTGGGCTCGGCGTCAACGCCCTGATCCCCGCCGACCCCGAAGCTCAGACCCCCGTCGCCCGCGCCCGGGCGGCCTTGGCCGCCGTCCAGACCGCCCAGGTCCCCCTTGTCGTCCTCGACGGCATCGTCGGCCTGCTGGCCGAACTAGAACAGCAGGCCGACGATGAGGAGACGCAGCACGCCGCCCGGGAGGCAGTGGACTACCTCCGCGCCCTCACCGGCTGACCGCTGCCAGCCGCCGGCCTGATGCCCCGCCCCAGGGCCCCGCACACCGTGCGGGGCCCCTGCCGTACCCCGAGGGAGCGGCTGCGGACCCATCCTCGGACCAGCCCGTCTCGGCCTGACGCGATGTCAGCGCTGCCCGTCACACTGGTCTCCTTGCCGACCAGCGGGAGGTCAGTGTGGCGTTTCGTGCCGTGCACCAGGAGTGGGGAACCGTCTTCGCACACCTGCCTGACCTTGGGTGCGGACACAGCTGGGCCGAGGTATGGAAGGCCCGGCCACCCGCACCGCTCGTGTGCGACGAGTGCCGTCACCCGATGCACGCGAAAACCTCCCACGCGGGCCTGCGGTTCTTCGCCCACGCACCCGGCGCGCCGAACTGCGCACTGAGCGGGGAATCCGTCGCCCACCACCTCCTCAAGCTTGAGCTCGCCTCCGCCGCTCGTGACGCCGGCGCCCACGCCGAACTCGAGGTCCGGGGCCCGGACGGCACCTGGCGGGCCGACGTCCTGGCCACTGACCCCGCCGGGGCCTGGAAAGTGGCGCTCGAAGCCCAGCTCGCGCCCATCACCGACGCCGACATCACCGCCCGCACCGACAAGATGCGCGCCGACGGCGTCACCTCCATATGGTTCAGCGACCGTCCCCGCCCACCATGGCTGGGCACCGTCCCGTCCATACGGCTCACCACACAGGCCGCGGGCCACTGCCCGGTCGTCGCCGAGGGCCTGGTGAAGTTCTCCGGCCCGTACTGGAAGCCGGCCCCGCAGGTCGCCATCGCCGACTTCCTGCGCTGGGTTTTCACCGACAAGGTCACCGTCCACGAGCCCCGAAAGCCCTTGGCTTCCCCGCTCCGCCAGCTCCCGCAGGTCTGGACAGCACCGCAGTACATCCACGCCGAGGACGCCTACCTCGCCGAGGAAGAACGCCAGTGGCGCATCCGCGAAGACCGCCGGGCCGCTCTACAGCAGGCACACGAGAAGCGGCGGGACGCGATCCGCGCAAGGAACGCGATCTCCCGGGCGAAGGCCCTCGAAGAAGCCACCGCCGCCGAGCAAGCAGCACGCCAGACCGGGGCCCGGAAGCTGCGCGAGATCGCCATCGGCTTCCGCAGAGGGATCGACCAGGCCCTCGCGAAACTCGCCGACGAGCACGGCGTCAGCGCGAGCGTCGGCTGGAGCACCGGCGACCCCCGGTACGCCGGCGGCATCCCCCTCGTCGTCGACGACGGCGTCCCGGCCGCGGTATTCGACCCGGACCCCGGACGAGTGCGCGGCGAGGCATTCCTACTGCTGGCCGGGCTCCTCCTGATCTTTCCCAGCAAGGACAGCCAGCGCCGTTTCGAGAACGCCGCGAACATCAAGAAGAGGCACCGGCCGCTCGACGGCTACCGGACCGACGTCGCCGAGTTCGTGCCCGCCAGCAGCTCCACCGCCCCCTGTACCTGCCCTGTCCCGCAACTCGTCGCGCGGATCCACAACGCCGAATACCTCGCGGAGCCGAGCGAGCAGATGGAGCCCGCGGCCGCGCTCTTCCGGGCCGAATGCCGGGCGTGCGGGGGGAAGTACGAGCGGCCGTGGCGCCGGACCAGCAGCAAGCCGATCGGCCGACTCGTCAGGCGGGACGGCGAGCATCCCTTCCCGTAGGCGCAGCTCCGCAGAGTTCCGAAGAGATGCCGGAACGCCTGGCGGTGTGCACCAGGCAGGGCAGCCTTCGCCCGGAGCGAGTTAAGCCCTGTCGGTGGACACGAGAACGTCAGGGGTTGGACACGGAGAATGTCAGCGGAAAGCCGTGCGAGTCCCAAAGGCCGAGGATTGCCATCCCCCACACTGCAAGGCCAGGGGAGGGGCAGCGTGGCGTAGGGAGCTTGCATGGGTCAGCCGGCATGGCAGTCCATCGTGCTGTCACCGACGCCATCGATGAGTGACCCCCCAGGACCAGTTGTTGCTGAGAGTACGGGGCCTGATGTGGCGGTAGACGCAACCGCCCGAGCGAGGCCAGTCGATCGCGTAGACGCTTTGGCTCGACTCGGAAAGGAAGGAAGCGGCATTGTCGTGGAGGAAGGCCGGGACGTCGGTGTACCCGGTGCCCGAGTAGCACCAGCTCTGGCCGTAGACGGCCAGGGATGTCTTGCCCACACCGGCCGGCCCGGTGATGATCAGGCACTGCGATTCGTCGTCGGCCGCCTTCAGGAACCTGCCTGCGACGTGGACCTCCTCGTCGCGCCCGACAAGAGGAAGCCGAGCCGGCGGCAGAAGACACGGCGCTCCCTCGGATCTGCTGCTCTTCATGGCCGGGGCCCCTCGGCCATGGATCGGCGCACCTCCAGCCATCGAGCCACTTCGTCTTCCGGCAGGCCGAGGGTGCGCAGCAGCATGCCGATCAATTCGCCGTGAGGCAATGTGTCCCGGTTGAGGGCGCTGGCGAGCGTGCTCATCGGCAGGCTGTAGCCCTGCTGACGGGCACGTCGTTCGATGTCACGAAAGGACAGGCCGGTTCTGGTCTTCAGCCGCCGCAGTTGGGCCACGAATTCGCTGCTGTTGTGTGCGTCGCCGGGGTCGACGCCGGTCGCTTCGAGGGGGTTCATCTCGCCACCCGCCCACGCGCTTGTCTCCACGGCGCGAAGGGGACCCTGCCCCGCAGCAAGCCGCATGTCACAGCGACACGCGTCCGAGCAGCGCAGACAGCCGGACCGCATACGTACAACATGACCCACATCATGGCCGTGGTCCTACGTGACGACTACGGGATTGCCGGCCAAGGGCAACCGTCCGTCCGGGGCGGGCCTCGGAGGGCCAGAGCAGTCGGACGCGGTCGTCGGTGAGTGCGATCACGAGTAGGCCGTGGCCTTTGCTCTTGCCGGACGGGAAGGGCCTCCAAGTGGCTGCGGGCATGGAAAAGAGACCATCGACAGCGGGCCCTTCAAAAGAGCGAGGAGAAGTCGACCGGCTTCAAGGCCAGTGGGGCAAGTGGGGTGCGATGGCGCTACTCGCTACGTACGGTGGACCGGGCCTTTCGGTTTGACTCTACGAAACGAGAGCAGCGCGGCTCGAACCCGCTCGGCTGGGAAACCCCAGCCGAGCGCGTGCATAAACTGCTCGTCACCACACGTCAGTGATTACGTCGTCTCACGGACGTGACGGTGTCCAGCGCGTTCGGATCGGCCCGGGCGAGCAGCTCCTCGTCGACGGGGAAAAGGAGCGTGTGGGCGCCCGGGGTGTGCTCCAGGGCGGCCTCGCACTACTCGGACTCGGAGCCGAGGGACATCAGGAAAATCCAGAAAAGAATGCCGAAGCCCAGCCCGACCAAGTTGACGATGAGGGCGGACTTCGACGCACGCTGTGCGCCGAGTGCGTCCCCGTAACCCCAGCGGGTGGAAACCTGCGCCGAGTAGTACATCCCAATGGCGCCGAAGAGGAACCAGAAGAACACGAAGACGACGATCGACAGCCACCAGTAGGTGGGTGGTTTGGTGCCCTGCGTGGCCTTTGGCGCTACTCTGCCGCGCGTGGGAGGCCGCTGATAGACCGGGGGCGCGTCGGGTGGTGGGTAGTGTCTTCCAGGAGGAGGATCGGGGGAGCTGTTGCTGTCGCCGGATGACGGTCCTGGTGTGCTCATGGCGGTGAATTCCCTTCATCTTCAGAAGTTCGGGTCGTCGATGACCTTGCCGTTGTCGGAGGCTTGGCTGGTCCAGCAGCCGTTCCAGAACCACCGCAGTTGATGCCGGCCCGAGGGGTCCGGGTACCAGCCGGCCGGTGGTAGACCGGATTCCGGTGTCGTCGGCTCTTGCTGGACACTTGCGGACGTGGACGGCGCGGCGGGCTCTTCCTGCGACTCCGGTCCGGGGGAGGGTATTTCCGACGGCTCCCCGCTCACATCCCTCAGTAGTGGGTCCAGTATCTGCCAGGCGGCATGGCAGAGATCGCGGCGCCGTTGCAGTTCGCGCAGCAGGGTGACGACGGCCTGGCGCTCTCTCTCCAGGTCCAGGCGGATACGCAACTCGGTGATCAGCCCGACCTGTTCGTCCAGCGTCAGGCCCGTTGCTCGTACGCGGTCGCGGAGATCGCCCAGGTAGCTGGAGGGCACATCCGGGCGTTTGGGCATGGGGTCGGGCAGCGGCGGGGCGCAGGGCAGTCCTGTCAGGGCGCTCGCAAGCTTGGCTCCGGCCAATGGGTCGGCTTGGGTGAAGTCGACGAACTGTCGATTGCTCAGATCCGGCGGCAGGATGTCGGGTGTGACCGGTTCGACCATGACGGGCAGCGGCGGCTTGCCGAGATCGGCTGCGTACTCGCGCTCCCGCTGAGCAGGGACCGAATCGAAGAGCTCAGGTGAGAGCACGATGACGATGGCGTCGCACGCCTCGATTTCCGCGAGGATCCGGTCCCACCACGGCTTTCCGCCCTCGGACTCCAGCTCGCGGTCCACCCAGGGGGTGTGGCGCAGCGCTTTGAACACTTCCACCAGCCTCAGCACGGATTCACTGTCAGGGCGCGCGTACGAGATGAAGAGACGACGCCCGCCCGGCGCTCCTGCTGGCGTTGTCGAGGTCATGGGAATCCCCTACACGTGTGCGCCCACGCTCCTGTGTTTCGCGGCCCACGCTGCTGTTTTCAGGTTAGCGCCACCCCAACGGACAGGCACGGGAGAGACCGAGCAGCGGTCTGGAACCGCCCGGGCACAGCGGGTACGGCGGATGTTGCTGATGCGGGAGGCGGGGCGGCGGGAGATCCTGGGAAGGGGCAGTACGCATCGGGATCGGCGAGCTCTCCGAGGTGACCCAATGACCTTCGGCTCCGGTGACGAGAGGGTTGGGGGACAGCCGGCCGAAGCGGCCGAAGGATGGACACGGACCGTACCTCTTCCGGAGCGGACGGTATTCCGGCCGGGGGCCAGGGGAGGACGCGGCGCAGCGGGCCGGGCGGGGGCCCTGGACGCGGCGCTGTCCCGTCTGGGACTGTTCCCGCCGGCCGAGCGGCGACCGGTGCTCGTGGTCAGCGGCGGAGCCGATGAAACCGGGCCGGGGCCGGGGGATCAACCAGAGCTGCGGGACGGGGCAGGTCCGGCAGGTTCAGCAGGTCAGAGGGTGCCGCGGCAGGCCGCCGCGGCGCTGGGAGCGGCGGTCGCGACGGCGCGGGAGCTGAGTGGTGCGATCCTGATCGACGACGGGGGCGGGTCGGTGGCCGCTGCTGCGTTGGCTGCCGATGGCGCCCGGGGCACCGGCAGTCCGCCGACCGTGCTCAGCGTGGTCTCTGGGCACCGCGCGGTCGGACGGGGAACGCCGGGCGACGAGGAGCAGGAGCATACGCGGGTCATCGAGGTCGACGTTGCCGAGGGGGACACAGCTGCCGCCTGGAAGCCGGCCGTGGCTGCCACCCTGGCCGAGGGAGCGCCGGTAGTGACGGTGCTGGCGGGGGGAGACGCGGCCGCCAGGGCGGAGGTGCTGTCGGCGGTGCGCTGTGGGATTCCGGTCTTCGTCCTGGCATGGTCCGGCGGACTGGCAAGGCAACTTGGTGAGCACCGACAGCGGTCGCACCGACCGGGCCGGACCGGTCTGCCGCACCGGTCGCGCAGGGACGGCTCTCCGCTGCCGACAGCCGACCGGAAGGCAGGGACGAGAGGAGGGTCAGAGGCAGCGGCACAGGCACAGTCGGAGGAGGTGGACGAGATCCTTCGGCACGGTGACCTCCGGGTGCTCTCGGAGCATGACCCCTGTGCGCTCTCGCGCCGTCTCACCTGGGAGTTGCAGGACAAGCCGGTGTTGAAGGCCGCCTGGCAGACGTTCGCCACCTACGATCGGCTCGCCACTCGGCTGCGCCGCGCCTTCCAGCGTTTGCAGGCGCTGGTCCTCGGGCTCGGGGTCTTCGCCACGCTTCTCGCGCTGATCGACGCCGAGATCGGCGGGGGGAAGCTGCACTGGGTGGTCGTCGCGGTACCGGTCGCCGTCTCGGTCCTCATCGCATGGTCCAGCCGCCACGCCCGCGGTCCGCGGTGGATCGCGCTCCGCGCCGCGGCAGAGGACGTCAAGTCCGAGATCTACCGGCACCGGGCCCTTGAAGGCGCCGCCGGTCCCGCAGAGGGCAGCGGGCGTATGGCCGCAGAGCGCCGTCGACGGATGCTCAAATGGCTCGGTGACATCGAGGGGCGGCTGGTCAGGACCAACGCCGGCACTGCTCCCCTCACTCCGTACCACGGGCCACTGCCACCTCCGATGGCCGGCAGTGGTTGCGCCGATGACGGGCTGAGCCCGCTGACGGCCGCGCAGTACGTCGGGATCCGATTGAGAGACCAGGTCGCCTACTACCATTCCCGCGTCCGGCATCTGCACCGGCTGCGGTCCGCACTGGAAGCTCTGGCGATCTGTGCAGGTGCGGTGGGCACGCTGCTGGCGGCCGTCCAGGTCGATCCCTGGATCGGGTTGACCACGGGTGTGTCGACCGCTGCGCTGGCCGCCCTCGGCTATGTGCAGGCCGACGCCAACATCATGGCGTACAACCGGACCGCCGGTGATCTTGAGGTGCTGAGGCAGAGCTGGGAAGCGCGTGCCACCGAGGAACAGGAGGCAAGCTCCGTCGTCGCCTTGGTCATGAGGACGGAGGCGGTCCTGGGGCGCGAGCGTGCCAGGTGGGTGCACCAGATGAGCGAGGTCCTCCAGGAACTGAAGGACAGACAGGATCTGGCGCCGAAGAAACGGCCCGCGCCGCACGATGGTTCGGGAGGCGCGCCATGAGCGGGGAACCGTCGGGTGCCGCTTCGGCCCTGGACGGCGAAGGACGCCTACCGTTCACGCTCCGGGTCGGCGTGACCGGGCACCGCGCTCTGGACCGGCCGGGCGACCTCATGTCCGCGGTCCAGGAGGCGGTCCGCGAGCTGAGCGCACGGCTGTCCGGCATAGCGGGACCGCTGCCGACGGTGTGTGTCCTCTCGGCGCTGGCGGAAGGCGCCGACCGTCTGGTCGCCACCAAGCTGCTGGAATGGCCCGGAGCCACCCTGGAAGCGGTGCTGCCCGTACCGCCCGACGACTACCTCGGCGACTTCGGCAGCGCGGAGTCACGGGCCGAATTCCACGCGCTCCTCGCCCGATCCGCGGCCATCCGGCGTGTGCCTGTCGTCGCGACGCGGGAGGAAGCATACGAGAGGGCCGGGCACGACATCGTGGACCGGTCCGACGTGATGGTTGCGCTCTGGGACGGCCAGCCGGCCCAAGGGCGGGGCGGTACCGCGGCCATCGTGCGCTACGCACAGGAGCGTGGCGTGCCACTGGCGTGGATCCGTACGACGGGTGAGCCACGGGTGGAGTACCGGCTGGAGGAGGCCCGTGCCCGCGGAACGCGTGAAGCGGCATACGAGTTCCGCCAGTACAACGCGGGCGGAGTACGCGATTTCCCCCTGTCGGTACGTGTCGAGCGGGACCGGCTGAAGCCCACGTCCGGCGGATCGGCGGCCGTCGAGCAGGCCCACGAGGCCGTCGCCGACTGGATCGTTCCCTACTTCGTCCGGGCGGACGTCCTGGCATCGCGGCTGCACCGTCGATTCCGCGTGGCGAGCGCGGCGATCTTCATCATGGCAGCGGCGGCCGCCGTCGTCGTAGCCACCCAGGTCACCTTCTTGCCCCGGCGCGACTGGATCACCGTGGTGGAGGTCGTGCTGCTCGCTCTGCTTCTGGTGGTTCCGATCGTGACCCGCCGGCGTCGGGTGCTCGATCGCTGGATCTCCTACCGGTTCCTGGCCGAACGCCTGCGGTCCGAGTACTTCTTCGCGCTGTGCGGAACGAGGAGCCGCAGGGTGCGCACCGGCGGTGGAAGCCAGCTCTTCGATCCGTCCGAAGCATGGGTGAGACGGGCCGTGCTGGAAATCATCGCGCGCCGCCCGCCCGTTCATCTGACGCCGGCGGACGTCCCGGCACTCAAGCAGCACCTCAGCCAGCACTGGATCCGTGCCCAGATCCGCTACCACCAGCAGGCGGCCCGGCGGCAGGGTGCCTGGGATACCAGGCTGTACCTGGCGACCAACGCCATCTTCGGCATCACCCTGATCGCCGCATTCCTGCATATGCTGGGCGCCGGTCAGCACGCGGACCACGGCTCCTCGTGGGGACTGCTCCTCATCGTGCTGTCGATCGGCATGCCGACCCTCGGCGCCGCCATGCACGGCATCCGGACGCAGGCTCAGTTCCGGCAGCACTGCCAGCGCTACCTGCGCATGGCCCAGCTGCTGGAGGGCCTCGAAGGGAAGTTGCAGCGGGCCCGCACGTTGGAGCGGATCCGTGAGGTCGCGATCGAGACGGAGCGCGTCATGCGGGACGAGACGAGCGCCTGGTTCGGCGTTATGCGCTTCCACGACATCGAACTGATCTCTTGAGGCGTGTTTCCGAGGTCCCAGTTTCCTGAAATTCGACCGTGTCTGGTCCGCTGATTCGTGTTTGGTTCCGGGGTCAGGTTCCGCACCAGTTCGGGGTGGTTTTCTCTGGTGAGGCGGCGGGTCATGAGGTCGATCAACGCGAGGTGGATCACGGCTTCGGAGCGGTGGGGGTGGGTCTCGTAGCCGCGGGCGAGGCGGCGGTGGTGCATGAACCAGTCGAATGTCCGCTCGTTCGTCCAGCGCCTTGGAATGACCTTGAATCCCCGGGTGGGTTCCCGGGGGGTCGCTGGACGGGGTGGACGTCGATGCCCAGGCGGGCTAAGGCACGTTGTGCAGTGGGGCCTGCCCACTCCCAGTTCCTCGGCCCATTCCAGAGAGGGCACGTGAAGATCGCCCGAGTGGCAGCCGCCACCCGCGCCGCGGCAGTGCTCCCACTGACCGGTGCCCCAGCAGCGAATGCCGACGAGATTCACGTCGGCCTCCTCGACACGGCAGACGTGGCCGTATCCACGCCCGCGGCAATTCCCGTCTGCGGTAACAATATTGCTGCTCTCGGGGTAGCGATCAGCTGCAAGAAAACCTAGGCCTGCTGACTCATCCACCGTCGGCCACTTCCCGGGGCGCTGGCGGGGTGGCAGGCCGGTGCGGACGGCGTCACCGTAGAGGTGCCGGAATTCCCAGGGACTTCGCCGGCGGTGTCGTAGGCGTGGGCGACGAGGCCAGGGTGGGACATCAGAGATCCGGCTCCCTGGCCCGGCCGGACAGCCCGAGCTCCACGTTCCCCCGAGTTTCGAGAAACGGGAGTGGCACACGCCTTGGTCGAGGAGTTGTTCGCTCGGGTTCCCGACCAGTAGATCATGTTGCCCGCGTGGGACCGCGAGCTGTACGAGGTGTGGCTCAAGCTCGGGTTCACTTACGTCCCTGAACCCGGTGAAACACCGGGGTACCGCGGCTACTACGGCGACATGGTGCGCCCGCCGGTAGAAGCTCCGCCCTGAAGGTCCAGGTTTCGTCCGCCCGCTCACATCTTCGGCCGGCCATGGCGGGCGGATTCCTCCGCTCATAGCGTCCTGTCACGTCTACGGGTGTGATGACGAGATGGACACCGGCGGCGGCTGGGATGGTCCTATGCGCGAAGATGGGTGCGTGGACAAGATCAGCGCCACGGAACGGGCGGCATCCCCAGGACAGTGGGTCCGGTCGGCCTGCCCCCGAATCGATCGACTACCCGCTGGTCCGTAATGGCGTCGATTCCCTGGCCGGCGTCGTTCAGCGCCTCGGCTTACCTCCCCTGATCCGCGGCGAGGAGCACCTTCCGGGGCCCGCGCTCACTCAAGTACGCGGTCCTCCATTTCAGGTAGCCGTAGCGGTGCTGCTGAAGGCGCGTCTGCAGCGCGAAACCCCGCTCCCAATCGGCGCCGCGGAGGTCAAGGCACTCGGGAACCACTCGCGCGAACCGTGAGGTGGTCTGCATCACCGACAGCACCAGCCGCGTGCAGGCCTGAACATGCGTCCGTCCGGGCGGCGGTCAGCGCGAGACGCTGCTCATATCCGCGTAACGGTCGCCCGTCACCTGGTCCGCGATCGGGTGAAGCGCGTGCGCCTCGCGCAACTCGTCGCCGCTGACCTCGGACAGGCCCAGTTGCCCCGGCTGGAGTTGACCGGTCGGATCCTTGCCGAGACGCTCCGACTCTAGCCCCCATGCTGGATGTTCACCCGGACCGTCACGACTGACACCAGTCTCGCCGACTATCCGATCCCGGCCGGCGTCAGCCAAGTTCTTGGGGCCATAGCTGCAATAGACGTTCTCCGTCTGCTGCTGGTACACCGCTTGCACCTCCGTTGACCAGGTAGAACGTCTATCCACGACCGGGGTGGCGGCGGGCCGGCCCGCAACTGGTGTGGATCTCGGTCCGCCCGGGGCCTCGTCGCTTTGCAGCCGCCGTGGGGCGCTGAGCGTCTGGCTCCGGGCGGAAGGTGGGCCGACCCGAACAACGCGCGCCCGCACCTGACGTCTTCGCCGCCGCACCTGACGAGCACTCGCTCGCCGCGCGCTGCCGAGGACCGACACAGAGATGCGGGCCGTGATAGACCGTTCCTCGAGTCGTTCGGCAGTTCAGATGCGTGGGCCATGCTGGGGAGCTACCGGCCCGGGTCGTGAATTCGCGTTCACGGAGGAGAGATCAGCGTGCTGTGGTGGAAGCCAAGACGCGGGTCGTGCCTCCAGGAGAGGCCGTCGACGTACTGCCGCAGCTGCGGCATGCGCACCCGCTGCCGCTGCGCTCCCGTGCCTACGCCTTGATCGACACGAAGCCACCCGGCGAAGCGATCGACGAACGGCTCACCATCCGCGCGGCCGCCGTTGACCTGGCTTTGCGCACCGCCGCCGCCTGCATCGCCGCAACAGGTGCCCGTTCCATGTCCTCGGACACCCCTGCGGCGCGCTTGATGGCGGAAGCGTCGTTCCACCTGGTCCACGGCCAGACACCCCAGGCCAAGGAGGCCTACGCACGACTTGCGGGTGCGTCGGCCGGGCCGCACCAGTGTGCCTGAACCGTTGGGGGGGAGGCAGGGGGCCGCTCTCGGCTGGCTGGGGGCGGGACGTCCGCTCACGCACGCACCCCGCCTCGACGCAACCCGCTGGTCGCGCGTGAGCGACAAAGGCGCTCGCCCTACCGACGCCGGCTGCTCCCCGCATCACCCGGTCGCCGTACAACGGCGTAACCGTAACCGGCGACGGCGATCACGCAAACGGCACACACGATGAGCAGATCATGGGCCGACTGCTGGGTCAGTGCCACGGCCACGCCCGTGACCACGACCAGCGGCGGTACGGGCCACAGCGGCATGCGGAACGGCGGCCGGCCACCCGGGGCGATCCGGCGCGCACGGACCCGGCACACCAGTGCCGCCACCGCGACCAGCAGGCACACGATGACGATCACGACTCCGGTGAAGGTGATCAGGTCGTTGAGCGAGCTGAAGACGCACAGGACGCCGTTGCCCACAAAGAGGAATGCGAAGCCGTGGACCGGGACCCGGGAGCGCGGCGAGGTGTGCCCGAAGAACCGCCCCAGCGGCCCGGGGAGCATGCCGTCGCGTGCCGCGGCGTAGTAGACCCGGGCGTAGCCGAGGTTGGCCGACAGTCCGGCATCGAACATGGCCACCACGACCCCGGCCAACAGGATGGTCGCTCCAGTCGGCCCCATCACCTGGTGGGCAATCAGCGACAGCGGCGAGTCGTCGGCCGCGGTCCGGCCGGCGTCCCGTACTGCGAAGGTGGCCGCCACCACCGCGAGCAGTTCCACCGTCACCGACACCCACGCCGCCCACATCACCGCCCGCGGCAGCATGTGCCGCGGCCCGCGGGCCTCCTCGGCGAAGTACAGAGGCCAGTCGTATCCGTTGAACGCGAACAGCGCGGGAACCACCGCCGCGATCAGCCCCGACGCGCCCGGTACGACAGGATGAGTGAACGGTCGGCTGTCGGGGGTGACATGGGCCAGGGCGCAACCGGTGAAGACGAGGATCACCACGAGTTCGAGGAGGAGCATGCCGGCAGCGACCCAGCTCGCCGGTGCAATCCGGCCCATCGACAGTGCGGTGACGGCGGCGAGCATGGCCAGCGCGGTCCAGCCGACCGGCAGCCCGCCGGGCACCAGTCCGGACAGATACGTCGCGGCGGCGGTGAACACCGAAGCCGTGGTCACCAGCCCGAGCAGCAGGAACAGCACCGTCGCCAGGCCGCCCCACAGCGGTCCCAGCGCCCGGTAGACGATGGTGTACGCGCCCCCGGCGGATGGGAAGAGCGAACCGGTCTCGGCGTAGCACAGCGCCATGGCCAGCACGATCACCGCGGCGATAAGGAAGGCGTAGACCACACCGGTGCCGGCCGAGGCGAGCCCGGTGCCGTAGACGAGGAAGACCGAGGTCGTCGGGGAGACCGCCGAAACCGCGATCGCCAGCACGTTCAACGGCCGGAGCGCCGAGGATTCCAGCCCGGTCGGATCCTGTTCCCCCGGCGCCTTCCCGACGATCGCCGTCCCCTCCTCGATCACGCCGCCTCCCTGGCCTCGTGCTTTCGTGAAGTGAGCTGTCCGATGCCTGATCGCGAACGCGAGAACCGCTCCTGACCCGCAACGACAGGGCTTGTCGAGAGTCCTGTTGGCTGTGAGGAAAGAGGCACTGCCCAAGTGACCAAACATATCGGGTTCTAGGTTCTACCCATGTTCGCGTTGAGGGCGACGGCCGTGTCTCGGCGGCGGTCGAACTCTGCACCGGGCTGCGGGCCGGGCAGTTCGAGCGGCCGTCGCGCGTGGTGCGCGAACGGGGCGGGGACTGTCCGTCGGCTGGCCGTGGGCCCGCCCGTTCCGCCCGGCCCGCCCATCGGGGCCAGGCCCCGTACCCCGTCTGCTCGCCTCACCATCATCCCCTCAGACACAGCCCGGACTGACCTGCCACGCCTGCCGT
Organism: Streptomyces aureoversilis; assembly: GCF_042657885.1. Lineage (NCBI taxonomy): Bacteria > Bacillati > Actinomycetota > Actinomycetes > Kitasatosporales > Streptomycetaceae > Streptomyces > Streptomyces aureoversilis. The sequence continues at coordinate 486,565 of NZ_JBHSKJ010000001.1, forward strand.
GGGGCATGCTGTGCCGGCTGCTGAAGAGCTTTCAGAGGGGAAAGCAAGCATGAAGTGGATGACACGTACGACATAGCCATTGCTCTGTACGACAAGTACCCGGATGTGAACCCCAGTACATGCCCTTCACTGATCTCCACCGTCGGGTCCTGGAGCTGGACGGCTTCGACGACGACCCCAAGCGGTGGGGAGAAGATCCTCGAAGTCATTCTGACCGCCTGGATCGCCGAGGCCAGCGCCGTTGGCTAAGGGCGTGCAGATGATTAACACGCGGGTTTGATCTTTGGTGCCGACGGTCAGGGCTTTTGGTCTGATGAGGTGAGGTAGGGACAGTCTTTAGGTTCTGTCTCTCCGATCACGATCGGAGAGAGCATGCCGATGACAGGCCGGTTCACGCTCTGGCCGCGGGGATGATGTTCAGCGCCTGCCCGGGCCGCGTGTTGGCAGCGCCGCTTGAAATCGGTGGACACGTCGCTCCCGAGGGCTTTAGGTTTACCCGCGTCCAAGATCGAAACGTCCAAGCGGGGTGCATTTGATGACGGTTCAAGCGGTGGCGGCTGACTGCGGACGGCTGCCCTCCAGGAACGGCAGGACCTCATCGAACTAAGGAATCCCTCCTGTGGATCTTCCACGCATTTGGACCATTCGCGAAAGCAGTCATCGCGTCCACAACCCGATCACCGCTGACAAGCTCGCCGCACTGGGCCAGGCGCTCCATCTTGCACCTGGCACGCGGGCGCTCGACCTCGCCAGCGGAACGGGCGAGATGCTGTGCACCTGGGCGCGTGACCACCGCGTCACGGGAACGGGGGTGGACATCAGCACCGTGTTCACCGAGAAGGCCCGCGCCCGAGCCGCTGAAGTCGGAGTCGCCGACCAGGTCGACTTCGTTCACGGAGATGCCTCCGGCTACGTCGCGGACGAGCCGGTCGATCTCGCCTCGTGTGTCGGCGCCACCTGGATCGGGGGCGGCGTGGCCGGCACCGTCGAACTGCTGGGCCGCAGCCTCCGCCCAGGCGGCCTCATGCTGATCGGCGAGCCGTACTGGCGTCAGGCACCGCCGGCCCAGGATGTCATCGAGGGCTGCCACGCCGGCAGCAGAGCCGACTTTTGGATGCTGCCGGAGTTGATCGGGCACTTCGGCGACCTCGGGTACGACGTCGTGGAGATGGTGCTGGCCGATCAGGACAGCTGGGACCGGTACCAGGCGGCGCAGTGGTTCAACCTTCGCTGCTGGCTCGACCAGAACCCCGATGACGAGTTGGCCGCCGAGGTGCGGGCCGAACTCGCCACCGGGCCCGCCCGCTACGTGCAGCACACCCGTGAGTACCTCGGCTGGGGCGTCTTTGCGCTGATGAGCCGCTGACACTCCGGGCAGTGCGGGTCTGGGCAGCATGCTGCCCAGACCCGCACGTTGCAGACCGTGCCCCCAGCCCGCTGACTGTTCGTTGGGCTCGCCGGTGCCGAGCTGGAGGGCGCCGCCCACGAGCCTGTTCGGGTCGGGGACCACCGGGTGCCCGACAACCACGGTTCCATTGATCCCCGAGGCCGTCTTCGGTCACGAGCGGAGCCAGATAAGGAGTGCGGCGGCGGTGACGGTGCCGAGGAAGACGTATCCACGCTTGTCGTAGCGGGTGGCGACGGCTCGGAAGTGCTTGATTCTGTTGATCGCCCGCTCGACAGTGTTCCTGGCTTTGTACCGGATCTTGTCGAAGTGGGCGGGTCGGCCGCCACGTGAACCTCTGCGCAGGCGGGCCGTCTTGGTATCGCTCTTCTCCGGGATCACGTGCCGGATACCGCGTCGCCGCAGGTAGGCGCGGATCATGCCGTTGCTGTACGCCTTGTCGGCGCCGACGCTCTCCGGTACCAGCCGTGGCCTGCCGACGCCGCGGCGCCGGGGGCGCGGATCTCGCCCATGACCCGCTCGAACTGGGTGCAGTCCGCCCGCTGCCCCGGAGTGATCACCAGGGAGAGCGGGCGGCACTTGCCGTCCGCACTCAGGTGGAGCTTGCAGGTCAGCCCGCCGCGCGAGCGGCCGAGGACTTCGCCTGGAGCACCGCCCCCGCCGGGAACGGGCGTGCGCGCATGTGCACCTGCACGTGAACTGATCTTTGCGCGGCCCCTTTTGAAGCACCGGACGTTGCCGGCGGCGGGTCTTTCGGGGCCCCGGCGGCGTGCTGGTGGGCGCGGATCGAGGTGGAGTCGATGTTGATATTCCAGTCGATGTCGCCCGTGGTGTCGGCGACGGCCTGGGCGTGTTGGAGCAGCTTCTTCCAGGTGCCGTCGGCCGACCACAACATGTGGCGTTTGTGGACGGTCTGCCATGGGCCGAAGCGTTCGGGCAGCTCTCGCCACTGGCAGCCGGTGCCGAGCCGATGGATGATCCCGTTGATCACCTGGCGGTGGCCCGGCCACCGGCCGCACCGGTTGTTGCCCTTGGGCAGGAGCGGTTCCAGGATCGCCCACTCGTCGTCGCTGAGATCCCCTCTGCTGAGCATGATCAGAGCAACGAGCCGCCGCGCGAAGGGATACGACCTTCAGCGAGCGAAGGCCCCGGTCGGCAGTCCGGAAAGGAGTTGCCCCGGCAGAGGCGGGCTACTACTCTCACGCCAGCGCGACAGACGCGTGATCTCGGGATGAGGAGGTTGATGAATATGGCTGCCGTCGGCCGTCATCAGCATCCCCTCATCCGGCCCGTGCGATAACCGAGCGCGGCCGGTCGTTCCAACGACCAGGAGAGACACATGTCTTCCTCTGCTTCACCCGTCCACGTCGACGTGGTCACCAAGCGCCTCGTCCTGCGGCCCTGGGCCAGGAGCCAGGCCACCGCGGTCCTCGAAGGCGCCCGGTCCCCGTACTGGGCGGACGACTTTCCCGCCGAAGGCGATCGCGTGGTCGCGGGCCTCTTCGAGCAGTACCCCGACTGGCTCGGCCCCTACGGTCACCGTCTGGTCATCGAGCGCGACAGCGGTCTGGTGGTGGGCTCCATCGGCCTGTTCTGGCCGCCCAGCGAGGGGGTCCTTGAGATCGGCTACGGCATCGTGGCCTCTCGGCGTGGCCGAGGTTATGCCCCCGAGGCCACCCAGGTCCTCGCCGACTTCGCCCTCACCTTGCCAGGTGTCCACACCGTGTCCGCCGACGTGGAACTGTCGAACCCGGCCTCAGTCCGAGTACTGGAGAAGGCCGGCTTCCACCGTTGGACGACCGGGGAGAACGTAGCCAAGTTCAGGATCTCGATCCCGGACCGCGATCTGCGCTGATTGCGTGGGGTCCTGGAAGCAATGCCCTCCAGGACCCCACCGCGGTCGCTGAATTCCCGGGTCACCAGCATGATCGGAGAGACGGGACCTAAGCGAGGTGATCCGGTTCAGCGGCGACCGGCGCCCGGACGGCTACGCCGAACTGGACATCTGGACGGCACGGCCCGCCGACGCCCCAGCTGGCACCGGCTGGCGGCTGTACGCGGGCGAAGAACAGGCGCCGCGCACGGGCGCGGCCGCCGAACAGCCGCGCTGGCTGCGCGCCGATCAGTTCCGGGTGGACACCGTCGTCGGCCGCACCCCGATGGCCCGCGTCACCGACGCGACGGTCACCGAGGCCGGCGGGCGGCTGCGGATCCGCTGCCGACTGCCCGGCCGACTGGAGGCGCTGCGGGCGCTGCAACTCGTGCCGGTCGGCGCCAGCGGGCAGGAGGCACCTCGGGACCGGCGGGGATGCTGCGTCGTCGCCGTCCCGCTGATCGACGCGCCGCCCGCCCCACGGCTCATCTGCTCCCCCGACCCGGACGGGGCCACCGTCCGGCTGACCGTGTCGGTCGACTTCCCCGGCGTCCGGCCAGGGCCTGACCGCTCTGGAAGATCCCTCCACTGCACTCCGATCCGAACTCGGTGCAGGATCCCGTCGATCACCTGCCGATGCTCCCGCCACCGGCCACAATGTCCGTTGCTGACCGGCAGGAACGGACGCAGCCGTTCCCACTCGGCATCCGCCAAGTCACCCCGCCGCATGCTTGACGCAACGAGGCATCAGCCGGACAGTCACATGATCGGGCGGGCAAGCCCTACGGCTTCCGGCCCCTGCGGCGGGCACATGACGCGATCGCCGAGATCCACTTCTACGGCACCCACGGCTACCGATGGGTCCTGGACGCGGAGATCGAGACGTCCTTTGACTCGATCGACCATGCGGCCCTGATGGGCCGGGTGTGAGACCGGGGCAAGGACAAGCGCGTGCTGAGGCTGATCAAGGCGTTCCTCAAGGCAGGTGTCCTCACCGAGGGCAACAACCGCGAGGACACCATCACGGGCACCCCGCAGGGCGGCATCCTCTCCCCACTCCTGGCGAACATCGCCTTGTCGGCGCTCGATGAGTACCTGACCCGGCCGTGGGAACCGGACGACAGGAATGGCGCTGAGAACCCCGCTGGCTCGCCTCCATCTGGCTGGGCTCAGCGGTGTGTGGGGGCATGGTCCGTTGGCTGAGTGGAAGGAAACGACTGGCCCCGGGCCCTCGCCGAAGGCCCGGCCGACGCCGGTACAGCGAAAACTTGGTGTGCGGGGCCGACGGAACCGGGTAACGTCTGGGCCATGTTCTTCCAGACACCGATTTACGAGTGAGCGCGTGATGGGCCCCTGCTGACGTCCTTCGATGTCGCCGCGCCCGTCCCCCACCGATGAATCCATAGATCATTTCACCTCATTCCGGGAGAACCCGTGAGCAAGAACATCAATAACCCCGTGGGCATGGGCGGCGGCCAGCGCAAGAAGCTGTCCCGCGCCGAACGGCAGAACAACGGTCCGCACCGCAACCTCGACCGCCAGGGTGCCGCCGACCAGAAGGCGGAGCTGGTGCGCAAGATGCGCGAGAAGGCAGGCGCAGCCGGGGGTGCCGGGCAGACGGGCGACGGCACCGCACAGAGCTGACGCACCGCCGCCGCAGGGCGGCACCGCACGGGGCGGGGCCCGGACCGCGTGTCGTGGTCCGGGCCCCGCTGCCGTGCCGGGCACGGCCGATCCCGCTCAGCTCGCGGCCGCGCACCCGCGTGCCCTGCCCGGGCGACACCGTCAGGAAGAGTGTGCCGGGCGTCACCCCCCGGCCAGACAGAAGCTGCTGTGCGGTCACGATCTTCCGCTGCCTCAAGCGCTACGCGGCCCGGGTGGTCTTTCACCTGGTCAAACCCCTGCGGCCATGACCCCGCCTATAGGGGCTGTGTGAGAGACGACGAACCCCCGGTTGCTCCGGCGGGGTTTCTGCGCGCGTGTGACGAGGGCGGTTGGCATCCGGCGTGAGCGCCGCTGTACTCCGCCTCTCCGCTCTCGAGTACGCGGAGCGAGGATGCGGTGACGACACGTGCGCTTCGGCCGATGCGCAGCACTCGGCACGGGAACTCCCCGCGGCGAACGAGGTCGTAGCTCTTCGCCCGCGAGAATCCCAGCGCCCCTGGATGCGTCCTCCACGCTCCCCGTTCCGCCCCAGGTGGCGCGGATGTGCGTGAGGCTGTTACGGGTGCCCTGCAACGCGTCGTTCTATGTCCCGTTACGTTGTGACGAGCTGGGATTTCCTGAGCTTCTCGTTCCAAGGACACGGCATTTCTGTCTCACGACCTTGTCCCATCGGACGGTGCGGTGTGCGGGTCGTCTCAGGTTCTTCCTTGAGGGCTGCATGCGGTCGCGGCCGAAGCCGGCCACTCGCCAGTGAAGGGCGTCCCGAGTGCGCGGGCCGTAGACCCGTCGGCCGCCTGCCCCTCCTGGGAGTATGCACGCCGCAGTGTCGCCTGGGTGCCCGCCCCGAAGATCCCGTCTCGGGTGAGATCCTCTCCGTAGCATTCGTTCAGGGAAAGCTGCAGTGCCTTCACCCCATTACCGCTGTTGCCGCGCGCCAGCAGGCAGCTCACGTTGCGACTTGCGGCGGGTATCGTCGTGCTGGAACCGTGGACTGTGATGATGTTGTCGACCCCCGAGGCGACCGACACCGCACCGTCATCACGTAGTTGACCAGCAACGACGCGGCCACCACCAGGCCGGCCGAGGCCCCGAGGTTGGTCGCCACGACCTCGTACGACCCGCCACCACTCGGATAGGCGTGCACCACCTGGCGGTACGACAGGACCACCACCGCCTTCAGCGCCACAACGGCCGTGGCGGTCCACGGTGTGAAGTGGGGATACGCCATGCCGCCCAGAGCGAGCACGAGGAGGATCTCCTGCGTGGCGTAGGCGACGGACGACAGCGGGTCGGAGACGAAGATCGGCAGCGCCAGCCGCTCGGGCAGCAGCGTCTCGTGCAGCTCCTCACTGCGCATGGCCCGGCCGATCGCCGGCCGCTTCAGAAGCCCGTCACGTTGATCACGAGGCGAGCGCAAGTTGTACAGTCCCCAATCGTGCTATTCGGGGCTCTTGGCGTGCTCCATGTGGCGGCCCGTCAGGGCGGCGTCAGGGACGCGGTGTGCTGCTTGCGGCCGGCTGCCTTGTTGCCTTGAATGGTTCTCGTGAACAGCCATCTGCGCCACGACGACCGGCCGCCTCATACGGCGCTGTCCGGCTCTGCGCGCTGTTCGCTTCTCGTGCGCTGAGCGCACTTCCGTTCCACGACACCGTGAAGGTGCACGACGCGCCGGTCGTCATGACGTCACCCCTCACGGCCCGTCAGCACGCCTCTTCTGATGCACACATGCAGTCGCTGACGTGTCCTCTTGTTCGCACGGCAACCCCCTCCCTTCCGGGTGGGGTGCTGCCGCATTCTTGATTCCCGGAGTGGATTCCCATGTCTTCTGTTGTCTCGCCCGCTCCCAGGACCGTTCTGGTCACCGGTGCCACCTCCGGCATCGGCTGGGAGACCGCCCGGCTGCTTGCCGGCCGGGGGGACACGGTCATCGTGCACGCCCCCGACCAGACATCCGGCGACGACGCCGTCGCCCGCCTGGTCACGGCCGGTGCCGACATCCTGCGGCTGCGTCTGGTCGTCGCCGACTTCTCCCGGCTGGACGAAGTCCGAGCCATGGCCGCGCGCGTCGCCGAGGAGCACCCCGCCCTCGACGTGCTCGTCAACAACGCGGCCGTCGCCGCGCCCGAGCGGCGCACCGTGACCGCCGACGGCAACGAACTCTCCTTCCAGGTCAACTTCCTGGCCGCCTACCTCCTCACCCACGAGCTCGCCGGCCCGCTCAGCGCCCGCCCGGGCAGCCGCGTCGTCAACGTCTCGTCCTCCATGCACCGCACGGCTTCCATCTCCTGGAACGACCCCCAGCGCACCAAGCACTACTCCCGCCTCGCCGCCTACGCCCAGTCCCAGCTCGCGCTGACCGTTTTCGCCCGCGAGAAGACGCCTTGGACGTCCGTCAGCGTGCACCCGGGCGTGTGTGACACCGCCCTGCTGTCGCTGTACGCGCACGAGGGTGACTCCGCCGTCCAGGGCGCCGAGCGCGTCGTACGACTGTGCGACCCCGCCACCGAGGTCGTCCCCGGCGCGTACTACGACTGCACCGCCCTGTCCCCGGTCGCTCCCGTCGCCATGGAGGACCGCACCGTACGACGGCTGTCCAAGCTCGCCGACCAGCTGGTCGCGCGCACGGCCTGACCTCCCGGACACCCAGCAGCCGTCCACCAAGAAAGGAACGACATCCGTGTCCAAGCGCGCCCGTAAGAAGCGAGCCCGCCGTAAGAAGAATGCCAACCACGGCAGCAAGGCCTGCAGCTGACCGCAGGCTGTCACGACCGGGGCGGGCGGTGAGGCACCGCCCGCCCCTCGGGTCCTCCGGAGCCGTCATGCCCAACGACAATGCCCTTCCCTCAGCACCGGCCGTCAGGTCGTGGCGGCGATGGTTCCCCGCCGGCCGCCCGGGAGTGGGCGCCCTCCCCGAGCACGCGGCCCGCACCGGGCTGGGCACATGGTGGACCGACCACCCCTTGTGTCCGCGCGCCGCCGCCGTCTCCTGCGCTGGTCACGCGGTCCTGGCCGGCGACCCTTGCGCCACGGACCCTGCGGATCTCGCACCGATGGCCCACTGTTACGTCGTTGCCCCGGACCGCTTCCTGCCTCTGCTCGGCAGAGCGTTCGAGCGGATCGTCCCGTGGGAGCGCATGATCTGGGCCCACGATGATCCGGCGCCCGGCACTCGACCGGGCCCCGGCCTCGTTGCCCGTCCCCTCGTGCCCGCCGACGCGCCCGCCGTACGGGCCGCCGGTCCGGACCTCGCCTGGATCGCCGAGAGCTGGGGCGGCCCCGCCGGCCTCGCCGCGTCCGGGCACGGCTGGGGCGTCTTCCGCGACAGCTGCCTCCTCTCTCTCGCGTGCACGTTCTTCGCCGGCAGTCGCTATGAGGACATCGCCGTGGCCACGCTGCCCGCCGCGCGCGGCCGGGGCCTGGCCTCGGCCTGCGTCCGGGCGCTGTGCGCCGACGTGACCGCCCGCGGCCGCATCCCGTCGTGGAGCTGCTCGAGGGACAACCACCCCAGCCGCCACTTGGCCGTGAAGTCCGGGTTCCGGCTGATCCACACCTACGTGCACTACGCGCTCGGAGCACCGGTCGTAGGCACACGGCCGCTCGCGGAGGCGACCCGGCCGTAATCGCGGGCATCCGCTCCCGGTCCGGCGCACCGTGCAAGCGGAGGCTCGCTGGGCGGGGTACGGCTCAGCCGGGGACTCGTGGACAACCGGCGGGAGTCGGTCGATGACAGCGCGCGGAAAACTGCGGACCCACCCCGGGGCCGCCCCCGGCGTGGGTAAGGAGGGCCAGCGGCTGCGCGGGCCGGCCTCGAAAGCCCGTCGACGAGCACCTGACCCTTGCTGCGTGCGGCTGTGACCTGAGCGCGGACGACCGGAGAATCTTTGCCGCGTGGGCCTCCCAGCCGGGCGTCGCCCGCACCCGCGGCAGAGTCGCGCTCGAAGCCTCGAAGCCTCGAAGCCTCGGAGACAGGCACCCAGGAGGCTGCGGAACGAAGCCGTGTGATGGTGCCCGCCCTGGCTGTGTGTGGCCTCCGGGCATTCTTGGACTGCATGCGGGAGCCCGCGAACTCCACCTTCGCCCGTTGAACGCCGGCGAAGCGCGCACCACCGTCCTGGACGACCTCGGACTCGGCGGCCGTACGATCTCGGTCCCACTTCCGGACGAGCTGCCGGACGTCGTCGACCATGCCGCTGTTCTCGCTCGCGTTCTCACGACCGTGGTGGTGGACGCCCTGCGCCGTGGTGATTCCGGCCGCTCGCCCGCCCTCACGGCCCGGTCGCCGGAAGACCGGCTGGTCATTCGCGTGGCCTGTGCCGGAGAACAGGCGGGCGACGCGACCGCTGCTGCTGGCAGCGAAGGGGCGAGCAGGCCGGAGACCTTTCCTTGCGGGGCAGGCCCGGGACCTTGCCGAAGCGATGGGAGGCACGCTGGAGGCCCGGTCGACGGTCACGGCGAAAGGGAGTGGACGGTCACCCTCACCCTGCCGGTCGTGGCCCGGCGCCCCCGGCCGAGCGGGCGGTGAACAGCAGACACATGTACGCGGGCCTCGTCCTCCCCCATGGAGGACGAGGCCCGCTGACCTGTTCGGCCGGGGCGGTGTTACCGGATGACGGCTCCGAACGCCTTGCCGCCGGACGGGATGCCGTCCTTGCCCGGCTGATACACCGTCACCGGCTGGTCGGCACCGGAGGCGTCGTGGGAGGTGACGTTCCGCCACGGCACTGCGTACGCCGCGCCCTGCGCGTTCGGGCCCGTCGGCATGCCCACATAGATGTGGGTCGGGGAGACGCCGACGGCCTGGCCCATCCGCTGGCCCGCGCCCGGGGCGCCGGGAAGGCCGTTGTGCCCGGCGTACAAGACGTCGTTGTGCGGGCCGGGAGCTCCGACGAGGGTCATGGGCCGCTGGGTGTCGATGTACGTGCTGGTCCTGGACCCCGGGACGGTCTGCGGGGAAGCGAGCGGGACCGCGCAGATGGAACAGCTCGACCGGATGGGCTTCGAGGTCGTGCCCGTGCCGTTCTGGGACGTGGCCCCCTTCGGCGACGGACTGCGCTGCGCCACGCTCGACGTCCACCGCGAAGGCGTGCTGGAGGACTGCTTCCCCAAGCGATCCGGCAGGTTCTGAAGGCGAAGGTCGGTGTGGTCGGTGTCCGTGGCGCACGGCCCAGGTGATGCGGTCACGTCCGCCCGTGTCGCCTGCTCGTCAGTGCGAAAGCCATAGCGGCAGTGAGCAAACCGAGGAAAGCAAGGGCGAGTTGGGTGCCCTGTGGTGTGCCGAGCGCGTCGCAGGTCGATGCCCCGCAGGTCCGGGGAGGGTGCCCGACCAGGGCGAGTGCGGCTCCTGCCGCCGCCGGCCCCGTCGCGCCGCCGAGCATGGCGAACGTCGTCGCCGTCGCCGCCCCTCGCGCAGTGCCGTGGGGCGTGCGGCCGCGGCTGATCACGGTCATGGCGGCGCCGTTGGCCAGTCCCAGGCCGCTTCCCACGAAGGCGCACGCGCCGCTGATCAACCACAGGGGCGCGGGGTGCCGCTGCCCGGAGCCGCTGATGAGCATGCCGGCCGCGACGCACATGAGCCCGGTTCGCATGAGGGGTGCGCCGTCCCGGTGTTCACCGGTCCGCTTGACGGCCAGGCGCGCGGTGAGGACGGCGGGGGCCGCGGCGGGCAGTGCGACGAGCGCCGCCGAGAGCGGACTCAGACCGTATGCGCGGGTCAGAGTGAAGTACGTGAGGAAGGTGAAGGCGGAGTTCGCGCCGAAGAGTGCCGGCAGGACGAGCAGGGCTCGGCGCGTGACCGCCTGCCGCAGCAACCCGGCGTCCAGAGCACCCTGGGGGTGACGTCGCGTCCGGAGGACGAGAAGGCCGGTCAATGTCGCGGTCAGCAGCCCGGTCGACGCCTGTACCGGTGCGGAAGCGGTGACCGTCGGAGCGGTCAGCGTGATCAGCGTGATCAGCGCGGCGACAGCGGCCCCCGTGCACAGGGCGATTCCGACGACGTCCATAGCCTGCCGGGGCGATGTCGGTGAGGTTCCGGGGCCGCCGGGCGCGTGAAGGGCGCAGCCCGCGCTGGCGGTCGCGAGAAGGGCGAGGGCGCCGAAGGCCGCCCGCCAGCCCAGCAGGCTGGTGAGCAGGCCACCCAGTACCGGCCCGAGGCAGGCGGCCGCGGCGGCAGTGGAGACCCACCCCGCGACGGCATGCGGCTCGTTCTCCGTTCTCCCGCGCAGGGTGAGCAGCAGGGCGAGGCTGACGGGCGAGAGGGCGGCACCGCCGACGCCCTGGACCAGTCGGGCGGCGATGAGGACGGCGGTGGTGGTTGCCGCAGTGGCCAGCAGGCTCGCCGCGGCGAAGGTGACCAGGGCGACGAGCAGGATACGGCGGGCACCGTACCGATCGGCGAAGTGGCTCACCCCGAGTTGCAGAGGGCCACAGGTGAGTTGATAGGCGGCGGCGAACCACTGGGTCTGGACGGGCTTCATCTCCAGGTCGGCCGCGACCGTGGGCACGGCCGCCGTGACGGAGGCGATGGCGAGCGCTCCGCAGAGCAGTGCCGCGTGGCAGGCGAAGGGGGCGAGACAGGGAACGCGGCCGGGCGTCGCCGTCCGGGCCCGGGAGTCGTCCGGTGGGCCGGGACTCACAGATCCGGGATGCACGGATCCGGGACTCACAGATAGTGCCCGTCCGGACGGACGATGCACGGCTGCCGGCCGGCCGCGGACCGGACGGTCACCATGGGCATCGTGATGCCGGGCGCTCGGGCATCCGGTGTGCCACGGGTGGAGGTCAGGTGCACATGACGGCCTGCTCTGAGGGCCTCGAACAGCCTGCCGGGGGCGGTGGTCGCCGTGGCCAGCAGCGGCACATCGGGGGCCGGCGCGCCGCTGCGGACGCATGTGCCGCGCCGTGCGGCGCTCCCCGGCAGGCCGGCCAGGCGAGCGGCGAGGCGTCGTCGCGGGAGGGGCGGGCGAAGGGTGGTGAGGACGACGGCGCGGAGTGCGTGCCCCCAGGGCGAGGGCAGCGCGTTGAAGTGGAGCATGGCGGCGGTGAGCCGCATGACGTGGGTAGCGGAGCGACGCCGTTCCTCGGCGTAGGCATCGAGCAGGACCTCGTGGCGGGGCTCGGTGACCGCCGCCGCGAGGCGCCATCCCAGGCTCATGGCGTCGGCCAGGCCGGTGTTGAGGCCCTGGCCGCCGGTGGGTGGGTGGACATGGGCGGCATCGCCCACCAGCACGACGCGGTGGCGCCGGTACCGGGCCGCGTGGCGGTGCTCGCAGCGATAGCGGCTGAGCCACTCGATCTCGTGCAGTGCGAGCTCGCGGCCCGCGATCCGGTACAGCAGCGCCTGGACCCAGGCCGCGTCGGGGGCGTCGGCCCGTGCGTCACCGGCCTCGGGGCGACGGTAGGGGTAGAGGATGACGCGCCACCGTCCGTCGCCGAACGGCAGGAGCAGGACCATGCCGTCCGACCCCCATCGGCTCCACGGCTGTTGCGGCTCGAAGTCGAGCTGTGCGTCGACCGAAATGACGTCGTAGGGGTGCACGGTGTGCGACGCGGCTATGCCCGACAGCCGGCGCACGGCACTTCGCGCGCCGTCGCACCCGGCGATGTAGTCGGCACGTATCCGCCGCACACCGCCCGCACGCCGGACGGTCAGCTCGGCGCCTTCCTCGTCCTGACTGATTCCGGTGACTTCCGCCCCGCGGGCGATGAGTGCGCCGTTCTTGAGGGCGTATGCCTCCAACAGCGCTGTGGTGCGGTGCTGAGGCAGTGCGAGCGCATAAGGAAAGGGGCTGTCCAGGGCGGCGAAATGCGCGACGGACCCTTCGGAACCCAGGGGGTAGTGTCGATAGCGGTGCCCGTGGGCGAGAAAGGGTTCGGCGATTCCGCGCATGTCGAGGAATTCCAGGGTCCGGGAGTGCAGGACGAGTGCGCGGGTCGCCTGCGACAGCCGGACATCCCGTTCGAGCACGACACAGCTGATACCCCGAAGACCCAGCTCCCCGGCCAACTGCAGACCGACGGGTCCGCCGCCGACCACGGCCACCTGAACCGCGTCGGGCAAGGGCGTGGCGTCGGCCATACAGTGAATTCCTTTTGTGTGTCCTCCCGTTGACCGGTCCAGGCTGACATCCGCCACCGCACGTGTCCAGACCGGCTCGAACCGGCCGATGGATTCACGGGCGGTAGGATTGTCCTACTTCCATGTGGCCCGTTGACCGTCCGAGAGGCTCCTGCGAAGGTGACTCCGGCACGTTCGCGCTCTCGTCGTCCAGCCGAACGGAGAACGATGGGCCATTCCATCGGCGATCACGCCTACGGCGAATGCGGAATCGAATTCCTCCTCGTGGACCGGTCCGGCACTCGGCAGCGGGTACGCCGGTTCCGGGCAGACGTCCGCCTGCTGATGGACCACCCCGAGGTCTACAGGGACGGAGACAACACCCGTCTCGTCCCCGTGAGTTCGATCAGCAACTCCGTGCTGGCGATCGGCGCCCAGCACGCGGCGTCGGAGCCCGAATCGTATGCGCTCGCGCTTGCCGAGCGCTTTCTCACCGCGACGACGCGCGTCCGAACCGCCGATGTGCGCCTGACCGCCTCCGAGTTCTCCCCGCTCCTGTCCGACCCGCCGACAACCTCGGCCCAGCACTTCTCCGCCCCCGCCCGCCACCAGGATCACGTTCACCTCACGCTCCCGCGTCACGGCGAACCCGTCGTACGCAGCGGCCTGCTGAACATGGAACTCTTCGCGACCGGCGGCGCGACGTTCACGGGCTTCGCCCGCGACGCCTACACCACCACACAGGCCGTCACCGATCGGGTCTTCGGCGCCCGGATGAACGTGACGTGGCGGCACGCCGGGACGGGCACCGACCACCGCCAGTGCCGTGCCCGCGCCGAACAGGCCGTCGTCAAGGCCTTCGGCGAGCACACCAGCCGCTCCAGTCAGCACACCTTCCACCACTTGGGCGCCGCCGTGCTGGACGCCTGCCCGGAGGTCGCGGAGGTCCGCGTCGAGGGAGCCCACCTGACCCGCGGCCTGGTGGACCTGGCCCCGTTCGGAGTCGCCAACGAAGGCCGCGTCTACACCGCGACGGACCACCAGCAGAGCGCCGTCACCGTCACCCTTCACCGCACCGCACCCGAGAACCAGGGACCGAGGAAAGGGACCGTGTGAACACCACAGGATCGCGCAAACCCCACGGACTCGCCGCGGTGGTCGCCGTCATGGCGGCGACGCTCACGCCCACGGCCCAGACGGCGCATGCCGACGACCGGCCGACCGGCGCCCTCCTGGCATGCGCCGGCACCGTCGCCGCCTCCTACGCACCGGGGCTGACCTTCACGCCGAGAGCCACCTCCGTCACGTCCCGGGCAGTCGTCGGATGCCCTCTCTCGACGGACAGCAGGTTCACTTCCGCGACCTTCGGCGGAGACTCCACCGGCGCCTTGTCCTGCCTCCTGGGGCCCGCCGGCGGCACCCTCACCTTCCACTGGGGCAACGACGAGGGGGAGGAGCGCAAGGGGAAGACGTCCCCCCATCACGGCGACGCCGGCGGCATGACGTCGACCGCCTCGATCCACAGCCTGGCAGCCGTACGGCCGAATGGAAACATCGTCACCGTGAGCACGGGGACCATCACCGATGGCGTCTTCAAGGGGGCGACCGTCGTCACCGAGGTGACCCTGCTCGCCTCCCGACAAGCCGCCTGTCCGACCCCTCAAGGCCTCACCTCCGCTTCCGGCCCCACCACGGTGACCATCACCCGGGTCTGAGTACGAGCTCGTCTCGGAGCCCACCGGTCAACTCACGAGTCCCGCCCGCGACCCCGGACACCTCCCCATGCTGATCCGCGAGTGCCGCGGGCACTCCCACCGGACGGCGAAGACCGCCTCCCGGATCTCCTCGGTGACGCTCGGGTGGCCCCCGCCGCGGCGCGTCCAGTGGCCGTCCGCGAGGCCACCACCAGGTCCTCGACGCTCGTGGCCGCCAACCGCTCCAGTGTCCGTGTACCCATGTGCGCAAGGCTCAGTCTCGCCGCCTCGTCCCCGTCCAGAGCCCTCAGCCCGGCGGCCTTCGCCCGCCGCCGCTCGGTCATCGTGGTCACGGCCGGGTCGTGGGCCGGCTTCGGCTCCCCGCGCAGGGCGCGCAACGGATGCCCCATCCGGAAGCCGGTCTCCGCCTCCCTGACGTGTTCCTCCCCCAGGCGGGCCCGCGCCAGGTGATCGCCGGACAGATCCGCCGTGCCCGTGGGCTGCCGGGACATCTCCGACGCCGTCCTTGCGGCTGTCCTGAGCGTCCGGGCGTCCGGGTGGTGCGTCAGCCGGCGGATCGAGCGGCGGCCGCACTCGCGGTCCGCATCCCGCATCGCGACCCGCGGTACAGCCCTCTCGACGAGACGGAGGCCTCACCCCTCGAACGGCACGCAGGGCCCGGCCGGGGCCGATACGCTCTCGGCGTCGAAAGCGGCGACGGCACCCACCGTGATCGCCCCCGCCGCCGACGAGGCAGATGAGAGGCTCACGTTTTGCTGCGGTGACATCGAAGCTCCGCACCCACCGCCCTTGCCGGAGAATGCCTATGCCCTGATCACAGCGCGGCTGGTCTACGCCTCCATCAGGGCCGAGCGCGCTTCCTCGACCAGGTCCGCGGCCCGCTCGCCCCCGGAGGGCTGTTGCGGGTCGTCACCCCCATGGCGGACCGGGTTCCCCTTGACCGCGCGTCGATCGGAATCACCGGAACCGAGGAGGAGCCGCCGGTCAGCGGGTGGTCCGTCGTATGTACCGCGGAATTGGACAACATGCTGTGGGCCGGGGGACGGTGGTCATGCCGGCCGCCCTGAATCAGTGGGGAGCAGGTAGTTGGGCCCGTCCACGTAGAACTTGTTGATGTCCACGGCCCCCGAGCGGTCCTTGCTGAACAGCGTACCGGCGGTGACCATCGCCTTGATCGGCAGCCGGGGCGCCTTGAGCACCCGGGCGCGCAGCACCGCGGCCGGTCCCGCGGGAAGCCGGTCGACGGCTTCGGTGAGCCGGTTCCGGAGGAGCCCCAGCCAGGTGTCCAACGGGCCCCGGCCGCGTTCGGCCAGTTCGAAGGCAAGGGCAGCCGCACACAGATGAACGGTCACGGTCGTGAACAGGTCTGCCAGCGGGCCGTCGTCGGTGACGAGGACTCGGGGGTCGGTGAAGCCCAGCAGGCCGGCGGCTGCCGCCTCGCCGATCCGTGCGGCAAGGCGCGCAGGGTGTACGCGTGGCCCGTCGTTGTCCTTGAGCAGCAGCCGCATCCGGGGGAGGCCGCCGTGGCCGTCGAGGACGATCGAGGTGTTCTGCTGGTGCGATTCCAGCGCGATGCCATAGGAGAAGAGGGTGGTGTGCCAGTCCAGCAGCAGCCGGAGGTAGGCGTCGAGCAGCGCGACCGCCGAGCCCCCGTAGTGGCGTTCGGCGAGCACGTCGACGACGGGACGGCCGTCGGGGCAGGTGGCCAGCAGGGCGGCAACCGGCACCACGTGGACGTCGTCGAGGCCGGACGGGTAGCGGCGGACCAGCGCGGCGAGCAGTTCGTGGCCCGCGCCGAGGTGGGTGCGTTCATCGGTGAACAGCACGGCGTCGGCGAAGCGGGGCTCACGGGCAGCGATCTCCGCCACCAGTCGCTGCCCGCACTCTCCGCCGGGCAGGACACCCGGTTTGATGGTGCGCCGGTTGAGCAGTCCCAAGGTGGACGTGGCCAGGGGAAGTTTGATGTGGACGCCGGGGTCGTCGACAACGGCGACGGTTCGCATGGACAGCGTGGGGACCACGGCCGGCCACGTCGTCCCGGCGAGCCGCGCGCTGCCGCCGAGGCCGGCGCCGGTGACGGCCTCGGCGAGGGGGCCCTCGGCGGTGAGCGGGTGGACGGGCAGCGCGAGGTACCCGTCGCCGGACCGGGCCAGGCCGAGGGAAGCGGGGGTCGGCCACCAGCGCGGCAGCCGGGCCCGCCGTCCGAGGGTCAGCGCGTCACCCGGCAGAACGAGCCATCGCAGGCCGAACACAGGCCGGAATTCCGGTGCGTACGCGAGGAGTTGGCGCTCGTCGAGACCGCTGCGCACCTGACCGGTGGGGTAGACCGGATGGTCCCGGAAGGCGGCCAGTGCCTCGAATGCGAGGGAACCCCGCACCCCCGTCCACTCCTCCACGGGCCCGTGCTCCTCGGTCAGCCTCGCGACCACGCGCGACCGCTCCCGCCGCTGCAACCGGGCCATGGCCACAGCCTGATCGCATTCGGCACGGAAGGCGTCGAAGCCCGGCAGATCCCGCTCGGCCACGCCCTCGCGCAGCCGGTCCAGTACGGCACCGAGGCCGGGGACCGGGCGAACCCGGACCTCGCACTGGAAGCCGTCGGGACGTACGGGAATGTCCACCTCGGGAAGGACGAGCCAGTCGCCGTCGGGCCGTTGCTCGACGACCGCCCCGGGGCGCAGGTCATACGGGTCTTCCCGCAGCAGGGCGCCGAGGGCCCGGGCGAGGATTTCGTCCTCCTCCGCCGTCACGCGATCTCCCAGCGATGGGCGGCGAGGAACGCTGCCACGACACGTCCGATCCGGTCCTGGTCGGGTCCGGTGGCCCGCATGATGCCGAGGTGGTCGCGATCGGAGTGGTGAAGTGGGTGCTCCTCGCCGATCTTGCGCTGCGGCCGGTAGACCAGCCGCACCCCGTCCCGGTCCCACTCCACGGGCCCCGGTGCGGACGTGAGGGTTCCGGCGCGCTCGGCATGCACGGTCTCGATACGGAGCAGCCGTCCCGCTCGCCGTGCGCCGAGGTCGGCCGGGAGCAGGTGGCCGAGGTGGGTGCCGAGGACGTGCTCGAACAAGGGGATACCGAGCGCTTCGGCGAGACCGAGGTCGGCCTGGTCGCCGGCGGAGCGGTAGTTGACTTCGATCACGCGGACCCGCTCGCCCTGGACCACGAACTCTGTGTGGCAGGCGCCGAACCCGACACCGAGGGCCTCGAGCCGTGCGACGACCTGCTCCACGTGCGTCCGGGGCGGCGCGGGCAGCAGATCGGCGCGCCGCAGGACGAAGTGCGGTGGCACGACATCCACTTCATGGAAGGAACCGAGGATGTGCAGGACGCGTCCGTCCCCCAGGGTCTCCAGGGTGCGCAACGGCCCCGGCAGGTAGTCCTCGACGACCAAGGGCAGGCCGGGCCGCCGGGACCACACGTCCTGGCAGTGGCGGAGCAGTTCCGCGCGGTCCTCGACCAGCTCGGCGTCCTCACTGGCCACCCCTTCGCGGGGTTTGACCACACAGGGGAAGGGCGGCCGGACATCCTCCGCGTCCCCGGGCCGGGTCAACTCCGCGCTCCATACGGTCTCCAGCCCCGCCTCGGCGAGGGCCCGCCGCATCTGCGCCTTGTTCTTGGTGAGCAGCGCGGCCCGCCAGTCCTTGCCCGGCAGGCCGAACCACTCGGCAGCGAGCGCAGCTTGCACCTGGAGGTGGTCACTGTTGGTGAACACGGCCTCCGGCCGGCGGTCGAGCGCCGCGATGCGGGCGATCACCTCGCGGAAGTCGCGTACCTCGCAGGGGACGATATGGATCCGGGGCCACGCGTCCCCGCCGCGCCCCGCGTAGGCCCGTCGGTGTGCTTCGGGTGCGTCGGTGAGCAGCGTGACGTCGAGCCCCAGCCGGGCGGCAGCCGGGAGGTAACCCTCGGTGACGGAGTCGGTTGGGGGCAGCGCCAGCAAATACAGCACGAGGGAACTGTAGGACTGGTGCCGGTCATGTCAATCCTTCTACGCAGTGCGGTAGTTGGCCGGACACACGCCGCGCCGCCCGGTCCGTTCGCCCCGTAACCTCCGCCGCATCGCACCGTTAGGCGAACAGTATGAGGAGCAGATCATTCAGCTCCGGAATCCGCCGCTCAAGGAGACCCCATGTCCGTACGGTCCTGGTTCGGCACCGCGGTCCTCGCCGCCGCCACGGTCCTGTCCTGCACGCAAGCCGCTTCGGCCCACGGGGAGCACGGCTCCCGTGAACCGCATGCGACGCGCATCTCCGCCCAGAACGCGAACGCCAACCTCTTCCCGCCCTCCATCGGCGCGAGGGCCTTTCTGTACGACGCCGAGACCGGCAAACCGCTCAGGGGTAAGCGTGTGGAGTTCACGACCCCCGACGGCAGCGAGATCTGCCGCGCCGTCACCGGCGCCGAGGGCGAGGCCGCGTGCATCGGACCCCTCCGACTGGGCACGGCGAGCGCCGGCACTCTGACCAACGGCTACGTCGCCACCTTCCGAGGCGACGAGCAGTACGGGGCGTCGCACACGTTCGGCACGGTGGGCCTACTGGTCCGCCCCTGAGACGCCTGCCCGCCTTCCCGGAGGGAGCACGCCCTCTCGCGACGAGGGGCCTACGACGCCCCTCACTTGCGGAAACAGCTACGGGCAGGCGGGGTGGCGTCCACATCGCCCGCAAGGCGTGGACTCCAGCGGCGGTTGGAGCGCCACCGCTCGTTGATCACCGGACATCGCATGGCCTGCGAGGAGTATCCTCTCTACCGCTCCGAGTGCGACCACCTCAGTGTCGTCCCGACCACCGGGACCAACGTGCATCGCATCGAACGTGCCGTGGCAGCCTTCCTCGCCATCCAGCGTTGGGAGATCAGATGACCTCACCCTGACGTAGGTGCTGGTCCGATCTACCCGGCGGTGGCAAGGTCCGAAAGACCGGAAGGAGCTCGTTGATGGACACACCGGTTGCAGTCGCGGGGCCCTCCGTGTGGCAGGGCGCGACGCTGAAGGAACGGGACTGGCTGGTTCCGGTGCATCCTCTGCTGCCTGGGGGCGCCACGGGTGACGCGCCCCCAGGCCAGGGGGGTGCCGATCCCGCGGCCCGGGCCGCGCAGTGCCTGAACCGCGGTCCCGGGCTGGCGGTGGTACGCGGCCTCGGCCTTGACACGTTGACCGATGACGAGTGCGTCGTGGTGTGCCGGCGGTTCATGGCACCGCTGGGCGACGTGCGCCCTGTGAACCCGGACCACCCGGGCGACCACCTGGTGACGGATGCGGCCGCCGCCCCCGCGCCCCCGGCACGCGTGCACCACCCCGGGGAAGACCTCGCCCTGCACACCGACCGGGCGAAATTCCCCGGACCTCCACGGCTGCTGGGCATGCTGTGCATCCGCCCGGCGCGCCACGGCGGCGAATCGGTGCTGGTGAGCGGCCACGCCGTACACAACGCACTGCTCAGGTCCCGACCGGATGTCCTTCCTGACCTCTACCAGGACTTCCACTTCGGCCGCGGGCCGGACTTCGAACACATCTACCCCGTCTTCCGGCGCAGCGCCGGTCGCCTGCACGTGCAGTACAACCGGTACTGGATCACCCGCGGCCACCAAGAGCACGGAATCCCACTGTCCACCGCTCAGGTTGCCGCTCTGGACGCCTTCGACGAGGTCCTGGCGGACCCTCGCATGGCCCTGCGCGTGCGGCTCCGCCGCGGTGACCTGCTACTGGTGAACAACATGGCCATCCTCCACGGCAGGACTTCATTCGCCGACCCGCCCCCACCGCACGCCGGCCGCTGCCTTGTGCGGGTATGGGCCGACTGATCCGTTCTTCAACCTCCAGTGTCGAATGCGTCTCGAACCAGGCCGCGTCACCTGGATGTTCGTCGGGCGTTGAGGCGACCTCTGCCCGCGGCGGCGGCCAAGCCGACGTCGTGGAGTTTCACAGGAGGCGCCGTACCGCCCATCCGCGGCAAGCGCGGACGATCCCGTCAGCGCCCCGACGTCCCCTGCGCCGACCGCGGTTACGACCACAACGTCTACCGCCGCCAGGTCCGTGAGCTGGGCATCCGCACGCTCATCGCCCGGCGCGGCACCGGGCACGGAAGCGGCCCGGGCGAGAACCGCTGGGTCGTCGAAGCGGCCTTCGCGCTTCTGCGCCGGTTCCGCCGACTGCGTATCCGCTGGGAAATCCGCGCCGGCATCCACCAGGCCTTCCTCACCCTCGGCTGCGCGATCATCTGCTGGCGGCGCCTCAAAAACAGTGCTGATCCGAGCCCTCAGCCCGAACCGGCGACCAGCGCCTCGCCGAGCGGGGTGCGCCGGTAGAGCACCGACCGTCCGGACCGGGCGCGGACGAGCAGTCCCGCGCCTCGCAGGATGGCGAGGTGGTCTCCAACCGCGCCGGGTGTCATGGCGAGGCTTCGGGCGAGGTGGCTGGTACTGGCCGGGGCGTCCAGCGCCAGCAGCAGCCGGGCTCGGGCCCGGCCGACCAGAGCGGTCAGCGCGTCCGGTTGGGGGACGGTCGCCTGTTCTCCCCAGAGGGCGGCGGTGCCGCGGGCAGGATAGACCAAGGTCCTGGGCCAGGGGTCTTCCAGGTGGGCGGCGATATTCGCGACGAAGACCGAAGGGATCAGCAGTAGCCCGTCGCCGGCGAGGCGGACGTTTCCGACTGGGGGGAAGAAGCCGATCTCGATACCGCCGGCGCGCCAGGCGATGCTCGGGTGCAGGCTCTCGATGGTCGTGGCCCATCCGTGTTCGCCGATCACACCCACCCGGTGCACGACATCGCGCTCACAGATCGCGCGCAGTTGCGGCCAGTCCGCGGCGAGCAGCTCGTGCCACGCCTGGTCCATCGCCTCGGCGATCCTGGAGACGGCGTCCGTGGAGTCCAGCACTGCGCGTACGCGGGGATCGTGGGCGGACGGGCCGGTTGCGGTGGTGGCGAATTCGTGGCGGGCCGCTTCCAGCGGTGTGGCCCGGATCATGGCCAGGTCGTCTGCCCAGGTCTGGTTGATGCCGCGCGGGGGCGGGGCGACGAAGTTCGGTCCGGATTGCGGGGTGTGCAGGGCGAGGGCGGCGTCCAGTTCGGTCTCGCGGCGAAGCCGTTCAAAGGCCGGCAGGAGCCGGGTGGCCCAGGCTCGCGGCAGCGACCTGTTCTGGCCGGCGAGCGAGCGCAGCAGTAGGCAGAGGTCCATCGCGGGCGACAGTGCGAAGCGGCTGCGCAGCAGGTCCTCGACGGAGACTTCGAAACGGAGCACCCCGCGATGCTACCGCCGGACGGCTGTTCCGATTCGTCCAGCGACGAATCATTGGTGAGTGGTGTGGGCGCACGGCGAGGCTGGGCGTCATGACCCCAACCGCCGAACCCGCGCAGGGCAACCACCGTGCCACCTACCGGGAGGTGCTGGCCGAGCCACGATTCCGGCTGCTCTTCTCGACCCGCGCCGTCGCGATCACTGCGGGCTCGCTGCGGATCACCACGTTCTCGGTGCTGGTCTTCGCGGCCACCGGCTCCGCGCTGTTGAGCGCACTGGCCTTCGGCATCGGCTTTCTCCCGCAGTTGTTCGGCTCGCTGCTGCTGGGCTCACTGGCCGACCGACTGCCGCCCCGCGCGCTCATCGCCCGCGGCTACGCCTTGGAGTCCGCCGCCGCCCTGCTGCTCGCCCTGGTGCGGATGCCGATCGCAGCAAGCCTCGGTGTCGTGGCGCTGGTCGCCCTCGCCACACCGGTGTTCGGCGGCGCGTCGAGTCGGCTGGTCGCGCAGTGGCTAAAGGGCGACGCCTATGTACTGGGCCGTTCACTGAACAACATCGCCTCCTCCGGCGCGCAATTGTTCGGTCTGGCACTGGGAGGTGCGGTCGTCGCGGTACTCGGCCCGCACCGGGCGCTCGCGGTAAGCGCCGCCCTCTACCTCGGCTGCGCGCTCGCCATCCGCATCCGGCTACCCCGGCTGGAGCCGGGAGAGTTCGGCGGCACACCCGGCAGCGCTCGGGGCGATGGCGGGGCCGTCCGGGCAAGCCTGCACGGTGCCGGCCTGCTGCTGCGCGGACACACGGTACGACGACTGATGCTGGCCCAGTGGCTACCGCCCGCGTTCGTAGCGGGCGCGGAAGGTCTGATCGTCGCCTACGCGGGAGGACGCCACTTCGCGCCCGGCTGGTACGCGGTGCTGATGGGCTGTCTGCCGGTCGGCATGCTTGCCGGTGACCTGCTGGTCGGTCGACTGCTACGGCCACCCACCCGGGAGCGAGTGGTAGTCCCGTTGATTGCGCTGACGGGACTGCCGCTGGCCGGCTTCGCCACCGAGCCCGGAGTGGGCGTCTCGTCCTGTTTGCTGCTGCTCTGCGGCTTCGGATTGGCCTACGGTCTCGGCCTGCAACGGCCGTTCCTGGACGCCCTGCCGCAGGATGGCCAGGGCCAGGCCTTCGGCCTGCTCGGCTCCGGCAGCATGACGCTGCAGGGCGTCGCCCCGGCATGCTTCGGCTCGGTGGCCGCAGGCATCGGAACTGGCGGCGCAATCGCCCTGGCAGGCGGCGCGGCGGTGCTTACCGCCGGCTGGATTCTCACCTGGCACCCGCCCACCTCCCCGGTCCCCGTCCCGAACTGCTCAACGGGATCGGAGAACGGCACCGAACAGCATGCGCGTAGTTCTCCTGCGCAGTAACCGTCGCAGGGCGGGTCGGCCGTGAGCCGTCACGCACCCCACCGCCACCCCCACCCCACACGTCTCTCTAAGCCTCGGCTCTGCCGGCCTTTGCGGACCACGTACGGGATCTTGAGACCACGAACAGCTCATGGAAGGTTCATGCCGCATGATCGATGAATTCGCGAAGGACAACCTGCACGGGAGACTGCGGCGGGACCGCGAGGCCCTGCTGTGGAAACTCGACGGCTTGTCCGAATACGACGCCCGCCGGCCTTTGACAGCGACCGGGACCAACCTCCTCGGCCTGGTCAAACACGTGGCCACGGTCGAGGCCAGGTACTTCGGCGAGGTCTTCGACCGCCCTTCCCCGGAACCGCTGCCCCGGTGGCAGGACTCCAACGGCAGCGATCAGTGGGCCACCGAGGACGAGACCCGCGATCAGATCATCGGGTTCTACCGGCGCACGTGGGAACACTCGGACGCGACGATCAACGAGCTTCCCCTCGACGCCCCCGGCCACGTGCCGTGGTGGCCGGAGCCTCATCCCAACACGAACCTGTTCGCCATCATGGTCCATGTCCTCGGCGAGTCCATCCGGCATGCCGGGCACGCCGATATCCTGCGCGAGGGCCTCGACGGCCGGACCGGATTGCGCGCCGAATACGAGCAGCAGATCGACGAGGAAGCCCGTGCCGCCTACCGCGCGAAGATCGAGCAGGCCGCCAGGACGGCCGCACCAATCAAGGCTTAGTCGGACAGATCTGGCAGCCTGGCATCAGCTCCCCCTACCGGCGCTTGCGATTTCCGAGCACCCGGCCACCTGATATGCCCGCGTCACCCGATGTGGGCGTTCAGTCCGCGCCTTCGTCGTCCTCGTCCAACTCGAGCGCGTCCGCGTCGCTCAGCGGGCGCAGGGCGCCGGCGGCGTCGACGTAACGGGTCGTCCAGAACACGATGGTGCTGAGGACCGGACTGAGCGAGCCGAGCTGGTCCTCCACGCCGTCCCGGTACGCCTGGTGGATGGTGCCGCGCTTGCCGTGGCATACGTCCCGGGCCGGCTTGTGGCGGGAGATCGCTAGGAGCTGTCCGGTCGATCACGCGTCCCGTTAGGGTCTCTACGGAGGGGCGTGATGAGTGTTGGGGAGATGGGTCGTGAGGAGGCGGTCGCGCTCGTGCAGCGGATCATGGACGCGGACTACGCCTCGGACGACGAGGTGGACGGCTGGCTGGACGGACTGGACAGAGCCCTGGCATGCCCGTCCGGTTATGTCGGCGACTTGATCTTCTGGCCGCCGGAGCGGGAGCTTTCGGCTGACGAGGTAGTCGATCAGGCTCTGGCGTACCGGCCGATCCCTTTGTGAGGCAGCGGCTCGACTCCGAAGCCAGATGAGCAGAGCCGCGGTGGTGGCGGTGCCGAGGAGGACGTGGCCACGCTTGTCATGGCGAGTGGCCACGGCCCGGGACTGCTTCAGCCTGTTGATCGCTCGTTCTGCCACGGCGCCGCAGGGGGGTGCAGTCCGCCCGCTGCCCTGGCGTGACGACCAGGGACAGCGGGCGGCGGCGGCCGCCCGCGCTCAGGTGGAGTTTGCTGGTGCACCCGCCCCGCGAGCGGCCCAGGCCCTCACCTCCCGGACCACCTCCATCAGCCGGGTGAGCAGGCTCTGCCACGGTGTTTCGCCCTGGTGTTCTGCCGTTCCGGCCCCCTTTTCGGGTCTTGGGTTCGGCCCTGGCATTGCGCCGGCGGATGTAGGCGGCGATGGCGCCGTTCTGCTCGCTGTGGCTGCGGTGGTCGGTGCGATTGAGGGCGAACGTAGCCCAGGGCCGCGAACTCGGCCTCGATCAATGCATGAGCGGTGCGTGCATGAACGCCCTGGGGCAGGCCCGGATGAGCCTGCATCAACTGGACGCCCGCACGGCTCTGACCTGAGCCGGAGTCGCTGAGCTGGATTACGGCTCGCCTTCCTGGACGATCTCCTCGGTACTTGAGGGCCGGATGACGGTGGAAACTTGTCGGCTTGGGGCCGTTTCCCGGGGCGGGAGCGGGGTCTATGCTGCTGAGTGGACGCCCCGGACCCCGGCGGCACGCTGTTGCTCGGCACACGGTGCCCGTGGGGAGAGGACTGTTCGTCCCTTCGCTCAGGGCATGCCCGCGGGGAACCAGCTGGGCCCTCGGCCCTGGAACACGGGCTGCTGGACCAGCGGTTCGCTTGCTGTCCGAAAGCCATGACCCGGGAGCAGAGCAGGAAGTGCCGAAGCCCGGCACCCTCACCTGGCACTGCCCCGGCCGGTCTCCTGAACCGAGGCGCCATGCCCGCCCTTCAGATGCTGAACGTCTACCGGCACGACAACAAGATCCGGACGCTGATCACCCTGGCCGGTGAGATCGACCAGGTCTCGGCGCCCTTGGTGAGCGAGACGCTGGAGCGGTGCCTGTGCGAGGGCATCCGCACCATCGACGTCGACCTCACCCCTGTCACCTTCTGCGACTGCAGCGGCCTCAACGCCTTCCTCCGTGCCTCGCACCACACCATCGCGGCCGGAGGGTCCCTGCGTCTGCACTACCCGCCTCCCACGCTGGTCCGGATCCTCACCCTCACCGGCTCCGGCCCCCTGCTCCTCGGCCTCCCGGCCGCCCCTGTGGACTTCCTCCTGCAGGAACGCCCGGGTGGAGGCCTTCCGCCACCACGGCCTTCCCCCGCGCACGGGGCCATCGGACGACGGGGTGTTGTGGTGCCTGCTGTCGGGGGTGGTGTGCTGTGACGGCCCGCTCCGGGCCGGGGCAGGCCCAGAGGCTGGAGGGTTACGCACCGACGGCGGGGGGCGGGGTGTACTTGCGTGGGCTGAGCCGCTGGCAGGCCGAGGGCCAGCGTGAGGACCTGGCGGATCTGTACGTGGAGTCCGCCGACACGGAGCCCGGCGAGGAGTACCGCAGCCGTGTGAGCTTCCTGCGGCGCCTTGCCGATGACGTCCGTCGGCCCGGGTTCGACATGATGATCGCGGAAGCCACGCAGGCAGGGCAGGCACCGGCCTTGGTGGGGTGTGCCTTCGGGTTTCCCGTGCGGCGTGACGGTTCCTGGTGGCAGGGGTTCTCCGGGGCGCTCCCGCAGGACGTCGAGCAGCTCACCGCGTCCGGGCGTGTCTTCGCGATCAGCGAGATCGTGGTCCACCCGCATGAGCGCGACCGTGGTCTCGCCGGTCATCTTCAGGAACGGCTGCTCACCAGCCATCAGGCATCGCTCGGTGCCACCTTGGTGGATCAGGCCGACCGTGTGTCCTGTGCTGCCTTCCGGTCCTGGGGGTGGCAGGACATCGGCGAGTTCCGCTGGCCACCCGGCCCCACCGTGCTGCGGGTACTGGTCCTTCCCATCGGCGAGCGGAGCGCGGCGAAGCCGGACGGCCTGGTGCACAATGCGGACGCTGAGCCGCCCCGTGGAGCGGACGCCATGGGCCCCGGGGTGAGGTAACGGCGACCAGTGGCCGGAAGGTGCACTCCGGCTGGGCCGCCTGCGTCGGCAGCGGGCGGCCCGGTCTCGGTGTCGCTCTCGTGGCGGGGTGGTGTTATCCGATGCAGCGGGGGACGGGGGAGGAGCTGCCGGTGCAGTTGGTGGGGGTGTTGGCGGTCACCGAGGAGGTGTTGAGCGTTGCGGTGCCGGCGACGTAGTAGATACCGCCGGGGTTGGTGCCTGCGGCGTTGCCGCTGACCACGCTGCTGGTGAGGGTGAGTGTCGCGCTGTCGCTGGCGATGCCGGCGGCCTGGTGGGCGGTGTTGTTCGTGACGTTGCTGCTCGTGAAGGTGGCCGCTGCCGCTCCGCCGGTGCTGTGGATGCCACCGCCGGTGCCGTCGGCGGCGTTGTTGGACAGCTCGCTGCCGGTGAGGGTGACCGCGCCGAAGTTGAGGATGCCACCGCCGTTCGTGGCCGCGTGACCGCCGCTGAGGGTGACGGCCTTGAGGGTGAGCCCGCCGGTGGTGCTGACCTGGGCGATGCGGAAGTTGGTTGCCCCGGCGCGGGTGATGGTGTTGGCGTTGCCCTCGAAGGTGATGGGCGTAGTGATGATCGGGAGCCCGGTGGGGCCGTTGACACCGTCGTTGCCGTGGGCGGCGGTGAGGGTGTACGTACAGCCCGGGGTGAGGGTCACGGTCCCGCCGCCGGCGGCGTTGGCCGCGTTCACGGCGGTGATCAGTGATGTCTCGTCGCAGGCGACGGCCATGATCCGGGCCTGGGCGGTCGCGGGCAGGAGGACGGTCGTGCTGGTGGCCAGAACAGCGGCCCCGGCAAGGGCGAGAAGAGCACGACGAACTCTCATGAACCCCCTGGAACCAGTTCGGCTGCCCCGCTGGTGCGGGTGGCTGCGTCGATGCACAGCGAGCTCAGACGTACCCCTTGACCCGCAAGGGAATACGCCGGACAGCTTTTCTCTATATACGGAAATGCGTAGCAAGAGTGAGTCGTTGGGAGGACTCCCGCCGCCGCACTCCCGAATTACGGGCTGACCGTGCAACGCGAGTGCGGGCGCTCGGCTGCCAGCCGATCGGCCACCGCTCGCTTCCGCGCCCACCGCCCGGTCCGGGGTCCCGGATACCTGGGCCGGCGGAGGATCGCCCAGGTGTGGCGCCTTTGGCCTGGCTCCCGATATCGGGTCGGCGGTAATCCGTTGGCACCTCGTATCTGAGGTGGTGATGGCATTCAGCCTCGGGCGCGAACTCCTGGAGGGGGTAGTTCGGCATCTGATACCACGGACGCAAAGGCATACAAGAATGCAAAAAGAATTAATTTCCGCAAAGTTCCGAGTCTGGCTTATTCATTGTATCCGTATTGGCTTCAGGGATGACCTGGAATGGGTCGAGGTTACGTAATTCCCCTGTTCGTGGCCTTCCGGGTGAGCGTCAACCGACCGTGCCATCAAGTGCGTTCGTGGTCGCGAACCCGCCTCCTCCAAAGGAGATTGCGTCATGAGTGAAAAACGACGACCCACAGCTTTGCCGGGCATGCGTGCCCTTCTCGCCGCGGTGATGCTCACGGCGGTGCCCGCCGCAGCCCTGGCTGTGGGCACGGCCCCAGCGGTCGCCGTCTGCTCCGGAACCAACGGTCTCAACGGTGCCGACGGCACGCCCTCCCACCCGGCAGGGTGGCCCGGTACCGACGGTGGCGACGGCGCCCCTGGCTGTGCGGGCGGTGCCGGCGGCAAGGGCGGAGACGGCTGGGGCGGCGGTGCAGGCGGTGCCGGCGGAGCCGGCGGGGTCGGCGGGGTCGGCGGGGTCGGGAGTTCCTCCGGCAGTGCCGGTGCCGCGGGTGGCGTCGGCGGGCTCGGCGGCAACTCCACCGTCAGTACCGGCGGGGCCGGCGGTCATGGCGGGGCCGGCGGGGCGGCCACCGGCAGCAACAACAACGGCGGGGACGGCGGAACGGGCGGAGGCGGCGGCAACAGCGGCACCACCGGCACCGGCGTGCTCGGCCACTGCGGCCCCGGCGGCATCGGCGGGACCGGCGGCGTCGGCAACGGCGCGCACGGCACCCCCGGCACCGGCAGCGGCATCTGCTGAAACAACCCGTCCCCCCGGCCTGCTGGGATACAGCGTCCCCCGAACCGCTGGGATGCAGCGGGGCGGTCAAGACGCGAAGGACGCGGTGGGCGCGGACCAGGTGCATTCCCGGTCTGCGCCCACCGTCCTTGCCGTCCTGCCCAGCGCGAGGCGGTGTCAGCTGCGAGGGCGCTGGTAGTAAGAGCCGACGCTGCGGTGGTAGTCGGTGTCGCCGAGGTGCTTGTCCTTGTCGAACTCCGGGGAGTTCTCTTCCTTGGCCCGCGAGACGTGGATCGTGTGTTTCCTTCATCGGGACGGTGGCTGTTCGGGAACTCGCCGGTCTTCTGCCGCTTCGGCCCCTGGGGCCTGCGGGCACTCTTCGCGCATCAAGGGCGGCTCATGCCGCCGGCGCCTGGCAGGGACCCGGGACGGGAAACCAGGGCCGTGGCACGAGGCGGAGGCGTGGGCAGTAACCCTCGCGGGCGGGAAGGTATCCGAGCGTGGCGCGTGAGATTCCGGCGCCTGTGCGCCATGGGCCTCCTCGGAGCGGAGGGGATCTCACACTGCCGGGGGACCGGGGCCTCACCGCACAGCGTAGTCCTGCCCGTCCACCGTGGACAGAGCCCGAACAGGCCGGTCCCAGAGGCCTGTTCGGATGATGCGGGGAGGACTAGCCTGCACGTTGCCGCCCGGGACCCCGGCAGCAGCGAGCACTGATCGCGCCCCTGAGGGGCGCACGCTGCGCATCGGTGCCGGAGCCTCCCCCTCACGATCGGGGCCGGCCCCGCGCTCGCCGACACGATCCTGGCACGGCCTCGGTGCGTCTCTCGCGGGCAGCGTTCCGCCGCTCGTCCGCGTCACGCGCAACCGATGGCAGGCGGCACTCATGTACGTGCTGATCATCCCCGCTCTGACCCCCTTCGTCCTGCTCGCCGGTGTCATGGGCCTGTCCTGGTGGGAGGACCACGTCCTGCTACCGGCCGACCCGCCGGATACTGCCGCCGAAGGGGCCTTGCGAACCCCGCCGGTCCCGGTCCCGGAGCCGGAACACGCCAGTATCGCCGGCTCGTTGACAGGCAGTGGTGCCGGGCGTTGACTGAACACCACGGCGTAGGGCTACGACGCTCCGGCATCCTCCGGGCGGCGCCCCCCGTCCAGCTTCGCCCGGACCCCGCGAAAATCAGGGAATCCTCCCTGGCCCATCCGGAGGCCCGGCCATGATGATTTTGATCGCCCTTCTCCTGCTGGCCCTGGTTCTGTTCGGGTTCGGCTTCGTCGTGCCCCTGCTGTGGATCGCCGCGGCCGTCGTGCTGATCGTCTGGATCCTGGGTTTCGCCCGACACCGTCGTGGCCGCCAGGGCAGCGGACACCGGTACGCCAAGAATCGCCGGTAATCCATACCGGGCCCCGTGCGGGAATGACGTTCTGTACGGAGAACACGCGTGAGGAAGCCGACCCGACGGACGAGAGAAGGGACCGCCATGAACCTCGCAAAGAAGATCAGGGACAAGAAACAGGTACTCCACGGCAGGATCAAGCAAAGCTTCGGCCGGGCCACCCGGAACAGGCGGCTGCAGACCGAAGGGAAAACGGACCGGGTCGCAGGCAACCTGAAGCAGTCCGGCGAGAAGGCCAAGGACGCCTTCAAGTACTGACCCTTGCACCCTTTGGGCCCGGCAGTCGCGAGACGTCCGCCCTACCCACGCAGGGTGCGCGGGCTGCGCCTCACATCACCTGGACGGCGCGGTGAACGGCGCGGTGGACTGCGCGGGCCAGGCGGGCGCCCCACACCGAGCGGGGCCCGGCGAAGGCGTGGCTCTCTTCCCCGGGGCGCGGGGTGCGGGCGGCGATGCACACGGCGTCGGTGGGCGTGCCGGAGCAGTCGTAGCCCGCATCGAGCAGCGCCTGGACCTTGGCCTCAGTGGCGGTGGCCACCGCGTTGACCAGGGCGGCGTCGGACAGCACCACCGGAACAGCAGCAATGATGTTGATCGTGCCCGGCTCCGTCGGACCGGGGGCCCCCTGGGCCGGTGAGGCGGCCCACCCGCGCACCTCGACGCCCGCGGTGACCACAGCATCGACGCCGCCGTCATGCGAACAGACATGCTGGGAGACGT
Organism: Streptomyces aureoversilis; assembly: GCF_042657885.1. Classification (NCBI taxonomy): domain Bacteria; kingdom Bacillati; phylum Actinomycetota; class Actinomycetes; order Kitasatosporales; family Streptomycetaceae; genus Streptomyces; species Streptomyces aureoversilis. The sequence goes on from NZ_JBHSKJ010000001.1 coordinate 517,543, forward strand.
CGGCGGCCGTCATCAGCCCCACCCCCGTTCCGTTGGCGCCGGCGTCTCGGGCCAGGGCAGCGAGGTGGCGCTCCGGGTCGGTGCGCCGGTAGCCGTGTGATACCTGAGCGTTGAGGAGCCAGGCGCGCTCACCGATGCCTCCGCCGAGCACGGCACTGCTGACCATCCGCCATCCCGCGCCCGCCTCCCACAGCAGCGCGTGCAGCTCCTCGCCGTCCTCGACGCGGGTCAGCAGCCGAGTGGACAGCAGACCAGCAGAGGTACGGGGCGGGGGGACGACGGCGGGCACCTGGACTCCTGACCAGCGGCGGTGTGGACCGGGTGATCCTACGGCCGTTGCCCGACGCGCAGGCTCCATGCGCAGGCTCCATGCGCAGGCTCCATGGGGAGCGCGGCTTTAGCGCAGGCGCTGACGGTACACCTCCTATGCGCCCTGGTTGCACGCCTTGGCGTCGGGTTGGTGATCGGGACAGCGTAGGCACGTACACGCACGTACACGCACCTACACGGGCAGCAAGGCGCCGGCCAATGTTGTTGAACGCGCAATGAGCCGGGGTCATCGGCTGCCACTGTCACCTCATACCTTCGCCTTGCGGGCGGGCGACAGGCCCAGGCGCCGGTGCCGGTTCCTTCACGCCCGCCAGGAGCACCACGGACCCGATCACCATCGGCGGCAGGCGCCCGGTTCGGGGAGCAGCATGGAAGAGAAGCCCTCGACCGGCGCGCGCCTGCGGGCGTGGATCCGCCAAGGAGGAAGCCTTCCAGGATGAGTGCACACGAGCCGTTTCATGAGGGGGAGCGGGACCGCCGGGCGGGGCCGTTGCCGCCAGGAGGGCTGCTCGATCTGCTCAGCGTGGCCGCGGTCGTGCTGGATCTCCGGGGACGAATCGTGTTCTGGAGCCCACAGGCCGACCAGGTCTTCGGATACACCGCCGAGGAAGCCCTGGGCCAGTACGCGGTCATGCTGGTCCACGACGAACACAAGGACATGGTGATCAAACTGTTCGCCGAGGTGATGAGCACCGGGGCGAGCTGGGCCGGCGCGTTCCCCATCCGGCACAAGGACGGGACCACACGCCTGGTGGAGTTCCGCAACATGCGACTCCTGGACGACCTCGGCGACGTCTACGCCCTGGGCATCGCCGCCGACCAGACCACGCTGCAACAGGTCGAGACGGACCTGGCCCTGTCCCAGCGGCTGGTCTCCCAGGCACCCATCGGCATCGCCCTGCTGGATCCCGACCTGCGCTACCTGCTGGTCAACCCGGCTCTCGAGCGCATCAACGGCATCCCGGCCGCCGACCACATCGGCCGGCACCCCCACGACATTCTGACCTTCCTCGACGTGGAGACCATCGAGTCCGCACTGCGCCAGGTGCTGCTCACCGGCACTCCGCTGATCGACCAGTACACCGTCGGCCGCACTCCCGCGGACCCTGATCACGACCATGCCTGGTCGGTGTCGTTCTACAGGATCGAAAGCGCCGACGGCCGGGTGATGGGGGTGGCGAATTCGGTGGTCGATGTCAGCGAACGCCACCGGGCCGCCACTGAGGCGGACCGGGCCCGGCGGCGCCTCGTGGTGATCGCGGATGCCTCCGCCCGCGTCGGCACCACCTTGGAGGTGGAGCGCACCGCCCAGGAGCTGGTGGAGGTCGCCGTGCCCGACCTGGCCGATGTCGCTGCGGTCGACGTCCTCGACGACGTCCTGGCCTTCCGCCGCAGCACCCCCCACCAGCCGGGCCCGGAGCTGTTCCGGGCACTCGCCGTGGCCGCCGCCTACCCCACCGGCGCCACCACCGCTCTGAAGGTCGGCGACCTCGCCGCGTACGGTGCGGACCGGCTGGTCACCCGGTGCGTCCACACGGGACAGCCCGTCGTCGTCGCCCACGCCGACGGCCGTGACCTGGAGCGCATCACCCGCGATGCCGAGGCGGCGGCCGCGTTGGCCCAGGCCGGGGTGCACTCCTACCTCGCGGTGCCACTGATCGCCCGCAACGAGGTGCTCGGCGCTCTCGACCTGCTGCGTGCCCGCAACCCGTCCCCGTTCGACGAGGATGACGTCCTCCTTGCCGGGGAACTGGCCGCACGCGCCGCAGTCGCCATCGACAACGCCCGCTGGCACCAGAGCGTCCGCAACACCGCCGAGACCCTCCAGCGCAGCCTCCTGCCCAGCGACCCGCCCCCGCTCGCGGGCCTGAACGTCGCCTCGCTCTACCAGCCGGCCCAGGCCACCCACGAGGTCGGAGGGGACTGGTACGACGTCATCCCCCTCGACGGCGGCAAGACCGCCCTGGTCGTCGGTGACGTCATGGGCAACGGCATCGACGCCGCCGCCACCATGGGCCGCCTGCGCACCGCCACCTGCGCCTTCGCCGACCTCGACCTCGCCCCCGACGAAGTTCTCCAGCACCTCGACAAGATCACCCACGGGCTCGAGCACTACATCGCCACCTGCATCTACATCGTCTACGACCCCCGCGACCACCGCTGCCGTATCGCCAACGCCGGACACCTCCCGCCCGTCCTCGCTCCCGCCGGTCAGCGGCCCCGGCTGCTTGACCTGCCCACCGGCGCGCCCCTGGGCGTCGGCGGCGTCCCCTTCCACACCACCGCCTTCGACCTCAACCCCGGCGACCGGCTCGTCCTCTACACCGACGGCCTCGTCGAAACCCGCCACCACCCCATCGACGAGCGCCTGAACACCCTGCTGCACACCCTCGACGGACCGCGCCGGCCCCTGAACGACACCTGCCAGTGGCTCCTGCACGCGCAGCGGCACCCCGACGACCACGACGACGTCGCGATCCTCATCGCACAAGCCACGCCCGCACGTTGACGCGAGCCGCGTCCTTCCGGCCGCAGTCGGCGTTGGTGGGTTCGGTGCGTGCACTGGTTGGGACCCCTACAGCGGGCCGGTGCAGTCCACGGCTCCGATTCCCGCCCGGCGTCGGGCCGCGTCAGCTTCCCCCGCCGACTGCGGGCCCGCACACGAAGGTCCTGATCTCGCGTGAGCGGCACTGCCGGCGAATTGTTGGCCGCTTGCCACTCCGGCGGCGCCGTGGTGTCCGGCGTGTTCATCGGTGGGTCAGCTCTGCGGCGGTACGGCCTCGGGGTGCTCGTCGGTCCAGCCGAATTCGCCGTCGTGGTGGGACGTGTCGGCGTGGCCGGGATCCCTCTCGCACTGCACCCAGATGCCCTCGTCGTCCGGCAAGAGCGCGGTGCACGTGCCGGGTTCCGGAGCCGGGGGCGGAGTGAGGAGACCGGCACTCGTCAGGAGTGCCGTCACGATGTCGTCCGTCGCGGCGGGGGTGAGGCTGGTCCCGTATCGGTCGGCGACCTCGCGAACGATCTTGGCCGCGTCCTGGTATTCGTCCTCGTCGATGACGCGCCGTGCGGTGGTGCTGTCGTCCATCGGCTCTCCAGGGGTGAGAGGACCGCGGTCCGTACGGTAGCGAACGCCGGTCCGTCAGATGTCGATTCTTTGATCAAACAGCTCGCCAGGCCGAGAGTGTGGGGGAGGGGCGTCCATGTCCCTCTTGTGGGTGGTGCGGTTTGATCATTTGGTGTCCAAGGTGGCTCAGGGCGCGAGGAGGTTGCGGGCAGATCCATCCGGCGAAATGAGATGCAGAGTCCCAAGTCCCCTTGGTACGGTGCACCGATGTCAGCGATCAGGACGTTCCAAGTCACCTTCGACTGCGCGGAACCTGAGCGCCTCGCTCGCTTCTGGTGCGAGGTGTTGGGGTACGTCATACCGCCGCCGCCAGTGGGGTTTGCCACTTGGGATGATTTCAAGCGTTCGCAGCCACCTGAGCAGCGGGATTCATGGTTCGCCTGCATTGATCCCTCAGGTGTGGGCCCGCGACTGTACTTCCAGCGCGTCCCCGAAGGGAAGGCCGCCAAGAACCGGGTGCATCTTGATGTGCGGGTCGGCACCGGACTCGTGGGTGAAGAACGCCTCGCCGCACTTGAGGCCGAACGCGCACGACTGGTCCCGCTCGGCGCAGTGCACGTGCAAACGCTGTATGACGGCAATGATTCGTGCATCCCGATGCTGGACATCGAGGGCAACGAGTTCTGTATCGACTGAGCATCATGGGGCGGGAATCATCCCGTGAGGGCGAGGTTGTGCACCGGGCGATGCCGAGCATGGCGGTGTGAACGCCGTCGCCGTTCAGACGGCAGTCGCGAAGAATCTTCCATGCCTTCATCCGCGCGAAAACATGCTCGCCGCCGGCCCGGACCTTGCGGTGGGAGGTGTTGTGCTCCTCCTTCCACGCGGACAGTTCGGTCTGGCCGCGTTCACGGCGGTGCGGGATGACCAGGCCGGTGCCCCGGTAGCCGCCGTCCGCGATGACCGTGGCCCGGCCGACTGCGGCCTTCGCACCGGAAAGTTCCCACGCCTTGCAATCGTTGCGGTTGCCCGCGACCTGCCGGCCGGCCGACCGACGGCGACGAGTCGGGTGTCGGCGTCGATGATGACCTGGTGGTTGGTCGAGTACCGGTGGTTCTTCGACTGTTCGGCAACCGCATGATCCCGCGTGGGAACCACGGTGCCATCGACGATCAGCACGGCATCCTTACGGAACCGCTGACGGGGCTTGAGCGCGAGCAGCGGCCCGAGGCGGCCGATTGTGCGGTCAGCGGCCGACATCGACACCCCGAACAGCGGGAGCGAGCTGCCGCAGCGTCAAGTTCGTACGCCAGTAGGCCGCTACCAGCAGGATCCGGTCCTCCAGAGTCAGGATCCACGGTCGGCCCCTGCGTACCGACTTCGCACCTTTGCGCCGCATCGCAGTAACCAGCTTGCCGAACTGCCGCGGGCTCAGCCCGGTGAACGGGGCTATCCAGGACGGCTCCGACGCCGTGATCAGACCAGGCACGGCAAGATCATGACACCAGGATCAGCCGTTGCGGGACAATCTTAGGCATGTGCGGCGCAGCGGCGTCATCGAGAAGTCGGCCTCGTCGGGGGAATGCCGCTCAGGGCAGGTGCCCGGCAGCGAGGCGTGCCGGTTCGGGGGCTCCCTGCCCACCCGGCGGGGGCGGCGGCGCAGCGGCAGAGTTAAACAACTCATGAACGTCTGTTGCGCACGGCGGGCCTTCACGGGATCTCGGCCGAACCCCGAATGACCTCCCAGAGGGCTTCGCAGGGGAACAAGGACAGGGAAAATGGGTGATTCGCCCTTGCCGGGTGACCGGCGCGTGACGGTTCTCACGACCTGATCGGATTCGGGGACGGTGGGCAGTCGGCTGAGAGGCGTGGATAAACGCATTTCTCGGCTATCGGGAACGCATCGCCGAGCACTGCCAGGTTGCCGCTGCCGCCGGGAAAGTCGCCGTTGAGCAGGGACTTTCTTATACGGGCTGCCGGGGCCGGGCGGTGTCAACAGCGCCCTTCCGGCCCCGCTCGATAAACGGAGCGTGACAGGCGCGCGTTGCCACACCGACGGGTGGCTGAAATTCGCTGAAGGGAGACAGAGGCATCTGGGGCGACAGGCCTTACCAGGGGCCGTAGAAGCGAGCTTCGGAGTGTGTGCAAGTGCTGAGTGGGCCAGCGGTTGAACCAAATATTGCCAAGCCGTGAGATTGCGATAGTGCAACGGCACCTGACCTGTATGAATGCATCTTCCGGGCTGTTCGGGACGGTAGGGATCCCCGGTCGTAGCATTGTGGGAATGGTGTCATTTCCCGCGTATCGCGGCGCCGCCGTCCGGCACCGGGCATTCGATGGTGGCTGGATTGCGGAGAAGACTGTCCGTGCTTCTCAGCGATTTTCGGTCGCTGTGAACCTGTACTCCGGTGACGGAACACAGTGGCGAGCCGGTGTCATGGCGACCCGACTCCACTTCGACCACCTGCGCTTTTCGGCGCGCTCCACAAAGCGACAACGCCGCAGGGACCTTGGCGTATTTCTCGCGGGGGGTGCGGACGGCCCTGCCAAGGTGGTCACCGTTCCGCCGAGGGCATGCCGGCAAGGAGCTGCTCGGCGGTGACAAGCGACAAGCGACAAGCAACATGTGTTTCCTTGCGCGGTTCAACAGAAAGGAGGAGGAATGCCTTTCACCATCAGTCAGGGGAAGGGAACCCCGGGAGATCTCCAGCCCGGGACGCTGGGGTCCCTCGCCGTCGACGTGGGCTTGACCCCGGACACGCAGGAGCCGGTGAAGAAGGGGGAGTGGGTCCAGGTCACGTTCCCGCAAGGGGTGTCCTTCCCCGAGGGCGGCCAGGTCGGTTACGTCTGCGGGGGCCAGCGGCCGGAGCCCCAGCCCAGGTTCAAGTGGGACCCGAAGGCACGGACGCTCCGGTTCCAGACGGTGGCCGACCTGGTGCCCGGCGGGTCGCCCGGCTGCTTCTACGCGGTCGACGTCAAGGCGGACGAGAACGCCCGGCCGGGCACGGTGCACGGCCGTCTGGAGATCGGCGGTGTGCAGGGCGACTTGGCCGTCGACATCGCCCGTGGGAGGAGTGCAGGGATGCTCGCGTTCCGGAAGTACACACTGCCCATCCAGTCCACCCAGGTAGCGGGTGTGGCCACGGCGAAGCAGTCCGTGGAGTTCCCCGGCAAGATCCGTAAGGACGCCTACGACAACAAGGTCGTCGACGTCCTGCTCAAGGGGTTCAACTTCGAAGTCCGCTACGACGGCCGGCTCGAGGACTTCGAGATCGGTGCCCAGAAGGTCTCCGCGTCGTGGCGGAGCAGTGGCCACACGTCCGGTGAGGTGGTCGTGGAGGCCCAGCTGGCCCCTCGCCCGGACGTGGCGAGGAACCAGGGCTGGACCTTCCAGGGCAGCGTCGAGGTCCTGGTCGTCGCCGACCTGGAGTCCTGATCGCCGGCAGCGCCGGCATCGGACCCACGGAACACCCCGGCATCCGGACACCCAGCCAGACATCCAGACAGAGAACACAGAAGAGGAGAAGCGCTGTGGCGCTCGCATTCCAGAAGTTCACCCTGCCCATACGCTCCACCCACACCCTGGACCTGGCCTCGGAGCCGCAGCCCGTACGGTTCTCCGGCAAGATCCGTAAGGACGACGACGACAACAAGGTCGTCGACGTCGCGATCAAGGGGTTCAACTTCGAAGTCCGCTCCAACGGCCGGCTCGAGGACTTCGAGATCGGCGTCCAGAAGGTCTCCGCGTCGTGGCGGAGCAGTGGCCACACGTCCGGTGAGGTGGTCGTGGAGGCCCAGCTGGCCCCCCGCCCGGACGTGGCGAGGAACCAGAGCTGGACCTACCAGGGCAGCGTCGAGGTCCTCGTCATCGCCGACCTGGAGGACTCCAAGTAGTAGCGGCAGCTGAATCCGGCTCGTGATCGACGGCACGCACCCGCGCCGACGCGGCGCGGGTGCGTGCACTGCTGTCCGCCCCGGTCGCGCGCCACCCGCGCCACTCAGCGGACCTCACACGCGTAGCACCTCGCACCTCGCACCTCGCACGAAGGAGACACCCGCAGTGGAATCGCCCCACACGGCAGCTCGGGACGTGCACCTTCCCGTACCGGGTTCCGGATCCGTACCGGCCGTCGCTGCCCGCGAACTCGAGATCGTCATCCCCGCCTACAACGAGGAGCAACGCCTCGTCCCCACCGTGCTGGCCCTCGCCGACCACCTGGGCCGTCTGCCGCTGACCGCGGCCCTGAGGGTCGTCGACAACGGCAGCAGCGACCGTACCGCCGAATGCGTCGACGCCCTTGCGGCGTCCGGCGTCCCCGTGTCCGTCACGGGCTGCTCCCGGCGGGGCAAGGGGGCGGCTGTCGCCCGGGGCATGGTCACCACGCGGGCGCGATGGGTCGGGTTCTGCGACGCCGACCTGGCCACGCCGGTCTCCGCCGTCGACGACGCACTGCGGTTGCTCCGGGACGGCTGGTCGGTCGTCATCGGCTCCCGGCGCTGTGCCGGGGCGGACATTCCCGTGCGGCAGCCCGCCCTGCGCCGGCTCGGAGGAGCCGGATTCCGGTTGCTGACGCGGAACCTGTCGGGACCGGTCAGGGACACCCAGTGCGGCTTCAAGTTCTTCGACGCCGAGGCCGCTCGCCGGATCTTCGCAGCCATCACGACCACCGGTTTCGCCTTCGACCTCGAGGTGATCGCCCGGGCCCGTGCCCTCGGGCTGAGCCTGACGGAGTTCCCCGTCGTATGGAGCGACCAGCAGGGCTCCAGCTTCCGTCCCTTCGCCGACGGCCGCCGGGTGGCCGGAGAGCTGTGGCGGCTGCGCAGGGCGTTACCGGGCGGCCCGGCTCGCTCCGCCGGGGGAGTGGCATGAACCTGAACTCCGCCTTCCCCGGTGTCCGGCACTGGCAGGGCCGTCACGTCGTGGTCTGCAACTGGCGGGACGGGCGTCATCCGCAGGCCGGCGGCGCCGAGCTGTACTGCGAGGAGGTCGCCCGGCACCTGCACGGAGCGGGCGTCCGGGTCACCTGTCTGACCGCCCGTCCCCGCGGCACCGCCCGCCGTGACCGTACTGACCACGGCACCGTGGTGCGCGGCGGCGGTCGCTTCACCGTCTACCCCTTCGCCCTGCTCTGGCTGCTGTGGCACCGCCGCTCCATCGCCGGGGTGATCGACTCGCAAAACGGCATACCCTTCTTCGCGCCGCTCGTCCTGCGTCGGCGCACCCCCGTCGTCCTGCTCGTCCACCACGTCCACCAGGGGCAGTTCGCCCTGTGGTTCCCCCGCCCGCCCGCCGCCGTCGGACGATGGCTGGAGAGCCGGGGCAGCCGCCTGGTGTACGGGCGGCGCGCCGTCTGCGCCGTGTCGCCGTCCACCCGCGCCGACGTCCGCGGGCGGCTCGGTCTGCGCGGCCCCGTCCACCTCGCCCCGGCCGGGCTGGAGCCGCCCGGCCCGGCGGCTCTCCCGGACCCGTGCTCGTCAGGGCCGGCGGGCCCTCCCCGCCACCGGGCCGGCGTTCCCCGCATCGTGTGCGTGGGCCGGCTGGTCACACAGAAACGCATCGGCCTTCTCGTCCGTGCCATGCCCGCGCTCCGGCGCGAACTGCCGGATGCGGAGCTGCACATCGTCGGGGACGGAGAGGCCCGCGAAGAACTTCACGGGCTCGTGGCCGAGCTGGGGCTCGGCGACGCCGTCGTCCTGCACGGCCGGGTGCCGGACAAGACGCGGGACGCCCTCGTCGACTCCGCCTGGATCACCGCCACCGCCTCGCTGGCCGAGGGCTGGGGACTGTCGGTGATGGAGGCGGCGGCCGCCGGGGTCCCCGCCCTCGCCCACGACGTTCCCGGGCTCCGGGACACGGTCCGCGACGGCGTCACGGGCTGGCTCCTGGGGCCGGAGGACGAGCTCGCGGCCGGGCTCGCCAAGGCCCTGCGCGCCGTCGAGGACCCCGCGGAGGCCGGCCGCCGGGACGCCGCGTGCCGTTCGTGGGCCGCGAAGTTCACCTGGGCCGCCACCGCCGGCCACCTGCTCTCCGTGCTGACCGCCGAGGACGGACGGCTGCGCGCGGGCACACGCGCCGAGCGCCGTACCCTCACGGACGCCTGCGCACTTGTCACCGCACCCGCCGGACTGCTCCGGCGCGCCGACCTCGGCTCGCTGCGCGCCACCGACCTGATCGCCACCACCGGTCCGGGCCCCGGACGCCTGCTGCTGCCGGGCGCCGACGAGCACGACGCCCGGTCCGTGCTGTCACGGATCGGCGTGGACCCCACCGACGAGCGGGTCACCGTACGGCTCGCCCGCCACGCGGACCTGCTCGGCTGGGAGACTCACCCGCCACTGCCGCAGGTGCACCCGCGGCCGCAGCCGGCGCGCCGCCGGCGCGGCGCCGTCCCGGCCCTCGGCTTCCTCTTCGCCCTCGCGCTCGCCCTGCGACTCGCCGCGACCGGACGCTCCTACGACGTCTTCGTCGACGAGCTGTACTACACCGCCATCAGCGACAACCTCGCGAGCGGCCGCGGCCTCACCTTCCAGGGCGGGTACTTCGCCCTCCACCCGCCCGCCCTCTTCGCCCTGCTCGCAGCCGCCCTCCGCGTCGGTGGCAGCACCTCCGGCGACCTGCTCCACCTCGTCCTCACGCTGCGCCCGGTCATCGCGATCTGCGGGGCCGTCACCGTGGCCGCGGTGACGGCCCTGCTGCGCCGCGCCGGCGTCAGGGGGCCGATCGCCGTGGCGGCCGGGCTTCTGCTCGCCCTGGACCCGTTCCTGAACCGGTTCGACAGCCGGGTCATGCTCGAGGCGCAAGCCACGGCAGCCACCGCGCTCGGCATGCTGCTGCTCGCCCGCACTCCGGCCACCGGGCGGGGCCGGACGGCCACCGGCGTGGGTGCGGGTCTGCTGTTCGCCGTCGCGGTCACCACCAAGGAGCCCTACGCGCTGGAGACGTTCGTGCCGGTCACCGTGCTGGCACTGGCCGCGCGCGGCACGGTGCGGCGGATGCGGCTGACGGCCGCCGCCGTCACCCTCGCCGGGTACGCGGTGTATGTCGTCACGGTGGCGGCCTGCGGGGAGTGGCGGCCATGGTGGGCGCAGAAGAGCGACGGCGTCGCCCGGGCGCTGGGCCTGAAACAGATTTCGGGCTTCAACAGCCACGACGGGGCGGTGGGCTTCACCGACCGGCTCGTCGCTCAGCTCGGCCAGTTCGCCGTGCCCTACGTGCTGATCGTGCTGGGCTGCGCCGCCACCCTCTGGCTCGTGTGGTCCGGGATCCGCCGGCGACGGCACGTCACGGGCGGCGGCCCCGGCAGGACGCTCGTCACCGCATGGGCGTCCTGCACCCTGCTCCACCTGACCTATGCGGTGACGCTGGGCACCGTCGAGGAGCAGATGTTCTACCCGCTTCTCGTCACCAGCATCGCCGCGCTCGCGCTCGCCGCCGGCCTCCTCCCCCCACTGCGAACCCGCCGTCCCGCCGTGTGGGCCGCGGCAGCGATCACCGCGGCCGCACTCATCCTGAACGCCGTCGTCTGGGCGCGTGTGCACACCCGGCACGACGACGCCCTGCGGCGGACCCTGGCCTGGACCCGCACCCACGTCCCCTCCGGCAGCGTGATCGCTGCCACCGACGAGGGCGCCTCCTTCGTCCTGCCCGGAGCCCGCCTGGGGGACTGGCACACCCTGTCCGACCTCCGTCGCGACCGCGTCGACTACGTCGTGGTCTCCACCGAGCTGCTGGCGCAGGGATACGCGCGGATCGACGGCGGGCTGTCGTCCACCGTCCTGCGGAAGGGACGGCTCGTGCACAGCGAACCGGGCCGTACGACGGGTGCGTTGCGGGTGTACGACGTCCGGTCGCTCCTTGCCCCCGCATCGACCGGAACGGAGAGCCGGCCGTGACCGGCACCGCCACGCTCGACCGTGGGACGACCACCGGCGGCCCCGCACCGGAGCGGGGCGTGACGCGCGGCGCCATGCTCCTCACCGCCTCCGCCGCGCTGGTCGGCGTGGGCAACTACGGGCTCTCGGTCTTTCTGGTCCACGCGCTGTCCGCGTCCGACTACACCGTCTACTCCGCCCTGTCCTCAGTGCTGTTGAGCGTAGGGACCCTCGCCGGGGCCACCGTGCCGTGGGTGCTCGCCCGGGAAGTCGCGCTGGACGTCGCGGGCAGCCCGCGGCGGCGCACTTCGGTGCGCTTCTGTCTCCGCCTCTCCCTCGGCCTCGCCCTGATGTGCGCAGTCGTTGCGTGCGGCGCCGTCGTCCCGTACGCGGGGCCGGGCCCGCTGGCCGGCATGGCGGCGTCCTGCGTCGCGATATGGGTCAACTCCGTCGGAGCCGGCTACCTCCAGGGCTGTCGGCGATTCGCCGCACTCGGGTTCCTGCGACTCGGCGAGGTGGCCGTGCGGATCGCCGTCACGGCTGCGGCCGTCCTCGCCGGCTGGGGCGCCGCCGGGGCGATCAGCGCTTTCTCCGTCGGTGCGGCCGTCGCCTCGGCCCTCGGACTGCTCGCCCTGCGCCCCGACCTGGTGGGCGGACCGCACGTGCCGTCCGGTGGGCCCTGTGGTTCCGGGCTGTGGCGGCGGGCGCTGTCCGTGGGCGGCATCCAGCTTCTGTGCTGTGTGCTCTTCACCCTGGACGTGGTGGTGGCCGCAGCCGTACGGAGCGGATCCGGCGAACTGGCGCCTTACCAGGCACTTCTCGTGCTCGCGCGGATCCCGCTGTTCCTCTCCACCGCTCTGGCCACCGTCGTCTTCTCCCAACTCGTGGGCATCAGCGCGCGGGACGGCGCCGGGCAGCTCCGTCCGGTGCTCCGGTTGCACTGGATCGGGAGCATCACCGTCACCGTGCTCGTGGCGAGCTGCCCCGACGCGGTGCTGGCGCTCGTCCTGCCCCCGCAGTACGGCACCTCGGCCGCGCTGCTGCCACCGCTCGCCCTCGCCGGCGCGGCGAGCGCCACGACCGTGCTGGTCAGCGTGGTCTTCCAGGTATGGGGCCCGGCCCGGCGGGCCGTCGCGCCACTGGCAGTGGCCTGCCTGCTCGGCGGGGGTCTGTACGCCGTCGCGGCCGTCTCACCCCTCCGCCTCGCCTGGTGCTCGGCAGCCGTCACCGGCGCCGTGGCGGCCGCGCTGCTGGTACGGGCCCGGCGCCGCGTGCCGGGCCTCGGGCCCCTGGCCGGCGCCCTCGGTCCGCTGGCGGCGGGTGCCCTGGCAGCCGCCGCGCTCTTCGCCCTGCGCCCCCACCCCCTGCCCTGGGCCGGGGCGGCCGTGCTGGTCCTGTGCCTGGGCGCGATCGCCGCCCGGCCCGTACGGCGCGGCCCCGGCCCGTACCGCGTGCTCCACCTGGGCTTCGAGGACCCCCGCCGGCCCGGGGCGGGCGGCGGCTCGGTCCGTACCCACGAGGTCAACCGGCGCCTGGTCTCACGAGGCGTCGAGGTCACCGTTGTCTGTGCCCCCTGGCCCGGCGCCACGGCCACGGTCCTCGACGGCGTTCACTACGTACCGCTGCCTGCCCACCCCGGCCCTCTCGCCCGCAGCCGCTTCGCCTCCCAACTGGCCTACTTCGCGGCGATCGTGGTCGGCCTGGGCCGCCTGGTCCGGCGCCACGCCCCGGATGTGATCGTGGAGGACTTCGCCGCACCCTTCTCGTCCGTCTGCATCCCCCACCTGACGCGACGGCCGGTGGTCGGCCTCGTCCAGTGGCTCGCCGCGGCGGACAAGGGACGCGAGTACCACCTTCCGTTCCACCGCGTCGAGCGCCTCGGCCTCGCCTCCCACACCACGCTCGTCGCCGTCAGCGCCGACCTCGGCGCTGAGCTGGCGCGACGCAACCCTGCCGCGCGGGTCGAGGTCGTCCCCAACGGCGTCGACCCGGCCGCCTTCACCCACCGCACGACGCCGCGCGGCGACCACCTGCTCTACCTGGGCCGCCTGGAGACCAGCTCCAAAGGCCTCGATCTACTCCTGCGCGCCTACGCCCGGGCTGCCCCCCGCATCACCGCCGACCTGCACATCGCGGGCGACGGGCCGCACGCGGACGCCGCCCGGGTACTGGCCGAAGAGCTCGGCATCACCGCCCGCGTCCACTGGCTGGGCCGGGTGACGGGCCCGGCCCGCTTCGACCTGCTCGCCACGGCGCGGCTGGTGTGCGTCCCCAGCCGCTACGAGACGTTCGGCATGGTCGCCGCCGAAGCCCTCGCCACCGGCACCCCCGTGCTCGCCTTCGACATCCCCTGCCTGCGCTCCCTCGTCACCGACCACGTCGGCATCCGCGTACCCCCGGAGGACATCGACGCCTACGCCGCCGCGCTCACCGCCCTCGTCACCGACCCGGCCCGCTGCGCCGCACTGGGGGTGGCCGGCCCCGGACACGTGCGCCACCTGGACTGGGACCGCGTCGCGGAGGCCCAACTGGCCGTGTACCAGAGGGCGTCCGGTCGCGGGTTCGAGGGGGCGCCGGCTGTCGTCGGGCACTCGTAGCAGCGGTGAGGTCTGCGGGCTGATGTCTGCCTCTTCTTGCAGTGAGGCCTGTCGCGAAGTGGAGGTCTTCCGCAAGTCTCGCTGTGTCATCAGATCGGTGGCAAGTATCTCGTGCACCCGTTGCCTGGCCTGTGGATCTCGGAGCTGACTCCGTCGCGTCCCAGAAGGTGAACCCGCAGGTCAGAGCTCTACTTGAATGAGCGGTCGTAGCACTTGATGGTGGTCCCGATGAGGCTTGCCACGACGATTCTGGGGAGTGAGTTGGGAGTTGGAGCGTGTGGGGAGGGGGTGGCCATACTCCACCTGCTGCGGCAGGAAGAGGTGGCCAGACGTAGACGTCGGTGGCGTGATCACCGTGAGGTGATCGACGCGATCGCCTGGAAGTTCCAGACCGGGGCGCAGTGAGTCCATCTGCCGGAGAAGTACAGCTCGTGAAAGGGCGCTTACACGCGGCTGCTGAACTGGGCGATCGACGGTACCTGGGAACGGCCTTTGCTGCTCTGCTCGCCCAGGCCGACCAGGGCTTCGGCGTAGTCGGATGGTGTCCGGTTCATGAGGGTGTGTCGGGTGGGACCCCGCGCGTGGTGCGCCGGCTGTGGGGGCCGCACGCGTGCGCCGAGGCGGGCGAGCGATTCGTTTGGCCGGCCGAGCTGTTCGACGGTGTGACGCGCGGGCACTTCGATCGACTGGGGGTCAGGGCCGGCTCGCGCTGCTGGGAAGTGGGGGCGGGTGGCCCCTCTATCCCGGAAGCGCTCGCGGCGGCCGTCGGTCTGACCGGGCACGTGCTGACCACGGACATCCGGGTGTGAGTAGTTGCGGTACAGAAAGTGCCGCTGAGATTGATCATGTTGAAATTGGCTTACCTCGTCGGCGCTTCGAGCTGACGGGGCACGGCGCCAGCGCGCAGCTCGCGCAGGTCCGGGATGGGGTTGTAGAGGGTGCCTGGGGAGACGCCCAGCAGCTTGGCGATCGAGGTGATCGAGCGGCCGGGGTCAGGCAGCAGATCGCGTGCGGCGCGGATGACTTCCTCGGTGGCGACGCTCGGGCGCCCGCCGACCCGGCCGCGCTCGCGGGCGGCGGCCAGGCCCTCGTTGGCGCCGATGACGATGAGCTCGCGGATGAACTCGGCCAGCGCGGCGAAGACGTGGAAGACGAGCCGGCCGCCGGGGGTGGTGGTGTCCAGGTTCTCGTGCAGCGAGGTGAAGCCGATCCCATGCTCGCGCAGTTCGGCGACCATGTTGATGAGGTCCTGGAGGCCGCGGCCGTAGCGGTCCAGACTCGGGACGACGCGGGAACCGTCCGACTGCCCCCACCTCACGCTCCACTCGCACGGGTTCGCGGCGCTGACGCGAACCCGTGCGAGTGGAGCGTGCTACTCGTCCGCCAGGTCACGCTGCAGGCGGGCGACCAGCGCCTGCAGCCGCCGGCGCATGTCGCCCGGTTCGAGCGTCGGGCTCATCGTGCCGTGGGTGGGAACGACCCGTGCGAAATCGAAGCCGTCGAGCCGCTGGAGTGAGCCGACCTGGGCGGGCCAGGAGTACCAGCACACGGACGGTTCTGCGCTGAGGTCATGACGATAGGGGTCCCAGCCGAGCGAGTCGCCGGTGAACAGGGTGCCATCGTCATTCAGGTACATAACGTGTCCCTCGGTGTGCCCGGGGGTGGGGATCGCCAGCACGCCGGCGGCAACCTCGCAGGTCTCGGCACTTCTCAGGATCCGGCCTGCGAATGGGGCGGCGTCAGCGTCGGCGGCATGGATGACCACTTCAGAGCCGAATGCGTCGGCATAGCGCTCGGCGTCGCCGACGTCGTCGCGGTGCGTCAGCAAGATCGCCGTGATTCCACCGAGCGATTCCATCCAGGCGCGGAGCGACGGGGTGAAGCGCGGCGCGTCGACGAGGAGGTTGCCCTCGGTGCGCTGCACGAGGAATGCGTTGCCGCCTGCGGTTTTGGGCGAGTTCGAGCCCGTCCGCCAGGTGCCGGGTGTGATCTCCAAGGGGTGGTGTCGCCGCCACGTCACGCCGGATTCGGTGCCGATCGACCGGGACGGGCACACCTCGGCGGCGAGCTGTGCCTGCAGGATCTCGTCTTCGGTGGCCGGCTGGCGGGTCATGACGAAATGCTCGCCGTCGGTTGCCAGCCCGAACAGAGTCGGCGCGAGCGAGACCGAACCTCCGCAGCCGATACAGCGGTCGTCGACGAACCAGTCTCCGGCCACGTTCTCAGGGTGACGCCGGTCTCCGCGGGCCATCGCCGTTCCTCCTCTGAGCAAGGTCACCAGGGGGGCAAACGTATCACCTAATGGAACATTGATGTTCCATTAATGATCAGCGATGTAACTTATTGGGGTTCGGTAGTACAGTGACCAGTATGAAGGAGTCTGGATCCGAGGCCGCGGGAGCACGAACGCGCAGTCGTACACGCCGCGCCATCCTCAGCGCGGCCGCCTCTGTGCTCGGCCGTGACTATCACGCCACGCTGGCGGATATCGCGGACGCCGCCGGCGTCGGCCGCACGACACTGCACCGCCACTTCTCCGACCGCACCGGGCTCATCAGCGCAGCCATCGAGGACTCCATCGCGGCGATCGATGAGTCGGTGGCCGGCGCGGCCATCGACCAGGGCTCCCCCATCGAGGCGATGCGCAGGCTGGTCACGGCGATGGTGGCGGTCGGCGACCGGCTGGTGTTCCTCTTCGGCGATCCACGCGTTCTGGAAGGCCGCGGCGCAGCAAAGACACCGGAGCCTCTCGATGACCCCGTGCTCACTCTCATCAAGCGCGGGCAAGCCGAAGGCGCCTTCGACCCGGACGTCACTCCCGCCTGGATCCAACGTGTGCTCTGGTCGCTGGTGTACACCGGGTACCAGGACGCCGAGGCCTGTGGGCTGCCGAGGCACGGCATCGTCTCCACTGTCATTCGCACGCTCGAAAACGGTATCCATACGTCGAATCCGGAACACCGTCAGGCATGAGCCGCGAACTCAGCCATCCAACAGGTCGGAATGATGGGCGCCCCACGTCCGAAGAGGCCGAGAGCGATCCGGCGGCGAGTCCAGGTGCAGTCCTCGTCAGCCTTCGTCGTCCGCGTCGTCCGCAAAGGCATCCGGGTCCCGGAGGGGACGCAGGCCCTGGCCGGGGCCGCTGGCTGTGATGTTGAACAGGTAGCGACCCAGGAAGTTGATGTGCCGGTCCTTGAGCGGGGAGAGGCGGACGAGGTCCTCGTCCTTGATGTCGTGGCCCTCGGTGCGGAGCTGGGCGACGACGACGTCCAGGTAGCGGGTGTTCCACAGGACCACGGCGTTGAGGACCGGGCCGAGGGCGGCGAGCTGGTCCTCCTGGCCCTCGCGGTACGCCTGGCGGATCTGGCCGCGGCCGCAGTGGCAGATCGCGCGGGCCAGCCGGTGGCGCGACTCCTGCACGGTCAGCTGCCGGTTCATCAGCCGGCGGTAGGTGTCGTCGACCGGGTCGACCAGAGCGAGCAGGTGCATGGTCTTGTCGATGCGCCCGTACTCGGCGAACGCGGTACCCAGCGGGGTCGGGTGGCCCTCGCGGCCGAACATCCGCAGCAGGTCCGCCAGGCGATGGCATCCCGGTGAGCGACCCGGGAATGCGCGGGTGACGGTGGCCTCTGTCGCCCAGGGCGATCCGTTACTGGATGACCTCGTAGATCTCCTTGTAGCCGGATGCCGCGTTGCTGTTAAACGTATCGATCAGTGACTGGGCGTTCTCATCTGGATTCACGAAGAACGCTCGCTCCATGGTGAAGTACTGGTCGAGGCTGTCGAATTCCCATTGGCAGACGACCGTATCCATGGGACCGGCGTAATCGACGTAGATTCGCCGGTTCGCGTACCCGGCCTCTTCAAACACCTTGGTGAGGGTCTTGAACGCCGCCACGATCTCCGGCGCCTTCCCGCGTTCGGCTTGGTAGACCTCGCGTATCATGTACATGACGTGATCCTGCTTTCCTGCTCGAGCAGTAGTCGACTAGCAGGCGCTATTTTTCATGTTAAGTCATCAAAATGTTGCCCGCATGCCGAGCGAGGTCCTGCTATCAGTAGCGTGATCTGGACGTCTCCTGCCTTGGTCATAGTCTGGCTGTACGCCTCCCTGCACCTCGGACTCCCGGTGAGTCCCGTCGCACGGGACGGTTCCCGCTGTGGCATCTGCCGACCACGGGCCGTGTCTCGCCGAGTGGTGCAGTCACTGGCCGAGCTGATTCGGTTCAGGCGCGGGAAGCCGGCGGTCGTTCTCGGTGGGGTGGGCGGTGAGGAGTTAGGCCATGGAGGTTTCTGAGAGGTAGCGGCGGGCGAAGACCTGCCACTCGTCGTGCAGTTCGCCAGCGGACGCTCGGGGGGCCCGGCCCGAACGCCGCCAGCTCCTCGTCGCGCTGCGATCCTGCTCGCGGGCTTCCTCTTGATCGAACGGGTTGCCTCGCAGCCCCTGGTACCGCTCCGCCTCTTCCGCGACCGCAACCGCTCCGGCACCTACGCCATCATGATGGCCATCGGTGCTGTCATGTTCGCGATGTTCTTCTTCACCACGCAGTACGAGCAGAACGTCCTCGGTTACAGCCCGCTCCGGTCAGGCGTGGTCTTCCTGCCCTTGACCGTGACCCTGGTCGTCGTGGCCACCGTGGTCTCACGGGTCCTGGGCGACCGGACCGGCACCCGGCTCGCCGTCACCACCGGCCCCCTGGTCATCACCGCCGGGCTGTTCTGGGCCACCACGGTGACCACCCACAGCAGCTACCTGGACCTGCTCGGGCCGTTCGTGATGACGTCTGCTGGTGTGGGCATGAGCTTCGTCCCGCTCACCCTCATCACCGTGGCCACGGTCCGGCCCGAGGATCGCGGCATCGCCTCCGCCCTGCTCAACGCCTCCCAGCAGATCGGCGGTTCATTCGGCCTGACGGCCCTCGTCACCGTTGCCGGCAACGCGGCCAGGGAATGGGAGCGCCGCCCCGGCACGGCCCGGGTGCCCGCTGAGGAGCTGGCCCGTGCTGCCTTCACACAGGGCTACCGCGAGGCCTTCCTGACGGCCGGTTTCATCACGCTGGCCGCGTTCCTGACCGCGACGGCCGCCATCCGCACCCGGCCCGAGCCCGTAGGCAAGGCCATCGCCGCCGTGCCCGACCTCGGCTGACCGGCCCTTCCCTCGACCGCGGCGGGACCGCCCCGTTACGAGCTGGGCGGCACTGGCCGGGCCGCGCTCACTTACCGGGACAACGTCGCCGCAGTGTTTGGCGCCCGGCACTGAGCGACCTTCAGCGACACGCCACGGAAAGGGCGCCGACGCCCGGTCTCCCCGCCGAGGGCTGAGCGAAGGCCACGCCGGCGCCCCGTACCAGGCTTCCACCCCGCACCTGACCCCGGCAGAACGGGCGACGTGTGGAAGACCGGCGAGGCCGACCACGGCGAGGATGGCGGAGAGCCCATTTGGTGATCCAGAATGATGGGATGGTCATGCTGGAGACTCCCCGTTTGATTCTGCGTCGCTGGCGCGAGGAAGACGTTGTGCCCATGGCTGCCGTCAACGCCGACCCCGAGGTCATGCGGTGGATCCGTGACGGCAGCGTCCGTGACGAGCAGCAGACTCGCGACGGGGTCCAGGCATGGGAGAGCGAGTGGGAGTCACAGGGCTTCGGCCTGTTCGCCGTGGAGATCCGGTCCACCGGCGAGCTGGCCGGGTTCACCGGCCTTTCGGTGCCCCGCTTCTTGCCGGAGGTACTGCCGGCGGTCGAGGTCGGCTGGCGGCTGGGATGTTCCCACTGGGGGCAGGGCCTGGCCACCGAGGCCGCTGCCGCCGCTGTACGGTTCGGGTTCGAAGAGCGAGGACTGGAACGGATCGTCAGCATCGCTCAAGTGGGCAATGACGCCTCCGAACGGATCATGACCAAACTGGGGATGCGTCCGGTCCGGGAGACCGTCAACCCCGCCTATGGCCGGCGAGTACGGGTGTTCGAGCTGTCGTCGGACCAGTACGCCACAACCACTCGTTGACGATGGCAACGAGAACGGTCGCCTCCCAGCGGGCCACGAGTTTGATGCACCTATGACAGGGCCATGTCGCGCCCCTGGGTGAGCCGCCGGTGGTGTGGGCACCGGTCTTCGAAGAACGCGAGGGGCGCATACACGTCCGGTGCAATCTCAGACGCAACGAGACCGCAGGCGAGCTGACCGGGGAAGCACCGTCGACCCGCAAGCTCGCGGCGCTCAACGTCCTGAGGGAAGTGGCTGAGATGCCGTGTCCGTTGCCGGTGCGATGGAGGCGGTGCACGTGTCCGGGGGGCGTGGTGTGGCAGGGGCTTCAGGGTCGGGGCCGAGGCCGATCGAGACGTTCAGTGCGCCCGCCGCAATGGCGGTGACTTGCATGTTGGCGCCGAAGGGGTCAGACGCTGGCCCCGCCGTCCATGGTGATGACGCCACCGGTCATGTAGGCGGCATTCGAGGTCAGCAGGAAGTCCACGAGCGCCGCGACCTCGTCGAGCCGGCCGAAGCGTCCCGCCGGGATTCTCGCCAGCAGCCCGGCTCGGGTGGACGGGTCGTCCAGGTACGGGGCCGTCATGGGGGTGGGGAAGCAGCCGGGGCACAGAGCCGTCACCGCGATGCCCTGCGGTGCCAGTTCGATCGCCATGGTACGCGCGATGCTGACGACGGCGGCCTTGCTGGCGTTGTAGTCGACGAACCCGGTCTCCGGACGGAGCGCGTTGACGGACGCGTTCATGACGATCGAAGCCGGGCCTTTCATGGCCTTGGCGGTCTCCCGGGCCACGAGGAACGCACCGATGACGTTGACGTCCAGGACCCGGCGGAAGTGGGCGACGTCGACATCGGCCGCCGGGACGCCGAGGCCGTCGATGCCGGCGTTGACGAACGCCCCGTCGAGACCATCGAGTTCGGCCACCGCCTCGGCGACCGCGCCCTCAACGGCGTCGGCGTCGGCGACGTCGCAGCGGCTGCTCCCGGCCAGTGGCACGGCTTCCCGGACGGCTCGCAGCCCGGGTTCGCGCGAGCCGAGGACCCATAGCCGGTGCCCGCGGGAGGCGAGGCGTTCGACGCAGGCACGCCCGATACCGCTGGTGCCGCCGGAGACAAGGATCCTGCGGGGTGTGTCAGGCATGGCCGTCCTCGTCTCCAGCCGGCCGGTGCGGCCGCGGTGACAGCGGCAGCGCGCCGGTTCCGGACCGTGTTCGCGTAGTTCCGTCAGGTCGGCATCGGGCGCGACAGGGCGACCGGCCCTTCCCGTGCAGCGACCCGGGCATCACGACTAGAGCAACGCAGGCCACCCGGCCCGGTCACGGGAAGAGTCCAATAGGCGTGCTGACGTATTTGGTCAGGCCTTCTTGACCACGCTGGACTTGAGCTGCATGGCGCCGAAGCCGTCGATCTTGCAGTCGATGTCGTGGCCGGCCACACCGTCCACGAGGCGGATGTTGCGCACCTTGGTGCCGGCCTTGATCCCGGTCGGGTGGCCCTTGACTTTCAGGGTCTTGATCACTGTGACCGTGTCTCCGTCGGCGAGTGCATTGCCGACCGCGTCCTTGATCACCCCGTCCTCGGTGTCGCCCGCGGGATCGGCGGCCGTGGGAGACCACTCGTGGCCGCACTCGGGGCAGACCAGGAATGCGCCCATCTCGTAGGTGTACGCACTGGAGCATTCGGGGCACGGGGGCAGGTTCTCGATCACCGGGCCACTGTAGCCCGGCGCCCGCAGGGATGACGAATTGCAGAATTTTTCAATTCGCTACATGATGGTTTGGCTGTGCCTGCAGGTAGCCGGGGCGCAGCGTCGGACGTTGCCTCCGCGCAGGAGGCTCGGCGAGGCGAGAGGCTGAGGGTTCCGTGCCGGTTCCGCTGTGGCAGGCGAAGGCCGAGTTCTTCCGGATGCTGGGCCACCCGGTCCGCATCCGGGTGCTGGAGCTGCTCCAGGACGGACCGAGGCCGGTGCGTGACCTGCTGGCCGAGATCGACATCGAACCGTCCAGCCTGTCCCAGCAACTCGCGGTGCTACGCCGCTCGGGCATCGTGACCTCCACCCGCACCGGCTCCACCGTCATCTACGAACTCGCCGGCGGCGACGTCGCCGAACTGATGCGAGCCGCTCGCCGCATCCTCACCGAAATGCTCAGCGGACAGAACGAACTCCTGGAAGAACTCCGCGGCGCCGAGACCGAGGCCGGTGCTCGGTGAACTCTCCTGCTGCCCGGGCGTGGGCCCGGGTGCGTTCCGTACTGCCTGCCCGCGCCGAGCCGGCGGGCACGGGCCGCAGCCCACGCCGTGATCTGCTGCCCGGGCCGACGGTGGCGATCGTGGCCCTGCCGCTCGCCCTCGGGTTCGGGGTCTCCTCCGGCCTGGGCGCGGAGGCGGGGCTTGCCACCGCGGTGGCGGCGGGCGGGCCGGCCGCGGTATTCGGTGGGTCGAATCTCCAGGTGTCCGGGCCCACGGGCGCCATGACGGTGGTCCTGGTGCCCATCGTCGCCCCGTACGGCCCCGGCGGCGTCCTCATGGCCGGTCTGCTCGCCGGACCGATGCTGACCGCGCTCGCCCTCGCCCGCGCCGGACGCCACATGCGGTACGTGCCGGCCCCCGTGGTCGGAGGCTTCCCCTTCGGCATCGTGTGCGTGATCGGGCTGCAGCAGGTGCCGAAGGTGCTGGGGGTGGCCGAGCCCGAGGGCGGCCAGGTCCTCGTGGCCACCTGGCGTGCGGTCGACGCCTTCGTCGAGGCGCCCAACCGGGCCGCCGTCGGACTGGCCGCTGCGGTCGCCGCGGTCATGCTGATCGGTGCGCGGTGGCGGCCCGCCGTCCCCTTCTCCATCCTCGCGGTGACCGGCGCCACCGTCGTGGCGCAGCTGTGTCACCTGGACGCGGCCCGTCCGATCGGGGACCTGCCCGCGGGGCTTCCCGTCCCGTCGCTCGCCTTCCTGGACCTCGGAGCACTGGGTTCACTGCTGGCGCCCGCCGTGGCAGTGGCGGCCCTGGCCGCGCTGGATTCGCTGCTGTCGGCGTCCGTCGCCGACGGCATGACCGCCGGGCAGAAGCACGACCGCGACAAGGAGCTGTTCGGCCAGGGCCTCGCCAACCTGGCGGCCCCGCTGTTCGGCGGCGTCCCGGCCACCGGCGCGATAGCCCGCACCGCCGTCAACGTCCGTACCGGCGCGAGCTCGCGACCGTTCGTCGCCGGCGCGCTCGCCCTGAGGGCGGTGGCCGAGCAGGCCCATCTGGACCAGGTCTCGCGGCATCACTGCCCTGCCCTCCGGCATACGCCCCGGCCGGCGCCGGGTCCTCGACTCGGTAGGCGCCCTCGGCCTGCTCCGGGCGGCCACGGGCGACGACTACGCCGACACCTCCGAAGCCGTCGCCGCAGCACGCAACCGTTTGCGCAGCGCCGGAATCCTGCCCCCCGCCCCTGCCGTCCCGGCCCAGGCGCGCTCGCACGCCCCCGTAGCCGTGATCACCGAGGAGTCTTCCCGATGGCCACTTCTCCCTCGCTCCGCCGCATGTTCGAGGTGTCCGGTGAGGAGGCCTGGTACCTGCTCGGCGGTGTCGCCCAGGGCCGCATCGTCTACGAGCAGCGGGGCGGCGTCGCCGTACGCCCCGCATGCCACGTTCTGGAGTACGGGCGCCTGATCGTCCGCACCCCGGCCCCCGGCGCAGCCCTCTTCGGGCGTGTCACCGTCACCTACCACTGCGACTACCTCCACCCCAACACCGGGACCGGCTGGGCGGTGACAGCCGGTGGTCTCGCCGAGGTCATCACCAGCCCGGACGAAGCCGCCCACTACCGCCGCACTCTCCCCGGCTGGGCCCACGGCCCCCACGACACCCTCCTGCGCATCCATCCGCAGGCCGTGACCGCCTTCCGCTTCGCCCACGCCGCCGACGCGTCCGGCACCACCGGCGGCACGACCCGGTCCACGGTTTCATGAAACTGTCCGCTTCCCTGCCGTTCCGGTCCGTGCTCGTCTGCCCCACCGTGCCCGCCTCGGTGGCCCTGGCCCGCCGCACCGCGGAGATGATCTACGTCGAGTCCTGGGGCATCAACCCCCGCCACCAGGCCTTCGGCCCGGCACTGCTCATGCTCAGCGAGCTCGTCACCAATACCGTCCGGCACACGGCAGCCGTCTCACCTCAGGTGACCGTCACCTACGCCGCCGGTCCGGAGACCCTCGCCTTCGGCGTCCACGACCGTCACCCCCACCAGCCCGACCCGGCACGCTTCGCAGCCTGCACCGGCGGGCTCCGCCTCATCGCCGAGCTGACCGCGGAGCTGTGCGGCAGCTGCACAGTGCTGCGGGACGTCGACGGCGGCGGCAAGACCATCTGGATCTCCCTGCCGATCTGACGCCCGTACAGCAGGAAGAAGACCCGGACGGCACATACGAGGGATGACCTGGCAGTCGTCCTGCCGACGATTTCCTCGTCCGCGACGCGGACCAGGCTCCCCATACCGGTTCACCCCGACCTGCCCGCGGCCCTGGCTGCCCACCGGGTACGTACCAGTGCCCCGGGGACACCCATGGCCGCCCACCCACGAGCCGCAGGCGCCGGGGAGCTGTCCTGCGGGCCGCCGGCGTGACCGCCGAGGTAGAACAGCAGCCAGATGAAGCCGGCTATGAGGTGGGTGACGAAGATGCGGACCAGGACCCGCAGGGATACTTGTCTCTCCGCGCGTTGAAGGAGCGGCGGCTACGCCGACGACGAGCTGACCGGCCCCGGCCGCGATGGTCACATCCGCTGTGGGGGCTGGTCAGCTGCGTGCCGCACGGCGTTCGCGCCCAGCTCGCTCACCACCAGTGGGACAGCGCCGGCGAAGGCCGAGTCCGGGGGGAGCCCGTACTCCGAAAGCGCCATCGTCGTATCGTGCCGTGCCTGCCGCAAAGCCTCCGGAACCAGCGGAACCGTCAGGACGTGCCGCCACACAGGAGAGGAACCCGCACATGCTGCCGTCGGCGACGCGCGCCTGCGGCGCCACGTCACTGCGAAGCCTCGGTCTCGGCGCCGCGGAGTTCTTCCAGGAGTTCGTTCTGTCCGCTGAGCATTTCGGTGAGGATGCGGCGAGCGGCTCGCATCAGTTCGGCGACGTCGCCGCCGGCGAGTTCGTAGATGACGGTGGAGCCGGTGCGGGTGGAGGTCACGATGCCCGAGCGGCGTAGCACCGCGAGTTGCTGGGACAGGCTGGACGGTTCGATGTCGATCTCGGCCAGCAGGTCACGCACCGGCCTCGGTCCGTCCTGGAGCAGCTCCAGCACCCGGATGCGGACCGGGTGGCCCAGCATCCGGAAGAACTCGGCCTTCGCCTGGTACAGCGGAACCGGCGCCCTCATCACTGCTCGCCCTCCGTTTCCACGCCATGTGCCTCGGCGATACGCAGCGCGTCCTCCAGTTCGTCCTCCGCCATGGCCACCGCGTGCGCGTCCCCGGCTTCCTTCGCGGCATCGAGAGTCGTACGCGCCCGGCGCACCCG
Organism: Streptomyces aureoversilis; assembly: GCF_042657885.1. Classification (NCBI taxonomy): domain Bacteria; kingdom Bacillati; phylum Actinomycetota; class Actinomycetes; order Kitasatosporales; family Streptomycetaceae; genus Streptomyces; species Streptomyces aureoversilis. The sequence continues at coordinate 542,873 of NZ_JBHSKJ010000001.1, forward strand.
ACCCCGCGCCGCCTCGATGAACCCGCCCACCCAGACCTCCACACCCGAAACGACTTGGCTATTACGGCAACTGGTGAATTGAAGAACTCTTCAAGTCTACCCCAGGGCGGCGGCGAGACCGAAGCCCGTCAGCCCTCCGGGATCCAGTGCTCGCGTGGCCGGGTGCCGCCGGAGGTTCAGGGGGTCGTGGTCGGGGCGGAGGTGGTGAGCTGGAGGTCGACGTTGACGACGAGCATTCGCACGCTCGTGCCTTCGCTCACCGGGCATCAGGAGCGGGAGGGGGCGTCCGGCGAAAACTGACCCTGTATACGGACAGCGCTCTCGGGCGACGAGTGAGGCCGGGCAAGTTGCGCCCGGACGGGTCAGTACCGGCCCGAACGGGTGACACGGGGCCACCGACGGCACGGGCGTCTGATCTCCTGGTGCGGAGGACGGGAAGCGAGGCCGGTGATGCCGGAGTGGACGTGGGAGTACGAAGGCTACGACCCGGACGGTGAGCGGTTGCGGGAGTCGCTGTGCACGCTCGGCAACGGCTACTTCGCCACGCGCGGCGCGGCGCCCGAGAGCAGGGCCGGGCTGGTGCACTACCCGGGTACGTACGCGGCCGGCTGCTACGACCGCCGGGTCTCGACCGTGGCGGGCCGCCGCGTCGAGAACGAGGACATGGTCAACCTGCCGAACTGGCTGCTCCTGCGCTTCCGTCTGCTCTCCGAGGACGGTACGCCGGGCCCGTGGTTCTCGATGGACACGTGTGAGGTCTCCGGCCACCGGCAGAGCCTGCACCTGCGCCAGGGCACGCTGACCCGGTCCTTCCGCTACCGGGGACCCGGCGGACGGGTCCTGCGCGTGGAGCAGTGCAGGCTGGTCCACATGGGCGACCCGCACCTCGCGGCGCTGCGGACCGTCTTCACCCCCGAGGGCTGGTCCGGGCGGATCGACGTCGAATCCGGCCTCGACGGGTACGTCATCAACGGCAACGTGCACCGCTACCGGGCCCTCGACCGCAACCACCTCACCGCCTTCCGCACCGGCGAGGCGCAGCCCGGCACGGTCTGGCTGTACTGCCGCACGAGGACCTCGGACATCGGCATCGGCATGGCAGAACGCACGACCGCCACCGGATGTCGTCCGACGTCCTTCTCCAGAACCGGTGACCGTCACAAGGCTGCCCAGCAAGTCGAACTCACCCTCAATGACGGACGGTCCGCCACCGTGGACAAGCGCGTGGCACTGCACACTTCCCGGGACCGGGCGATCAGCGACCCTCTCTCCGCCGCCGTGGAACGGGCATCGTCAGCACCTGACTTCGACACACTGCTGCGCTCCCACAGGGCCGCCTGGGAAGAGCTGTGGAGACAGGCGGACCTCAGCGTGCCGGGGGAGGCGGGCCGGGTCCTGCGGCTCCACCTCTTCCACGTCCTGCAGACGCTCTCCCCGCACACCGCCGACCTGGACGTGGGGGTGCCGGCCAGAGGGCTGCACGGCGAGGCGTACCGCGGACACGTCTTCTGGGACGAGCTGTTCGTCCTGCCCTATCTGAACCTGCACTTCCCGGAGGTCTCCCGCGCGCTGCTGGACTACCGCCACCGCCGCCTGCCCAGGGCCGTGGCGGCCGCACGAGAAGCGGGCCGTCCTGGGGCGAAATACCCGTGGCAGAGCGGCAGCGACGGCCGGGACGAGACCCAGACGCTGCACCTCAACCCGCGCTCCGGCCGCTGGCTGCCCGACCACTCCGGCCTCCAGCACCACGTCGGTTCCGCCGTCGCCTACAACGTGTGGCAGTACTGCCAGGCGACGGGTGACACCGGGTACCTGCACACCAGGGGCGCGGAGATGCTGCTGCAGATCGCCCGCTTCTGGGCGGCGAGCGCGGAGCACGATCCGGCGAGCGGTCGCTACCGGATCCGCGGTGTCGTCGGGCCGGACGAATACCACGACGGCTACCACGGGGCCGTGCGGCCCGGCATCGACGACAACGCCTACACGAACGTCACGGCTGCCTGGGTCATCGCACGCGCTCTGGAGCTGATCAGGGCCCTGCCGCCGCGGCGCCGGCAGGAGCTGCTGGAGCACGGAGGCCTGGACGCCGGGGAGCTGTCCCTGTGGGAAGACGTCTCCCGTCACCTGCGCGTACCGTTCCACCAAGGCGTCATCAGCCAGTTCGAGGGCTACGAGCAGCTGGCCGAGCTCGACTGGGACGGCTACCGGGAACAGTACGGCGACATCCGCCGGCTGGACCGCATCCTGGAGGCCGAAGGCGACTCCGTCAACCGGTATCAGGCGTCGAAGCAGGCGGACGCACTGATGCTCGGATACCTCTTCTCACCGGCCGAGCTGTCCGCCGTCTTCGCCCGCCTCGGATACGAGCTCACCGACGAGACGTGGCAGCGCACCGTGGACTACTACCTGCGCCGCACCAGCCACGGCTCCACCCTCAGCGGGCTGGTCCACGGCTGGGTACTCGTCCGGGCCCGCCGCGCCGACGCCTGGTTCTACTGCAGGGAAGCCCTGGAGGGCGACGTCGCCGACCTCCAGGGCGGCACCACGGCCGAGGGCATCCACCTCGGCGCGATGGCCGGCACCCTGGATCTGGTGCAGCGCGGCCTGACCGGGATGGAGACCCGCGAAGACGCCCTCCGGCTCGACCCGGTGGAGCTCCCCGAACTGTCCGAGTTCGGCTTCACCATCCGCTACCGGGGACACTGGGGGATCGGGGTACGGCTGCGGGGCGAGCAACTGACCGTCAGCGTGCCGGACTCGGAAGAATCCCCTGTCAGGGTCGTCCTGCCCGGCCGTTCGCTCACCATCGACCCGGGGGAGACGAGAACACTGACGCTGCGTCGAGGGCGCCCCCGGGCCGGACCGCCGTGCCGGTGAGCTCCCGGGTTCCCGGCCCCGGCCCGGCCGGTTTCGCAAGTGAAGGCGTGGTGGCCCGGTGGCGGGGGTGGCACGTGAGACGATGCGCTGGCGGCCGTCCGATGAGGCCGGCTCACGGGAGACGAGGGGATCGACGGCAGGTCGGTGCCGTGGGCGTCGCACCTGAGAAGGTCCCTCGGAGCGTCTTCCCGGCGATGTTGATATGTACTCGAAGGGATGTAAATAATGGCTAGGGCTTCTGCGCGGCACATTCTGGTCAGTTCTGAGGACAAGGCGAACGAGCTGAAGGCGCAGGTCGAGGCCGGGGCTGATTTCGCCGAGCTCGCCAAGGCGCACTCCACGTGCCCCTCCGGCCGACAGGGCGGCGACCTGGGTTCGTTCGGTCCGGGGCAGATGGTTCCCGAGTTCGACACGGTCGTCTTCTCGGCCCCGACGCATGTGGTCCAGGGGCCGGTGAAGACCCAGTTCGGATACCACCTCATTGAGGTGACCGCCCGCCAGGACTGACACGGTGGCCACTTTCGCACGGATTCGCCGATGACGCCGGTACGGTTCTCCGTCGCACCTGGCTGAGGTGGTTCTGCCGGCCGCTTGTGTCCGGCCCGCCTGCACCGCTGGGTGCGGGCGGGCCGTGGCGTGTTACCCCCATGTGGCGGCCCGCACCCGCCCGGCGCGTCATCGTATGGCGGACCTGATCGACCACGGGGAAAATGGCGATCATGAGTTCCCTCGAGGGCGCGAGCTCTCCAGGCGAGATGCGGAGATGAATGCAGATCGAGCGGAGATGAATGCAGGGGTGAAGCTCTTCGGTGGTCCGGTCGAGTCCGCCGCGCCGCTCGCGCCCGGCCCCGGCGCGGGCGAGAAGGGGCTCAAGGCCGGTGCCCTGGGACTGTTCTCCTCGGTCGCCATGGGCCTGTCCTCCACCGCTCCGGCGTACAGCCTGGCGGCGACGCTCGGCCTGATCGTCGCGGGCGTCGGCCTTCAGGCGCCGGTCGTGACGATGCTGGCCTTCGTGCCGATGCTGCTGATCGCGTACGCCTACCGGGAGCTCAACGCGGGCGACGCCGACTGCGGGACCACCTTCACCTGGGCATCCCGCGCCTTCGGCCCGCGCATCGGCTGGATGGGCGGCTGGGGCATCATCGTCGCCGACGTCATCGCCATGGCGAACCTCTCGGAGATCGCCGGCATCTACGGCTTCCGGCTGCTGGGGTTCGACTCGCTCGCCGAGGACCGGCTGTGGACCACCGTCGCGGGGGTCACCTGGATCGCCGTGATGACCGCGGTCTGCTACGTGGGTATCGAGGTGTCGGCGGCCCTCCAGCGCTGGCTGGTGTGCGCCGAGGTGGCGGTGCTGATCCTGTTCGCGGTGGCCGCCCTGGTCAAGGTTTACACCGACGGGCCACCGACGGCGATCCACGTCTCCGCCTCCTGGTTCAACCCCCTCCATGTGCCCTCGGCCAAGGAGCTGACCGCGGGCCTCCTCGCCGCGGTCTTCATCTACTGGGGCTGGGACACCGCCGTCGCGGTCAACGAGGAGACCGCCGACAGCAGGCACACCCCCGGACGGGCGGCGGTCGTCTCCACCGTGCTCCTCCTGGGCATCTACGCCCTGGTGGCGACGTCCGCGCAGGCGTTCGCCGGGATCGGCACCGAGGGCACCGGTCTGGGCAACACGGCCAACTCCGGGGACGTGCTCTCCGGCCTGGGCGGTGCCGTCTTCGGCACCACGGGCACCGGCTGGTTCCTCACCAAGCTGCTCATCTTCACGGTGCTGACCTCGGCGGTCGCGTCCACCCAGACCACCATCCTGCCGCTGGCCCGCACCGTCTTCTCCATGGCGGCCCACAAGGCCGTCCCCTCGCACTTCGCCCGGGTGCACCGCAGGTTCCTCACCCCGACCTGGTCGACCGTCGGCATGGGCCTGGTCTCCATCGGTTTCCTCGTCCTGCTGACCGTGATCAGCCACGACGTGCTGGCCGACTCCATCAGTGCGGTCGGCCTCGCGATCGCCTTCTACTACGGCCTCACCGGCTTCGCCTGCGTCTGGTGCTACCGCGAGCGGCTCACCCGCAGCCCCCGGGACCTGCTCTTCAAGGGGGTGCTTCCGGGGCTGGGCGGGCTCCTGATGCTCAGCCTGTTCTGCTACGCCGCCTTCGTCGTCTACGCCGCCCCGGACTACGGCTCGACCTCCTTCGACCTGCCGCTCCTCGGGCACACCGGCGGGGTGAGCGTCGTGGGCCTGGGTGCCCTGCTGGTCGGTGTCGTCCTGATGCTGGTCATCACGCGAGAACACACCGCCGCCCTCAAACTGCAACGCGGTCTGCTGCCCCACCACCTGCCCTCGCTGACCGGCGTCGAGACGGCCAGCCGCTACGTGCCCGCCGACAGCCGCTCCGGGGTGGGCGGCGACTGGTTCGACGTCATCCCGCTGTCGAGCTCCCGGGTCGGCCTGGTGGTCGGGGACGTGCGCGGCCACGGGCTGCGCGCCGCCGCCACCATGGGCCGGCTGCGTACGAGCGTACGGGTCCTGGCCCGGCTCGACCTCGCCCCGGACGAGCTGCTCGCGCGCTTGGACGACGTGGTCGGGCGGACCGCCGAGGAGGAGCGCGCCGCCGAGGAGCGGGCGCAAGGCCGCGGCGGGGGCACGCCGGGGGCCGGCGGCGACGAGGCCCTGGGGGTCACCTGCCTGTACGCCGTCTACGACCCGGTGTCCGGGCGGTGCAGCATGGCGCGCGCGGGCCACTCGCCGCCCGCCCTCGTCGACCCCGCCCGCGGTGCCGTCAGCCGTCCGGGCCTCCCGGAGGGCCCGCCCCTGGGCCTGGGCGGCGCGCCCTTCCAGAGCGTGGAACTCCAGCTGCCCGCCGGCAGCCTGCTCGCCCTGTTCACCGACGGTCTCGTCCAGGCCCCGGACCACGACGCCGAGACGGGGATCGGCCTGCTCACCGGCGTCCTCACCGAGTGCCGGCGCCCCCTGGAGGAGCTCTGCGACCGCACCGTGGCCGAGCTGCTGCCCGGACCGGTGGACGACGACGCGGCCCTGCTCCTGGTCCGTACCCGGCTGCTCGACCGGCACCAGGTGGCGGTCTGGGAGCTGGACGCCGACCCCGCGAGCGTCGCGCGGGCCCGGTCCGTCACCAGCGGGCAGCTGGGCGAGTGGGGGCTCGAGGACCTGTCGTTCACGACCGAGCTGATCGTCAGCGAGCTGGTCACCAACGCCGTCCGCTACGCCTCCGGCGGGCCGGTCCACGTCCGGCTGATCCGCGACCGCAGCCTCGTCTGCGAGGTCGCCGACACCGGCCACACCTCGCCCCACCTGCGCCACGCCGCCGCCGACGACGAGGGGGGCCGGGGCCTGTTCATCGTCGCCCAGATCACCCAGCGGTGGGGCACCCGCTACACACCCACCGGCAAGATCATCTGGACCGAGCAGCCCCTGCCGACCGCGGAGTGAGCCACCGGCTCAGCCGTTGCGGCGAAGCCGTCCTGGACATTCGCCCCACTTCCTCACCGGCCTCAGGACAGAGCACCTGAGAGGCCTCCACTGATCCCGTCGATCGCCCGTGTGCCGGCGCGGCAGCGCGTGACCGAGGACACGTTCTCATTTCAACCGGACCCCTGGAAACTCCACCCCCGGATTCGGTAGACAGGCTTCCGAAATCAATAACTTCCCTCTCACCAAGGCGAGTTGGCTCACCGGAGGCTCGGTGCGCGACAGTGCGCCACCCGACGTACGGGAGAGACATGAGGCGATTGCTCCGCCCCTTTTCGAAGCAACGCGTGAGGCCGCCGGCACGTCTCGCGAGAAATCCGCGCCGCCGGCCGGTCGCCGGCCTCACCTCCCTGGTGACGGTCGTCGCGTCGGCAGCGATCGCGGTCCTGCCGGCAGCACCCGCACAGGCCTCGCCGCTCCGCAGCACCCCGCTCATCACGTACAACATGCTCGGCGCCACAAGCGGCCAGGACAGCAAGTGGACCACCACGATCGGCAATTACATCCAGGCCGCCGAGATCGTGACCCTGCAGGAGGCGGGTCCGACGCCGCCCGGCAGGTTCCAGGGCACCACCCCCGTTGCGGGACTGCCGCAGGTCGGCCGGGCGGGATACATCCAGCACCACCGCTGGACGTACAGGTCCGCGGACTACGAGGTCTACTTCCTGCAGACCGACCGCATGGGCGGGCGCTACGAGGGCGGCCGCAACAACGTCGCCGTCGTCACGCAGCGCACACCGGACGAGGTGACCGCCGTGCCCAGCCCGATCGCCGACGGGCGGGCCGCGCTCGGGGTGCGGTTCGACGACGACTGGTACTTCACGTTCCATGCCCGGCCCACCAGCAGGAACAACCCGACCAACGAGTCGGACGTCATGCTCGCCCGCATCGCGGCCTTCGTGAACCAGGTGCCGGGCCGGTCGTGGACCGTCGGGGCCGACTTCAACAACGAGCCGGGCAACTTCGCCCTGCCGCCCGGCGCCCACGCCTACGCCACCGGTCTGCCCACCCACGAGGGCCGCCGCGAGCTGGACTATGTGGTGGCGTCCGTCAATATCCCGGACCACCCGAGGCGCCGCCTCAACGGCGCCTCTGCGGACCACTGGGCCGTCGCCGTCGGCGGCATGCGCGCGGGCGGCGAGCCGCAGCCCCTGTTCACCAGCCCCCGCCACATCGAGAACATGCAGAGCGGCGGGACGCTGGAGGCCCTGGGCGGGGGCGCGCTCAACGGCATGCCCGCCCTCACCAACCAGCGCAACGGAGGGTTCGCCCAGCGCTGGGACCTCGAATTCAACGGGACCGAAGCCGTCCGCATCCGGCTCCCCAAGGGCAGGTGCCTCAGCAGCCTGAAGGACCGCCGGGACCACGGCAAGCCCCTCATGTTCGACTGCGGAACGAGCAGCATCCAACGCTGGCGGCTGCTCTCGTTCGGCAACGAGCAGTACCAGGTCCGCAACATCGCGCTCGGGCTCTGCCTGGACGCGGGCACGGCGACCAGCCCGCGTGACCTCTACGGCCTCGAGCTGAACCCCTGCAAGGCGAAGGACAGCCAGCACTGGTTCCTCGGTCCCCCCGCCGACTCCGACCCCAGGGCCAACTTCTTCGCGGGCGACCTGTCCATCGCCCACCCCGGCCCCTTCGGGCTGGAGAACGTCCGCACCGGCCGGATGCTGGCCGGCGAACCCCGCGGGCTCAGCGGTACCCGCGTGCGCGCCCACCCGCACCGCACCAAGCCCACGCCCAACGAGGAGAAGTGGATCCCCGAATGGGTCGGCGCCGAGCGGCTGCGCATGCGCGACGCGGCGACCGGCCTCTGCATCGAGACGGACGCGAACGTCCCGAACAGCGGGGTCCTCGGCCTCGACCTGCGGGCCTGCAACAGCTCCCGCGCCCAGACCTGGCACGTGGAGCCGGCCGCCGAGAATACCTTCCGGCTCCGCAGCGACCAGAGCGTCCTCGGTACTGAGCCTTGCCTGGACCTGAACCAGCTGGCCGCCCACACCGGCTCGGACATCGTCAACGTCAATCAGTGCGAACGCGGCCGCGCCTCCCAGCGCTGGTTCTTCGCCCCCTTCGACGCCTCCGCCGGACCCGACGAGACGGGGGACTGATACCCGCAGTGCACCCGTGATGCCCGGCGGCCACTGGGGCCGCCGGGCATCAGCCCGTCCCCCCACCGCCAACGCGACCGAGCCTTCCGGCGAGACCTTCAGGGAGTATCCCCGTGCCCTGAACGGATCACAGGCGCAGGAAGGAGGGGGTGTCGGCAGGAATGCCCTGATGGCGCAGGGACAAGCCGACACCGAGCAGCCAGATCAGCAGCGTTACGTGCGCGAACCCGATGCCGGCCAGCAGCCGGACCGCACTGTGACGAACTCCGCCGTACGCGGGTGTCCCGGCGAAGATGGCCACCTCCCGCACGGTCATGCGGGGACTCAGGATGAGCAGGGGAAAGAACAGGCCGGTCGCGTAGATGAGGGGCTGCGGGGATGCCTCGGGTCCACTCCAGCCCGGCAGGAACGGACCCCATCCGGCGACGTGATGCACCGAGCGGTTGTTGGCGAACCCCCACCCGCTGTAGTTCAGGACCGGGTCCATCCAGTGCGCGGTGCCGTAGCCGAGGAAGAGCGCCGCGTGGACGGTGACGTGCCGTTTGCGCCGCAGGTCACGGATGATCCACGCCGCACACACGGCCACTGCGGCAATGACGGCCAGCTCGCACACGGTCAGAACAGTGCGACGCGTCTGAGAGATCCCGTAGGCGCCGGTGACCTTCTGGTCCGGGCCCCCGCCGGCGAGCCAGCGGCCGATCACCCACGTCTGGGCCGCCAGGAACACTGCGCCGACCGCAGCCCACGCGAAGGCCGGAGTCCGGAACAGGCGAGGCATCCACATCTGCGGGGCCGCCGCGTCAGGGCTTTTGGTCTCGGGAGAGTGCTTCACGGAACCTCCTCCCGGTGGGAGCCCCCGGGAGCCTGGCGATGGTGCAGATATGCCCTACCGATGCGGGCGAGAGAGCGGGGAGCCAGCAGCACGCCGGGCCCGGACAGCATGTGCGTGACGGTGATGAAGCGGGAGAACATCTCCGCGTCTCCGGCGAGGGAACACATCCACGCGTCCGCCGCCCCGCTCAGGAACCTTGACGGCAGCGGCTCGGGCCCCTCCTGCCAGCCGCGGTCCATCGAGGTGGACAGCAGCCACGGCCAGCGCAGCTGCCGCGCCTGACGCGGGCGATAGGCGCGCAAGGCTGGGTACCCCGTCGTGTGCGGGCCCCGAACGTGCGCAACAGCGCCCCATCTCTACTTCACCGGTTTCACCAATCCGTTGAGCGGAGCGCTGTATCAGGCCGGTGTCGAGGCGCGGGGCATCGCCCGCGCCGTTGCCGGGGGGCCGCTTACGGTTCGGTTCCCTGGCCCCGCCGCCCGGAGCGCGCGCCCGGACGGAAGACGGACGAGAGCACCCACCGGTGACGGCGATCCACCGGACGTCACCATGGCGGGGAGCCGACGGGTGAAGGAGCGAACTCGCCGCGCCTCCCGGGGCACGGACGGCGGCGCGGCCTCGAACGCGACCGGTCAACGCCCACGCGTCACCTCGCCCCGCAGGGCTCAGGAGCCCGCCGAGAGGACTGGTGATTCGACCGGACTGCGCGGACGTCCGGGCCGGCCTGATGGGTGGCGTCGGGTTCTGCTGCGGCGATGGCGCGCGGTCCTCCTGTGTGCCTTGGCGTTCGCCGTGGCTTCGGCCTGGCTGGCGTACTCCGTCGACGATCACTTGTCGACCGCGGGGTTCCTGCCGCCCACGGCGGAATCCGTGCGGGCGGACAGGGCGGCGGAGGCGCATTTCCGTCTCGGTGCGCCCGACCTCCTCCTGCTTGCCCGCGCACGGCAGCCGGTGGACCGGGCGGGACCGGCTGCCGCAGGACGGCAGCTGACGAGGCGTGTCGCCGCCGATCCCGCCGTTGTGCGGGTGCGCTCGTACTGGGCGGCCCCGGCGTCAGCGGGGACGACGGCACTGCGCTCGAAGCGCCCCGCAACCGCCGCTACCTGCCGCGTCGGCAGACTCGAGACGCGCCGGTTTCCATCCAGCGTGCTACGCCCGCAGGAACGAGGTCGAGCGGCTGTTCAACCGGTTGAAGATCTTCCAGGCTGTAGCGACACGCTTCGACATATGTCTTTCACCGCACTGTGACCGCCGCAGCCATCCGCCTCCGGCTCCGCACATGACCTACCAGGCAAGCCTTAGAAGTCAGCACGGCACGTCGATCTGGTAGGTGCGCTCGCCCGAGTCGATGTCATTGTCGCTGCCGGTCCAGTACGGACCGTTTTGATGGAAGTTCAGGGTGACGGTGGCCGCGCCGCACTCGCGGGCTGCCGATTGCGCTGCGCCGGCCCAGCCGTCGCGGGACTCCTGGCGGTGGGAGACAGAGTAGTCAGCCGTCTGGCCACCCTTGCTCACGGCCCCCTCGGCTCTCCAGTAAGCCGGGTAGTTCGCGCTCGCGTTGTACCAGGAGCTGCCCCAGTAATAGCTGTTGTTGTGGGTGCTCACCCGCACCTCCGAGGAACCACCGTCTTCGAAGTGCAGACACACCCGCACTTCGGCGTAGGTGTACTGGCCCCCACCGTAGAAGCCTTCTTGCGGGCCGCAGTAGTCGCCCGGCGGTACGGCAGCGGCCCGGTGCTCCGCGGCCGTGGCGGTAGTGACGAAGAGGGAGCCGGACAGCGCCAGTACTGCGATGACGGGATTCCAGAGGCGTCTGATCGCCGATCGAGCCATTCCAGGGCCTCCACTCGCTTGTGCCCCCTCGCTCCGGGAGCAGTGCCAGAAGAGCGGGACTTGCCCACACTGAACAGACCTCCCGCAAGCACTTCACCCGATCGGGTGTGCCGCGCCTCACCTGGGCTCGCTCAAGGCCCACCCGACACCTGATGGCTGTCCGATGGGTCGGCTCTTGCAGGACCCGTCGGACAGCCCCCAGGGTCGGCTTGGTCAGCCGATGTGCCAGACGAGCCACCCCGCAGGGCAGGCCATCACCGCAAGCACGACCGCCGCCTGCACCCATATCAGTACGGGCACCTTGCGGTCCTCCTGGACCGCTTCGGGCCGCTCGTGGTCCAGCCAGAGCTGCCGCATCACCTTCCGGTGGCCGGCGAACATCAGGGACGGCGTGACGAACCAGATGGCGAGGACCGGCAGGGTCTCTTCCAGGGTGCCGCCGGTGAGCAGGAGGAGCGCTGCGACGCATGCCGCGGGTGCGGCGGTACCGGTGCCCCGCTTCCACTTGCTCGTGGCGGATGGCATGAGCGGCAGCCAGAAGGCCAAGTCTGTCGCGAGCGCAGCGATGGTGATGGCCCACCAGGCGCTCAAGGGCAGGTGCGGGACGTGCACGTAAAGGTCCTGACGTAGTGAGAACTGCAAATCCGGCATAGCTTACAGAGGGCTGTTTTTATTGCACTTTTCAGTAGAAGGCACGGGCCGTGCACCGGGCGCAGGCCCCCGCGGTTGCGGCAGCCAGGCCCCTGCCCAACAGTGGGAACGATGCCGAAGAACCCCGTCGAAAGGGCACAGCGATGAGCGTCCACATCGACAGCATCCGGCCTCCCAAAGGGCAGGAAGGGCAGCAGTGGGTCACCCTCAGCGGGGAGCTGGAGAGCGTGACCGAAGTGATCTGGGGAAACACCTCGCTCAGCGCGGAGGACTGGTTCGAGGAGACCTACCCCGACGGCCACACGGAGCTCGACGTGACCGTCCCCGCAGGGGCGGGAACCGTCCAGGTCGTCGCCGTCGCCGACGGTGAGAAGAGCAACGACGTCACGTTCACGTACGTGTGACCTGGCCTGCTGGTCTGCTGGTCTATGCCGTCGCCTCCTCCTCCGCCTCGACGATCGACGTGAAGGAGGGGGCGGCAGGATGTGTGCGGCGGTGCGCAGGGCGGTGGAGTGGAGGTGGCCGGGCGACAGCTCGATCAGCTGGGCCGCCGCCGCGGCGGCGGCCTCCTGGTATCGGAGATGTCCGACCGGTCGTGGGTGTTCATCGTCGGCCTCCGCTGGCCGGCTTGGGTGTGGGACTCCCCACTGTCAGCCGCTGCCGGTGCGCCGTCACCGTCGCACAGCCGATCAAGGTTCGGCCTTCCGGCCCAGGCCGGTGGGCTCGCCGGCACGTGCCGAAGGCGTGTATCGAGTGGTGATCAATCTGTGGGATTCCCTTCGGGGCGCGACCCGATGCGGAAGACGCCGGGCAGCTCTACACTCGCAGCGTCCCAGCCGAACAACTGTCAAAGGAAGTAACTGCCTTGCGTAAAGCACGAATAGCCACTGTCCTCGGCGGTATCGCCGCCGCGACCTTACTCACGATCAGTAACGCCTCGGCCGTCATCTTCTCGGTCGAACAGGCCGACGACGGGCCGTGGGACGGGAGTGTTCCGTCTGCCATGAAGTGCGTCTCAAACTCCGTGGGGAAGGCATGCTTCCGCGAGGTCGGGGACTGGTTCGAGATCGTCGACCACAAGGCGGACGGGCACTCGGCCCTCGTTGCCTGGCGCAGCATCTACCCCGAGAGCCAGGCGACCGTTCGGCAAGGGACCATCTGGAACACCGCCGGATTCCAGACGTATCGATACAAGAACAAGGACTTCTCCGAGGGATACATCCTCGAGTTCCGGGTCTGCGCCGGCGAGTGGGGCAACAAGCATGTCATCGACAGCACCTGCAGCTCATGGACGACAACCAGATCCTGAAACCACCCACGGCGAGCCGCGGGCCCTCGGCCCGCGGGCCACTCCCGACGGTTACATCGTCGGGCCGGACGGCGGCTTCGGCTGGATCGAGCGGTTGTGAGCCGAGCCGCGGGAGGGCGACGCCAGGGTCCACCCGGTACTGGCTGGCGGTGGCACCCGGACCGGCCGGGCCGCCCATGGGGACCGCCCCTGGGGGACCGGGTCCTGCTCGTGGCGATGTACTGCCGCACGAACCTCACCATGCGCCAGCTCGCCCCGCTCTTCGGGGTCTCACCGGCGGCCGTCGGCCGGATCATCGGCCGGCACGGGCCCCTGCCGGCCTTGGCCCCGGGCAAGCACAGTCCCGGGCGGCGTCCAGGTCGACGAGGTCGCAGATGCGGATCAGCGGATCCTTGACGCCGCTGCGCAGTTCTACCGCGGAGAGAGTGGCATCCGTGTCGACCATGTAGCCGTGCCGGCCGTCCGGGGCCACGCTGATGGTGCCGTTCTCGTCGATACCGGTGTCCACGGGCGAGGTGGCCGTGGACAGCCGGTCCGGCTGGTCGGAGGTGCTCAGGTCGATGTTGAGGCGGGCGATCACGGTGGGGTTGTGGTCCCCCTGCGATTCCAGACCGGCCAAGAGCAGGGTCAGCCGGGGGCGGGCACGTTCGGGTCGTGGCGGGAGGCGGGTTGCTGGGGCCTCGGGCGCCGGGCGGTGCCCTCCGGCTGTCTCGGCGGTGGCAGCGCTACGCGTCCACCGGTGTGTCGTCCGCGCTACCGCATCCACGTCGTCGCGGTGGCTACGACACGAGCCCGCTGCGGCCGGTCCGGGTTGCCGTACCGCACCTCGACGCGGGGGTGCGAACGCAGGAAGTCGCTGTCGGCGATCACCACTTGGTGCGGGTTCCTGACGGCCCTGGTTGCTATGTCGGTGTCGAGGAACCAGCCGAACTCGTGCGTGGCCGGGGCGTAGACGAAGAATTCGCCGTCGGCGTACCGCTTCGAGACGGTCTCGTCGTCGAGTACGAGCGCCCAGAAGGGGACCGGGTGCCCGGCGGGCCACATGATGCGCTGCTCGGCCTTGAGGTGCTGCAAGTCGATTGCGGCGAAGGGGTTGTCCTCGGAGGCCGCCGCTGCGGCCGTCCGGTTGTTGCCCGGGCCGGTCGCGGGAGCTGCCGGGGAGGCGGCCTGTGCGCCCTGGGCGAGCGCCAGTCCCAGTGCCGTGGCCGCCGTGGTGAGGGCGAGTACGCGCATCGTGGCAGTACGAGCTGACATGTCACGTCTCCGTTCGCGTGGTGTGCGATGGGTGGTGCGGCGCATGCGGAACGTGGATGCCCGGTCGGAGGCCCGGGCTGCGTCCTCGTTCCGCGATCGGCTGGCGGATACCCGCGGACACGCCGCCCCGACCGCCACCGGGCGTGAGGCAGGGAGGTTGCCTGCGCTCCAGGGCGCGCCATGTGTCGCGGCAGGGCGGGGCCTGATTCAGCGGTCGCGCCCGAAGTAGAGGCGGCGGGTGTACTCGTTCAGACGGAGTCCTGGGGAGATGTTGTAGGAGAGGGTGGCGCTGATGCGCGGGTCCGGCCCGTGGACCGGGGTGACGCGGTGCATGGAGACGCGTCCGGCGTGCAGGACGAAGGTGCCGGGCACGGTGGGCAGGTCTCGGGTGAGGGCGTGCCGACGGCCGGCGGCGATCTCGCGGAGGGCCCGGTGATTCTGCGTCAGCTGGGTGCGGGAACGGGGTACGTACTGCAGGACGCCGCCGGCCTGTGGAGCATGGAGGTGCAGGACGACGGTGTACTCGGAGACGTCGAAGTGCCAGTCCTGCTCGTCGCCGTCGTGATGGAGGTGGACGGTCACGGCTCCCAGCGGGTCGGCCGAGCGGTGCACGGGCCTGCCGACGACCGCCTCGATGAACTGAGCCAGAGGCTCCCAGCCGTACAGAGCCTTGAGCGGCGAGGTGGAGTCGATGCGGTCGAAGGCGGGAGTGGTCTTGGTGTACGTGCGGTCCAGTTCGGCGCTGCGTCCGGCAGTGGGTTCGGTGCCGAGGTAGACGTTGTTCGATCCGGTGAACCGGTAGCCCTGCCGGGCGGCGTCCGCAAGGCTCTGCTCGGTGATCCGCCGAACCGCCGCAGGCCGCAGGAAGCCGTCGAGGACGACGAGGCTGGTGTCGTCGAATGTCCTGCGGGCGGCCTCGACCATGGCGCGGCCCGCGCCGCGATCCAGCTCGTGCACCGGGTAACCGTCCAGGTCGATCAGAGATTCCACCTCAGGGAACACGCTGCTCTCCCGCTGATAAGAGTGCCGGATCTGCTCGGGCCATCTGAACGGCGCATCTCCTCGTCCGGCCAGGTGCCATCACCGGCGCGCCGGGGGCAGGTGCAGGCACATGAACGGCGCGCCAAGCTGCCGCTCGGTCGCTGGGTCTGCCCGGCATGGCCGCGCCCGGCGCGTCGGCGAACGGCCGTGGCAGCCGGGCCACGGCACGCGGGTCAGGAATAGATCGGCCTGCTCATGCACCGCGGCCCACCCGTGCCCTTGACGAGCTCGCTTCCGGCCACGGCCAGCGCTTCGACACCCGCCTCTTCCAGCCGCCGGAGCGCGGAGGGCGTCATGTCATAGCAGATGATCCTCCGGTTCCCCAGGCACAGACTGTTGCACGCCTGCCGGAACAGCGACTCATCTTGGGTCACATCGATGATCTGCATCCCGATGCCCAGCATCATGCCCAGCACGTCGAACCGCTCTTGCCCTGCGACACTGAAACGGACCGAGCTCAGGACGCTGTCCGGGTGCGCGAGCACCACGTCCTCGGCGACCGGCACCATGCAGCCGTCGAGGTTGATCCGCCACGGTGCCAGCTCGACGCCTATGATCTCGTCCACACCCCAGGGGATCAGCTCCCGGGCGAGGAAGTCCAAGGTGGGCAACTGGGTGCGCCTGCCGTACCCGATCAGCAGGGCACGGTTTCCCTCCCGCGAGAACGGGATGACGTCCCCGCCCTCGAGGATCAGATGGTCAGGGACGCGGAGTGCCGCGGAGAGGCCCAGTGTCCGCGCCGCGGTCTCCATCGCCGCCGTCTCCAGCTGCCGGATGACGTGGGAGTCACGCCGGCCATCGGGTAGATCTCCTTCCGAACAACCGCAGCGGTGTGCCACCGGGCTCGGCCCGGCGGCACACCGCCATTCAGCGAGAAAGTCTGCGCGATGATCGATGTCAGGCACAGCATCCCGGTCAACGACGGCCCCGCCCCCACCCTGAGCGCCGGTGACGTCTGGCGCGAGCTGGAACGCAAGGCGCACCATCCCGACCGCTACGTACGCCGCATCACCGAATGCCGGGTCACCGAGCGGTTCGACGGCGGCCTCGTGCGTGACTTCGTCCTCGAGGGCGAGCCGGTGCGCGAACTCGTCACCTTCTACCCGCAGCAGCGGATCCATTTCGTCCGCACGCTCGGCCGCACCCGCGGCACCATCGACAACGAGATCACCACCACCGGCGCCGGAGCTCTGGTCGTCGCCTTCCACGCCCGCCTCGTCATCGACGGGACCGCTCCCGGCAGCACTGCCGAACGGCAACGCGCCGAGCGTCTGAAGGCCAACTACACCGAGACCATCCTGGCCACTCTCGCGACGGCGCGTTCCCGGCTGTCCGCCCAGCCCGGCACCACCTGATCCGATGCTCGCCGACCGCTCGCCGACCGCTCGCCGGCCGTACCGCCGGGCGGTCAGGCGCCGCTGCGGTCGAATCCGGGGGTGGCCTGCCAGGTCACGTTCGTCGTCGCCACGGCCGCCCCCAGGCAGCGGGCCAGACCGACAGCGTCGCCCACTGCCCAGTAGTGGGCGAAGAACAGACGCGGTTCCTCGGTGAGCGTGTGGTTGTGCAGCTCGACGACATCGACACCCCCGCGGCGCAGGGCCTTGATCGCCGGCTGTACCTCGCCGGCGGTCAGGGCCAGGGCACCGTTGACCGCGGCCCGCCCTCGGCCCAGCGGCTGGAAGTTCACTCCGGTCACGGCGCCCATGCCCCAGGGGATCACCCGGTGGTGGTCGATGAGCGTCTCGCGCCTGGCAAAGGTGAACTTGTACGTGCCGGCGTAGTTCGTACCGCGGCCTCCCAACACCGCATCAAGACGTCCGGTGTCGAGGTCCACGGCCGCCGGGGTCGAAAGCCGCGGCGGCAGCGGCGTACCCGTCGTCTCCAGGGCGGCACGGATGTGCCGTGCGGCAACGGCCGGGGTATCGGTGAGCGCGTGGACGTGACACCACAGCAGGGCCGGGCTATGGGCGAGCAGGTGCTTGTGGACCGACGTCTGCTCCAGCCCGGCCGCCTGCACCACATCGGTCACCCGCCCGAGCTCTTCCTCGGTCACCGCGAGGTCGCCCATGACCATCGTGCGCCCGTCGTCATAGCGGGTGAAGGCCACGTAGCTGCGCAGCGCCAGGTTGGTGGCCACATCGACACCACGAGAGGTCACCCGCAGGTCACGACGGGGGAAGCCGGCGCGGAAGGTCTCTCCCCACATGATGCCTTCCGTCAGCAGTTCCTTGCCGACGTCCTCCCAGTCCTGGAGGGTGGTCCGCACGGGATGAAGAACGTGGTGGTGGGCAGGCTCAGGATCGGCGGCGACAGCAGCCAGAGCCGCTGTCCCCACAGCGAGGGGAGCCAGAACACCAACAGCGGTCAGGACCCCCCGCCGTCCGACGACCCTGCCCGGCCCGCCACGCCCGCCCTGCACATCTGCCCCTGTCATGGACCCATCCCTCTGGGCCGGTGACAAACCCGTCCACCGGCACCCGTCCGCAGCCTCGGAAGTCACCCAGAGCCTGGTCCCCAAACGGAACCCACATGCCCAGCAGCCCACTTCGCGACCGGATCGGGTGAACCCGGCTCACGCGCGGGCCCTGGCCGTGCTCCTCAGCCCGCCCGACCCGGACAGGACCGCGAGCGTTGCGCGGCCGGCGACAGGAGCTCGGAGTCCCCGGCGGACTGCTTGGCCCCGAACATCTGACGGCTCAGGGAGTCGGCCTGAGTTGTCATCATGGCTTTCGCCACTGCGGAGGGCGCGCCGTGGTGCGCAGTGGTTCGCGTACGACCGCGCAGAAGGGTCATCCGTTCGGTCGCCGATCCTTCGGCGGGGTCGCCGATGTGCTGGTTCCGGGCGGCTCTCGCCGGCCGCGCGAGCCGTCCCGCAGATTGTTGCGCGTGGTTGTCCGGATTGTTTGCTGTCAACAGCCGACGACTGGGGTGAAGTCGCGTGCTCCGAGGAAGGTGGGACGGCGGCCCGGTGCGGCGAAGGGCTCCACCGCCTGGTTGTCCACGCTGTTGAAGACGATGAAGATGTTGCTCCGGGGGAAAGGTGTGATGTTGTCGCTGCTGCCGTGCATGCAGTTGCAGTCGAACAGGACCGCAGAACCGGCCTTGCCGGTGAGCAGCTGAACGCCATGCGCGTCGGAGAGGCGGGTCAGGGCTTCTTCGGACGGTGTTCCGGCCTCCTGCATCTGGAGGGACTTGCGGTAGTTGTCCTTCGGGGTCTCTCCTGCGCAGCCGACGAACGTCCTGTGCGACCCAGGAATGATCATGAGAGAGCCATTGGTCTCGTGGTTGTCGGTGAGCGCGATGGAGAAGGACACGGTTCGCATGGTCGGCAGACCGTCTTCTGCGTGCCAGGTCTCGAAGTCCGAGTGCCAGTAAAATCCGCTGGCGCCGAAGCCGCGCTTGACGTTGATGCGTGACTGATGGACATAGACGTCCGACCCGAGGATCTGGCGTGCCCGCCCCACCACGCGGGGGTCGGACACCAGACGGGCGAACACCTTACTGATCTTGTGGACCTCGAACACGCTCTTGATGACCCGCGATCCGGGCTCCGTGACCGAGCGCTCGTCGGCACGCAGCTGCTGATCCGACGTGAGCCGGCTCAGTTCCCTCTGGTAGACACCCACCTCGTCGGCGGTGACGAGCTCGTCGATGACCAGGAACCCGTCCCTGTCAAAGGCGGACAGGTCCGCGGTGTCCAGCGGCCCGGGGGCTCCGGGCTTGGACCAGACCACGGGCTCAGCACGCGGGATCACTGTCTCGGTTCGTCCTCGGGTCGGGTACCCGTCGACGTTTACGGTTGTCGTGGCGCTGTCCACTCGTATTACCCCGTTCGCCTGACTACTGGTGAGACGCTCACATGGGCCTTCCACATCAGAGCGCGATGGAACCTTCCACCCGGGCACGCGTTGCCTACCGTCATGCAATTGGGTGACCTGCCCCTGCCCCGGTCCGGCCGGCAAGTGGGAGGAGATCCCGTGTTGTGTACCCCTCATGTGGCTCTATCGAGCAGTTGTGGTGCGCGAGGCCACTCATGACAGCGGCACGGTCAGTACGAGGAGGCAGCGTCCGGATCGAGGCGATGCACCTCGTCGCCACGCAGCGCCGGCACGAAGACACATACCAGCCTCAGATCCTCGTGCGGCGACGCCACCAGGTAGTGCGCCTCGTGTCTGTCCAGGCAGTACATGCGCCCGGGCGTGATGCGGTGCGCGGTACCGTCCGTCCCGATCACCTCTCCGGAGCCCGCGATGCAGTAGCAAGCCTCCACATGGTTGCGGTACTCCAGACGGGATTTCGTCCCTGCACGGACGATGGTGTCCGTGATGCTGTACCCCAGACCGTCGTCGGCCACCAGGAAGCGCCGGCTCAGGCCGTTGCCCCAGTCCACGGCCCGGACATCATCCAGGTCTCGAATGATCACTCCGACCTCCTACGGTGACGGACAGCCTGGCCTCGGGTGAGGAGGGCACAGATTGCTGCGGTCATCAGGCTCGCGCTTCTTGCTGCCGACGGCCACTTGACGGCCACGCCCGGCGACATCACCCCAAGCGCAGCCATCACGCCGAGACGGAACACGGCCGGCCGCGGCCCACGGGCCGACGGTGAGCGCCGTTCTCCGTGGTTGTGGCGGTGGGTTCTGCCATCTTTGCGGCGACGTCGGGGGTGGACAGGGGGAGTTCGAAGTCGTCGCTGTGGCCGATGGCGGGGGCCGTGTGGGGCCTCGTTGTCGAGTCCGGCCTGCTGGTGCCACAGTTCGGCTTCGTCCGTCTCGCCGAGGGCCATGTGGTGGAGGTGGAGGCACGGGGCGGCGGAGAGGTCTCCGGCGCCGGCAGCGAACTGCGCAGCCGGTGGAGGCACTGGATGGCGGTGGCCTCGCACAGGGCCTGCAGGCGGTCGCGGAAGATCCGCTGAGGCAGCGACCGGGAGACCGTCGGGCGCGCAGCGTCCGTACGGGCTCGAGCGCGTCGTCGACACGCAGAGCTCCTGGCCATGTGTGGGCGGCGATCCGCGCGGTCAGACGCTGCTCGGTCTGCCGGGTACGGGTGTAAGGCGGGCGTCGGATGCCGGCGTGCTCCAGCAGCTGGTCGACGGGCCCGGCCGCTCTCGGCTGCCTCGGGCTTCCTTGGCCTGGTCATCTCCAGGGGCTGTCCGATGGATCGGCCATGCATCATCCGAATGGACGACTCGGATCGCAAGCACTCGCCTGTCGGCGAAAGGCTGGGAGAGGCTGACAGGTGTTGCGGCGCCCTACGGCAGCGAGCAGGGCTGAGAGCGCGGGCTGAAGGAGGGACTCGAGGGTGTGGATGCAGGAGGGCCGGGCGGCCCGGCCCTCCTGCCCGATTCTGTTACGGCCAGCCTTGCTTCACCTTGGCGGGGGCGGTGTTCCAGTTCTTGGGGATGAACGTGATCATGTAGGTTCCGCGGTCGAAGTCCGCGTACCCGGCAGACCAGTTCCGGAACTTGCTCTCGTACACGTGCATGGGGCCCAGGTCGCTATTGGGCGAGTGGTAGTGGTCGCCGTGGGTCCATACGGTCTTGTCGGCGTCCGCTTCCGTTTGAGCCCCGAACCAGCCGTAGTCGAAATTGACCCAACTTTCGCCGGGCTTGCCGGGACTGCGTGGGATGCTCCTGTCCTTCGACATGTCGACCAGGCCGGTGCCCTGGTCGGGGCGGAAGGCGTTCGGATCGCCGTACTTCCTCCTGTCGGAGGGGCCCCGCTGGTCCTGCCCGCTCCAGAAGTGCTTCGAGTAGATCACCGCCTTCATCTTGGACGGGTCGTAGTCGCCCCCGTCTCTTTCTTTGTAAGACGGTGTGTTCCTCAGTGCCGAGTAGAAGTTCGAGCGGCTGTCCTCGTGGAGCAGAGCGTCATTGTTGTTCGTGAGCTCCGTCTTGAGGTTGTCGATGTACGTCCCCTCGTCGTGGGCGTTTTCCAGGGCCTTGTTCATGATGGACGCCACATCACGCGCCCGCTTGAAGCCCTTCCCCTCGTCGAAACTGTCCTTGGCGATGCGACCCTCGAACTCTGCTCGCGTTTCACCGGGTCGGGGGCTGGTGTTCTTGAGGTCGTTCTCGTACTTGTTCTCGTCGAAGAACGCGAACGCCAGTTTGTTCATCGGGTAGGGACCCGAATTGACCCAGGTGACGCCGACGCAACCGTAGGACAGCTTTTCTCGCTGTTCTTCGGTCATCTGCTGTTTCTTGCCGTCGCGGTGGCTGTATTCCTGCTGCCACTTGCGTATGTAGTTGTTGACGACCGTAGTGGCTCTGCCTCCGTAGGGCCGGTACGCGTCGGGCATCCTGTCGAGCGGCTCGGCTGGAGGGGTTTCCCTGTCGTCGGTAACGGCGGGGGGCCGGAGGGACGGGCCGGCGCCCGGCGGTAACTCCGCCGGAGGCTTGCCGGGTTGCCCCAGAGTCAGGGCGCTTTCGTTGAGTGCGTTGATGTTCTTGACGTCTTCCGCCGTCAGGCCGTGCGTTTCGGCGTAGGATCCCTTCTCTTCCCTGTCGCCGCTGCCGGCGGCCTGGCTGACCGACGGGATGAATCCGGCGGTGCATATGACTGCACCCGCAGTGGCGAATGCGAGGACTCTCCGGCGTTTGTGCATGAAGATCAACAACTCCCTTGTGGTGAATCTCGTGAAACGAGGGCATGCGAGAGCGCGACGGAATGGAGGGGGGTTTGCGGCGATCCGCCGTTCAGGGCCTTGGCCGCGCTGTCCTGCGTCGCTGTGCCGACGGCAGGAGGGGCGCCGCCGCGAGGCGGAAGGAGGTGCAGCAATACGGGAGATGGCGGTGGCGGCGCGCTCGTCGCCGGTCATGGCTGTGGTGGCCGCCGGCGGGCCGGGCGCGACTCGGTCGCCTGCCCGGCGGGGCCGGTCGCCCGGTGGGGCGGGGCCGGTGGCTCGCTACATCAGCGTCGTTGCCGAGGCGACGACACGGGCCCGGCCCGGGTGGTCGGGGTCGCCGTAGCGGACCTCGACGCGTGGGTGGGAGCGCATGAACTCGGTGTCGACCAGGCGGACCCGGCCGGGGTGGTCAACCGTGCGCACGGCGATGTCCGTGTCGAGGAAGAAGCTGAACTCACCCGTGGCCGGGGCATAGACGAAGAACTTGCCGCCCTCGAACTTCTGCCGCGCGACGTCGTCCGTCAGGATCAGGGACCAGAAGCCCACACAGTGGCTCGCGGGACACATGAACCGGAAGTCGGCCCGCAGGCCGTCCAGTTCCATCCAGCGGAAGGGGTTGTCGTCGTCCGCGTTGATCGTGGCGGAGGCGGCGGGGGTGGCGGCGGTCGTCGGGGCGGTCGTGGCCGGGGCGGCTGCCTGGGCTCCCTGAGTGAGAGGCAGGGCGAGGGCCGCGGTCACGGCGACGGTGGTGAGGGTGCGGAGAGCGGTTCTGCGTATCACTTCTCGGCTCCTGGATGAGTGATGAGGTTGATACGAGCAGTGATCATGTCCCCGTGTTAACTCCCCGGCAACATCATGGCTTTAAAATCGGCCAGCCTGCCGCTGAGGCGGTATCTGGCCATGCATCTGCTCCGGCCGACCGCCCGGCGTGGGGATGCGATGTTGTGCGGGGCTCTTGATCCGTGCGGCCGGATTCGGTTCGGGTTCGCCAGTGGGCGTGTGCCTTGCTGCTGTCCGGCATCACCGCGGAAAACCCACGCCTACGGGCGTTGATCGAGGACCAGGGCGACCGGTGGCCGCTGGTCACGCTCGGCGAGGCGCGGGGCGCGAGACACGGGGCGTGGTGGCGCTGCTGCAGGTCCTGGCCGCGGGTGACAGCACTGAGGCGGAGCCGGCTGACGAGCCGGCCGGGAAGGCTTGCACGCCGAGGAGTGGCTGGACAGTCCGTATCCGGATGCGCCCGGGCAGGTCCGGGTGCAGGCTGGATACATGTCCGGACTCAGTCGGATAGTGGTGCACCCGCCGTCGCCATCGGGCGGACGACGGGTGACGGTAGGGGCAGAGATCCTCGGCACGGCGTACGGGACCGTCGATGTGCTCGAATTTCTGCGTCGGGCGGGGCTGGATATGAATGATGTCCGGCTGGACGATCCGAGCCTGATCGAATGGCTCGGCGGCGGGCCCGGCGTATGGTCGTAGAAACGCCCAAGCGCTGCTGTGAAACTCCTGGACGCTTCAGCCCCAGCCCATAGGTCCATAGGTCGTGCTTGCTGCTGGACTCGGTGCTGCCCGCCACCCCCGCGACCCCCGTCGCCACTGTTACGCAGCGCACGCGTTCCCGGTAGCGGTCCGGCTCAGCTCACCGCTCCTTCGTGTTCACCGCTCCTTCGTGAGGGTGTCCGCCAGTTCGCGGGCGTGGTCCGCCGCAGCCGGGCCTCGGGTGGGGTCCGGGGCTTCCGAGAGGAAGACCAGGGCCAGCATCAGGGCGGTGTCCAGGCGGCAGGCCAGCATGGCCGGGGCGGTGCCGGGCGGGAGGCCTTCGCGCTGCAGGGTCCCGTAGCCCGCTCGTAGGGCTTCCGGGTCGAGTTGGTTCTCCGGGTAGCGGGCGTATTCGGTGAGTCGGCCGAATTCGAGGGTGGCGTCGCCGAGCAAGGCGTTCGACCAGTCCAGGAGGGCGTTGACCCGTCCCTCGCCGCGCCGGATGTTGGCGCTGCGGACGTCCAAGTGCACGAGTGCGGTCTCGGTGACGCCGGAGAGGTGGCGGGCGAGCAGCGCGGGGTCCGGCGGGGCCGGCCAGCCGGCCACGTGCCGGCCGGTCTCCGCCCACCTGCGCCGGATGCGGGTGACGAGCGCCTGGCGGGTGCTCACGCCCTCCGCTGCCACGGGGACGAGCCGGCGCGGCGGCGGCAGGCGGTGGAGACGGGCGAGGAGCTCGCCGAGGGCGAAGCCGTCGATGTCCGATCCGTCGTCGGGGACGTACGCGGAGAGGAGGACGTCGGGGGACGACGCGTCCTCGGCGAGGTGGAGTTCCAGCGGCTCGGCCACCGGGAAGCCGTGCGCGGTCAGGTGGCGGGTGATCTCGTACTCCTGCACCAGCAGCGCCCTCGTGTCGACCTGAGGGTCGTTGGCGTTGGAGTCGAAGCGGCGGTGCGCGAGCCGCAGGGCGACGGCCCGGCCGTCCTTGTTCCGGGCGGAGTAGACGGAGAATTCGAGGCCGCTGCCGACCGGCGTGAGGTCGTCGAGCTTCCAGCGTTCGGCCAGGCTGCCGAGGGTGGTCATGGGGTGGGTCATCGGGGCGCGGTGCTCCGTTCGGGCGTCAGATCGGAGGGTCGGAGGGTCGGAGGGGCGGTGGGGGAGGGTCGGAGGGCTGGTAGGTCGGAGAGTCCGAGAGCCGGAGGCCGGCTCAGCGTTTCAGTCCTCGTCCGCCGTCGCCAGTGCCCGCCCGCCGTACCGCGCCCGGCCGTCCCGGAAGAGGACGGGCGCGACGGCCAGGGACAGCGCCAGTATCGCCACCCCGCCCGCCGCGAAGGCCGCGCGCGGTCCGGCGGCTTCGGTGAGCATGCCGAAGAGCAGAGCGCCGAGGGGCATCGTGCCCCAGGCGAACAGGCGGTAGACGCCCGTCGCCCGGCCCAGCAGCCGGTCGGGGATGAGGCCTTGCCGCAGGGACACCGCCACGACGTTCCAGAGCATGAGGGCGAACCCGCTTGCGCTGTACGCCACCGCGACCACGGCGACGTTGCCGGTCGCGGCCACGGCGGGCCCCGCGGCGCCGATGAGGACGAGGCCGCCCAGGAGGGTGGGGACCCGGCCCGCCGCGCGGCTGATGCGGCTCGCGGCGGCGCCGCCGATCACCCCGCCGACCGCGCCGGCCGCCACGAGCGCCCCGTACGCGGCGGACGGGAGCTCCAGTACGTCGCGCACGAGGATGACGAAGACGGCCACTTGGCCGAGGTAGACGGCGTTGATCAGGCCGGCGGAGAAGGTCAGGGCGCGCAGCAGGGGGTCACGCGCCACGTACTCCAGGCCCTCCCTGATCTCCCCCAGCAGCCGCCGCCGGCCTGCCGGGGGTTCGGGTCTCGGCCCGCGGACGCCTCTGAGCAGGGCGGCGGACGCCAGGAAGGACAGCGCGTCCAGTACGAGGGGGACGGCGCGGCCTGCCGCGAAGAGGACGCCGCCGAGGACGTGGCCCAGCAGGTCACGGCCCACGGTCTGGACGGCGAACAACCGTCCGTTGGCCGCTTCGAGCCGGTCCTTGGGCACGACGCCGGGCAGGAGCGCGAAGGAGGCGCAGTCGAAGAGCACCTCCCCCACGCCGAGCAGGAACGCCGCCGCCACCAGCGGCCAGAAGGTCAGCCGGCCGGCGGCCAGGACGACGGCGGTGACGATCAGAGTGCCGGCGCGCAGCAGGTCGGCGAGGACCATGAGCCGCTGCCGTTCGAACCGGTCGGCGTACGCGCCGGCCGGGAGTCCGAACAGCAGCCAGGGCATGGTCGTGGCCGCGGTGACCACGGAGACCTGGAACGCTTCGTGGAGCAGGGCGGCGGAGAGCAGCGGCAGGGCGGCGAACCGCATGCCGTCGCCGACCGCGGAGACCGCCGCGGCGCCGGTCAGCCGGTGGTACGCGGTGCCGAAGCCGGCGACCCGGGTGGTGGTCGTCATCGCGGCCGCCCGGGCGAGAACACGGCACAGCGCAGCTCGCTCGTGAAGCGGCGGCCGTCCACCTCCAGCCAGCGCCGGTCCGGGGCGGGCAGCATCTCCGAGATCTCCACCGTGCCGCCGGTCCTGCGGGCCAGCCGGCTCAGCTGGCGTACGAGCAGGGGGGCGTCCCAGTCGACGTAGAGCGGCTTGGGCTCACCGGGGACCTTGGCGAAGACGTGCCGGGGCAGGCCGTGCTCGGTGCGCAGCCGCCGGGCGGCGAGGAACTCCGCGGCGTCGTCGGCGGCCGTGCGGCTGCCGGACAGGGCCGTCCCGCGCAAGGAGGCCGCCGGGATCCGCCAGGTCTCCCGCTGCAGGACCACGCGTCCGCAGCGGATGCGGGGGACGTGCTCCAGGGCTTCGGCGCGCAGGCCGACGCCGCCGAAGTGGCGGGGGAAGGCGAAGGGCGAGAGCGGGTCCTGGAGGATGCTGGGGCCGCCGGCGGGAGGGGCCATGAGACGCAGTCTGCCGCCGACGCCGCGGGCGCGCAGTTCGAGGCGGCCGCCGGTCACGACCACGTACAGCTGGGAGGGCTGCAGGACCTTGTCGCGGGTCTGCGGGGAGCGGCCGTACACCTCCAGGTCGTGGCAGGGGTAGCAGAGCTGGGTGGAGGACTTGTCGGGGTGGCCCCGGGACAGGTTCACGAGGATCTCGTCGTCGTCCAGCAGGGAGAGGTAGCCGCGGTACACCTCGGGGAGGAGCTCCGGGGCCCGCTCCTGGACCAGGGGACCGAAGCTGGTGTGGGTGACGACCTCGCGCACGGCGTGGCAGTCGCCGATGACGGCGGTGAAGTCGCCGCGGGCCAGCGCCTCCCGGTTCTCGGCGGCGAAGAGGACGTCGGGGTTGCAGACGGCGGGCGGTGTGGCCGGGTGGGCGCCGAGGACGGCCTCCAACCGCTCGCGCGGCACGACGGTCTCGGGCCGGCCGGTGTCGTCGCCGAGCAGGGCGTGGGTGATCTCGGCGTCCAGGGCGGCCAGTTCGGCGTCGACGGTGGCGCATTCGGCGGCCAGCCGCTCCCGGTCGCGGAAGAACTCGGCGTACAGCCGGTCCAGGGGGACGGCGGTGCCGGTGCCGAACCGCGTGGTTGCCCAGCGGGTGAGGATCGCGGATTCGCGGCGCATGCGCAGCCGGGGGCCCGCCAGGACGGTCTCGTAGACGACGGACAGCTCGTCCGTGATGAACCGTGCGATGTCCGGGCCGACGGTGAGGCCGGCCAGCCCGCTGTGGGCCTCCTCGAAGAGGATGCTGCGGTCGGCGTAGTGCAGGCCTCGGTGGCGGTTGGCCGGGACGCGGGTCAGCTTTTCGAACCGGTCCTTGGCGTCGGCCAGCAGGGCCGGTCGCTCTGCCGGGGGCAGTGCCGAGAAGCGGGCCAGGTCCTGCTCGAAGCGTTCGGTCGCGGCGAGGAGCGGGCGGGCGAGTTCTCCGGGCGCGCCGGAGAGGAGGTCGCGCAGGGCGGCCAGGGGCCGGGAATCACCGACGGGGATCTCGAACTCGGCGATCACCCATTCGTGCTCCGTCAGACGCCGTAGCGTCCGGTCGAAGGAGGGGATTGCGGTTCCGGTTCCGGTTCCGCTTCCGGCTCCGGGGCCGACTCGGGACTCGGCATCGGTATTGGTATCAGCTTCGGCTTCGGCATCAGCATCAGGCCCGTACCGGGCATCCCACGCCGTCCGTAGTTCCCCCACCGTACGCTCGCCGTCGCACTGCCTCCACAGCCAGGCCTCGTCGGTGGAGACGGCGGCGCCGCCGAGACGCCGGAAGTCCCAGTCGGTGTCGAGCCCGTCCCGGGTGGTGAACGCGTACAGGTCGATGCGCCCGTCGCGGAGGAACGCCAGGGGGCGCCTGCGGGGGCGCACGCAGTCGCCGAGCCCCGGGATCTCCCCCGCCGCCGCTGCGAGGCGTTCCGCCGCCCAGTGGGTGAAGCAGGAGCGGCGTTCCAGGGGCTGTTGTGAGGACCAGGTGATGCCCGGTGCGCAGTCGGGAGCGGTGCGGCCGACGGTGAACGGCCCGAAGTGGGCGTGGGTCTCGTTCTTCGTGGTGACGCGCTGGAGGTACATGGCCAGCAGATCGGTCATCTTGCGGGTGTGCCGCCCGGTGTCACCTGTGAAGGAGTCGAGCCACGCGGCGAATCCCGGGTAGGCGGCGTCGTTGGACAGCAGGAGGACGTCCCGCAGTGCCGGATCGTCCGTGAAGGCGCGGGCGACGGCGATGCCGGCCGCGTCGAGCCGTTCGCGGTGGCGGGCAGCGAACGACGACCGGTCCGCGGCGAGCCGTGCGGCGGTCTCCTGGTACCCACGGAGGGTGCCGGCGGCCCGGCCGTCGCCGGGCAGCTCCGCGAGCGCCCCGGCGAGCTCGGCCTCGGGGACCGGGCGCAGTTGGCCCACCCAGGACGACATCCGCTGCCGACCGGCCACCTGGTGGTCCCGGAGCAGCTCCTTCACGTCGTCCGCGAGGGCGGCGAGGCGGGCCCGGAGGTCCATCAGGGCATCGGCCTCGGCCGCCGCGGCGGTGTCCACCAGCGGGGCGAGCAGTTCCATCGGGAAGCCGGCCTGCCGGAGGACGACGACGGGGACGAGGTGCCAGGCGCGCTCCGCGAACGGCGCCGGGGCGGCGGGGTCAGGAGCGGCGCGGCTGCCGGGGTCATGGGAGGTCGCAGAGGTCATGGTCCCCTCTTGGGCGCGGGAGGCCTGGGAGGCCCGGGAGGCGTGGAGGGCTGCCGGGGGCGGCGGCTCGGCGATGACGTACGAATGGCCGGGCGCCGTCGCGGCGGCCCGGTCGTGCAGCGCGTCCAGGATCGCCATTGGGTCGGCGGGCGGTGCCGGCAGCCGGCCGGGGCCGGGCACCCAGGACTTGACCCGTGTGCCGTGGTAGTCCGAGCCGGCCGTGGCCACGAGGCCGAGGGCGGCGCAGATCCGGGCGAGGCGGCCGCTCTCGGCCGGGGTGTGCCAGCTGGTCCACGCTTCGAGCCCGGACAGTCCCGCCTCGCACAGGGGTTTGAGCAGGGTGGTGCACTCCTCGTCGTCCGAGGCTGCCAGGGCGCCGGCGGGGTGGGCGAGGACGGCGGCGCCGCCCGCTTCGGTGATCCAGGTCAGGACGTCGAGGAGGCCGGGGCGCCAGGGCTGCGGGACGTGCAGCGGCTGTCCGGGGCGGCACCAGTCGGCCGCGATCCGGTCGTACGAGGCGGGAGCGTACGGCGTGAACCGGGGATCGTCTCCCGCCGTGTCGGCCAGCAGGGCGAGGTAGTCGCCGACGTAGGCGACGCGGTCGCCGCCGAACCGTTCGTCCACGAGGTCCCAGGTCAGGGGTACGCCGATGGCCCGGGCGCGCTCGGTCCAGGTGCGCCACCAGTCCAGCTCGGCGTCGTGAACGCGGCGGATCCTGCGCCGGAAGAGCCGGATGAGGTGGTCGGCGGGATCGGTGAAGTAGGCGAGGCAGTGCACTTCCTCGCCGCGCCACTCCGCTGTGACCTCGCACCCGGGGACGACGGTGAGCGCGCCGCCGGCGGCCCGGGTGAAGCCGGCGACGCCCGCCATGGTGTTGTGGTCGGTGACCGCGGCGGCGCGCAGGCCGGCGGCCAGGCAGCGGCGGGCGACCTCGGCGGGGGGCTCGTCGCCGTCGGAGCACCGGGTGTGCAGGTGCAGGTCGAGCACGGTGGCGCGGTGCGCGGGGACGCCGGGCATCATCCGGCCTCCGGGAGGGAACGTCGCCAGGACGCGGCCAGCCAGCGCTCGTAGGCGGGGCCGGCCGGGGTGTCCATGACCAGGCAGTACGGTTCGATGACGCGGCCGGGGCCGCCGGCGAGGCCGCCGTGGAGCGTCGTCAGGTTGTGCCCGAAGATCAGGTCGCACTGGTCGCCCGGCATGAGCACTTCCCAGCGGGTCCGGAATCCGCTCCAGGTCAGGCCGGTGGCCATGACCACCTGGTGGCAGAACAGGCGTGCCGCCTCGCCCCGGCACTCCCCGCAGGTGCACCGCCCGGCGAGCGGCACGGCGGCGGGGTGGCGGGTGCGTTCCTCCTTGGTGAGGCCGGCCTCGGCGTGGTGGAAGGACAGCCCGTGCCACAGCGGTTCCTCCAGGCCGAGCATGGCGCCGAAGGACGGGTAGGGGCAGCCGTGTTCCGGCTGGCGCGCGAGCGCGGCGCGCAGGTTCCCGCCGAGCCAGCGGGCCGCGGAGCGCACCGGGTCGTCGCCTGAGGGGACGGCACGCCGGTCGATGACGTCGTGGACGATGCCGAGCCAGTCGTAGTACGTGGTGGCACTCAGGCCCTCGCCGGGGGCGGCCAGGAAGATGCCCTGGTACATCTTGTGGGCGGGGGTGGTGGTGTAGCCGGAGGCGCCGAACTCACGCCAGGCGGGGTCCCATTCGGGCGCGTCCAGGAGGCTGGGGGTGAGGTACGAGCAGTGCTGGCCGTCGTGGTGCGGGAGCAGGGTGCGGGTGGAGAAGCCTTCGGGCACGTGCGTCTGCTGGGGTTTGTCGGCCTCCAGGCGCATCCCGGGCGGGGCCCCGCGGGCGAGGAGGGCGTCGCGGAGGCGTTCGGCGAGGGCGCGGGCGAGCCGGCGGCTGTCTTCGACGCCCTGCCGCAGCCGCCCGATGCGGAAGGCGGCGAAGCCGGTGCGGTGCAGGTGGCCGGCGGCTTCGGCGGCGAGCCGGCCGAGGGCGGCCTCGCGCAGGGCGGGCGGGCCGGAGACCAGGTCGGCGCAGTCGAGCTGGGCCTCGGCGGGGGCGAACTTCACCGCTCCTCCCGGGGGCCGTCGGGAGCGGTGTCCGCCCAGGGGGAGCACTCCGGGGGCTCGCAGTCGGTACGGAAGAGGAATTCGAAGAGCAGCCGGGCGGCGATCTGTGCCGTGCTGCCGGACGGGTCGTAGCGGGGGGCCACTTCCGCGACGTCGACGGCCTCCACGGGGAGGGCGCGCAGTGCCTCGTAGACGTCGAGGAGGTGGCCGGTGCCGATGCCGCCCATGGTGACGTGGCCGGTGCCGGTCGCCACGGCGCTGTCGAGGACGTCGATGTCGAGGGACACGTAGACGGTGTCGCAGCGTTCGCCGAGCCCTTCCACGACCGGGCGCAGGGCCGCGGCGGCTCCGTCGCGCAGGATGCGGGCGCCGGGCACCACGTGGAACCCGCGGTCGAGGAGGTCCCGGAACTGGTCGTATTTGGTGACGTCACCGACACCGACGAAGGCGATGTCCTCGGGGTGCATGCCGGCCAGTTCGCTGATCCGGCGGGAGTTCGAGCCGTGGTAGAGCGGGCCGTGGAGGGTGCTCCAGTTCCCGAAGTCGAAGTGGTGGTCGATGTTGACGAAGCCCACCCGCCGGGCGCCGTTGTCGAGCCGGCCGGCGCGGAAGCCGGCGAAGGCGGGGAAGGTGACCGAGTGGTCGCCGTTGAGGAGGACGAGGCGGCGGGCGGTGCGGCTGAGCCGCCGGGTCTCGGCGGCGACGGCCTGGAAGGTGCGGACGGTGTCGGTGGGATAGACGTGCAGGTCACCGGCGTCGGCCACGCGCGGGGCGCGGTAGCGGAAGGTTCCCCCGCTGCGGGTGTCCAGCATCCGCCACTCGCCCAGGCTCGTCAGGTAGCTGGAGAAGACCAGGCTCGCCTGGCGGATCGCCCGGGGGCCCTCGGCGGCGCCGGGGCGGGAGCTGGCCGTGGCGTCGTAGGGGATGCCGGCGGCCACCCAGCCGCCGGCGCCGGCATCGATGGCGGTCGCGGCGACGGCGGGGGCGCCGAAGAGGGTGGCGACGCCGGCCCAGCCGGGCAGCGGGTCCGCCGCGAAGTCCTCCGGTTTGACGCTGTGCTGCAGGGCCTCGAAGTCGGGCAGGTCGGGCGGCCGGGTCATGCGCTCTCCTGTGCGGGCCGGGCGTGGGCGGCTGATTCCGGTGCTGAGGTGCGGATGATGCGGTGGGCGGCGGCGATCTTCTCCTGGAAGAGGTCCCAGCTGCGTTCCGGCGTGAGGTGGCGGGGCCGGTAGACCACCGGGAGGTCCTCGCGCCAGTGCGCGTAGTCCCAGTCGAAGATGCGTTCGCGCAGGCGCGGGAAGTCGGGGGTGAGGGGGTAGGGGACGAAGTTGTAGAGGTTGAAGAGCCACAGGGCGCGGCTGTTGTCCTGGAGCCAGCTGACGGTCTGGGAGTGCGAGGCCTCCGTCTCCTCGTCCAGGCCGCCCATCATGTTGAGGACGACCTTGAGGCCGGAGTCGCTCAGGGCGTGGATCTTCGTGGTGTAGTCGTCGAGGCCGCGGGAGAGCTTCCCGAGCCGCTTCAGCATCTGGGAATCGGCCGATTCGAAGCCGAGTTCGACGGCGACGACGCCGAGTTCGTGCATGGCATCGATGATCCAGTCCTTGACCTGCATGACGTGGGTCTGCACGATGAACCGGTATCCGGGACGGTCCCGGAAGACCCGCAGGAGGTTGTCGACGGCTTCGCGCGACTGGCCGAAGGTCTTGTCGCCTATGTAGACGAGACGGGTCTCGGGGAAACGGGCGGCGAGCTCGTCCACTTCGGCGGCCAGGGCGTTCCGCTCCACGAGGACGAGCTGCTTGCTCCAGGCGTCGCCGCAGAAGGCGCACTGGTAGAGGCAGCCGTGGCTGGCGTTGAGCCGCAGCATCGGCACCTTGCCGCCGTATCCGGCCAGGTGCCGGTAGTCCGGCGCCCAGGTGATCCGCTCGGCGGACAGCCCGCGCTTCGGGGGCTTCTCGGTGCGGCCGCCCTGTGCCTCGGCGATCGCCACCAGCCGGGACACGAGGCCGGCGTCGAGCTGCCCGCGGTGCACGGTGTGGACCGACCCCTCGGGCGCCAGCGGGGCCATGTTCCCGCCGAGGACGACGTGCCGTCCCGCGGCGCCCAGGCGCCCGGCGACATCGAGGGCGAGCCCGAAGTTCTGGGCCAGCGGCGATATCAGCACCAGATCACCGGGCGCCGTCGCGCGCAGCAGGGGGTCGCAGCAGGCTTCGGCATCGGCGGGGGTCCGCGACAGGTCCTGGTAGGCCGAGGCCAGGCCCGCGGTGTCCAGGAGAGCGGTCAGGTGGGCCACCCACAGCGGCATTTCCCACAGGCCGTCGGAGGGGATGAAGTACTCCGGGAGGAAGGCCCGGAACCGCCGGTCGTAGTCCTCGTAGTAGGCGGACAGACGGGCGTCGGGGTCATGGGTGGACGGGAAGGGTAACTGGACGATGCAACTCGTGATCACGGTTCCCCCCTGCAACACGGGAGTCGGTGGTGGAGCGGCGTCACGCCCGGCCGCGGGAGAAGACCGCGCAGCGCAGCTCGCTGGTATGGCGCTGCCCGCCGATGTCCAGCCACAACTGGTCCGGTGAGGGCAGCATCTCGGTGAATTCGACCGGGGATCCGGTGGCGGATCCGATGATGGATCCGGTGGCGCACCCGGTGGCGGACCCGGTCTTCCGGGCGAGCCGGAAGAGCTGCCGTACGAGCAGGGGCGACCTCCAGTCCACGTATACGGGCTTCGGCTCGCCCGGGATCTTCGCGAAGCCCACCTCCGGCAGGCCGAGGTCGCGGCGGAGCCGGCGGCCTGCGGTGAACTCGGCGGCGTCCCCGTTCGCCCGGTGCACACCGGGGCTCCAGCCGCGGAAGGCCTGCGCGGGGATCCGCCAGCGCTCCCGGTGCAGGACGACGCGGCCGCAGCGGATCCTGGGCAGGTGGTCGTGGTCGGCGGCGCGCAGTCCGATGCCGCCGAAGTGGCGGGGGAAGGCGAACGTCGACAGCGGGTCCTGGCGGATGCTGGGCCCGCCGGCGAGCGGGGCGAGCAGCTTCAGCCGCTTCCCGGTGCCGTGGGCGCGCAGTTCGACCCGGCCGGCCCGCGCCGTGACGTACAGCTGCCGGGGCTGGAGCACCTGGTCCCGGCTCTTCGGGGACAGGCCGTAGACCTCCAGGTCGGGGCACGGGTGGAGGAGCTGGGCCCCGGTCTTGTCCGGGTGGGAACGGGCGAGGTCGACGAGTTCCTCGTCCTCGTCCAGGAGGCCCAGGTACCGGGAGTGGACCTCGGCGAGCACCTCCGGAGCCTCGGCCTCGATCAGCGGGGCGAAGCTGGAGTGGGTCAGGACCTCCCGGACCGCGTGGCAGTCGCCGACGACGGCGAGGAAGTCCCCGCGGGCGATCGCCCCGGTGTCCGCGGCGGCGAGCATCACGTCGGGGTTGCACAGGGCGGGCGGCGCCGCCGGGTACCTGCCGATCAGCTCTTCGATGCGCTCGCGCTCCACCACCACCTCGTGCACCCCGTACGCGCGGTCGGTATCGCTGTCGGTTTCGCCTCGGAGCAGGAGCGCGGTGAACTCGCGGTCCAGGGCCGAGAGTTCCCGGTCGACGTCCTCGCACTCCCGCGCGAGGGCCGGCTTGTCGGCGTAGAAGGCGGCGTAGAAGTGCTGAAGGGGGACGGGCACGCCGGTCCCGAAGCGCGCCTCGACCCAGCGGCGCAGGATCTCCTGCTCGCGGCGGATCCGCAGGCGCGGTGCCAGGAGGGCCGTCTCGTAGACGAGGGACAGTTCGCGGCTGATGACGTCGGCGACGTCCCGGCCGAACCGCAGGCCCCCGACCGGGCTGTACGCCTCTTCGTAGAGGATGCCGCGGTCGGCGTAGTGCATGCCGTCGGCGCGGTTGGCCGCCGTCCCGGTGACCTCCTGGAAAGTCTCCTTCATTGCGGCGAGCAGCGGTGCGCGCGCTTCGGCGGGAGCGCCCGCGAACTCACTCAGCTGTGCCCGGAGCCGGTGGACCGTGGCCAGGTCGGACGATTGGACCGTGGCCGGGTCGGACGATCCGGCTCCGGGTGAGGGCACACGGCGCAGGTGGCCTTCGAGTACGTGCAGCGGATCCGCCGAGCCGATGGGGATCTCCCAGCGGCCGACGAGCAAATCCTTGCCGGTCAGTTCGTCGAGGGCGGCGTCGAAGGCACAGTCCGGCCCGGACGCACCGAAGCGCGCCGCCCATGCGGCGCGCAGCTGGGCGACCGTGTGCTCGCCGTCGCACCGCTCCCACAGCCACAACCGTCCCGGGTCGAGGGTGCCGGTGGTGACGGCGACGAAGCGCCAGTCGCCCGGCATGCCGGTGGTGGTCTCGAACGCGTACAAGGAGATGTCCGCGCCGTCGGCGAAGGCGAGGGGACGGCGCCGGGGCCGTACCTCTTCGGACACCTCCGGCCGCCGGCTGAACGCCTCGGCCAGTTTCTCCCCCGCCCAGTGGCTCAGGAACGCGGTCCGCCGCAGGGGGCGTTCGGTCCAGGAGACGCCGTCGGCGTCCGGGGCGAGGCGGGCCACGGACAGGGGGCCGAAGTGGGAGTGGGTCTCGTTCTTCGTGGCGACCCGCTGGAGATACATCGTCAGCAGGTCCGTCATGCGCCGGACGTGGCCGTCCGAACCGCCCGCGCCCCCGTCGATCCAGGCTTCGAACTCCGCGAAGCGCGCGTCGTTCGACAGCAGGAGGACCTGTTTCAGGGCCGGGTCGCGGAACAGTCCGGCGACGTGGCGCCGAGCGTCGGCGAGCCGGGTGACGACACCGTCCTCGAAGGCCCTCCACATGCGGTCCAGGAGCAGTGCCGCAGACTGGTAGCCCTCGACGGCCTCCATGGCCGGCGCGGGGAGGCAAGCACCGAGCCGCGCGAGGGCCTCGTCGCGAAAGGGGCGCATCATCCCCACACCGGAGGCCAGATCGCCCTCGCGCCCGGCGCGCGCAGCCCTGAGCTCTGCCTTGACCTGCTGCGCGAGGCGGCACACCGCGTCGTGGTGGGTGAGGAGCGCGTCGGCCCCCTCGGCGGCCGCAGGGTCGGCGAGCGGCTGCAGGAGGGAGACCGGGAATCCGGCGTGGCGCAGCAGCGCGACCGGGACGAGCGACCACGCCCGGCCGTCCCGGCCGGGCTGAGCACCGCCGCCTTCACCGTACGGGGTAATGATCCTTTCGGTCCCGTTGCTGCCCAACTGGCGCCCCCTGGGTAACCGTGCCGTAATTGAGCGGAAACGCCACCCTAGTCAAAGCAATGGTGAGGCTTCAACGACATACGTGGACACGCCATCGACTTCCGGCCATGCACGCACGGGTTACCCTGCCTCCGGCACCCGCATGGCGACTGGGTGCCGGTGAGTGCCGGTGCGGCCTCAACGCCTGTCATGCAAGGAGTTATGCGCATCGCGTGTGCCATGCGCGCATGCAGGCGCCCGGGAGCGCCCTGCGGGCGCCGTTGCCCCACATCTTCACGACCGTTGACCGACTTCTTTGAGCCACCTACGTTCGGGATAAGGCTCGGTCCAGGGGGCCGGGCCAGTCGCGGCTCTTGGGGGCGCAGGTGCACTGGTATGTGGATGTGCTCAAAAAATACGCGACATTCAGCGGACGGGCGAGCCGCCCCGAGTTCTGGATGTTCACCCTGATCAGCCTGGTCATCAGCATCGTGCTGGCCGTCATCGACACTCTGCTCGGCACGGGCATCATCATCGAAACCGTCTACGACGTCGCTGTGCTCCTCCCCAGCCTCGCTGTCAGCGTTCGGCGCCTGCATGACACCGAGCGGTCGGGCTGGTGGGTACTGATCGGCCTGATTCCGATCGTGGGCCTCATCGTCCTGATCGTGTTCTGGGCCATGGCCGGCAAACCGCAGGAGAACGCCTACGGACCGAACCCGCAGGAGGCTCCGGCTCGCTGACGCCGTGTCCTACGGGTGTACTTGCACCCTGGCTGCGTCGACACGACTCGGCACGCTGCCGGACCTGCAAGTACGCCCGGGCCCTGCGGGGGCATCAGGTCGGTGCGGGGCGTCCGTCGAGCCAGGGGGCAGCCGCGGCCAGGGCCTCGGACTCGTCCCGCTCGATCGGGCCGAATGCCCCGCGCTGCACGGCGAGGCCGAGGCAATCGGACCCGGCGCCTCCAAGGGGCGGATACGCCAGTTGATGGTCCAAGTCTCAAGATCGGCACCTCAGCCGTTGAGGATCCGTCCGACGCGAGTGCCCCCGACACGCAGGGCCCGGGGCGACAGCGCGCCGGGGCCTCGCGTGGGCGATCGTCATGGATCGCGCACCCCGTCTTGTGGCCCCGAACGTCAGTGATCCAGGGGGAGTTGGTCGCCGGTGGCACCGATCTCGAGGCGTCCGTAATCGGGGTGGTCCAGGCGGTGGTGGACGTAGATCTGGTCGGCCCAGGGCGGGTCGAAGGGGGTGAACGCCCGTAGGCCCAGGACGCGGCCGATCGGCCGGTCGGTGTGGGCGGTGTTGAAATCGGCGATCGCGGCGGCTTCGCCGATCTGCTCGATGGTTCCGGGCAGGTCGTCGAGGTAGCAGGTGACACGCGGCAGCAGGTGCTCGTGTGCCGGGCCGCGGAAGAGGCCCAGGGCGGTGTTCGTGGAGGAGCAGTAGTCCAGGTCCAGGCTGACGAAGCCGACCGGGTGATCGCGTAGCAGGTGGGCGTGGGTGTCGAGGTAGGCGGGCAGAGTTTCGGCGAGGTCGCCGATCACCAGCTCGGCCGTGCCCAGGCGGGCGCGCAACCGGTCGTGGTCCATGGTGTAGAAGCCGGGACCGAACAGGTAGGGCAGGTCCCGGGGATCCTTGGCGGCGGGCATGCCCGCACCGCTGTCGAAGCCGACCACCCGCACTGCCACGCCGGTGGCGGCGGCGTAGTACCGGGCGTGCTCGGCAAGGGCCAGCAGCCCGTTGCCGCCGGCCACTCCGAACTCCACCACCGTGACACCCCGGTGCCCCAGCCTGGCGGCCAGCTCGGTGGCACGGCGCACACCGTAGGCGTAGTGCGGCCGCTCGACCAGGCCGAACCGGTACGCCGCCGCGGCCCCGACTCCGGGCAGCTTCCGTAACAGCCGGTTGCGGGCGGCATGCCGGGTGCCGGACTTCGACCAGTCCCACAGCACATCGGCCACCCCGCCGGAGGGGCGGCGACCGAACGGATGACCCTTCTGCGCGGTCGTACGTGAACTCCTGCGCACCACGACGGTCCCCTCTGAGCGATGGACAACGATCAGCGGCAGCCTTCCCGCCTGTCCACCCCGCCCAATCCCCGCGGTGACCTCGGAGGGACTCGCTGAGCTGTTCCACCCGGCGGGTGGCTACAGCCTGCAGGACCGGTACGGGGGCGGACGCAGTAGCGAGCAGCAGCGCCAGGGCGGGGAGGCAGAACAGCAGGGAGCGGTAGGCGAAGAGGAGCCGGCCGAGGGAGAGGCCAGGAGGAGCAGCGGGGGCACGGCCGGCCCATGGGGACGTGGGGTCGGTCCATGCCCGGCGGGTTACTTGGGCGGTAGTCCGGCGGTGGCGTCCCAGGCGGCCTTCAGCCATTCGTCCAGGACTTCGTCGTCGAGGACTTCGCCCGCCACGTGCACCCAGCCGTTGGAGGTCCGGCCGCGGAATTCGAAGGGCCGCGCGCCGGGCTGGGCGAGGGCGTCGTCCATGTCGTCGGGGTCGACGCGTACGAGCAGGTCGTCCCCGAACACCCCGGCCACCGTGTTCCCCCGGTCCAGGAAACAGACCGCACCGAACATCTTCTTCTCCACGGCATCCAGGTCGGCTCGTTCCAGGTGCCGGCGGACCCTGTCCGCCAGCACCTCGTCGTAGGCCATCGGGTCAGCCGCCGAACTGCCAGAGGAACCACTGGTTCTCCCACGGGTCCTGGACGACCGCGACCGAGACCGGGCCCTTCTGGCGCTTGGGTGTCAGGACCTTGCCGCCGTTGCCCTCGACCGCGGCG
The DNA here is from genome assembly GCF_042657885.1 of Streptomyces aureoversilis. Lineage (NCBI taxonomy): Bacteria > Bacillati > Actinomycetota > Actinomycetes > Kitasatosporales > Streptomycetaceae > Streptomyces > Streptomyces aureoversilis. The sequence continues at coordinate 581,557 of NZ_JBHSKJ010000001.1, forward strand.
ATGGTGGCGTTGATGTCGTCGGTGCCCAGGAACGGCATCGCCTTGCCCGTCTTCCAGAACTTCGCCAGGTCACCCGAATCCGGGTTGCCCTCCCACATCAGGCCGACCTGCGCGCCGCCGTCACCGGTCCCCATGATCGGGTAACCGGGGATGTCGATGTCCACGCACCATCCGAAGGTCTCGGTGTAGAACTTCTGCGCCTCGCTGTGGGCCACCTGCGGCACCGTGATGTCCACCAGGTTGCAGGGATTTGCCTTCGCCATCGTTCTTTCCTTTCGATGTCCGATATAGATCATTTGCTCACGCTTTCGTGGCATCTTCACTTTAGCTCATCAGTACGGACGATCGTACCAATATGGAGGCAAAGGGTGGCCCAGGTCACATCGCGCATGCAGGAAGGCCCGCCGTCGACGCGTCGGCGGAACTCTGGTTCCTGCGCGTCGGCGGCGGGCCTGTCCGCAACCTGCTGTGAGCCCGGCTACGCGGGCGTCACCCCCAGTGCCTGCCTCAAAACCGTGAGGACCTGCTCGCGGTCCGCAGGCTCGGGCGCGGTCATCACCTGCAGGCACAGTCCGTTCATCAGCGGCGGAATGCACGCCGCGAGCACGGGCCCCACCGCCGGGGTCATCGCCTCGACGCTCTCCCGGGTCAGGCGCGAGGCCGCTTCCCGCAGGGCCGGGCGGCGCAGCGCGGCGAGATACAGCTCGAACTCCACGACCATCCCGGTCCGGCCCTCGCCCAAAGAAGCCATGACGGAATCCGCCAGCGCCTCGGCCAGCTGCTCGCGGGTGTCCTGTGCATGCTCGGCGGCCCACTGGCGAACGAAGCCGGCGAAGCGGTCGGCGGCGCGCTCGAGTGCGGCCTGGATGAGGGCTTCGCGGTCGGCGAAGTGGTAGGTCGTGGAGCTGAGCGAGACGTCGGCCCGCTCGGCGATCGCCCGGTGACTGAGGCCTTCCAGGCCGCGTTCTGCGATGAGCTCCTCCGCGACCTCGGCGATGCGCTCCCGGCGATTCGGGTCATGCCGGCGCGTACGGCGCGGCCGCCGCTCGGCCTCCTCTGTCACGATCGGAACCCCTTCCATGTATCAGTACGAACGTACGTAACATGAGGGTAGCTGGGGAAAGGCCCGCGTACGGCACCACCGCGTCCTGCTGCCGGATGCGGCCCAGCCGGTGTCCGGCCGGTGTGGTGTCGCCGTAGTGGCGGGCGAGGTCCCAGCCGCGGATGATGCGCCGTCGTCGGCGTCGACCGTTTGTTGAACGCCCGTTCCTAGCGTCCGTGGGGCAAACACCCCGGGCGCACCGCGTCCCGGGGCCACTCGAGGATTGAGGAAACGGGACCCATGCAGATGTCGACCACGAAGTCGCCCGCCAAGTCGCTCAAGGTGTCCCACATATGGGGCACCCTCGCCCTGGCCGCGCTCGGTGTCACCGCCCTGCCGGCGCCGGCGCAGGCGGCCGCGCAGGCCGGCCCGCTCGTCGGGCTCGCCGGCAAGTGCCTGGACGTCCGCGGCGGCGTCCGTGACAACGGCACCCCGGTCCAGCTCTACGGCTGCAACGGCACGGAGTCCCAGCAGTGGATGTACGTCGAGCAGCCCGGTGAGATCGGCGCCACGATGACCGCGTTCGGCAAGTGCCTGGACGTCGCGTCCAGCGGCACCGCCGACGGGACCCCCGTCCAGCTGTGGGACTGCAACGGCTCGGGTGCCCAGAAGTGGGTGCGCTATCAGGGTGACGTCCTGGTCAACCCGCAGTCCAACAAGTGCCTGGACGTGCGCGGCGGCAACACCAACGACGGCACTCCGGTCCAGATCTACAGCTGCAACTACACCGCGTCCCAGGTCTGGAAGTTCTCCGGCGGCGGCGACGGGAACCCGAATCCGATGCCGGACTCCACCTCGCTGCAGCGCCAGGTCTTCGACCTCGTCAACGACTACCGCGCGCAGCACGGCAAGACGCGCCTGGAGTACGACCCCGTCGTCGAGCGCGCCGCCCAGGACGCGGCCGACGAGCAGGCCCGGCGCCAGCAGCAGGGCCACTACATCAGCACGATGGATTCGCTCCGCAAGTACGGCTACTCGCGCCCGTTCAGCGAGGTCGCCGAGAACGCCGCGGGCGCCCGCGGCTTCTGGAAGGACGCCCGGTCGGTGGTCGACGCCTGGATCAAGGAGCCGCTGCACGAGCGGAACATCCTGGACGACCGGCACAAGTACACCGGCGTCGGCGTGACGATCGACCCGAACGGCACCTACTGGTGGGCGCAGGACTTCGTCGGCTGACCCGCCGCACCCCCGGCCCGGCGGCGACGACGCACATTCGCCTGCAACCGGTAGGCGCGGGCGGGGCGCCTGACGGAGCCGGCCGTCGGCGCCGGGCGGCGCACCGGTGATCACGTCCGCCGGGAGGTTGGCGATCGGCTCGAACAGCACGGCACCCACCTCCAACTCGTCCCCGTGCGCGGCGAGTTCCTCGGGGCGCAGTCCGGCCCGGCCGAGCGTAGGCGCTGTCGGATCACAAGCCAGGGCATCGCCCGCGGTTTGCGATCCGCAAGTCTGCCGAACCAGCCGATCGAGGAGTGAAACGGGACATCCGTCGAACAGACACGGGGTCGTGCGGCCATGCCGCGTCACTCTGGTGCGGCAGGTCACGCCCTGTCCCTCTAGGAGGTGCGGATGATCGTCCTCGGTCTCGTCGGCCGCCCTGATGTCCCCGGCTGTCACGACGGTGCCGTCTGTCTCGCCGTCGACGGCAAGGTGGTCGGTGCGCTGGAGCAGGAACGCGTCAGCCGCCGGCGGCACGCCCCGGGTGAGGGCCCGGAGGATGCCGTGCGCGTGCTGCTGGACGCGTTCGGCGTGCATCCACGTGAGATCCAGGCGATCGGCTACGCGTGGGCGGACGCCCCACCCGGCACCCCGGTCACCGAGGCGCCCGGCATCCCCTGCGGGGTGCACGTCACCGACGCCCTGACCGAGACGATCCTGCCGAACCTCGCCTCCCGTCTGGGCACGCGTGATATCACTTTCTTCGACCACCACCTGTGCCATGCCGCGGGTGCCTATTTCCTCAACCCCTACGCGACGGCGGACATCCTGGTCGCCGACGGCTGGGGCGGCGACGGCTCGACCTCGCTGTTCCACGTCGACCACGGCCGCTTCCGGCTGCTGGAGCGCTACGACAAGTGCTGGTCGCTGGGCATGTTCTACGGCGCGGCGGCAGCGTACGCGAAGCTGGGCTGGTGGGGCGCGGGCAAGCTGATGGGGCTGAGCTCCTACGGCCGCACCAGCGACATGCGGTTCATCTCCTTCGACGCCGCGACCGGCGGCTTCTCCCTCGACCGGCGGCTGCGCGGCGATCTGGCAGGCGGCCCGAGCTGGGAGAAGCTGGGCAAGCAGTGGCTCGCCGCCTTCGAGGAGAACGTGTTCCCGTACACGGACTCCTCGGCCAACGCCTTCGACTACGCGCCGTTCGCCGCCGACGCCCAGCTGACCGTGGAGGAGGCCGGACTCGCCCTGGCCGCCCGGGCCCGGCGGCTGTCCGGCGAGGACACCCTGCTGCTGTCGGGCGGCGTCGCGCTCAACGCGCACATGAACCGCAGGATCGCGCTGGAGAGCGGCTACGCCAGGGTCTCCGGCACGGTCGCGCCCAACGACGGGGGGACCGTCTTCGGCGCCGCGCTGCTCGCGGAGGCGCTGTTCGGCACCATGCCCGCGCCGTTGCCCGCCGAGGCGGGACAGCCCGTCTTCTTCGGGCCGCCGGTGCCGGCCCGGGCGGTCGAGAAGGCCCTGGAGCGTGCGGGCTGCACCGCCGTCGCCCTGGAGCAGGACCGGCTGCTGGCCGAGGTCGCGGCCGCGATCGCGCAGGGTGAGGTGGTCGCCTGGTTCGACGGCCCGAACGAGTTCGGTCCCCGGGCGCTGGGCGCCCGCAGCCTGCTCGCCTCGCCCCGGCACCGTACGACGCTGGACCGCATCAACCGGGTCAAGGGGCGCGAGCCCTGGCGGCCCGCCGCCCTCTCGCTGACCGCGCAGGGCTTCCGCGCGCTGGACATGGAGCCCCCGGTCCAGGGGCTGAGCGACTACATGCTCAACATGCACCTGGTGGGCCGCGAGCGGATCGAGCGCGCGCCGGCGGGAGTGCACGTGGACCGTACGACCCGGGCACAGCTCGTCCCCGACGCGGACACCGGGTTCGGGGCGCTGCTCGCCGCTGTGGCCGAGGAGACCGGACTGCCCGGGGTCGTCAACACCTCGCTCAACATCAAGGGGGAGCCGATGGTGCTCACACCCGAGCAGGGGGTGGACCTCATGGTGGCGAGCCCGGACATCGATCTGCTCGCCATGCCGCCCTATCTGGTCAGGCGTTCGTGACGGGGACGGTCGCGACAGCCACCGTGCTCGACGGCCTGCGCGCGCACGGCAACGACTACTCCGGGGCCGAGCGGGCCTTCCGCGCCCGCACCGGTCTCGCCCTGACCGGTCTCGCCTCGACCGGTCCGGACCTGACCGGCCCCCTCGACCGTATGCCGGAGGGGATCTCGGAACCGGTCTCGGTCGTCGTCGCCACGTACAACGGCGCCCGGTCGCTGGCCGGAACGCTGGCCGGGCTGGAGGCCCAGCTCTGGCGCGGCTTCGAGGTGGTGGTCGTCGACGACGGCTCCGACCCGCCCGTGCTCCAAGTGGTGCTCGACGCGGGCCTCGCGGTGCCGGTGACGGTCGTCCGCAACCCTGTAGGCATGGGCGCGGGGGCGGCCCGCAATGTCGGGCTGACCGTGGCCCGGGGCTCCACCGTGGTGTTCCTGGACGACGACATCCGGGTGTCACGGAACGCGATGGCACTGCTGGCGCTGCGGCAGCAGCACACCGAGGGCTGCATGTTCACGGGCTTCCGGGACAACACCGGCCCCGACGTCTTCTTCGCCCCGGACAGCCCGCACACACCGCGCATCGAACGGGACTGGAGGTGGCTGAGCGACCGGGGCGGTGACCGGTACTTGATGACCACCGCCGACCGGGATGTCCCGCACTGTGACCGGACGTCCTTCGAGCTCGTCGAGGAGAGCCGGTGCTTCAAGGACTTCGGACGCGGCCGGGTGATCGGCTTCTGGGACCTGCCCGGCATGGTCAGCAGCCACAGCCTCTGCGTCAAGCGTGCCGACGCCGTGGCCGTCGGCGGGTTCCCCGAGGAGTACGCCACCCGCTGGGGTGCGGAGGACCTGGCCTTCGGGGCCCTGATGGCGGCCAGTGGCATCTTGGTCGTGCCCGCGCTGGACTGGGTGGCCTTCCACCTGCGGCACGAAGGCCGGCGTGTGCCGCGGGCCGTCGAACGCGCCCGGCTGGAACAGGCCCTCGACCGCTACCGGAGCATGCTGGGAGAGCCGTTGGGGGAACGCCGCTTCCCCCGGCACCGGCTGCGGCGCGCCGCGGGTGCCGGCCGGCCGGGGGTCGAGTGCTACGAACTGGTGCCGTGAGCGCGGCGGGAGCCGGCGGCAGCCTCAGGAACGGGACGCCGCCCGCGCGTCGGCGAGGTCCTGCCCGATCATGGCCTCCGGCCCCTCGGCCGTCCGCCGCGCGTACAGATCGCTGTTGGCCTCCCGCTCCGGCGTGCCGCTGTAGGGGTAGGAATGCTCGAAGTGCAGACAGCTGATGCCCGTACCGGCTTCGGCCCAGGCCATGGTCACCGGAGTCCGAGAGGCGACCTTCACGAACAGGTCGTCGTCCTCGCCGCCCCAGCCGTAGTAGCGCCTGCAGTAGCCGCCGACCGCATCGAACAGCCGGCGCTCCAGCAGCATCGCGCCCCAGTGGAAGGGGGCCCGCCAGTCGCGCCGGTCACCGGAGTCCGGAGCAGGGCCCGGCGGCGGGTACATGACGGCGACATCGGTGACCGTGCCGCAGTGCAGCATGCTGCGCCGGACGATGACCTCGCCGGGGAGCGGACGCAGCACCCCTCCGGGGCCCGCGGTCACCGTGCAGTAGGGCCGGCCGTCGCGGCTCGGCCCGGGACGCAGGTCGACGACCGGGCCGTGCTCCGCATGCTCCCCAGCCCCGTCCAGCCGGTACATCCACGGCTGCGCCCAGGCGCCCTCGCGGTGCCGGGCGGCGGCGAGGGCCCGGGTCAGGTAGTCGCGCCCCAGCGGTGCCACGTCGGCGTCGGAGAGGTACAGCATCCGGCCGCGGGCCACAGCCGCCCCGGCGTTGCGCAGCAGCCCCGGCGCGCGCAACGAGGGAGCGGCGCGCACCAGCCGGGCACCGCCGGTGTCGCCGAGGGACAGGTCGCCCGCGGTGGCGATGATCACCTCGCAGGGCACGTCCTGGGCCAGCCACGCGGCGGTCACGGCGGGAATGCTCGTCCGCCCTCGGTGCTCTCCGTAGAGCGGAATGATCACGCTCACTTCAGTCGTGTACCCGGTCATTTCCGGAACGATAGATCCGCGGACCATTCCGCAGAACACGGCCGTGGGAATTTCGGCCAGCGCGCTCGGGAACCACCGGAGCCCACAGGAGAAAGCCATGCCTGCCCCCATGCCGAGAAGGGTCGGAAATTGCTGATATTCGCCGTGAAGCCGGCTCACGACGGAACGATCGCCGTCGTACGGGACCGCAAGCTGCTGTATTCGCTGGAGGCGGAGAAGGACTCCGGGAAGCGCTATTCCGCCCTCGGCGCCACGGGGCTGCTCCAAGCGGCCGAGCTGGCCGGGGACTTGCCCGATGTCATCGCGCTCGGCGGCTGGAACCAGGACCCGCCGGTCGCGTACCGCGTCGTCGGGGCGGGGTACACCGGGCCGCACGCCGTCGAGCAGCGGACCTCGCGCTTCTTCGGCAAGGAAGTCCGCTGGTTCTCGTCCTCCCACGAGCGCTCGCACATCATGGCGGCACTCGCCCTGGCGCCACCGGACGACGCGGAATTGCGCAGCGTTCTGGTGTGGGAGGGCGAGACGGGTGCTTTCTACCTCGTCGACCGGGACTGCCGCATCGTGCGCCACATTCCGGTGCTGGACGAGCCGGGCGGCCGCTACGCCTTCCTCTTCGCGCTCGCCGACCCCTCCTTCCCCGCGGAGGCCAGGGCACCCCGGCTGGGAGACGCGGGGAAGCTGATGGCGCTGGCCGCCTACGCCGATCCCGGCGACGCGGACCGGGAGACCACGGAGGCCGTCGACCGGATTCTCGCCCTGCCCACCGTCTACCCGCCGCCGAAGGACGCTTTCCGGGATTCCCCGCTGCACGACGCGGGCGTCGAGTCGCCCCGCACCAAGGCCGCGGCGGCGCTGCTCAGCAGCCGCCTGTTCAGGACTTTCGCCGACGCCGCCCGCGCGCACCTGCCCGCGGGGACGCCGTTGCTCGTCTCCGGCGGCTGCGGCCTGAACTGTGACTGGAACGCCATGTGGGCCGGGCTCGGCCACTTCTCCTCCGTGTTCGTGCCGCCTGTCGCCAACGACTCCGGCTCGGCGATCGGCACCGCCGCCGACGCCCTGGCACACTTCACCGGCGACCCGCGCATCGAGTGGGACGTCTACCGCGGCCTGGACTTCGTCCACGACACCGAGCCCGATCCCGCCGTGTGGCAGCGGTCCGCGCTGGACCACGGAGCGCTGGCGCGGGCCATCGGCGAGGGCGCGGTGGTGGCCTGGGTGCAGGGCCGCTGGGAGATCGGGCCGCGCGCCCTCGGCCACCGTTCACTGCTGGCCGAGCCGTTCCGGGAGAGCACCAGGGAACGGCTCAACGCCATCAAGAAGAGGGAGGGCTACCGGCCCATCGCGCCCTGCTGCCGCGCCGAGGACACCGACCGCCTCTTCCACGGCGGCTTCGAGGACCCGTACATGCTCTTCTTCCGCAAGGTGCGTTCGGCGGACCTGCGCGCGGTCACCCACGTCGACGGCTCCGCCCGGGTGCAGACCGTCACCCCGGACACCAACCCTGCCCTGCACACCCTGCTCTCGGCCTTCGCCGCGCAGTACGGCGCGGGGGTGCTGTGCAACACCTCGCTCAACTTCAACGGCCTCGGCTTCATCAACCGCATGTCCGATCTGACGCGGTACTGCCAGAAGCGGGGTGTGGACATCATGGTGGTGGGCGACCAGTGCTACCGGCGGCTGTGACGGCAACTGGGGCGGCGGGGGCGAAGGCAGGGGCGGGGGAGGGCCTGCGGGTGGCCCTGGTGGTCCGTGACTTCCGGCCGTCGTGGGACCAGGTGAGCAGATACGTCCTCAACGCGGGCCGGCAACTGGCGCGTGACGGCCACCGGGTCCATCTGCTCTCGGCCACCGGCGACTTCGGCGAGGCCGAACGACACGGTCTGCGGCCCGTCCCGCTCGCCGCCGGGCCCGAGGGGTACACCTACTTCACCCCCGCGCACGCCCACGCCGACCGGATCTACGAGACCCTGCGCGCGCTCGCCGCGGAATCCGGGCTGGACGCGGTGGAATTCCCCGACCGCGACGGCGAGGGACTGACGACGATCCGGGCCAAGCGGCTGCTCGGCGAGTTCCCGGACACCGCCCTGACCGTACGGGCGCACGCACCCGCCGCCCTGACCGGTCCCCTCAGCGGAGAACACCCGGGGGACACCGACCGGGCGATGGCCACGTACGCCGAGGAGTACTGCATCCGCCACGCCGATCTGGTGCTGCTCCCCTCGCATCGGGTCGCCGGATACGCCCGGTCCCTCAACGGCAGGTGCCGCTACAGCCCCTGCCCGCTGGCCCCCTCCGATCTCCTCACGCGGCCGCCGAGCGACGAACCGCTGCGGCAGGTGACGTTCGCGGGACCGGTCGGCACGCTGGGCGGAGCCGATGTGTTCCTGACCGCGGCCGCCCGGCTCGCCGAGTCCGACCCGGACGTCACCTTCACGCTGTTCGGCCGCAGGGCCGGCCGCCCGGGCGCGGGACTGCTCGGTGACCGGCACCTCGACCGGCTCGTGACCGGACCGCTGCGCGGACGCGTCACCTTCCTCGACCCCGCCGAAGCCCCCGACCGGGGGAGCCTGTGGCGGAACACGCGGCTGTGCGTGGTCCCCGCGCGCTGGGACAACCGCCCCTACGAGGCGCTGGAGGCGATGAGCCACGGCTGCCCGGTCGTGTGCGCCGCCGGCGGGGGCACCGCGGAACTGGTCACGGACGGGGTGTCCGGGCTCGTCACCCCGGCGGGCGATCCGGACGCGCTGGCCCGGCTGCTGGACCGGCTCACCGGCGCCGACGCGCACCTCCTGGACGCGACAGCCCGGCGGGCGTCCGCCGCTGTACGGTCCCACAGCGACCCCGCCTCCGCCGTGCGGATCCTCGCCGACGCCTACCGCGAAGCGCGCCGAGGCCCCCGCAAGGCGGGTGCGGCAGGCACCCCCGTCGTCTCGGTGGTGATCACCGTCTACAACAAGGGCCGGTGGCTGGCCGAGACCCTCGCCTCCGTCCGGGCGCAGACCCATCCCCGGACCGAGGTCGTCGTGGTCAACGACGGCTCCACCGATCCCGCGACGCGTGCCGCCTTCGACGCACTGACCGGAGTCATCAAGGTCGACAAGCGCAACGGCGGGCCCGGGTCGGCGTACAACGCGGGCATCGCCGCGGCGAGCGGCGAGTTCGTCCTCCCCCTCGACGGGGACGACCTGCTGGAGCCCGACTGCGTCGCCACCGCCCTGGCGGCCCTCCAACGGGCCCCCGAGCTGGGCCATGTCAGTTGCTATGTGCGGCACTTCGGGCTGGTGAACGCCATGGACGCGCCTCTGGGGACGGTTCCCGCCCTGATGCCCTTCCTCAGCACCGGCGGCAAACGCACCCGCCTCCTGCGGCGCTCGGCCCTGGCCGCCGTCGGCGGCTACGACGAGCGCCTTCCCACGCTCGACGACGTCGAACTGCTGATCCGGCTGGAGCGCTCCGGGCAGGAAGGGGACATCGTCCCGCGGGCCCTCTTCTCCTACCGGCGGCACGCCGAGTCGCTCACTTTCGCCTCCGCGGGCGAACAGTTCGTGGACGAGCACCAGTACATCCTCGCCAAACACGCCGACCTGCTGGCCGCCCAGGGGCCGGCCGCCTGTCACCACCTGCTGCACCTGTGGAAGAACGGCGTCGAGTTCAGCCCCTCGGCGCGCTGGCGCCGTGCCCGGCAGGAAGGAACCTCATGCCCGAAGTGACCGTGGCCATACCGCTGTACGGGGACCACCGGGGCCGCGCCGGGCTCGCCGCCGTCACCGGGGCCTGGCTGGCGCAGGACGTGCCCTGCGAAGTGGTCGTGGCGACCGCCGGGGACCTCGGCGTGGACCTCCCGGGGGCCCGGGTCGTCCGCGCCGACCCGGGCATCCGGTCGGCGGGCACGCTGCGCAACATCGCCGCCGCCGAAGCCCGGGCCCCCGTGCTGTGCCTGACGGACGCCGACGTCCTCCCGCTGGGCCGGGACTTCGTGCGGCGGGCCCTGCGGCTGGCGGACGGCGCCGCGTTCGCCCAGCCCTGGATGTACCGGCTGCCCGGCGGCGCCGCGGCCCTGGCGCGCACCGGCCTGCCGGAGCCCGTCGACATCCGGGTGACGGCCCCGGCCGGGCGGACCTGCTACGTCACGGCGGCTCCCGGCCCCGCTCTCGTCCCCTACGGGGGTGAGCGGATGGAGCGGGAACTGATCGGGGCGGGCTGCATGCGGGTGCCCACCCCGATGGTCTGGCCGCCACCGCCCGCGTACGACCCCGACCTGCCGTCGTGGATGCAACGCCAGGCGCCCTTCCACTGGGGCCAGCTCATGGTGCCGGCCGAGCGGTTCGCGGAGGTCGGGGGTTATTGCCCGGCCTACACGGGCTGGGGCTGCGAGGACGACGACCTGCTGGCGAAGACCGCCTCGCGCGTCCCGCTGGTCCGCGCCTGGATGACCGAGCCCTCCCTCACCTGCCTGCACCTGGAACATCCGCGCCACTATGTCGCCGGGCCGGAGTGGGGTGCCAACAAGGACCGCCTGCGGGAACGCCTGGCGGCGGGGCCGGCGGCGATGATCGAGGAGGACCTGCGCTCCGCGGCCCGGTTCCGCATTCCGTAGGGCTGTCGCGCTCCGTAGGACTGTCGGGTTCCGTAGGGCTGCCGGGCCGGGCCGACAGGGTCTCCAGGCACACCAGGGGGAAGAATGCAGACCGGGTCCGGGCGAACTGCGAACCCTTCGCTGTTCCGCATGCTGGAGTTGCACGAACACATCGAGGCGGAGCGGCAGCAACCGGGCGCCCGCGTGTTCCTCTCCGACTACAACGGCGGCCACCCCTACGTGGAGCGGTATCTCGGGCCGCTCGCCGATACCGCGCCGCGTCATCTGGCGGACATCACCCGGTACGCGGGCCTGGACGAAGACCTGGATCTCCGGTCCAGGATCGCCGCGATGCACGAGCGGTACGACGGAGTGGCCTACGGTGAGCGGAACGTCGTCCCGGCCGGCGGTTCGAGCAGTGTGCTCGGCACCTTCGTCACCTGGCTCGCCGTGAACGGTCACCGGCGGATCCACTACGTGGCGCCCGTGTACTACAAACTGGCCTACCTCTTACGCAGGTTCGGCATCGAGCCGGTTCCGGTGGCCTCCGGGCACGCCTACCAGCCGGAATTCGACCTGAGCCTGCCCGGGGAGCGAACGGTCCTCGTGCTGACCGACCCCGTCTGGTACGCCGGGCGGCGGGTGCCGGTGGCTGTCCTGGACGTGATCGCGGCATGGCAGCAGGCCACGGGATCGATGGTGTTCGTGGACGGCACCTTCCAGTACATGCCCTGGGACGGAAGGCCGGGCGAGGCGAGCGCCCGGCTTCCGGCCGAGCACACGCTGCGCATGGTCTGCCCCACCAAGTACCTGTCCATCCACGGATACCGCTGCGCCCACCTGCTGGTGCCCGCCACGCTGCGTCAGGAGCTGGCCGATCTGCACACCAACCTCCATGGCGACGTCGCCGTCTCCGACCGGCTGTTCGCCCACCGTGCCGCAGACCTCATGCTCGGGCACGGCAACGGGGACTTGGTCGGGCACATCCGGGACAACCACGCGCGGTTGACCGCGAGCGGTGCGCTCGACGCCTGGACACCGGTCGAGACCGGTTTCTTCCTCTTCGGCCGGCCACGCGTCCCGCACCGCTGGTTCCTGGCGCTCGACGAGCGGTACTTCGAACTCGGCGGACACCCCGGCCACGTCCGCATCAACCTGCTCAACCCCACCGCCGTCGAAGCCCTGACGGCCACCGTCCCCGACCGCGGTGCCTCCGGCCCACCCGGGAACGGCGGGTCCCTGGGCCGCTCGGCGTCAGGCGCCGCGGCCGGCGAGGGCGTGGCGGCGCCGCCACACTCCGGCTGAGATGCGGGCCAGCAGCCGGGCGGCGGGATCGTCGGCAGCGTGGCCGTTCGCCAGCCGCCCCGTGTAGCAGATGGCGAGGACGTACGGAGCCGAGTCGGGGGGCCGGATGACGGCCGCGCTGTGACGCATCCCCGGGAACCAGCCGTTCTTCCCGGCCAGGGGAGTCCCCGGGGGCAGCCCGGCCGCGATGTCAACGCGGTGCACGTTGTGCTCCAGCAGCGCCAGCACCTCCGGCTCCAGGGACTCCAGCAGCCGGACGAGGTCCCGGGCGGAGACGCGGTTGTGGACACCGGCATCGCGCCCCGCGTAGTCCTCGATCCCGCGCGGGCTGCCGCCGGCCGTGGCCCCCGCCCGCCGCCAGACCCGGGCCACTGCCTCGTGTCCGACCTGCGCCAGGCACAGGTTCGTCGCCAGATTGGAGGAGTGGGTGACCATGCGCCCGGCGAGCCAGCGGACCGAGGCGCAGCCCCCGACCCGCTCCCAGGGCAACGGATCGCTGTCCCACGCGGGGCTGTTGCCGTAGCTGCTGCCCGTCACCGACCGGAACTCATTGACCACCGGTATCTGCGCGTCCATGTCGACACCGCTGCGGCAAAGAGCCGCCAGAACGGCCACCTTCATCATGCTCGCCGCATCATGGGGAACGTCCGCATTGCGGAGCACCGCCGGACCGCGCCCCCACGGTGCCACCACCATCGACAGCATGCCGGCATCGTATCCGGCGAGACACAGCCTGGTGCCGTCCGGCATGTCGGCGTTCATGGGACGGGCAGGCGCAGGAGCAGGCCGGGGCAGTGGCAGGGGCGGGTGCGATGCGCCCGGGGGCGCCACCCTGTCAATCCGTAGCGTTCCCGATGCCCTCCCCGGGCAGCCGTGGCTAGCGTCCACCCCGCCGGTGCGCGCGAGCCGTCGTGCAACGAGCCGCGACCGTACCCCACCCACCCCACCCACCCCACCCGTCCGTTCCGACACGACCCCGAGAGGGGAAGGACGCCACGTGCTACACGGTCTTTCCAGACGTGCGCTGCGCCTCGTTCTCGCGGCGGCAGTCACCGTATTGCCGTCGTTGGTGACGACGTCCCCGGCTACCGCTCAACCCCAGGTAGCCGGATTCGCCGCCTCCTGCCCGACGGTCGGATTCATTTCCGATCCCTTCGGCGGCGCGCGCGATCACGACGGCATCGACATCGCCAGCACCCGCGGCACCCCGATCCATGCCGTGGGCGACGGCGAGGTCATCAACTCCGGGCCTGCCGAGGGCTACGGCCAGTGGATCCGCATCCTGCACCCCGACGGCACGGTGACCGAGTACGGGCACATGTACCACCGGGACGTCGCCGTGGGCGAACGGGTCACGGCAGGTCAGCGCATCGCGCTCATGGGTGCCGAGGGTCAGGCGTCCGGTCCCCACCTCCACCTGCGGGTGCGACGCGACACCAGCATGAGTCATGGCATCGACCCGGTTCCCTACCTCGCGGAACGCGGCGTGACCATACCGTGCACGCCGGGCCGGCGCCCAGGGCCCCCGCCACTCGTGTATCCGGTGGAGTCGGGCCGGGTGGTGTCGGCGCGGTCCGCCGACGGCCGGCTGGAGATCTTCGCGGCCGGGGCCGACGGGGTGCACCACGCCTGGCAGACCCGGGTCAACGGCGACTGGTCGGAGTGGGAACGACTGGGCGGCCCCGCCAACGCGCAGCTCGCCGTCGCTCCCAACGCCGACGGGCGGCTGGAGGCGTTCGCGGCGAACGGCGACACCGTCCAGCACCGCTACCAGCTGTCGCCGTCCGGCGCCTGGTCGGACTGGGAGAAGTTCGGTACCGGCGGAAGCACCGTCGCTGCCGGAGTCAACGCCGATGGCCGTATCGAGGTGTTCGCCTCCGGTCCGGTGGGCGTCTTCCACCGATATCAGACCGCGCCCAACAGCGGTTGGTCGGAGTGGGAGCCCACGGGCGGCGGCCCCGCCGGCAGCCGGGTGAAGATGGGGAAGGCTCCTGACGGCCGGCTCGAGGTGTTCGCGCTCAACGGGAACGTCTTCCAGCACCAGTACCAGACCGCCGTCAACGGCGGCTGGTCGCAGTGGGAGGAGTTCGGCGTCGGCGGGCACGACGTGACCGTCGACCACAATGCCGACGGCCGTCTCGAGGTGTTCGCTTCGGGGCCGGTGGGGGTGTTCCACCGGTACCAGACGAGCCCCACCAGTTGGTCGGAGTGGGAGCCCACGCGAGGCCCTGCCAATTCCCGGCTCACGAGCGACCGCACCGCCGACGGGCGTGTGGAGGTCTTCGCCATCAACGGTGAGACCGCCGCGCACATCTGGCAGAACGGCTTGAACGCCGCGTACAGCGACTGGGACAACTTCGGCATCGGCGGAACCGAGATCACTGCCGCCACCAATGCCGACGGCCGCATCGAGGTCTTCGGCACCAGCCAGGCCGGGGTCCACCACAGGTGGCAGACCGGCTTCAGCACCTGGTCCGAATGGGCCCGGCTCAACAGCACTCCCGGCCCGCCCATCCAGTGACCCGACACCCGCGGCCGGCCGGGGCGACGAGACCGCCCGGCCGGCCGCGGCACCCCTGCGGGAGGACCCATGCATCCGATCAGCAGACGCCGTCTGCTCCAGGGCTGCGCCGCGGCGGGCGCACTCGTACTGCCGGGAGCCGTGGGCGGGGGCGGCGCGGTCGCCGACGCCGCGCCGCCCCCGCCCCACCAGTGGATCGGCGCGGGGCCCTTCACGCACGTCCACGATCCGTCCACCCCCGGTGTGCGGCGCTACCTGAACGACCACACGCTGATCAAGGCGGCCGGCCGGTGGCACCTGTTCAGCATCGTCGGTGCCGGTGCGCCTCCCGGCCAGGCCCCCGACAGCGCGGCCGAGGTCTCCTTCGCCCACGCCGCCGCCCCGGATCCGTACGGACCGTGGACCACGCACGCCGACGCGCTGACCGTCGACCCGGCCTACTTCGGGGAGGAACACCTATGGGCGCCGCACGTCATCGAGGCAGGCGGCACGTACTGGATGTTCTACGCCGCCGGTGGCCGGAGCGGCGCCGCGATCAACCTCGCGACCTCGACCGACCTGTTCTCCTGGACGCGGATCCCGACCGGCCCGCTCTTCCGGGGGCGCGTGGCGCGCGACCCGATGGTGGTGAGGATCGCCGGTCAGTGGGTGATGTACTACACCGAACTGTCCGGCCAGGACGGCCGGCACGTGGTGGCCTTCCGGCGCTCCGCCGACCTGTTGCACTGGAGTGAACCGGGAGTCGCGTTCACCGACGCGACCACCGACGCGACGGTGTCGGTCACCGAGTCGCCCTTCGTCGTCGAGCGGGACGGCTGGTACTACCTGTTCATCGGGCCCCGCAACGGCTACGACGGCACCGACGTGCTCGCGTCCCGGAACCCGTTCTCCTTCGACCTCGGTGGTTACGCGGGCCATGTGCCCGGTCACGCGGTCGAGGTGGTCACCGGAGTACAGGCCACCGACGGGCAGGTCACCAGCGGACAGGAGTGGCACGGGAGTGCCGCGGGCTGGTTCCACCAGGGGCTGTGCCTCGCCCCCTTGCAGTGGCGGGACACACCACCGCCCTGGCAGAGCGTCGACAACCCCGTCGCCGGACTCGATGTCCACGGCCGGCTGACCGTGTTCGCACTGGACGCGAACGACGGTTCGTTGCTGCAACGCGCCCAGCTCGACCCGCAGGCCGACACGTGGTCGCCCTGGGAGTCGTTCGGCGGACCGGCCGGGGCGGTTCCCACGCTCGGCCGCAACGCCGACGACAGGCTGGAGGTGTTCTCCCTCGCCCCGGGCGGCGCCGAGCTGCACCACCGGGTGCAGCGGCCGGACGGCAGCTGGCACGACTGGGAGGAGTTCGGCGGCCCGGCAGGCGCAGCCCCCGCCGTCGCCCGCAACGCCGACGGCAGACTGGAGGTCTTCGTGCTCGGCCCGGGCGGCACCGCCGTCGCCCGGCGACGGCAGACCTCGCCCGGATCGCTGACCTGGGACGCGTGGGACGGCGCCTTCGGCGGGCCCGCGGGCGCACCGCCCGTCGTCACCGCCAACGCCGACGGGCGACTGGAAGTCTTCGCCCTCTCGCCCGGTGGCGCCGGGATCTACCACCGGTGGCAGGAGACACCCAACGGCGCCTGGGCGCCGTGGAGCCGCTTCGGCACCGCGGCCGGCACCGCGCCGCGCGTGGCACGCGACGGCAGCGGCAGACTCACCGTCGCCGCGACGGCCCCGTCCGGTGTGGCGACGTTCTCCAGGCGTCAGACCGTCCCGAGCGGAGGCTGGGACGACTGGCAACCGATGTTCGGCTGGACCGCCACGGCCCCGGCACTCGTCGCCGGCGCCGACGGCAGGCTCGACGCCTTCGCCCTGTCTCCCGGTGGCGTCCGGCTCAGCCACCGCCGGCAGGCCGCCCCCGGCGGCAGCTGGGATCCCGCCGACGACTTCGGCGAGCCCGGCGTCCACCTCGCCGCCCCGCCCACGGCCACGACCGATGCCACGGGACGCGTCCACGTCTTCGCCGTCACCACCCAAGGACGGATACGCACCCGCGTACGGGCCCGGCCCGGCAGCGGCTGGCTTCCGTGGACCGCATTCGGCGACCGCACCGTCGCGCCCGTGCCGTCGGGGAGTCCCGCCTACTGGGCTTGAAACTGCGGTCATACTCCCGCTTCATCCGGTCAGGATCCTGAGCGTGCCCACTCCGGTGACGCCTCCCAGCCCGGTCGGCGTCAGGCACGCCGTCGGGGGCTCCGCAGGCAGCATCCGGACCGTGCGGTGCGCCGTGCCGCCCGCGCCGAGGCCTTCCGTCACCCGTCCCGTGAGCGTCACGACCGTGAGGCCCGCGACCCGGACGGCGGTCGACTCCCCGTAGACGATCAGCGACTTGCGGCCGTCGGCGTAGCGCACCCGCTCCCGTACGCGGGGCGAGTTCACGGTCAAGCAGGAAGCGCCGGGCGAGTCTCCCACGCTGTGCCCGGCGGCCGGAACCGGCGTCGTCCCGAGACCGTGGCAGCTGTAGTCGCTGACGGCCTTGAGGGAGACCCGCTTCGGCAGAAGGGTCAGCCCCGGGCTGTATCTGGTGTTCTCCGCCCCCTCGCAGACGATCTTCTTGCCGAGTTCCGCGGCCGGCGCCGGTGCCGCAGGCGCTCCCGCCAGTACCAGGGAACACACGGCCACCACGGCACCACACACACCGAACATTTCCCACCCCTCCGCACAGCCACGGCCGCGTCTACGATCGCGCTCCGCCGCTCTCTACCCCGCTCCGCTGTTCTCCACCCGAGCGGAACGCGCGCGTCGATCCGCCGTAGGAAGCTCCCGCAGCACACCCGTCCCGGCCGCGCCAAGGCACGCACACCCCAGCGCGCGTCCGCACACTGCACTACCCGCCTGTCCCCGCGCGTGATGTCCGCGAGCGCGGCTCCGGTTCGATTCTGTGATCCTCCTTCGGACTCGTCACCGGGGCCTCGCGAAGATCGCCTGTCAGGTGGATGGGGGCAGGTGGATGTCCAGGAGGCACACGTCGTCGCGCTGTTCGTCCGGGAGGAGACGGGGCAGCAGGGTGTCCAGCGAGCCGGCGCCGTCCGCGGACAGTTCGGTCTCGGCGGCGCGGGCGAGGCGGTCAAGGCCCTTGTCCAAGTGTTCCCCGGGGCGTTCGACCAGGCCGTCGGTGTACAGCAGCAGGTGGTCGCCGGGTGCGATCCGGCACACGGCCTCGCCGAAGGAGGGCTGCAGCGTGGCGCCGAGCAGTATGCCCTCGGGCGGAGACAGGAACTCCGCCTTCCCGTGGCGCACGAGGAGGGGCGGTGGATGGCCCGCCTGGACCCAGGTCAGGCAGCGGTCGGCGGGGTCGTAGCGGCCGAGCACGAGGGTGGCGGTGGCGTGGTGGTCGCGGGTGTGCAGGAGCAGGGTGTTGAGCCGGTGCAGCGCGCCGGTGAGCGACGAGCCGGTGACGATCATGCCCTTGGCCGTGAACCGCAGCTGGGCCATCGTGGCCACGGCGTCGATGCCGTGTCCGGCCACGTCGCCGACCGCGAAGAGCACGCCGCCGCCGGGCATTTCGAGGGCGCTGTACCAGTCGCCGCCCACGTTGAGGTCGTCGTGGGAGGGGAGGTAGGAGACGTCGACGCGCAGATCGCCCAGGTGCAGCGACTGCCCGGGCAGCGGCAGAAGGGCGTGCTGCAGGCGGGCGGCGACCGTCCGTTCCGCCTGCAGGATGTTGCGCTGGGCAAGGACGGCCTGCCGGGTCTCCGTCAGGGCCAGTTCGGCGGCGCGCTGCGCTGTGACGTTCTGGACGAAACCGTGCACTTCGACGGGTGCGCCGTGGGCATCCGGCACCGCCTCGGCGACGACCCGCAGGTGTCGGACACCGCCCCGCGTCGTGATCCGGACCTGGCGGTCGACGGGCGTGCCGGTGCTCATGAGGTTCCGGACCGCGCGGGTGAAGTCCGGGGCGTCCTCGGGCAGGACGTCCCCGGGGAAGGCGTCGAGGGGAAGCGGGCCCGATTCCGGGTCGCGGTCGAGGACGGCGTGGACCTGGGGTGACCAGGTGATGGCGCCCGTGCTGAGGTTCCAGTCCGTCCAGCCGAGGTTGCCGAGCCGCTGCAGGTCGGCCAGGAGGGACTGCTGCCGGGCGACATCGTCGTGGCCCGTCCAGGTGACCACGAGGGCGTCACCGAGTTTCACCGCACGGACGGAGTAGGTGGAGCGCTGCCGCAGGCCGGCGACGACCTCCTCGTAGGTGAAGGGATCGCCCTCGTACGGCGTTCCCGTGGTGAGTGTCCGCAGGTAGCCCTGCCAGACGTCGGCGCCGGCCACGGTGGGGTAGCACTCCAGGACCCGCAGCCCGACCAGCCGGCGGCCGCGTCGGCCTGCGAGGTCGACGGATTGCGGCGTGGCGGCGTCGATGCGGAAGTCCTCGACGTCACCTGCCGGTGACCGCAGGGGGGCGAGGAGGACGGCGTGGCCCGGGAGGACGTCGAAGACGGCCTGGACGAGTGCGGCCGTGCCGGATTCGGGCACTCCCGGGCAGCCGGGCTGCGCGGGCTGCCCGGACGGTGGAAACGATTCGGAGGCCTCGGGGGCCCCGGAACTCCCGGAGCACCTGGGTGGTTCGGGGCGTCCGTTCAGCCGGAGCGGCTCCGGGCTTGCATCCCCTGCGCGGAGGCTGCCGGCGCACAGCCGGGCGACGGACTGCAGCAGCTCGCGCACGTCCTCGCCGAAGGGCGTGTCCAGCGTGCGCAGGACGCCGAGGGCCGCGGTGACCCTGCCGCCGGTGGTGACCGGGAGCCAGGCGCGGGTACGCCATTTCTGCGGCGGCTGCCCGATGAGGTGGTAGCGCTGAGCGTCCTGTGCCGGGTTCTCCAGCCAGACGGCTTCGCCGCGACGGACGGCGTCCAGGGCGGCGATGCCGCCGACGGGCGGCACGGACCGCCACTGGGCGGCGACCGCGGCCCCGGTGCCGACGTGCCCGGCGAGCTCCAGGGCGTCGTGCACGGTGCGGGAGAAGAGGAGGACGGCGTCGGCCCGGACCGGGGGCCCGGCCAGGTGGTCCAGCAGCCGTTCCGCGACGTCCTGCGGGCAGCCGGCACCGGTGAGGGCCCGGCTGAGGTTGCCGAGGAGCGCGGTGCGGGAGGGCGTGCGCGGCTCCGTCCGGGATTCCGGCACCTGTCCGGCCCGGTCGGCGGCGGGGGCCGGGCCATGGCGCGTCGCCCGGGACGGCCCCGCGGAACCCTGGCCCGGGACTTCGGGAACGTCCGTCACGCTCTGGACGGGGAGGAAGGGCGGGCGGGCCGCCTGCGGGAGGTCACCGAGGGCGATCCAGCACTCCTCGGTCAGTGTGCGGCCGTCGGCTCGCGCCCGTCGGGTCAGCTCCTCGTGTGCTTCGGCAGCCGAGCACCCGGACCGTGCCATCAGAAGGCCTTTGGCGCGCTCCAGTACGGCCGCGGTGGACGCCTGCTGGTGCAGGCGCTCGTTTTCGGCGCGTAACGCGGCCACGACCTTGGCCAGCGCGACGACGTCGGGTGCGACGCCGGACTCCTCGTCCTTGACAGGTTCGCTCGTCACGTCACCGAGGATGTCACAGGCAGCAGCCGCAGGGACCGTGTGCGCAGGCGCCGGGAGCCGGCCGGGCGGAGGACGTAGCGCCCGGCTCGCGGGGACAGTGGCGGATCGGACACGAAGCGTACGAACCGATGTGCCGTCACTTCCCCTGGCGAACCCGGTCATTCCGGGCTCCCGGACGGCAGGTGATCCCGCGCGGCCGGCCGTCACC
This sequence comes from Streptomyces aureoversilis, assembly GCF_042657885.1. Taxonomy (NCBI): domain Bacteria; kingdom Bacillati; phylum Actinomycetota; class Actinomycetes; order Kitasatosporales; family Streptomycetaceae; genus Streptomyces; species Streptomyces aureoversilis. Next base: position 602,128 of record NZ_JBHSKJ010000001.1, read on the forward strand.
GTCTCCTGCCACCCGTAGCGGCACGGACTGTCCGGCGAAACCGCCGTGGCGACGCGGATGGCGCTCAAGCACGCCCACGAGCAGGCCACGGCCGAGCCCGTGCCGTACGCGGGGTGCGTGATGGCTTGTAGCGGCCTCGACCGCATGGTCGGGCGGCTGGACACTGGGCGCGCTGCTCCTGGTCGCCCTCGGCGGCCAGGTACGGCCACGGGTCGGTGGCGGTGCGGCATGCCCCGTCTGCAACGCGGAGATCTCCGGTGGCTCTTCGGCGAGGGGAGGGGGTACATGGGCAGGCAGCGCGTCTTCAACGGGGACTTCACCAAAGGTCCGCGCTTCAACGGCGGCGAAGCCGGCCACCCGCGGGTGCGCGCGTTCGAGCAGGCGGTGTTGCTGGAGGGCTGGACGATCGAGGCCCGCACCGCCGGATACGACGGCTGGCCCGGATGCGCGGCAAGCGTCATCAAGGGCGAGTACGCGTTCGCCGGTGAGGAACGCATGCCTTCGGGGGCGATGACGCGGATGGGCTCCTTCTGGTAGGGCCGGGTTCCGGTGAGGGTCAGTTCGGCGGTCACGCGGACGTCGGCCAGCAGGGCGCCGGAGAACCCGTTCCCACTCCGGCCGGGGGCGGCGGCGGTGTCGGTGAAGCGCAGGACGGTGAAGGTGCTGGCTGAGGTGAACTGCAAGCGGTGCTGGCACCACATGGGGGCGAAGGACCCGTCCGGCCTTCGCTGCCCGCTCCGGGTGATGGTCACCGGCAGGGCCGCGAGCCGCAGGCCGGTGTCATGGCGGTCGACGGCCTCGGCGAGCAGCGAGACCTCTTCGGCGGTGGCTTCGGTGAGGTGGGGTAGCCGGCCCAGAAGCTGACGTCGTAGGTCCAGCCCCGTTCCGTGGCCAGGGCCTGGTGCAGCCGTCCGGGAACGTCGCGGCCGGTCAGCTCGACGGCGTGGCCCCGCAGGCGCTCCTGCCCGATCCCCGCGGCCGTCTCCGGCGACGGCGGGGAACTGACCGCCGACGCGGTACCGCTGGACCTGCACGCCCAGGCGGCCGGGAGCGACACCGTCATGGTCGCGGCCGACCTCGCCATCGACCCTGACGCCCTTCCCGGCACCAGCACCGTACGGTTCGAAGTCCACGCCGCGCCCAACGGCACCGCGGACCTCACCATCACCTGAAACCCCGGAGACGGCCGAAAACGTCACGTTCACCAACCGGCCGGCTGTCGGAGACGCTCACCGTCGCGACCGGAACGGGGAGTCTGGAGGTCGTCGCACGCTTGCCCGCAGCTACGGTTTGAGCATGATCGACTCATCGTGGGACGTCCTTCTCCTCGGCGGCGCTTCGGGCGTGGGCAAGAGCCGGGCCGCGGACCAACTGGCCCGGTCGAACGGCGCATTCGTGGTCGAGTTCGACGACGTGGTCAGCGCCGTCCAACGCCTCACCACTGTTGAACAGCACCCCGGCCTGCACTGCTTCGACCGGATCCCCGACACCTCCGTACTCGACGTCGGCCGTGTGGTGGAGCTGCAGATCGCCACAGCCGACGCGTTGCAGCCCGCCCTCCTCGGCGTCGTGGAGAACCGGTTGACCATCGACGTGCCGGCGGTCATCGAAGGCGACTACCTCACCCCGGCCGCCGCTGCCCGCGCCGCACGGGAAGGCGCGGTGATCGGCCGGGACATACGGGCCGTCTTCCTGCACGAGGACGATCCGGAGCAGATCACCGCCAACTACGCTGCCCGCGAGCCGAACAGCGGTCTTCAGACCCATAGGGCCCAAGTCAGCGTCCGATACTCACACTGGCTCGCCGATCAGGCCGCGCTCCACGGCATGCCTGTCGTGTCGTGCCGCCCGTGGCACGATGTGGCCGTACGCGTCGAGCGGGCCCTCGGCCGGGCGACCTCGCAGGCTTGACCGGCGGGAACGCATGCGGCTGACAACCACCCGGGAAGTGACCGTCGACGGCCGGGCGCGTCGTGCCGGGCGAAGGCGGGCTCAGTCCGGACCGGCGAGGGCTCGCTCGACAGCCGTGGCAAGGGCCCGTGGGGCCTCTTCAGGCGCGAAATGGCCGGCGTCCTCAAGTACTTCCAGCTCGGCGTTGGGATACCACCGGAGCCAGGTGTCCTGCAGGGCCTCGGCTCCCATCACGGGGTCGTGGGCACCGGCGATGAGGAACACCCGGGCGGGATTGCCCTGAACCCGCACGTGGAAGTCGGTCCGCGACCAGGAGTCCAGATACGCGCGGAAGGCCTGAGGGGAGGACTGCCCCATTGAGCTGCTCACCATGGCGTCCAGCCAGGCGTCGTCATGCCGTCCACCGGTGGTGCTGTCGATGATGGCCTTCCGGTTGCCGGGGTTGTCCTCGGCCCCCGTGAACAGCTCCCAGGCCTCTCCCACGAGCGGCAGGCCGGACGCCGGGACCGGCGACACGCCGATGATCGAGCGGATGCGCGAGGGGGCGTTCAGTAGCATCAGCTGGGCCGCCATACCGCCCATGGAGTGGCCGAGGACCGAGAACGTCCGCCACCCCAGGTGGTCGGCCACGGCCAGGGCGTCGCCGGCGACCTCATCCATGGTGAAGTCGCCCTCGGTGTCGATCGCCTCGCCGTACCCGCGGCAGTCCACGAACGCGTAGCTGTACGCGTCCCCGTCGAGATGCGCGCGCATCCCGTCGAAGCTCGACCGCCCCGCGAACCAGTGGTGGAGCAGGAGGACTCGTTCCTGGCCGGAGCCCTGGACGTCGTACGGAATGACCTGCGGTTTCACCATCCACCTCTGGTCCGGAAGTTCCCCTGTGATCAACTCTTGCGGACACCGGGGGACAGGTCAACGCGCCACGCACGACCCCGCACCCGGCCTGCGCAGGGACCGTTTATGCCTGCGCTTCTGCCTTCCACGTCCCAGCCGGTTCGCGGCGCTCGCCGGAGGTATGCGGCCGCACTGCGCGGACTGCCGTAGGAGCAGACGCGGCCGGTAAGGCCGGTGACAGGCACGTGCCTGAAGGGGGACCCTGGCACCGGCGGAAGGGGTGGCGATGGCTCACGGCCAGGGCGTCGGGGTGTGTCTGGCGGCGACGTCGCCGCTGGTGTTCTGCCAGCCGACGACCTTGTGCAACCTGGACTGCGCCTACTGCTACCTGCCGGAGCGCACCACGGCGCGGCGGATGACGGTGGAGGTGGCAGCTGCGGTCGCCGCTGCCGTGTCCGGATGGTCGCGGCTGCACCCGGTACGCGTCCTGTGGCACGGCGGGGAGCCGCTGGCCACCGGTCTTGAGCACTTCAGCGCGCTGCTGGACAAGTTCGGCCCCGGTCGTCCTCACCCGGTGCGGCACGCGGTGCAGACCAACGCCACCCTCATCGACGACGCCTGGTGCGAAATGCTGGCCGAGCGCGGTGTCGAGGTGACCGTCAGCATCGATGGCCCCGGCGCGGACAACGCACAGCGTCCGGACCGGTCCGGGCGCTCCTCGACCGGACGTACCCTGGCCGGTATCGGCAGGCTGCGCGCCCACGGCATCCCCTTCGGGGGCATCGCCGTGGTCTCCGATCCCACGCCCGTCGCTGCCGAGCGCCTGTATGGCTTCGTCCGAGATCTGGGGGTCAGGGCTCTGGGGGTCAACCTCGCCGAACACAAGGGTGCCCACCGCCGGCCGGGTCCACGGGCCGGGGCGGCAGACTTCTGGGCCGCGCTGGCGGGCGCCTGGCGAGCCGACCCGGCCGTGCCGATCCGCGACTTCGACCAGGCCTTCGGCTACCTCCGCGACGAACTCGCGGGCACGGCCGAGAGCCGAGCGGGTCGGCCGTTCAGCCCACTGCCCCTGATCACCTGGGACGGCGACGTCGTCCCGCTCAGCCCCGACCTGGCCGGCTTCTCCTCACCCCGCCACGGCCCCTTCACCGCGGGAAACCTCCGCGACGCCCCCTTGGACACCCTCCTTGCCCGCGCCCCGGACCTGCCCTGGGTACGCGAAGCCCTCGACGGCATCACGAACTGCCGCACCACCTGCGACCACTTCGCCTACTGCCGCGGCGGCCAGGCGGCCAACAAGTACTTCGAGACCGGACGGCTGGACACGACCGTCACCGACCACTGCAACAGCAGCAAGATCCAACTCATGGAAGGACTCCTGCGCCATGCCCGACCCGACCACCGACCACACTCCCAAGACCCCCCTGGCACACAAGGTCCGGGGCCGCAGCCGTGACCTGATGCGACTGCTGGACCGGGCCGTGCCCTGCGACACACTCACCCACGGCGGCGACTACAGCTACTCCGGAGCCCTCCACCACACCGACCTCGGCCAAGCCCTGGTGAACGGGTTCCAGGTGCTGCCGTTCAGGGTGGTCCGTCGTGAACCGGCCCTCCCCGTGGTGAGGTGCGAGCGAGCGCTCCGGCGGACGCTTGTGGCGTTGGGATGAAATTGCTTGCCGATCGGCCGAATGGCCGCAACCGTATGCTCCGGATGCGGTTGCTCCTCGGAGAGGCGTTGATTCTGTACTTGAGGAGGTCGCTATGTCCCTGCGAAGGATTTCTGTCCTGGGTGCTGTCAGCGGAGCGCTCGTGCTGTCGGCCGTAGCCGTAGGCCATGCTGCCGGGCACGCGGCTTCGGCCGATGCGGCCGAGATCGCCGGCGGGAACGGCACCGGCAATACGGAGGGGCGTGAGGTGTTCGTGCCGGTTCAGGCGGTCGGAATGGACATCAACCCCCTCAGTCTGCTGATTCCCGGTGTGTGACAAAGGGGTATCGCCGCGGCCTTCGTCTTCGCGTTCTCGGCGCGCGGGACGACCTGGCCGGTGCCCGGGACGGCCGCGGCGACGGCGGCGTACAGGCGGGTGCTACGTCACGCGATTCTGATGACCGCCGTCGGGCACCGCGCGACGGCCTCCTCCACCGCTGCGCGCTGCTCCTCGCCCGGGGCGGCGTCGAGCAGGATCACCGTGCCGTCCTCGTCGTTCTGGTCGAAGACATCGGGGGCGAGGAGCACACAGGTGCCCGCGCCGCAGCACAGGTCCTCGTCGATTTCTATCCTCATCACGGCCGCCTCCTCACCAGCGCACCGGCAGTCCGAGGACGCCGTACGTCACCATCATCTCCCGGGTGCCGACCTCTTCCGCCGGAACGGCGAGCTCCAGGCGGGGGAAGCGGCGCAGCAGCGATTCGTAGCCGATGGAGAGTTCGAGGCGGGCCAGGTGGTGGCCCATGCACTGGTGGGGGCCGCTGCCGAAGGCGACGTGCCGGGTCGCGCCGCGACGGATGTCGAGGCTGTCGGGGTCGTCGAAGCCGAGCGGGTCACGGTTGGCGGCGGGGAGCGACACCGTGACGACCTCGCCCTTGCGGATCGACTGCCCCTCGAACTCGAAGTCCTCGGCGGCGACGCGGATCGGGCCGATCTGCACGACGCTGAGGTAGCGCAGCAGCTCTTCGACGGCGTCGTCCATCAGGGACCAGTCGGCGCGCAGGGCGGCCAGCTGTTCGGGGTGGCGCAGCAGGGCGTAGGTGCCCAGCGCCAGCATGTTGGTGGTGGTCTCCAGCCCCGCGATGAGCAGGACGATCGTGATGCCGAGCAGCTCTTCGTCGGTCAGGTCGGTCTCGACGGTGAGCCGGCCGAGGATGTCCGGGCCCGGGTCCTTGCGTGCGGCGGCGATGAGGGCGTTCAGCATGCCGCCGAGCCCCATCATCGACTGCTGCATCTCCTCTCCGCTGCTGGAGAGGCTGAAGAGGACGTCGACATGATGCCCGAACTGCGACCGGTCCGCCTCCGGCAGCCCGAGCAGCTCCGAAGTCACCAGGGTGGGCAGCGGCTTGGCGAAGGCCTGCACCAGGTCGACGGGCCCGCCCGTGCTCTCCATCTCGTCCAGCAGGCGATCCGTCATCTCCTGGATGCGCGGCCGGAGTTCCCGTACCCGCCGGATGGTGAAGTGCTTGCTCAGCAGACGGCGGTAGCGGGTGTGCTCCGGCGGGTCCATGTTGACGAACATGCCCGGAGGGAGGGCGTCGGTGCTCAGCTCGGAGCCCGGCACCTTCACCGGGGAGCGTTTCCCGGCCGGCAGGGAGCTGAACCGGGTGTCGCCCAGCACGGTCCGCGCGCTCTGCAGTCCGGTGACCAGGCGGCCGACGTGCCCGTCGGGGTAGCGCAGCGGGGTGATGGGGCATTCCTCGCGCGCTTCGGTGAAGGGCGCGGGCGGGTCGAAGGGACAGCCTGAGGGGCGCGCCGTGGGAAAGGACCGGGCTAAGCGATTCTCGGATTCTCTCGATTGCGTCATAGCGAAGAGACCTCTTCGTCAGAGGAAAATGCGGGGAAGTTATACGGCCGATAACCTTCCCACGGCTGTCCCTAGGGATCTCCTTAGTGATGCGCCTCGGTCGCAAGCCTTCACGCCTGTCGTCCGTTTGGGATTCCCCTAGACCTCATCGGCTGCAGCGCCGGAAGACGGCCGTGGGAACGAAACTGGGGTGACTCCGCCCCATGCTGTGGCCGGTCGTGCCCATCGTGCCCGTCGCGCCGCAGCCGCCGTCGAGCCATCGAGCCGCCGAGCCGATCGCACGCATCGCGGGCGGGGTGGTGCCTTTTCGTTCTCTGTGTGGGTGGGTGGAGCGCAATATGGTCGAGTCCGGGCTCAACGGATCGGGGAATCGCGCCGGTTCGGCGGTCGGGACCGATGACATAGCTGTCATCGGTCTTGCCTGCCGGCTGCCCGGAGCCGACGATCCGGCCGCCTTCTGGCGGCTGCTCAGCGAGGGTGCGGACGCGATCACCGATGTCCCCCCGGACCGGTGGGACGGCGCCGCGGTGGCCGACGCCGACCCGTCCGTACCGGGCAGGACCGACATCCGCCGCGGCGGATTCCTCGACCGCATCGGCCATTTCGACGCCGGGTTCTTCGGGCTTTCCCCCAAGGAAGCCGCCGCCATGGACCCGCAGCAGCGGCTCGTTCTGGAACTGGCCTGGGAAGCGCTGGAGGACGCGCACGTGCGCGCCGGGACGCTGCGCTCCACCCGGACCGGTGTGTTCGTCGGCGCCATCTGGGACGACTACGCGACCCTGCACCACCGATCCGGGCTCACCGCCATCTCCCCGCACACCGTCACCGGTCTGCACCGCAGCATCATCGCCAACCGGGTGTCGTACTTCCTCGGCCTGAACGGCCCGAGCATGACCGTGGACTCCGGCCAGTCCTCCTCCCTGGTCTCCGTCCACCTGGCCTGCGAGAGCCTCCGCAAGGGGGAGTCGACGATCGCGCTCGCGGGCGGCGTGAACCTCAACATCGTCCCCGAAAGCACCCTGGGTGCCGCCAAGTTCGGCGGCCTGTCCCCGGACGGCCGCTGCTTCACCTTCGACGCCCGCGCGAACGGCTACGTCCGCGGCGAGGGCGGCGGCATCGTCGTCCTCAAGCCCCTGGCCCAGGCCGTCGCGGACGGAGACCCGGTCCACTGCGTGATCCGCGGCAGCGCCGTCAACAACGACGGCGGCGGCGACGGCCTGACCGTGCCCCTGCAGTCCGGACAGGAACAGGTGCTCCGCCTCGCCTACGAGCGCGCCGGAGTCGACCCCGCCCACGTCGGCTACGTGGAACTGCACGGCACCGGCACCAAGGTCGGCGACCCGATCGAGGCGGCCGCGCTCGGCACGGTGCTCGGCGCCGGCGCCGGACGCGACCCCGAGCAGCCGCTGCGGGTCGGCTCGGCCAAGACCAACGTCGGCCACCTGGAGGGCGCCGCCGGCATCACCGGCCTGCTCAAGGCCGCCCTGGCGCTCCGCCACCGCGAACTGCCCGCCAGCCTCAACTTCGAGACCCCGAACCCGGCGATCCCGCTGACACGGCTGAACCTCCGGGTACAGACCGAGCACGCCGCCTGGGACGCCCAGGACGACCGCCCGCTGCTCGCCGGAGTCAGCTCGTTCGGCATGGGCGGCACGAACTGCCACATCGTGCTCGCGGAACACCGCGCCGCGGCGGACGAGGCGGAACCCGCGGGGGCCGTGGGAGAGCCGGACACGGCACCGACACCGTGGCCGCTGTCCGCCAAGACCGCCTCCGGGCTGCGCGCCCAGGCCGCCGCCCTGCTCTCGCACACCGAGGCGCACCCCGGCCTCTCCCTGCCCGACGTCGGCCGGTCACTGGCCACCGGCCGCACCGCCTTCGAGCACCGGGCCGTCGTCGTGGGCGAGGACCGCGACGACTTCCTGCGCGCCCTGCGCGAGCTCTCCACCGGCGGCATCGACGCCGCCCTGACCACGGGCCGCACCCGCCCGCGCGGCAAGCTCGCCTTCCTCTTCTCGGGCCAGGGCAGCCAGCGCGCCGCCATGGGCCGCGAACTGGCCGAGGCGTTCCCGGCGTTCGCCGCCGCGCTGGACGAGGTGTGCGCACACCTCGACCCCCGGCTGCCGCGGCCGCTGCGCGAGGTGATGTTCGCACCCGAGGGCTCCGCGGAAGCGGCCGAGCTCGACCGAACCCTCTACACGCAGACCTCGCTGTTCGCCGTCGAGGTCGCCCTGTTCCGGCTGCTGGAGAGCTGGGGCATCACCCCCGACGTGCTGATGGGCCACTCCGTCGGTGAACTCGCCGCCGCGCACGTGGCCGGCGTCCTCTCGCTCGCCGACGCCTGCGCCCTGGTCGCCGCGCGCGGCCGCCTGATGCAGGCGCTTCCCGCCGGCGGCGCCATGATCGCGGTCCAGGCCGCGGAGGACGAGGTCCGCGCCCGCATCGGCGAGCGCACGGACCGCGTGAGCATCGCCGCGCTGAACGGCCCGGACTCCGTCGTCGTCTCCGGCGACGAGGACCTCGTCACCGAGATCGCCGACGCCTTCGCGGCCCTGGGCCGCAAGACCAGCCGGCTGCGGGTCAGCCACGCCTTCCACTCCCCGCACATGGAACCCATGCTGGCGGAGTTCCGCCGCGTGGCCGAGGACCTGGCCTTCCACGCCCCGCGCATCCCGATCGTGTCCAACGTGACGGGCCGGCTGTCCGCCGGGGAGGAGGCCGAGGACACGTACGAGGGGAGCACGGCCGACTACTGGGTCCGCCACGTCCGTGACGCGGTCCGGTTCGCCGACGGCGTCGCCCGTCTCGACGAGCAGGGCGTCCGCACGTACCTGGAGCTCGGCCCCGGCGGTGTGCTGACCTCCATGGCCCGCACCAGCGCCGACGGCGACGCCCTGTTCGTGCCCGCCCTGCGCGCCCGCCGCCCCGAGGCGCACGCCCTGCTGGCGGCGGTCGGCTCACTGCACGTCCACGGCGTGGAACCGGACTGGACCGCCCTGTTCGACGGCCGGGGCGCACGGCGTAAGGTCGCGCTCCCCACCTACGCGTTCGAACGGCAGCGGTACTGGCTGGACGATGCCGCCACGCCCTCCGCTTCCGCCTCTGCCTCCGCTTCCACCTCCGTCCCGGCCTCCACCGACACCTCCTGGGCGCCTGCCGCCCCGCAGCCGGAAGCGACCGCCGGGACCGCGAGCGAGCCGGTGGGAGCCCTGGCCCGGCGGCTGGCCGGCCTGCCCGAGTCCGAGCGCGACGAAGTGGTGCTCGACCTGGTCCGCGCCCACATCGCCGCCGTCCTCGGACACGCCGAAGCCCACCAGGTCCAGGCGGAGTGGACCTTCAAGGACCTCGGCTTCGACTCGCTCAGCTCGGTGGAACTGCGCAACCAGCTCGGCGAGGCCACCGGACTGCGCCTGCCCAGCGGACTCCTCTTCGACCATCCGACCCCGGCCGCCCTCGCCCGCCACCTCGGCGCGGAATCCCTGGGCGAGGGCGAGGGCGAGGTCGCGGGGGTCGCCCTCCCCGGAACCGCCGCCGACCCCGACGAGCCCATCGCCATCGTGGCCATGAGCTGCCGCCTCCCCGGCGGCGTGCGCTCTCCGGAGGACCTGTGGCGGCTCGTCGCCTCCGGCGGTGACGCCGTCTCCGGATTCCCGACGGACCGCGGCTGGGACGTCGAAGCGCTCTACGACCCGGAGCCCGGCACCCCCGGCAAGTCCTCGACACGGCAGGGCGGCTTCCTCCACGAGGCGGCCGAGTTCGACGCCGGCTTCTTCGGCATCAGCCCCCGGGAGGCCGTAGCGATCGACCCGCAGCAGCGCCTGGTCCTGGAAACCGCGTGGGAGGCCTTCGAACGTGCCGGCATCGACCCGGCCACGCTCCGTGGGAGCCGGGCGGGCGTGTTCATCGGCGCGACGGCACAGGACTACGGCCCCCGGCTGCACGAGCCGGTCGACGGCATCGAGGGCTACCTGCTGACCGGCACGACCACCAGCGTCGCCTCGGGCCGCGTGGCCTACTCGTTCGGCCTCGAGGGCCCGGCGGTCACGGTGGACACGGCGTGCTCCTCGTCGCTGGTCGCCCTGCACCTGGCCGTCCAGTCGCTGCGGAGCGGCGAGTGCACGATGGCCCTGGCCGGCGGCGTGACCGTGATGTCCACGCCCGGCATGTTCGTGGAGTTCAGCCGTCAGCGCGGCCTGTCGGCGGACGGCCGCTGCAAGGCGTTCGCGGCCGGCGCGGACGGCACCGGCTGGGCCGAGGGCGTCGGCATGCTCCTGGTGGAGCGGCTCAGCGACGCCGAGCGCAACGGCCACCAGGTACTGGCGGTCGTACGCGGCAGCGCGGTCAACCAGGACGGCGCGTCGAACGGACTCACGGCGCCGAACGGTCCTTCCCAGCAGCGGGTGATCCGGCAGGCCCTGGCCTCGGCCGGACTCGCGCCGGGCGACGTCGACGCGGTCGAGGCGCACGGCACGGGCACGCGGCTCGGCGACCCCATCGAGGCGGAGGCCCTCATCGCCGCCTACGGCCAGGGGCGGGACGGCGACCGGCCGTTGTGGCTGGGGTCGCTGAAGTCCAACATCGGCCACACCCAGGCCGCGGCGGGCGTGGCCGGCGTGATCAAGATGGTCATGGCGATGCGGCACGGCATGCTGCCGCAGACCCTGCACGTCGACGAGCCGACCCCGCACGTGGACTGGTCGGCGAGCGGCGTACGGCTGCTGACCGAGGCGGTGGAGTGGTCCGCGGGCGACCTGCCGCGCCGGGCCGCGGTGTCCTCGTTCGGCATCAGCGGCACCAACGCGCACGTCATCGTCGAGCAGGCCGCCACGAGCGACGAGCCCGCCCGCGAGGTGACCGCCGCAGGACCGGTCCCGTGGGTGCTGTCGGCGAAGAGCGAGGCGGCGCTGCGGGACCAGGCGGGCCGGCTGCTGTCCTTCCTGGACGCGGAGGGTGCCGAGGTCCGGCCGGCCGATGTGGGGTTCTCACTGGCCACGTCCCGTGCGGCGCTGGAGCGTCGCGCGGTGGTCGTGGGTGAGGAACTTGCCGACTTCCGGCGGGGGCTGGAGACGGTCGCCTCGGGAGCTGCTCCGGTGGGCGGTGCCCTCGGAGGCAGGGTCGGGTTCCTGTTCTCGGGGCAGGGTTCGCAGCGGATCGGCATGGGGCGTGAGCTGTACGAGGCCCACCCCGTCTTTGCCGCGGCGTACGACGAGGTGTGTGCGCTGCTGGACGAGCCGGTGGACGTCGAGTCGGAGGAGCTGCACCAGACGGGTTCGACGCAGCCGGCGTTGTTCGCGGTCGAGGTGGCGCTGTTCCGTCTGCTGGAGTCGTGGGGGATCCGGCCGGATTACGTGGCCGGTCACTCCGTAGGTGAAATTGCGGCCGCTCATGTGGCGGGCGTCCTGACGCTCGCCGATGCGGCGAAGCTGGTGTCGGCGCGTGCTGCGCTGATGCAGGCGCTGCCGGTGGGCGGTGCGATGGTGGCGGTCCAGGCCACTGAGGACGAAGTCCTGCCGCACCTGACCGAGCACGCCGGTATTGCGGCGGTCAATGGTCCGCGGTCCGTCGTGGTCTCCGGTGCGGAGGACGCGGTCACCGCGATCGCCGAGGTCTTCGAGCAGCAGGGCCGTAAGACGTCCCGTCTGAAGGTCAGCCACGCGTTCCATTCGCCGCTGATGGCCCCCATGCTGGCCGACTTCGCCGAGGTCGTGGGCGGTCTGTCCTTCAGCGAGCCGCGGATTCCGGTGGTGTCCAACCTGACCGGCAGCCTCGCCGAGCCGTACACCCCCGAGTACTGGGTCCAGCACGTCCGCGAGGCCGTACGTTTCGCCGACGGCGTGCGGACCTTGCACGAGCTGGGCGTGACCACCTTCGTGGAGATCGGCCCGGGCGGCGTGCTGAGCGCCCTCACCCAGGGCTGCCTGGACGACGAAGCCGTCGTCACGGTTCCCGCACTCCGTGCCGACCGTCCCGAGCCGGAGGCGATCACCCTCGCCCTCGGACAGCTGCACACCCACGGCGTCTCCCCGGACTGGCAGGCGCTCTTCCCCGGCGCCCGCCGCGTCGACCTGCCCACCTACGCGTTCCAGCGCGAGCGCTACTGGCTCGATGCGCCCCGAACGGCAGCCGCCGGCGCACCGGAGGCGTTGGACGCCGACTTCTGGGACTCGGTCGAGAGCGAGGACCGTGCCTCGCTCGGCGCGCTCCTGGGGCTGGAGCCCGCCGCACTGGACGTGGTCGCGCCCAGACTGTCCGCCTGGCGCCGGCAGCGGCGCGAGCAGTCCACCGCCGACGGCTGGCGCTACCGGATCACCTGGCAGCCGCTCGGCGACATCAGGGGTTCTGCTCCCTCGGGGACTTGGCTCTATGTGACCTCCGAGGAGAGCGCTTGGACCGAGGCGATCCACACCGGCCTGACGGAACTCGGCGTCGACCTCGTCCCGTTCGTCGTGGACGAGGACGCCGACCGCGACTCGCTGGCCCGGTCCTTGGCCGACGCCGGCCACGGGGAAGCCGCAGGCATCGTGTTCGCCGCGGCAGGGGCCGAAGCACGGGCCGAAGCACGGGCCGAGGGGGGAACGGACGCCCTCCAGCGGCTCGTCCTCCTCGTCCAGGCCCTCGGCGACGCCGGGATCGAAGCCCCCCTGTGGTGCCTGACCAGCGGCGCGGTGTCGACCGGCACCTCCGACCCGCTCACCGACCCCGCATCCGCCCTGATCTGGGGCCTGGGCCGCGTCGTCGCCCTGGAGCAGCCGCAGCGCTGGGGCGGGCTGGTCGACCTGCCCGCCGCACTCGACCCGCGCTCGCTGGAGCGGCTGGCGGGCCTGCTGACCCAGGCCGACGAGGACCAGCTCGCCGTGCGCGCGTCCGGCGTGTCCGGCCGCCGGCTCGTACGCGCCCCGCAGAGCGCCGCACCGGCGGACACGCCGTGGTCGCCGCGTGGCACCGTGCTCGTGACCGGCGGCACGGGTGCGCTCGGCGGGCACGTGGCCCGCTGGCTCGCCACCGCCGGAGCCGAACACCTGCTGCTCACCAGCCGCCGGGGCCCCGGCGCTCCGGGCGCCGCCGAACTCAAGGCGGAGCTTGAGGAACTGGGCGCACGGGTCACCGTCGCCGCGTGCGACGCGGCCGACCGGGCCGCGCTCGCCGAGCTGCTCGGCCGGCACGCCGTGAACGCCGTGGTGCACACCGCGGGCGTGCTCGACGACGGCTTGGTCGAATCGCTCACGCCCGAGCGCCTGCACCACGTGCTGCGCCCCAAGGTGGGCGCCGCGCTCCACCTGCACGAGCTCACGCAGGACCGCCGTCACGACCTCGACGCCTTCGTGATGTTCTCCTCGATGACGGGCGTCTGGGGCAACGGCGGCCAGGGCGCCTACGGTGCCGCGAACGCCTTCCTCGACGCCCTCGCCGAGCAGCGCCGTGCACAGGGCCTGCCCGCGCTCGCCGTCGCGTGGGGATCCTGGGCGGACGGAGGCATGGCCGGCGGCGCCGCCGGCGACCACCTGCGGCGGCGCGGCGTCCGGGCGATCGCGGCCCTTCCCGCGATCTCCGTGCTGCACGGCGCGCTGACCCACGGCGAGACCTCCGTGACCGTCGCCGACGTGGACTGGGACCGTTTCGTCCCGGCCTTCGCCGGCACCCGCCCCTGCCCGCTGCTGCAGGGTGTGCCCGAGGCCCGAGAGGCCCTCGAAGCACGCGCCCAGGCCGCGCAGAGCACCGGCGTGCCCGCGTCCGCGCTGGGCCGGCGCCTCCTGGGCGGCACGCCGGGGGAGCAGGACCGCATCCTGCTGGACCTGGTCCGCGAGCAGGCCGCCACCGTGCTCGGCCACACGGGCAAGGGCGCCTTCGAGGCCGACCGGACGTTCCGCGAGACCGGCTTCGACTCGCTCACCGCCGTCGAGCTGCGCCACAGGCTCAACACGGCCACCGGCCTCAAGCTGCCCACCACCCTGGTCTTCGACCACCCGACCCCCACCGCCCTCGCCCGCCACCTGCGCGAGGAACTCCTCGGCCGGCACGGGCTGGAGGCGGAAGCCGCGCAGGCGTCGGCCGCCGCCGCGGCCGACGAGCCCCTCGCGATCGTCAGCATGAGCTGCCGCTTCCCGGGCGGCGTCCAGTCGCCGGAGGACCTGTGGGAGCTGCTGCGCTCCGGCCGGGACGCGGTGTCCGGCTTCCCCACCGACCGCGGCTGGGACATCGACTCGCTCTACGACCCCGACCCCGACCGGTCCGGCAGGACGTACGCGCGTGAGGGCGGATTCATCCAGGGCGCCGACCGCTTCGACGCCGCCCTCTTCGGGATCTCGCCGCGCGAGGCACTGGCCATGGACCCGCAGCAGCGCCTGCTGCTGGAGACCGCGTGGGAGGCCTTCGAACGCGCCGGCATCGCCCCCGCGTCCGTCCGCGCCAGCCGCACCGGCGTCTTCATCGGCACCAACGGCCAGGACTACGCCAACGGGCTGCGCAACGCACCCGAGGAGATCGAGGGGTACGCGCTCACCGGCAAGGCGGCGTCGGTCGTCTCCGGCCGCATCTCCTACACGTTCGGCCTCGAGGGCCCGGCGGTCACGGTCGATACGGCCTGCTCGTCCTCGCTCGTGGCCCTCCACCTCGCCGCGCAGGCACTGCGGAGCGGCGAGTGCACCATGGCCCTGGTCGGCGGCGTCACCGTCATGACCACGCCGGACCTCTTCGTGGAGTTCAGCCGTCAGCGCGGCCTGTCGGCGGACGGCCGCTGCAAGGCGTTCGCGGCCGGTGCCGACGGCACCGGGTGGGGCGAAGGCGTCGGCCTGCTGCTGGTGGAGCGGTTGTCCGACGCTCAGCGCCACGGACATCAGGTGCTGGCGGTCGTGCGGGGCTCCGCCGTCAACCAGGACGGTGCGTCCAACGGCCTGACCGCGCCCAACGGCCCCTCGCAGCAGCGCGTCATCCGGCAGGCCCTGGCCTCGGCCGGACTCACGCCTGCCGACGTGGGCGCCGTCGAGGCGCACGGCACGGGCACCAAGCTCGGCGACCCGATCGAGGCGCAGGCGCTGCTGGCGACGTACGGCCAGGAGCGGGACGGCGACCGGCCGCTGTGGCTGGGGTCGGTCAAGTCCAACATCGGCCACACGCAGGCCGCGGCGGGTGTCGCCGGTGTGATCAAGATGGTGATGGCGATGCGGCACGGTGTGCTGCCGCGGACGCTGCACGTGGACGAGCCGACCGCGCACGTGGACTGGTCGGCGGGCGCGGTGCGCCTGCTGACCGAGGCGGTGGAGTGGCCCGCGGGCGACCTGCCGCGCCGGGCCGCGGTGTCGTCCTTCGGCATCGGCGGCACCAACGCGCACACGATCATCGAGGAGGCGCCCGCGGAGGCCGGGGCAGAGCCGACCGGCTCGGCCCCGGCCGAGGCCGAGCCGGCCGGAGCCGGGGAACACCGTCCTGTGCCCGTGCCGTGGGTGCTGTCGGCGAAGAGCGAGGCGGCGCTGCGGGCACAGGCCGAGCGTCTGCTGGCCTTCGCAGCCGACGACGTCTCGCCGGCCGACACCGGATTCTCGTCGGCCACGACGCGATCGGCACTCGACCACCGGGCCGCGGTGATCGGCACCGACACGGCCGAACTGCGGGCGGGGCTGGAAGCCCTGGCAGCGGGAGAGCCGGCGGCCAACGTCGTTGCGGGGCGCGCGCACCCGGCGGACAAGGTCGGGTTCTTGTTCTCGGGTCAGGGTTCGCAGCGGATCGGGATGGGTCGTGAGCTGTACGCGGCGCATCCGGTGTTCGCTGCTGCCTATGACGAGGTGTGTGCGCTGCTGGACGCGCCGGTCGATGTCGATGCGGAAACGCTTCATCAGACGGGTTCGACGCAGCCTGCGTTGTTCGCGGTCGAAGTGGCGCTGTTCCGTCTGCTGGAGTCGTGGGGTGTGCGGCCGGATTACGTGGCCGGTCACTCGGTCGGTGAGATTGCTGCGGCTCATGTGGCTGGTGTGCTGTCGCTCGCCGATGCGGCGAAGCTGGTGTCGGCGCGTGCTGCGCTGATGCAGGCGCTGCCCGCGGGTGGTGCGATGGTGGCCGTCCAGGCCACCGAGGAGGAAGTCCTCCCGCACCTGACCGAACAGGTCGGCATCGCGGCCGTTAACGGCCCGCGGTCCGTGGTGGTCTCCGGCGCGGAGGACGCAGTCGTCGCGATCGGCGAGACCTTCAAGCAGCAGGGGCGTAAGACGTCCCGCCTGAAGGTCAGCCACGCCTTCCACTCGCCGTTGATGGACCCGATGCTGGAGGACTTCGCCGAGGTCGTCCGCGGCCTCACCTTCGGCGAGCCGCGGATCCCGGTGGTCTCCAACCTCACGGGCGGCCTGGCCGAGCCGTACACCCCCGAATACTGGGTCCGCCACGTCCGCGAGGCCGTGCGCTTCGCCGACGGTGTCCGGACCCTGCACGACCTGGGCGTGACGACCTTCGTGGAGATCGGCCCCGGCGGCGTCCTCAGCGCCCTCACTCAGGGCTGCCTCGACGACGAAGGCGACGGCGTCCTCACCGTCCCCGTCCTCCGCGCCGACCGCCCCGAGCCGCAGGCGATCACCACCGCGTACGCCCAGCTGCACGTCCGCGGCGTCGAAGTGGACTGGCACGCCTTCTTCCCCGGCACCCGGCGCATCACCCTGCCCACGTACGCCTTCCAGCGCGAGCGCTACTGGCTCGACGCCCCCGCCTCCGCCGGTGACATGCGTGCGGTGGGCCAGGGCGAGGCCGGTCACCCGCTGCTCGGGGCCGCCGTGCCGTTGGCCGACGGCGACGGGCACCTGCTCACCGGGCGGCTCTCGGCGCACACGCATCCGTGGCTGGTGGATCACGCCGTGAACGGGGTCGCCCTGCTGCCGGGAACCGCGTTCGTCGAGCTGGCGATCACCGCTGCCGACGCCGTGGGCTGCGACCTGCTGGAAGAGCTGACGCTGGAGACCCCGCTGCTCGTGCCCGGGCGCGGCGGCGTCGCCCTGCAGGTGCGCGTCGGCGCCGACGACGGCGCCGGCCGCAGGCCGCTGACCGTGCACTCGCGGATCGACGACGGGGACGCGTACGCCCACGAGGACGAGTCCGAGCGGACGTGGGTCCGGCACGCGTCCGGCTTCCTGGCCGTCGCCCCGGGCCCGGTGGACGGCTCGCTCGCCGCATGGCCGCCCGCGGGCGCCGAGCCGGTCGACGTCGACGGCTTCTACGACCGCCTCGCGGGCATGGCGCTCGACTACGGCCCCGTCTTCCAGGGGCTGCGCGCCGCGTGGCGGAGCGGGGACGACTTCTTCGCCGAGGTGGAACTGCCCGGCGCCGAGCGGACGGGCGCGGGCGCGTACGGTCTGCACCCCGCACTGTTCGACGCCGCCCTGCACACCGTCTGGCTGGGGGCGGTCGAGCCCGAGGCCGGGACGGGGCACGGGCTGCTGCCGTTCGCCTGGAGCGGCGTGCGCCTGGCGGCCGCCGGAGCCTCCGTGCTGCGGGTGAAGGTCTCGCGCGCCGGCACCGGCACCTCCACGGTGTCGCTGGTACTGGCCGACGGCACCGGCGAGCCGGTCGCACAGATCGACTCCCTGACGCTGCGCCCGCTCCCCGCCGACCAGCTGCGCGCCGGTTCCGGTGGCGACGGCTCGGTCTTCGGCCTGGAGTGGACACCGGTCAGCCTGCCGGCCGCGCCGGACGGCATGAGGATCGACACGTACGAAGACCTCGCCGCGCTACGGGCCGCAGGCGCGCTGCCGGACACCGGCACCGGCACCGGCATCGGCACCGACGCCGTGGTCGTGCTGTGCCCGACCGGGGCCGGTTCGGACACCGCCGCCCGGGTCCGCGAGGTCGGCAACGCCGTGCTGGAGCTGCTGCAGTGGTGGCTGGCCGAGGAACGCCCGTCGCGGCTGGTGCTCGTGATGCGTACGGGAGACCTCGCCCAGTCGGCGGTCAGCGGGCTGGTGCGCTCGGCACAGAGCGAGAACCCCGACCGCATCGTGCTGGTGGAAACCGCCGCCGACAGCGGTGACGACCGCGCCGGCCTTGCCCGGGTGCTGCCCGGCCTGATCGCCTCCGGCGAGCCGCAGGCCGCGGTGCGCGCGGGCGAGGTCCGGGTGCCGCGGCTGGTGCGCATCGCCGCGCCGGACACGGACAGGGAGACGCGGACGGGGACGGGGACGGACACCGGGGCAGAGCTTCCCGCCCTCGGTTCCGGCACCGTCCTGCTGACCGGCGCGTCGGGCGGGCTGGGCGGACTGTTCGCCCGGCACCTGGTCGCCGAGCACGGTGTCCGCAGCCTGCTGCTCGTCAGCCGCCGCGGCGGGGACGCACCCGGTGCGGCCGAGCTCGCCGCCGACCTGACCGCGCAGGGCGCCGAGGTCACCTGGGCCGCCTGCGACGTGGCCGACCGCGACGCCGTCCGCGAACTCCTGGCCGGGCGGGGCCTGTCCGCGATCATCCACACCGCCGGCGTCCTGGACGACGGAATCATCGGTGCGCTGACACCCGAGCGGCTGGACGGCGTGTTCCGCCCCAAGGTGGACGCGGCGCTGAACCTGCACGAACTGGCCGGTGAGCTGTCCGGCGACCTGTCCGCGTTCGTGCTCTTCTCCTCCGTGGCGGGCACCCTCGGCACGCCGGGCCAGGGGAACTACGCCGCCGCCAACACCTTCCTCGACGCCCTCGCCGAGCACCGCCGTGCCCAGGGCCTGCCCGCCACTTCGCTGGCGTGGGGCCTGTGGGCGCAGGACAGCGAGAGCGCGATGACCGGCAGCCTCGACCACACCGATCTCACGCGCATCAAGCGCATGGGCCTTGCCGCGATCCCGTCGGCGGACGGCCTGCGGATGTTCGACGCGGCCCTGGCCACCGGGCGGGCGGCCGTCGTCCCGGTCCGGCTCGACACCTCCGCCTTCCGCGACGGACCGGGGCAGCAGCCCGTACCGGCGGTCCTCCGCGGCCTCGTCAGGGTCGCTCCGGTCCGGCGCGCGGCATCGGCGGCGCAGGCCGCACCGAAGGGATCGCTGGGTCAGCGGCTGGCCGGGCTGCCGGAGGCCGAGCGCGGGCAGGTGGTGCTGGACCTGGTGCGTACCGAGGTCGCCACCGTGCTCGGGCACGCCGGCGCGCAGGCGGTCGGCGCGGACGACTCGTTCAAGGACGTCGGGTTCGATTCGCTGACCGCCGTCGAGCTGCGCAACCGCCTCAACTCGGCTGTCGGCATGCGCCTGCCCGCCACACTGATCTTCGACTACCCGAACCCGCTCGCCCTCGCCCGCTTCCTCACCGCCGAAGCCGCGGGCTCCGGCGAGACGGCGACCGCGCCGGTGACCGTCGCCACGGCCGGCGGCGCGGCGGACGAGCCGATCGCGATCGTGGGCATGGCCTGCCGCTACCCCGGCGGCGTGCAGTCGCCCGAAGACCTGTGGCAGCTGGTGTTCTCCGGCCGCGACGCGGTGTCGGGCTTCCCCGAGGACCGCGGCTGGGACGTCGAGAACCTCTACGACCCGGACCCCGACCAGTGGGGCACCAGCTACACGCGAGAAGGCGGCTTCCTGCACGACGCGGCGGACTTCGACGCCGAGTTCTTCGGGATCTCGCCGCGTGAGGCGCTGGCGATGGATCCGCAGCAGCGGTTGCTGCTGGAGACGTCGTGGGAGGCGTTCGAGCGGGCCGGCATCGATCCGGCTTCGGTGCGGGGCAGCAGGACCGGTGTGTTCGCCGGCGTGATGTACCACGACTACGGCGGCCGCGTGCACACCTCGCCGGCCGGCCTGGAGGGCTACCTCGTCAACGGCAGTGCGGGCAGCGTCGCTTCGGGGCGCGTCTCGTACACCTTCGGCCTCGAAGGACCGGCGGTCACGGTCGACACGGCGTGCTCGTCGTCCCTGGTGGCGCTGCACCTGGCGGCCCAGGCCTTGAGGAGCGGCGAGTGCTCGATGGCTCTCGTCGGCGGCGTCACGGTGATGGCCGGCCCGTCCGTGTTCGTGGAGTTCAGCCGTCAGCGCGGCCTGTCGGCCGATGGGCGGTGCAAGGCGTTCGCCGCGGGTGCGGACGGTACGGGCTGGGCCGAGGGCGCGGGCATGCTGCTGGTGGAGCGGCTGTCGGACGCCCGGCGCAACGGGCATCAGGTGCTGGCGGTGGTCCGCGGTACCGCGGTGAACCAGGACGGTGCGTCCAACGGCCTGACGGCGCCCAACGGTCCGGCACAGCAGCGGGTGATCCGGCAGGCGCTCGCGAACGCCGGTGTGTCGTCGGACCAGGTCGACGCGGTCGAAGCGCACGGTACGGGTACGAAACTGGGTGACCCGATCGAGGCGCAGGCGCTGCTGGCGACGTACGGCCAGGAGCGGGACGGCGAACGGCCGCTGTGGCTGGGGTCGCTGAAGTCCAACATCGGTCACGCGCAGGCGGCCGCGGGCGTCGGTGGCGTGATCAAGATGGTGATGGCGATGCGGCACGGTGTGCTGCCGCGGACGCTGCACGTGGACGAGCCGACGCCGCACGTGGACTGGTCGGCGGGTGAGGTACGGCTGCTGACCGAGGCGGTGGAGTGGCCCGCGGGCGACGCGCCGCGGCGAGCGGCAGTGTCCTCGTTCGGTGTGAGCGGCACGAATGCCCACGTGATCGTCGAGCAGGCGCCTGCCAGGGCCACGCCGTCGCCGACGCCTTCTTCGGACGCGGCCTCGGCTGCGGTGGTGCCGTGGGTGCTGTCGGCGAAGAGTGAGGCGGCGCTGCGGGACCAGGCGGACCGGCTGCTGTCGTTCATGGACACCGAGGGTGCCGGCGGCGGTACTGGGGTCAACCCGGTTGATGTGGCGTTCTCGCTGGCCACGTCGCGCGCGGCGCTGGAGCGCCGGGCCGTGGTCGTGGGTGGTGACCTCGCGGAGTTCCGGCGGGGGCTGGAGGCGGTTGCTTCCGGTGCCGATGCGGTGAGTGGTGCTGCCGGGGGCAAGGTCGGGTTCTTGTTCTCGGGTCAGGGTTCGCAGCGGATCGGGATGGGCCGTGAGCTGTATGCGACGTATCCGGTGTTCGCTGCGGCGTATGACGAGGTGTGTGCGCTTCTGGATGCGCCGGTCGACGTCGATGCCGAGACCCTGCACGAGACGGGATCCACGCAGCCTGCCCTCTTCGCGGTCGAGGTGGCGCTGTTCCGGCTCCTCGAGTCGTGGGGGATCCGGCCGGATTACGTGGCCGGCCACTCTGTGGGTGAGATTGCTGCGGCTCATGTGGCGGGTGTGCTGTCGCTGGACGACGCGGCGAAGCTGGTGTCGGCGCGTGCCGCGCTGATGCAGGCCCTGCCCGCCGGTGGAGCCATGGTTGCCGTTCAGGCGACCGAGGACGAGGTGCTGCCGCATCTGACCGACGGGGTCGGCATTGCGGCGATCAACGGCCCGCAGTCCGTCGTGGTCTCCGGTGCCGAGGATGCCGTCGTGGCGATTGCCGAGGTCTTCAAGCAGCAGGGTCGTAAGACGTCGCGGTTGAAGGTGAGCCACGCTTTCCACTCGCCGTTGATGGACCCGATGCTGGAGGAGTTCACCGAGGTCGTCGGCAGGCTGTCCTTCAACGAGCCGCGGATTCCGGTGGTCTCCAACCTCACCGGCCGCCTCGCCGAGCCCTACACGCCGGAGTACTGGGTCCGTCACGTCCGCGAGGCGGTCCGTTTCGCCGACGGCATCCGTACCCTCCACGACCTGGGCGTGACGGCCTTCGTCGAGATCGGCCCCGGCGGCGTGCTCAGCGCCCTCACCCAGGCTTGCCTGGACGACGACGTGATCACCATCCCCGCCCTGCGTGCCGACCGCCCCGAGCCGTACGCGATCGTCACCGCCGTCGGCCGGCTGCACGCCCACGGATTCTCCCCGGACTGGCAGGCGCTCTTCCCCGGCGCCCGCCGCGTCGACCTGCCCACCTACGCGTTCCAGCGCGAGCGCTACTGGCTTGACGTACCCCAGGCCCCCGGTGACGTCCGGGCGGCCGGGCTCGGGGCGGCGGACCACCCGCTGCTCGGTGCCGCGATCGCGACCGCCGACAGCGACGGGTTCCTGCTCACCGGGTTGCTGTCCCTCGAAAGCCACCCGTGGCTCTCCGACCACGCCGTGAACGGGACCGTTCTGCTGCCCGGCACCGCGTTCGTCGAGCTGGCGGTCCGGGCGGGCGACGAGGCCGGCTGCGGATGGATCGAGGACCTCACGCTGGAACTGCCCCTGGTCGTGCCCGAGCGCGGCGGCGTCACCCTTCAGGTGGCGGTCGGCTCGGAGGACGAGTCCGGCCGGCGGCAGCTGAGGGTGCATTCGCGCGTCGAAGACGGTTCCTGGGTGCGGCACGCGACGGGTGTGTTGTCCTCGGCCGAGGCACCGCCCGCTGCGGACGTCGGCGCATGGCCGCCCGCACACGCGGAGGCCGTCGATCTGACCGCGTTCTACGCGGACATGGCTGCTGCGGGCCTGGAGTACGGCCCGGTCTTCCGGGGGCTGCGGTCGGTGTGGCGCAGCGGGGACGACGTCCTCGCCGAGGTCGCCCTGCCCGAAGGCGCGGAACCGGGCGCGTTTGCTCTGCACCCGGCGCTGCTGGACGCGGCGCTGCACGCCCTGGCCGCCGGTGGGCTGGTCTCGCTGGACGACGGGCCGGTCCTGCCGTTCGCCTGGTCCGGTGTCGCTCTTCAGGCGGCCGGTGCGGCCATGGTGCGGGTGAAGCTGTCGCGGACCGGCACCGGTTCGGTGACGCTGGCCGTGGCCGATGGTGCCGGTGATCCGGTGGCCTCGGTCGAGTCGCTGTCGCTGCGTGCCGTCTCGGCGGAGCAACTGCGCGGTGCGGGTGACGGTGACCGGCTGTTCGGGCTGGAGTGGACGCCGTTCGCACTGCCCTCCGCCTCCTCCGGAGCGGAAGCGCTGGTGATCGAGTCCTTCGCGGGCTTCGAGGCACTGCGGGAGTCGGAATCGGAAGGGGCACCGGACGTCGTCGCCGTTCCGTGCCCGACCGGGGCCGGCGTGGACACGGCCACCCGGGTCCGCGAAGTCACCCATGCCGTGCTGGAGCTGGTGCAGTGGTGGCTGGGGGAGGAGCGTCCGGCGCGTCTGGCGCTGGTGACCCGTCCCGGTGATCTGGCTCATGCTGCGGTGTGGGGTCTCGTGCGGTCCGCGCAGTCGGAGAATCCGGACCGGATCGTGCTGGTGGAGGCCGAGGACACCGAGGAAGCGGTCCGTGTGCTGCCCGCCGCGGTCGCTTCCGGTGAGCCGCAGTTCGCGGTGCGCGGCCAGGAGGTACTCGTACCGCGCTTGGCGAAGGCCACCGGGACGGACGCTGTTACGCCGGACTTCGGCGCAGGCCCTGTCCTGCTGACCGGTGCGTCCGGTGCGCTGGGCGGGCTCGTCGCCCGGCACCTGGTCGCCGCCCATGGTGTGCGCAGCCTGCTGCTGCTCAGCCGGCGCGGCGCGCAGGCCCCGGGCGCAGTCGAGCTGGAGGCCGAGCTGGCCGCATGGGGTGCCGAGGTGCGCTGGGCGGCCTGCGACGCCGCCGACCGGAACGCCCTCGCCGGCGTACTGGCCGGCACACCGGTGACCGCCGTGGTGCACACGGCCGGCGTCCTCGACGACGGCGTGATCGCCGCGCTGACCCCGGAGCGCATGGATACGGTGCTGCGCCCGAAGGTCGACGCCGTGCTGAACCTCCACGAGCTGACGAGCGACCTGTCGGCGTTCGTGGTCTTCTCGTCGGTGTCCGGAATCCTGGGCAGCGCCGGGCAGGGCAACTACGCGGCGGCGAACACCTTCCTCGACGCCTTCGCCGAAGCCCGCCGCGCCCAGGGCCTCCCCGCGACCTCACTGGCGTGGGGCCTGTGGGAGCAGGGCAGCGGCATGGCCGACCGGCTCGACCAGGCGGACCTCACCCGGCTCAAGCGGGTGGGCCTGGCCCCGATAGCCGTCGACGAGGGCCTGCGGCTGTTCGACGCGGCGCTGGCCCTGGACCGGGCGGCCGTCGCCCCGCTGCGGCTGGACCTCGGCGGCCTGCAGGGCACGGTGCCCCCGGTGCTGCGAGGGCTGCGCGGCCCCGTGCGTGGCAACGCGCGGCGCGCGGCGCAGACCGCGCCGAAGGGATCGCTGGGTCAGCGGCTGGCCGGGCTGCCGGAGGCCGAGCGCGGGCAGGTGGTGCTGGACCTGGTGCGTACCGAGGTCGCAGCCGTCCTCGGACACGCCTCGGTCCAGGCGGTTCAGCCCGAACACGCCTTCCAGGACGCCGGTTTCGACTCCCTCACCTCGGTGGAACTCCGCAACCGCCTCAACGCGGCGACCGGGCTGCGGCTCCCCGCGACCATGGTCTTCGACCACCCGACGCCCGCCGCGCTCTCCCGCTACCTGCTGGCCGAGACGCTGGGCGTCCAGGAGCAGTCCGAGGCCGCGGTCGCCGCGGTCGGCGGGACGGACGAGGCGATCGCGATCGTGGGCATGGCCTGCCGGTTCCCCGGTGACGTGCGGTCGCCCGAAGACCTGTGGCGCCTCGTCGCGTCCGGCGGCGACGCGATCTCCGGCTTCCCCGAGGACCGCGGCTGGGACGTCGAGAACCTCTACGACCCCGACCCCGACCGCTCCGGCAAGTCCTCCGTGCGCCACGGCGGCTTCCTCCACGAGGCGGCCGAGTTCGACCCCGCCTTCTTCGGGATCTCGCCGCGTGAGGCGCTGGCGATGGATCCGCAGCAGCGGCTGCTGCTGGAGACGTCGTGGGAGGCGTTCGAGCGGGCCGGCATCGATCCGGCTTCGGTGCGGGGCAGCAGGACCGGTGTCTTCGCCGGCGTGATGTACCACGACTACGGCGGGCGGGTGAAGACGGCCCCGGAGGGCATGGACGCCTACCTGGGCAGCGGCAGCGCGGGCAGCATCGCGTCGGGCCGCGTCTCGTACACCTTCGGCCTCGAAGGACCGGCGGTCACGGTCGACACGGCCTGCTCGTCCTCCCTCGTGGCGCTGCACCTGGCGACCCAGGCCCTGCGTACCGGCGAGTGCTCGATGGCCCTCGTCGGCGGCGTCACGGTCATGGCGACTCCCTCTACGTTCGTGGAGTTCAGCCGTCAGCGCGGCCTGTCGGCCGACGGCCGGTGCAAGGCGTTCGCCGCGGGTGCGGACGGTACGGGCTGGGCCGAGGGTGCGGGCATGCTGCTCGTGGAGCGGCTGTCGGACGCCCGGCGCAACGGGCATCACGTGCTGGCGGTCGTTCGCGGCACCGCGGTGAACCAGGACGGTGCGTCCAACGGCCTGACGGCGCCCAACGGTCCGGCACAGCAGCGGGTGATCCGGCAGGCGCTCGCGAACGCCGGCCTGTCCTCGGACCAGGTCGACGCCGTCGAAGCACACGGCACGGGCACGCGGCTCGGCGACCCGATCGAGGCCCAGGCGCTGATCGCCACGTACGGCCAGGAGCGGGACGGCGACCGGCCGCTGTGGCTGGGGTCGCTGAAGTCCAACATCGGTCACGCGCAGGCCGCTGCGGGTGTCGGCGGCGTGATCAAGATGGTGATGGCGATGCGGCACGGTGTGCTGCCGCGGACGCTGCACGTGGACGAGCCGACGCCGCACGTGGACTGGTCGGCGGGCGCGGTGCGCCTGCTGACCGAGGCGGTGGAGTGGCCCGCGGGCGACCTGCCGCGGCGAGCAGCTGTGTCGTCCTTCGGCATCAGCGGCACCAACGCCCACGTGATCGTCGAGCAGGCGCCTGCCATGGCCGAGCCGTCCCCGTCCTCCTCCCCGACTCCGGTCTCGGACGTGGTGGTGCCATGGGTGCTGTCGGGCAGGACCGAGGCGGCGCTGCGGGCGCAGGCGGAACGCCTGCTGTCCCTCTCCGACGCGGCCACCGATCTGCAGCCGGCCGACATCGGCTTCTCGCTCGCCACCACGCGCTCGGCCATGGAACACCGAGCTGCCGTCGTGGGGGAGAGCCGGGACGAACTCCTGGAAGGGCTCCGTGCGCTGGCCGCAGGGTCTCCGTCCGCCCGGGTCGTCGAGGGTGAGACGGGCGCCGGGGGCAAGGTCGGGTTCTTGTTCTCGGGTCAGGGGTCGCAGCGGCTGGGAATGGGGCGTGAGCTGTACGCGGCCTATCCGGTGTTCGCGGCGGCTTACGACGAGGTGTGTGCGCTGCTGGACGCGCCGGTCGATGTGGATGCGGAAACGCTTCATCAGACCGGGTGCACCCAGCCTGCGCTGTTCGCTGTTGAGGTGGCGCTGTTCCGTCTGCTGGAGTCGTGGGGCGTCCGGCCGGATTACGTGGCCGGTCACTCTGTAGGCGAGATCGCTGCGGCTCACGTGGCCGGGGTGCTGTCCCTGGAGGACGCGGCGAAGCTGGTGTCGGCGCGTGCTGCGTTGATGCAGGCACTGCCCGCCGGCGGTGCGATGGTGGCGGTCCAGGCGACCGAGGAGGAAGTCCTGCCGCACCTCACTGAGCAGGTGGGCATCGGGGCGATCAACGGACCTCAGTCCGTCGTGGTCTCCGGTGCCGAAGACGCCGTCACCGCGATCGGCGAAGTCTTCAAGCAGCAGGGTCGTAAGACCTCCCGCCTGAAGGTCAGCCACGCCTTCCACTCGCCCCTCATGGACCCGATGCTGGAGGACTTCGCCGCGGTCGTCCGCGGTCTGACCTTCAACGAGCCGCGGATCCCGGTGGTCTCCAACCTCACCGGCCGCCTCGCCGAGTCGTACACCCCCGAGTACTGGGTCCGGCACGTCCGCGAGGCGGTCCGTTTCGCCGACGGTGTCCAGACCCTGCACGACCTGGGCGTGACGACCTTCGTGGAGATCGGCCCCGGCGGCGTTCTCAGCGCCCTCACCCAGGGCTGCCTGGACGACGACGTGATCACCATCCCGGTCGTACGGGCCGATCGTCCCGAGCCGCAGGCCGTCGTCACCGCGCTCGCCGAACTGCACACGTACGGCGTCTCCCCCGACTGGCAGGCGCTCTTCCCGGGTGCCCGTCGCGTCGACCTGCCCACGTACGCCTTCCAGTACGAGCGGTTCTGGCTGGAGGTGCCCGAGGAGTTCACGGGCAGCGCTGCTGCCACCGGGCTCGGGCTGGGTGCGGCCGAGCACCCGTTGGCGGGTGCGGCGGTCGCGCTGCCGGGCGCCGGCGGGTTCCTGGTCACCGGGCGGCTCTCGCTCAAGACCCACCCCTGGCTCGCCGACCACACGGTCATGGGCAGGGTGCTGCTGCCGGGTACCGCGCTGGTGGAGCTGGCGGTGCGTGCGGGTGACGAGGCCGGTTGTGCGCAGATCGAGGACCTGACGCTGGAAGCGCCGCTGGTCGTCCCGGAGCGCGGCGGTGTGGCCGTGCAGGTGTGGGTCGGTGCCGAGGAGGAGCCGGGCCGGCGCGCGCTGAGCGTGCACTCGCGGCTGGAGGACGCTCCGGATGCGGCGCCGTGGGTCCGGCACGCGGTCGGTTTCCTCACGGATGTGCTGTCCGAGCCGCCGCACGGTGCGGACGCCGGCGCGTGGCCGCCGGCGGGCGCGGAGGCCGTCGACCTGACGGGGTACTACGAGGGCCTGGCCGGACTCGGCCTGGGCTACGGCCCGGTCTTCCGGGGGCTGCGGTCGGTGTGGCGCAGCGGGGACGACGTCCTCGCCGAGGTCGCCCTGCCCGAAGGCACGGAACCGGGCGCGTTTGCCCTGCATCCGGCGCTGCTGGACGCGGCGCTGCATGCGATCGGCGCGGGCGGGCTCGTCCCCGTCGGCGACGGGCCGCTGCTGCCCTTCGCCTGGTCCGGGGTGGGTGTGCGGGCCGCCGGGGCGACGGCGCTGCGGGTCAGGGCCTCGCGGACGGGCACCGACGCGGTGTCGCTGACCGTGGCCGATGCCGCCGGTGGCCTGGTGGCCACGGCCGGCTCGCTGTCGCTGCGCCCGGTGTCGCGGGAGCAGCTGCTCAAGGCGGGCGGCGCCGGCGGGCGTGCCGACGACTCGCTGTTCGGCCTCGCGTGGCAGCCGGTGGCCCTCACCGGGACTGCCGCAGGGATCGACGTACCGAGTGACGTCCGGAGTGACGTACGGGCTTACGCTGACCTGGCCGCTCTGTCCGCCGAACCGGCCCTTCCCGATGTCGCGGTCGTGCCGTGCCCGGCAGGATCCGGGTCCGGTGCGCACACCGCCGAGCGGGTGCACGGCATCGTGAGCGAGGTTCTGGAGCTGGTGCAGTGGTGGCTGGGGGAGGAGCGTCCGGCGCGTCTGGCGCTGGTGACCCGTCCCGGTGATCTGGCTCATGCTGCGGTGTGGGGTCTCGTGCGGTCCGCGCAGTCGGAGAACCCGGATCGGATCGTGCTGGTGGAGGCCGAGGATGTGGAGGCGGCGGTCCGTGTGCTGCCCGCCGCGGTCGCTTCCGGTGAGCCGCAGTTCGCGGTGCGCGGCCAGGACGTGCTCGTACCGCGCCTGACGAAGGCCGCGGGGGCAGACACCGGCGGCGGAGACGTGCCGGACCTCGCCGACGGCACCGTCCTCGTTACCGGGGCCTCCGGGTCGCTGGGCGCGCTGGTCGCCCGGCACCTGGTGTCGGAGCACAAGGTGCGCCGGCTCCTGCTGGCGAGCCGCCGGGGCGCGGAGGCGCCCGGTGCGGCCGAGCTGGAGGCCGAGCTGGCCGCATGGGGCGCCGAAGTCACCTGGGCGGCCTGCGACGTGGCCGACCGGGAAGCCGTCTCCGGAATGCTGGACGGGCTCGGCGGAAATCCGCTGTCGGCGGTCGTGCACACGGCCGGTGTTCTCGACGACGGAGTCGTCGCCTCGGTCACACCGGAGAGGCTGAGGGAGGTGTTCCGTCCCAAGGTGGACGCCGTGCTGAATCTGCACGACTGCACCCGGGACATGGCCCTGGCCGCGTTCGTGGTGTTCTCGTCCGTCGCCGGAATGGTCGGCAGCGCCGGTCAGGCGAGCTATGCGGCGGCGAATTCCTTCCTCGACGCCTTCTCGGCGTACCGCAGCGCCCAGGGCCTGCCCGCCATTTCGCTGGCCTGGGGCGTGTGGGAGCAGTCCGGTGCGATGACGGAGGGACTCGCCGAGGCCGACCGGGCGCGGATGGCGCGCAGCGGCGTGCTGCCGCTGCCGCCGGAGGAGGGGCTGCGCCTGTTCGACGCGGCCCTGGCTTCGGAGGCGGCGGTGCTCGCCCCGGTGCGCATCGACACCGGTGCGCTGCGCGCCGGTGAAGCGCCGGCGGTGCTGCGCGCTCTCGTGCCGGCCGCGGCCCGGAGGGCGGCGGTGCAGGCCGCTGCCGCGCCGTCGGTGTCCTCGCTGGCAGACCGTCTGGAGGGGCTGCCGGAGGCCGAGCGGGACAAGGCCGTGCAGGACCTGGTCCGGGCCGAGGTGGCCGCGGTCCTGGGGCACGCGTCGGCCCAGACGGTCCGGCCGGAACATGCCTTCCAGGACCTGGGATTCGACTCGCTGACGGCCGTCGAGCTGCGCAACCGGCTGAACAAGGCCACCGGGCTGCGGCTCCCCGCGACGCTGGTCTTCGACTACCCGACGCCCGCTCTCCTGGCACGTCATGTGCTCACGGAGACGACCGGGGCGGCCGAACCAGCCCTAGTGGATTCCCTACTTGCTGACCTGGACAGGGTCGAACAAGAATTGGTCACGAAGTTGTCAGAGAGTGAAGCTCGCGACCGGATCCTGTCAAAGCTCCAGGCTGTATTGGCGATTGCCGGTGAATCCGGCAGGTCGCCGGTACCGGAAGGCCCTGGAACGGGCAGCGATCTGGAATCGGCCACGGACGACGAAGTATTCGATCTGCTCGGCAAGGAATTCGGGATCTCCTGACCGTTCCGGTTCCGGTGCGTCCCCAGTGACCCCCTTGCCGAATTCCGGTAAGTCTTCGCAAGGGTGAGGGACGATTTCGGTGGCGAACGAGGACAAGCTCCGCTATTTCCTGAAGCGAGTCACCGCAGATCTCCAGGAGACCCGGCGGCGCCTTCGTGACTACGAGGACGCCGCCGGGGAGCCGGTGGCCATCATCGGGATGAGCTGCCGCTACCCGGGAGGCGTCAACTCGCCCGAGGATCTGTGGGAGCTGGTCGCCGGCGGACGGGACACCGTCTCGGAGTTCCCGGCCGACCGCGGCTGGGACCTGGACGCGCTCTACGACCCGGACCCGGAGAACCGCGGGACCAGCTACGCCCGCGAGGGCGCGTTCCTGCGCGACCTGGCGCAGTTCGACGCCGGCCTCTTCGGGATCTCGCCCCGTGAGGCGCTCGCCATGGACCCCCAGCAGCGGCTGCTGCTGGAGACGTCCTGGGAGCTCTTCGAGCGGGCCGGCATCGACGCCGCCTCGCTGGCCGGAAGCCGGACCGGCGTGTTCGCCGGAGTGATGAACCACGAGTTCCTCGCCGCCCTGCAGAACTCCCCGGAAGACCTGGAGGGCTATCTGGGCACGGGCACCTCGGGAAGCGTCGCCTCCGGCCGGGTGGCCTACACCTTCGGCCTCGAAGGCCCGGCCGTCACGGTCGACACGGCGTGCTCGTCGTCGCTGGTCGCCCTCCACCTGGCCGTGCAGTCGCTGCGCAACGGCGAGTGCTCGCTTGCCGTGGCGGGCGGCGTCACCGCGATGGTCGGTCCCGCCACCTTCGTCGGTTTCAGCCGCCAGCGCGGGCTGGCGCCCGACGGCCGCTGCAAGGCCTTCGCCGCCGGTGCCGACGGCACCGGCTGGGGCGAGGGCGCAGGCCTGCTGCTGGTGGAGCGCCTCTCGGACGCCCGCCGCAACGGGCACGAGGTGCTCGCCGTCGTGCGGGGCTCCGCCGTCAACCAGGACGGCGCCTCCAACGGCCTGACGGCCCCCAACGGCCCCTCGCAGCAGCGGGTGATCCGCCAGGCCCTGGCCGCCGCGCAGCTGACCACTACCCAGGTCGACGCGGTGGAGGCGCACGGCACGGGCACACGGCTCGGCGACCCGATCGAGGCACAGGCGCTGCTCGCGACGTACGGGCAGGGCCGGTCCGACGACAAGCCGCTGTGGCTGGGCTCGATCAAGTCCAACATCGGCCACACCCAGGCCGCGGCCGGCGTGGCCGGCATCATCAAAATGGTCATGGCCATGCGCCACGGCGAACTCCCGCGCACGCTGCACGTCGACGCGCCGTCCCCGCACGTCGACTGGTCGGCGGGCGCCGTACGGCTGCTGACCGAGACCACGCCGTGGCCGGCTTCCGGCGAGCCGCGCCGGGCCGGCATCTCCTCCTTCGGGATCAGCGGCACCAACGCGCACACGATCATCGAGGAAGCCCCCTCGGCCGGAGCGTTCACCGAGGAGACCGAGACCCCGGAGGGAGGCGCCGAGAACGCCGAGAACGCCGAGAACACCGAGGCCGTCGCCGCCGAGGCCGCGCTCCCGGCCGAGGGCGGGCCGGTGCCGTGGGTGATCTCCGGCAAGAGCGAAGAAGCCCTGCGCGCCCAGGCCGAACGCCTGCTGTCCCGCACCGGCACTGACTCCGACACCGGTAGCGGCAGCGACACGGACACCGACGCCTCACTGCTGGACGTGGCGTTCTCGCTCGCCACGACGCGCACGGCCCTGGAGCACCGCGCGGTGGTGCAGGGCGAGTCGCCGGCGGAGCTCGCCGAGGGGCTGCGGGCCGTGGCCTCCGGCTCCCCGGCCCCGGGCGTGGCGCGCGGCCGCTCCGGAACCGGCGGGCGCGTCGGTTTCCTCTTCTCCGGCCAGGGCTCGCAGCGCCTGGGCATGGGGCGCGAACTGTACGCGTCGTACCCGGCGTTCGCCGCCGCGTACGGCGAAGTCTGCGCGCACCTCGGCGCCACGATCGACGTCGACTCGGAAGAACTGCACCTCACGGGCGCCGCCCAGCCCGCCCTCTTCGCGATCGAGGTGGCGCTGTTCCGGCTCCTCGAATCGTGGGGGATCCGGCCCGACTACGTGGCCGGTCACTCCGTAGGCGAGATCGCTGCGGCTCACGTGGCCGGGGTGCTGTCCCTGGAGGACGCGGCGAAGCTGGTGTCGGCGCGTGCTGCGCTGATGCAGGCCCTGCCCGACGGTGGTGCGATGGTGGCGGTCCAGGCGACCGAGGAGGAGGTCCTGCCGCATCTCACCGAGCAGGTGGGCATCGCGGCGATCAACGGCCCGCGGTCCGTCGTGGTCTCCGGTGCCGAGGACGCGGTCGTGGCGATCGCCGAGGTCTTCAAGAAGCAGGGTCGTAAGACGTCCCGGCTGAAGGTCAGCCACGCCTTCCACTCGCCCCTCATGGACCCCATGCTGGAGGAGTTCGCGCAGGTCGTGCGCGGGCTGACCTTCGAGCAGCCGCAGCTCCCGGTGGTCTCCAACCTGACCGGCCGCCTGGCCGAGCCGTACACCCCCGAGTACTGGGTCCGGCACGTCCGCGAGGCGGTCCGTTTCGCCGACGGCATCCGTACCCTGCACGACCTGGGCGTGACGACGCTCGTGGAGATCGGCCCCGGCGGCGTCCTCAGCGCCCTCGCCCAGGGCTGCCTCGACAACGAAGGCGATGACATCGTCACCGTCCCCGTCCTCCGTGCCGAGCGCCCCGAGCGGGCCGCACTCGTCGCCGCGGTCTCCGAACTGCACGCGCACGGCGTCTCGCCGGACTGGCACGCCTTCTTCCCCGGCGCCCGGCGCGTGGAACTGCCCACCTACGCCTTCCAGTACGAGCGCTACTGGCTCGACGCCTCACCGGCCGCGCCCGGCGACGTGCGCGCCGCCGGCCTGGGCTCCGCCGACCACCCGCTGCTGGGCGCCGCCGTCTCCCTGGCCGGTGGCGACGAGCGGCTGCTGACCGGCAGGCTGTCCCTGCGCACGCACCCGTGGCTGAGCGACCACGCCGTGCTCGGCAACGTCCTGCTGCCGGGCACCGCGTTCGTCGAACTGGCCGTGCGCGCCGCCGACGAAGCCGGCTGCGAACTGCTGGAGGAGCTCACCCTCGAAGCGCCGCTGGTGCTGCCCGAGCGGGGCGGCGTGGCCGTCCAGGTCTGGGTCGGCGCGGCCGACGGCTCCGGCCGCAGGCCGCTGACCGTGCACTCGCGCCCCGAGGACGACACCGACCTGCCGTGGGTGCGGCACGCCACCGGCTTCGTCACCGAAGCGGCGGGCACCCCGGCAGCCGGGCAGGCGCTCACGGCGTGGCCGCCGGCGGGTTCCGAGCCGGTCGGCCTCGACGGCTTCTACGACCGGCTGGCCGGCCTCGGACTGGCCTACGGCCCGGCGTTCCGCGGCCTGCGGAGCGCCTGGCGCGCGGGCGACGAGGTCTTCGCCGAGGTCGCCCTCCCCGACGGCACGGACACCGGCTCCTTCCTCCTGCACCCCGCACTCCTGGACGCGGCGCTGCACGCGATCGGCGCGGGCGGTTCCCGCGGTTCCCTGGTGGACGAAGCGGACGGGCCGCTCCTGCCGTTCGCCTGGTCCGGCGTGTCCGTGCGCGCCACGGGCGCGTCCACCGTACGGGTGAGGCTGTCGCCGGCCGGTCCGGACACGGTGTCCCTGCTCGTGGCCGACGCCGCCGGCGAGCCCGTGGCGTCCGTGGAGGCGCTGACGCTGCGCGCGGTGGCGGCCGATCAGCTCCGCAAGCGCTCCGGCGACGGCGACGCGATGTTCGCGGTCGAGTGGGCACCGCTGACCCTGCCGTCCGATGCCGCCGACGGGACGACCGTCACGTACGCCCCGGACACCGCCGCCGCACTGGACGGCGTCGACGCGTCGACGCAGCCGGACGCGGTCGTGGTTCCGTGCCCCGACGGCCCGGAAGGGGCCTCCGAGGCCGCAAGGGTCCACGCGGTCACCGCCGGGGTGCTGCAGCTGCTCCAGCGGTGGTTCGCCGAGGAATGCACGCCTCGCCTCGTGCTGGTGGCGCGCTGCGACGACCTCGCCCACGCCGCCGCAGGCGGACTGGTGCGCTCGGCCCAGGCGGAGAACCCCGGCCGGATCGTGCTGCTCGAAACCGACCGCCCGGCGGACGTTCTCGGGCTCGTGCCCGGTGTTCTGCACTCCGGCGAACCGCACGTCGTCGTCCGCGACGGCGAGGCAAGCGCACCGCGCCTGGCCCGCGTCGCGTCTCCGGCGGGGGAGAGCCATGCCTCGCCGACCGCGGGGAGCGCTGCCTCTCCGGCCACGGAACACCCTGTGCCTCCGGCCGCGGAGGGTGTGGCCTCTCCGGCGGAGGAGAACGCCGTGTCCCCGGCCACCGAGGACGTTGCCTGTCCGGCCGCAGAGAACTCCGCGTCGTCGGCCGCGGAGGGCGCCGCCTCCGGTCTCGCCGAGGGCGACACCTCCGCCCTTGCCCAGGGCACCGCCCCGGGCGGCCTCGGCACCGTGCTGCTGACCGGCGCCTCGGGCGCGCTGGGCGGAGCCCTCGCCCGGCACCTCGTGACCGGACACGGCGTGCGCAGGCTGCTGCTGGTCAGCCGCCGCGGTGCGGACGCCCCGGGCGCCGCGGCCCTGGAAGCCGAACTCGCCGCTCTCGGCGCCGAGGCGACGTGGGCCGCCTGCGACATCGCCGACCGCGAGGCCCTCGCCCGGCTGCTGGCCGGGACTCCGGTCGACTCCGTCGTGCACACCGCCGGCGTGCTCGACGACGGCGTGCTCGCCGCCCTGACCCCGGAGCGCATGGACGCCGTCCTGAAGCCCAAGGCCGACGCCGTGCTCAACCTGCACGAGCTCGCAGGCGAGGCAACGACGTTCGTCCTGTTCTCCTCCGCCGCCGGAGTCTTCGGCAACCCCGGCCAGGGCAACTACGCCGCGGCCAACGCCTTCCTCGACGCCTTCGCCCGGCACCGCCGCGCCCAGGGCCGGCCCACGATCTCGCTGGCGTGGGGCCTGTGGGAGCAGGAAGGCGCCATGGCCGACGGCCTCGACGAGGCGGGCAGGTCGCGGATGGCACGCTCGGGCGTACTGCCGCTCTCCACGGAGGACGGCCTGCGCCTGTTCGACGCGGCGCTCGCCTCGGACGAGCCCGTTCTCGTCCCGGTCCGCCTCGACACGGCCGCCCTGCGGAACCAGGCGGCCGGAACCGTACCGGCACTGCTGCGCGGACTCGTGCGCGTCAGCACGCGCGGCACCGCCCGGCGCGCCACCACCGGATCACCGGCCGACCGTCTCGCCGGGCTGACCGGCGAGGAGCGCGACGAAGCCGTCCTGGAGCTGGTCCGGTCCGAGGTCGCCGCCGTGCTCGGGCACTCCTCGCCCCGGGCCGTCCAGCCCGCGCACGCCTTCCAGGACCTGGGCTTCGACTCGCTGACGGCCGTCGAACTGCGCAACCGGCTGTCCACCGCCACCGGCCTGCGCCTGCCCGCCACCCTCGTCTTCGACCACCCCACGCCCGCCGCCCTGGCCCGCCACATCGGCACCGAACTGCTCGGCGAGACCCCGGCGGCCACGGCCACAACCACGACCACGGCGCGGCAGTCCGCCGCCGCGGCCGACGAACCGATCGCCATCGTCGGCATGAGCTGCCGGCTCCCGGGCGGGGTGCGCTCGCCGGAGGACCTGTGGCGGCTGGTGGCCTCCGGCCGGGACGGCATCTCCGGGTTCCCGGACAACCGGGGCTGGGACGTCGACGCGCTGTACGACCCCGACCCGGAGCGCCTCGGCAAGACGTACGCGCGCGACGGCGGCTTCCTGCACGACGCG
This sequence comes from Streptomyces aureoversilis, assembly GCF_042657885.1. Classification (NCBI taxonomy): domain Bacteria; kingdom Bacillati; phylum Actinomycetota; class Actinomycetes; order Kitasatosporales; family Streptomycetaceae; genus Streptomyces; species Streptomyces aureoversilis. The sequence continues at coordinate 637,960 of NZ_JBHSKJ010000001.1, forward strand.
GCCGAGTTCGACGCCGGCTTCTTCGGCATCAGCCCTCGCGAGGCGCTGGCGATGGACCCGCAGCAGCGGCTGCTGCTGGAGGCGTCCTGGGAGGCCTTCGAACGCGCCGGGATCGACCCGGCGACGATGCGCGGCAGCAGGACCGGGGTCTTCACCGGCCTGATGTACCACGACTACGGCCAGGGCCCGCGCGAACTGCCCGAGGGCGTCGAGGGCCTGCTCACCACCGGAGGCTCCGGCAGCGTCGCCTCCGGGCGCGTCTCCTACACCTTCGGCCTGGAAGGCCCTGCCGTCACGGTCGACACGGCGTGCTCGTCGTCGCTGGTCGCCCTGCACCTGGCCGTTCAGTCGCTGCGGAGCGGCGAGTGCACGATGGCCCTGGCCGGCGGCGTCACCGTCATGGCCAGCCCGACGGTCTTCGTGGAGTTCAGCCGCCAGCGGGGCCTGTCGCCCGACGGCCGCTGCAAGGCCTTCGCGGCCGGGGCCGACGGCACCGGCTGGGGCGAAGGCGTCGGCATGCTGCTGGTCGAGCGACTCAGCGACGCCGAGCGCAACGGCCACCGGGTGCTGGCGGTCGTGCGGGGCAGCGCGGTCAACCAGGACGGTGCGTCCAACGGCCTGACCGCCCCGAACGGCCCGTCGCAGCAGCGCGTCATCCGGCAGGCGCTGGCCTCGGCCGGACTTGCACCCGCCGACGTCGACGCGGTCGAGGCGCACGGCACGGGCACGAAGCTGGGTGACCCGATCGAGGCGCAGGCGCTCCTCGCCACGTACGGCCAGGAGCGGCCGGAGGACCGGCCGCTGTGGCTGGGGTCGCTCAAGTCCAACATCGGCCACACCCAGGCCGCGGCCGGCGTGGCCGGCGTGATCAAGATGGTCATGGCGATGCGCCACGGCGTCCTGCCGCGGACCCTGCACGTCGACGAGCCGACCCCGCACGTGGACTGGACGGCCGGTGACGTACGGCTGCTGACCGAGGCCATGGACTGGCCGGAGTCGGACCGCCCGCGACGCGCCGCCGTGTCGTCGTTCGGCGTCAGCGGCACCAACGCCCACACCATCATCGAACAGGCCCCCGCAGCAGCAGAGCTGCCCCCGGCGCCCGACTCCGGCGCGGCCGTGCCCTGGGTGCTCTCCGGCAGGACCGAAGCGGCCCTGCGGGCGCAGGCCACCCGCCTCGCGTCCTTCCTGGAGGACACCGGCACCGGCACCGGCGGCGACACCGCGGTCCCGGCGGCCGACGCTGCGTACTCGCTGGCCACGACCAGGCAGGCCTTCGAGCACCGCGCCGTGGTGGTCGCGGACACCCCCGAGGAGCTCCGGCAGGGGCTGGCCGCCGTCGCGGACGGCTCCACACCGCCCGGCGTGGTGACCGGCACCGCACGCGCCGGCGGCAAGACCGTCTTCGTCTTCCCCGGACAGGGGTCGCAGTGGGTGGGCATGGCCGCCGAACTGCTGGAGACCTCCCCGGTCTTCCGCGAGCGGATCGACGCCTGCGAGCGCGCCCTCGCGCCGCACGTGGACTGGTCCCTGACCGCGGTGCTGCGCGGCACGTCCGACGTCGAGCAGGACCGGGTCGACGTGCTGCAGCCCGTCCTGTGGGCGATGACGGTCGCGCTGGCCGAGGTGTGGCGCTCCTTCGGGGTGACTCCCGACGCGGTCGTCGGGCACTCCCAGGGCGAGGTCTCCGCGGCCGTGATCGCCGGAGCGGTCTCGCTGGAGGACGGCGCGCGCATCGTGGCGCAGCGCAGCCTCGCGGTGCGCGAACTGCAGGGCCGCGGCGGCATGGCCTCGGTGACGCTCCCGGAGGAGGAAGCACAGGAGCTGATCGGCCGCTGGGCCGGCCGCCTGGGCATCGGCGCCGTGAACGGACCCGGGACCGTCGTGGTCTCCGGCGACACCGACGCCCTGGACGAACTCCTCGCGCACTGCGAGAAGGAGGGCGTCCAGGCCCGCAAGGTCGCCGTCGACTACGCCGCGCACTCGCCGCAGATCGAACGGGTCGAGGAGCAGGCCGCTGAGGGATTCGCCGGCATCGGCCCCCTCCCCGGCGCCGTGCCCTTCTACTCCACGGTGACGGGCGGGAAGCTGGACGCGGGCGAGCTCGGCTCCGGCTACTGGTACCGCAACATGCGGCAGACGGTGCGGTTCCACGACGCGATCCGGTCCGCCCTGGCCGATGGGCACGACGTGTTCGTCGAGGTCAGCCCGCACCCCGTGCAGCTGGCGGGCATCCAGGACGCCATCGAGGCCGCCGAGGCCGAAGCCGTGGTCGTACCGACGCTGCGCCGCGGCGACGGCGGACGGCACCGGCTGCTGCTGTCCCTGGCACAGGCCCACGTGCACGGCGTCGCCGTCGCCTGGGACGCCGTCCTGCCGGGTGCCCGCCGCGTCGACCTGCCGACGTACGCGTTCCAGCACGAGCGGTACTGGCTGGAAGCGGGCGCGCCGGCCGGCGACGTACGGGCGGCCGGACTGGACTCCGCCCACCACCCGTTCCTGGGCGCGGCGGTGGAGCTCCCCGACGCCGGTGGCCACCTGCTGACCGGGTTGCTGTCGCTGCAGGCCCAGCCCTGGCTGGCCGACCACGCGGTGCTGGGCACGGTGATCCTGCCGGGCACGGCCTTCGTGGAACTGGCCGCCCACGCCGCGGCCGAGACCGGCTGCGACCTGGTCGAGGAGCTGACCCTGCAGGCACCGCTGGTGCTGCCGGAGCATGGTGGCGTCGTGCTCCAGGTCCTCGTGGGCGCCCGGGACGACTCCGGCCGCCGCCCGCTGAGCGTGCACTCGCGCGCCGGGGAAGGCTCCTGGATCCGCAACGCCACCGGTGCCCTCGCCACCGGCGGAGCCCCCTCCGCCACCGACCTGAGCAGCTGGCCCCCGGCCGACGCGCAGCCCGTGGACCTCGACGGCTTCTACGACCGCCTGGCCGGCCTCGGCCTGAGCTACGGCCCGCTCTTCCAGGGGCTGCGCGCCGCCTGGCGCGGCAACGACGCGGTCTACGCCGAACTGGCCGTCCCCGGCGAAGCGCACGCCGAGGCGGACGCGTTCGGCGTGCACCCGGCCCTGCTCGACTCCGCCCTGCACGCACTGGGGGCGGGCGGACTCGTACCGGCCGCCGACGGGCCCCTGCTGCCCTTCGCGTGGTCCCGCGTCACAGTGCACGGAACCGGAGCGGCCGGCCTGCGGGTACGGCTCTCGCAGGCCGGAGGGGACGCGGTACGGCTGGAAGCCGCCGACGACACGGGCCGGCCCGTCGTCTCGGTGGAATCGCTGACGCTGCGCCCGGTATCGGCCGACCAGCTCCGCACGAGCTCCCGGGACTCCCTGTTCACCGTGGAGTGGGCACCGCTCGCCGCACCGTCCGAGGCGAACGCCCCGGCCGTACGTGCCTACGACGACATCGCCTCCCTCCGTTCCGCCGCGGCGATGGCGATGGAGACGGAGACGGAGACCGGGACCGGGGCGGATACGGACGTGGATGCCGTCGTCGTCCCCTGCCCGGCCGGTTCGGGCACCGAGGCCGAGCGGGTCCGGGAGGTCCTGGCCGAGGTGCTCGGACTGGTGCAGTGGTGGCTGGCCGAGGACCGGACCGCCCGCCTCGTACTCGTGACGCGGGGCGCGGTCGCTGCCGGAGACGACCCGTCCCGGAGCGATCCGTCCCAGAACGTTTCGTCCCAGAACGATCCGGTGCAGGCGGCCGTGTGGGGTCTGGTGCGGTCGGCGCAGTCCGAGAACCCGGACCGCATCGTCCTCCTCGACACCGGCAAGGACACCGGCAAGGACACCGGCAAGGACAGCGACTGGCAGCAGGCCGCGGCGACGGCCGTCCCCCGGCTCCTCGCCTCCGAGGAGCCGCAGGCGGCGCTGCGCGGCGACGCACTCCTGCTGCCCCGGCTCGTCAGGGCCGGCGCCGACGCCCCGCAGTCCGAGAACCCGGACTTCGGCACCGGGACGGTGCTCCTGACCGGCGCGTCCGGCGCCCTGGGCGGACTCGTCGCCCGGCACCTGGTCGCCGCCCACGGCGTGCGCAGCCTGCTGCTGATGAGCCGGCGCGGCGCGGACGCCGAGGGCGCGGCGGAGCTCCGGGCGGAGCTCACCGCCTCGGGCGCCGAGGTGCGCTGGGCCGCCTGCGACGTGGCCGACCGGGACGCCCTCGCCGGGGTGCTGGCGGAGACGCCGGTGACGGCCGTGGTGCACACGGCCGGCGTCCTCGACGACGGCGTGATCGGCTCGCTCACTCCGGAGCGGCTGGACGCGGTGCTGCGCCCCAAGGTCGACGCGGTGCTGAACCTGCACGAACTGGCGGGCGAGGTGTCGGGGTTCGTCGTCTTCTCCTCGCTCGCGGGCACGCTCGGCACCCCCGGCCAGGCGAACTACGCCGCCGCCAACGCCTTCCTGGACGCCTTCGCCGTGCGCCGCCGTGCGCAGGGACTCCCCGCGGTGTCGCTGCCGTGGGGCCTGTGGCAGCGGACCGGCACCATGACCGAGGACCTCGGCGGAGCGGACCGGACCCGGCTCGCCCGCGGCGGCGTGCTGCCGCTGTCCGACGAGGACGGTCTCGGACTCCTCGACTCCGCGCTCACTCTGGACGAGCCCCTGGTGGTGGCGGCGCGGCTGGACCTCGCCGCCCTGCGGAACGCGGCCGCCCCGGTGCCGCCGCTGCTCAGGACGCTGGTCGGCGGCCGGCCGCGGCGCACGGACCGGGCCGCTTCCGTGCCGCTGGCCCGGCGGGTCGCGGACCTGCCCGAGAGCGAGCGCGAAGAGCTGGTGCTGGACCTGGTCAGGTCCGAGGTCGCCGCCGTCCTCGGGCACGGCTCGGCCAAGTCCGTCCAGCCCGACCAGGCCTTCGGCGACCTGGGCTTCGACTCGCTGACCGCCGTGGAGCTCCGCAACCGGATGAACAAGGCCACCGGGCTGCGGCTTCCCGCGACGCTGGTCTTCGACTACCCGACGCCCGCCGTGCTCGCCCAGCGGGTACTGAAGGACCTCCCCGGCGGCACGGGCGGGACGGTGTCGGTGCTCGACGAGCTCGACCGCCTCGCCGCCGCCCTCGACGGCGCCGGAGCGGACGGCGTCGACAACATCACCCGAACCAAGATCAACATGCGTCTCCAGGCTCTGCTCGCCCGCTGGAACGGGAACGAGCCGGCCGATCCGGGAGGCGCCGGCGGAGCCGAGGACGAAGACGACCTCAGCTCGGCGAGCGACGAGGAGCTGTACGAGCTCCTCGACGACGAACTCGGCATCTCCTGAACTGCGCAGGCCAAAAGGGGCGGGCAACACCGATGATGAACGAAGACAAGCTCCGCGACTACCTCAAGCGGGCCACCACGGACCTGCGCCAGGCCCGGCGGCGCGTGCGCGAGCTGGAGTCCCGGGACCAGGAGCCGATCGCCGTCGTGGGCATGAGCTGCCGGTTCCCCGGCGGCGTCGACTCGCCCGAGGCGCTGTGGCGGCTGCTGGACGAGGGCGGCGACGCGATCTCGCACTTCCCCGAGGACCGCGGCTGGGACGTCGACTCGCTCTACGACCCCGACCCCGAGCAGCCGGGCAAGGTCTACACCCGGCAGGGCGGATTCCTCCACGACGCCGCGGACTTCGACGCGGACTTCTTCGGGATCTCGCCGCGCGAGGCGCTCGCGATGGACCCGCAGCAGCGGCTGCTGCTGGAGACCGCGTGGGAGGCCTTCGAACACGCGGGCATCGACCCCGCCTCCCTCAAGGGCAGCCGCACCGGCGTCTTCGCCGGCCTGATGTACCACGACTACGGTTTCACGCCCGGTGTCCTCCCCGAGGGGGTCGAAGGGCTGCTCAGCACCGGCAACTCCGGCAGTGTCGCCTCCGGGCGCATCGCCTACGCCTTCGGCCTCGAGGGCCCCGCCGTCACCATCGATACCGCCTGCTCGTCCTCGCTGGTCGCCCTGCACCTCGCCGTGCAGGCACTGCGCAACGGTGAGTGCTCCATGGCACTCGCCGGCGGCGTGACCGTCATGGCGGGCCCGAGCGCGTTCGTCGAGTTCAGCCGCCAGCGCGGCCTCGCCCCCGACGGGCGCTGCAAGTCCTTCGCGGCCGCCGCGGACGGCGCGTCGTGGTCCGAAGGCGCCGGCCTGCTCCTGGTGGAGCGCCTGCGGGACGCCCGCCGGCTCGGCCACCGGGTGCTGGCGGTGGTGCGGGGCAGCGCGGTCAACCAGGACGGCGCGTCCAACGGCCTGACCGCCCCGAACGGCCCTTCGCAGCAGCGCGTGATCCTCGAAGCGCTGGCGAGCGGCGGGCTGTCCGCCGAGGAGATCGACGCCGTCGAAGCCCACGGCACCGGCACGAACCTCGGCGACCCGATCGAGGCGCAGGCGCTGCTGGCGACCTACGGGCAGGACCGCGAACGGCCGCTCCTGCTCGGCTCGCTGAAGTCGAACATCGGTCACACGCAGGCCGCGGCGGGTGTCGCCGGCGTGATCAAGATGGTGCTGGCGATGCGGCACGGTGTGCTGCCGCGGACGCTGCACGTGGACCGGCCGACCCCGCAGGTCGACTGGTCGGCCGGCTCGGTCGAGCTGCTCACCGAGGCGGTCGCGTGGCCGGAGACGGACCACCCGCGCCGGGCCGGGATCTCCTCGTTCGGGATCAGCGGCACCAACGCGCACATCATCCTGGAGCAGGCGACAGAACCGGCTGCGGAGGAAACGGCGGACGACAGGACGGGGCATGAGGGCGCGGCGGTTGAGGAGCCGCTGCGGCCGCGGACCCCGGTGGTGCCGTGGGTGCTCTCCGGGAAGACCGAGGAGGCGCTGCGGCAGCAGGCGCAGCGGCTGCTGTCGTCCGCGGACCTCGCGGCCGCGTCGCCGGCCGACGTGGGGATCTCGCTCGCGGTCACCCGATCGGCGCTGGAACACCGGGCCGCGGTGGTCGGCGCCGACGCGGACGAGCTGCGCGCCGGGCTGACCGCGCTCGCAGCGGGCGAGCCCGCGGCACATGTGGTGACGGGGCGCGCCGACGCCGCCCGGGGCAAGGTCGGCTTCCTGTTCTCGGGTCAGGGGTCGCAGCGGATCGGGATGGGTCGTGAGCTGTACGCGGCGTACCCGGTGTTCGCTGCGGCTTATGACGAGGTGTGTGCGCTGCTGGACGCGCCGGTCGATGTCGATGCCGAAACGCTTCACCAGACGGGTTCGACGCAGCCTGCGCTGTTCGCGGTCGAAGTGGCGCTGTTCCGCCTGCTGGAGTCGTGGGGCATCCGGCCGGACTACGTGGCCGGTCACTCCGTTGGCGAGATCGCCGCGGCTCATGTGGCCGGTGTGCTGTCGCTCGACGACGCGGCGAAGCTGGTGTCGGCGCGTGCTGCGTTGATGCAGGCGCTGCCTGCGGGCGGTGCGATGGTGGCGGTCCAGGCGGCCGAGGACGAAGTGCTGCCGCACCTCACGGAGCCGGTTGGTATCGCGGCGGTCAACGGCCCGCAGTCCGTGGTGATTTCGGGTGCCGAGGATGCCGTCCTGGCCGTCGCCGAGGTCTTCGCGCAGCAGGGCCGCAAGACCTCCCGGTTGAAGGTCAGCCACGCCTTCCATTCGCCGCTGATGGACCCGATGCTGGAGGACTTCTCCCAGGTCGTCCGCGGCCTGACCTTCAGCGAGCCACAGCTCCCGGTGGTGTCCAACCTCACGGGCGGCGTGGCCGAGCCGTACACCCCCGAGTACTGGGTCCGTCACGTCCGCGAGGCGGTCCGTTTCGCCGACGGTGTCCGGACCCTGCACGACCTGGGCGTGACGACCTTCGTCGAGATCGGCCCCGGCGGCGTCCTGAGTGCCCTGGCCCAGGGCTGCCTCGACGACGAAGGCGATGGCGTCGTCACCGTCACCGTCACCGTCCCCGTCCTCCGCACGGACCGCCCCGAGCCGCAGGCGATCACCCTCGCTGCCGGCCGGCTGCACACCCACGGCGTCTCCCCGGACTGGCAGGCGCTGTTCCCCGGCGCCAAGCGCGTCGCCCTGCCCACCTACGCCTTCCAGCGCGAGCGCTTCTGGCTCGAAGGAACGGCCGCGCTCGACGTCTCCTCGGCGGGGCTGGGCTCCTCCGGTCACCCCCTGCTCGGCGCGGTGGTGGAGACCGCCGGGGGACAGGACGTGCTCTTCACCGGCCGGCTGTCCCCGGCCGACACGCCCTGGATCGTGGAACGCACGGTCGGCGGTGTGCCGGTGCTTCCGGTCGCCGCGTTCGTGGAGCTCGCGTTGTGCGCGGGCCGGCAGGCCGGGTTCCCGCATCTGGAGCAGCTGGACGTGGACGCCCCGCTGGTGCTGGCGGAGCAGGGTGCCGTCCGCATCCAGGTGCAGATCGGCGCGGGCGAGGACACCGACCGACGGTCGGTGCGGGTCTACAGCCGGCCCGCCGCCGGCGGCGCCGACGAGCCGTGGGTCCGCCACGTCGCCGGAGAGCTCACCCGGAGTGCCCCTGTGGCCGAATTCGACATGGTGATCTGGCCCCCCGCGGGCGCCGAGCCGGTGGACGTCGAGGGCCATCCGGGCCTGTCCGCCGCCTGGCGCGCCGGGGACGAGCTGTACGCCGAGATCGCGCTGCCTGTTGCGGAGCGGGACCGGGCGGACCGCTACGGCCTCCACCCCGTACTGCTGGACGTCGCCCTGGACACCCTGGCGCCGGCCCGTGCCGGAGACTCCGGCGAGGTGCTCATGCCCTACGCCTGGAGCGGCGCGTCGGTGCACGCCCCGGGAGCCGGGGCCGTGCGCGTACGGATCCGGCCCGCCGGCGCCGGCTCCGGCGACGCGGTGGCGATCGAACTGGCCGACGCCGACGGTGCTCCCGTCGCCTCGGTGGCGTCCGTGCGGACGCGGACGATGTCCCCGCAGCAGGTGCTGGCCTCGCGCGTGGCGCACCAGGACTGGATGTTCGAGGTCGACTGGGTCGAGCGCACCGAGCGCACCGAGCGCACCGCTCCCGGTGCGGCCGCTCCCGCTCCCGCTTCCGATGCCGCATGGGTGGTCCTCGGCGGCGACGGCCCCTACGCAGACCTCGACGCGCTCCGCAAGGCGGTCGACGACGGTGCGGTCCCGCCCGCCCACGTACTCCTGCCCTGCGCCCCGAGCGAGGGCGAAGCCGCCTCGTCCACGCGCGAGTTGCTGGCCGGTGTGCTGTCGGCCGTCCAGGAGTGGGTCGCCGACGAGCGGTTCTCCGATGCGCGGCTCGTGGTGATGACGCGCGGCGCCGTCGACCTGGAGGGAGCGGCACCGGACCCCGCGCACGCCGCGGTGGCCGGCCTGGTGAAGTCGGCCCAGGCCGAGCACCCGGACCGGCTCCTGCTCGTCGACGTGGACGACGCGAACGACGCGGTCACGGTCGGCGGCGGCGTGGACTCCGCACTGGCCGCGGCGCTCGCCGCCCTGGACGAGCCGCAGGCCGCCGTGCGCGGCGGCAAGCTGTTCGTGCCTCGTCTCGCACGGACCGCCCCGGCAGAGGAGCCCGCCGATCACGCGTGGGACCCCGAAGGGACCGTGCTGCTCACCGGCGCGACCGGTGGCCTCGGACTGTCCCTCGCACGCCACCTCGTCGCCGAACGCGGCGCACGCAGGCTGCTCCTGGTCAGCCGCCGAGGCCCCGCCGCGGACGGCGTCGGCGAACTCGTCGCCGCCCTCTCCGGGCTGGGCGCGCACGTCGACGTGGCCGCCTGCGACATCGCGGACCGGGACGCCCTCGCCGGACTGCTGGCCTCGGTCCCGGCCGAGCACCCGCTCGTGGCCGTGGTGCACGCGGCCGCGGCCCTGGACGACGGCGTGATCACCGCCCTGACCCCGGAGCGCCTGGACACCGTGCTGCGGCCGAAGGCCGACGGCGCGCTGCACCTGCACGAGCTGACCAAGGACCTGGACCTCTCCGCGTTCGTGCTCTTCTCCTCCCTGGCCGGAGTCCTGGGCAGCGCCGGCGCGGCGAGCTACGCGGCGGCCAACGCCTTCCTGGACGGGCTGGCGCGGCAGCGCCGGGCCGCGGGCCTGCCCGGCACCTCGCTGGCGTGGGGCCTGTGGACGGACAACGGCGGCATGGGCGACCGGATCACCGACGCCGACCGCGACCGCATGGGCCGGTCCGGGATCGTGCCGTTCACCTCCGCGGAGGGCCTGGCCCTGTTCGATGCCACTCTCACCGTGGGCCGGCCGGTGATCGTGCCCGTCCGGCTGGACGTCGCGGGGCTGCGCGCCATGGCCCGAGCCGGCATGCTGCCCGCGGTCTTCCGTGGCCTCGTGGGCGACACCGGCGGCCCGGCCGAGGAGGACGCGACCGCCGCCCGGACCCCCGCCCTGGCCCGCCGCCTGGCCGGCATGCCGGAAGCCGACCAGGAGAAGGTGCTGCTGGACCTGGTCCGCAACCAGGCCGCCGCCGCCCTCGGCCACGCCGACGCGGCCCGGATCGAGCCCACCACGGCCTTCCGTGACATCGGCTTCGACTCCCTGACCGCCGTGGAGCTCCGCAACCGGCTCAAGGCCGCGACCGGGCTCCGGCTCAAGCCCACCCTCGTCTTCGACCACCCCAACCCGGTCGCGATCGCCCGGCTCCTGCACAAGGACCTGGTCCTCGACCTCGCCGCCGGGACGCCGCCGGTCCTCGAAGAGATCGACCGGCTGGAGGGCCGGCTGGCCGCGCTCGCCCCGGAGGACGCGGTACGGGACAAGGTCACGGCCCGGCTCAAGGCGCTGCTCTGGAAGTGGACCGACACCCACCAGGACGCCGCGGCGAACGCCGCCGCCGACGCAGGCCCCGGCACCGACCGCGACTTCGGTCTCGACCTCGACCGGATCGACACCGCCACCGACGACGAGATGTTCGACCTCATCGACCAAGAGCTCGGGTCTCTCTAACTCTTCTCACGCACTGCTACCGAGGACGTAAAACATGTCGAACGACGACAAGCTCAGGGATTACCTCAAGCGCGTGATGGTGGACCTGCGCCACACCCGCAGGCAGCTGGGTGAGCTGGAGGCGAAGGACACCGAGCCCATCGCCATCGTCGGGATGGCCTGCCGCTACCCGGGCGGGGTCGGCTCCCCCGAGGACCTGTGGCAGCTGGTCTCCTCGGGCGGTGACGCCGTGACCGGGTTCCCCACCGACCGCGGCTGGGACCTGGACGCGATCCACGACCCCGAGCCCGGGCGGACCGGCCGGACGTACGTGCGCGAGGGCGGCTTCCTCCACGACGCCGCCGAGTTCGACCCCGCGTTCTTCGGGATCTCCCCCCGCGAGGCCCTGGTCATGGACCCACAGCAGCGGCTCCTGCTGCAGACCTCCTGGGAGGCCTTCGAACGCGCGGGCATCGACCCCGCCACCGCGCGGGGCAGCCGGGCCGGAGTGTTCGTCGGCACCAACGGCCAGGACCACGCCTACCTCCAGCGTCCGGGCGACAGCGACATCGAGGCCCACCTCGTCACCGCGAACACCGCGGCCGTGGTCTCCGGCCGCATCTCGTACGCCCTCGGCCTCGAAGGCCCGGCCGTCACCGTCGACACGGCCTGCTCCTCCTCGCTGGTGGCGCTCCACCTGGCCGCCCAGGCGCTGCGCCGCGGGGAGTGCTCGCTCGCCCTGGCCGGCGGCGCGACCGTGATGGCCACGCCGAACACGTTCATCGCGTTCAGCGCGCAGCGCGGCCTGTCGCCCGACGGCCGCTGCCGCGCGTTCTCGTCGACCGCCGACGGCACGGGCATGTCCGAAGGCGTCGGCGTGCTCCTGCTGGAGAGGCTGTCCGACGCCCGCCGGCTCGGCCACGACGTGCTCGCCGTCATCCGCGGCAGCGCCGTCAACCAGGACGGCGCGTCCAACGGCCTCACCGCCCCGAACGGTCCGTCGCAGGTGCGTGTCATCCAGCAGGCGCTGGAGAACGCGCGGCTGACCGCCTCCCAGGTCGACGCGGTCGAGGCGCACGGCACGGCCACCACCCTCGGCGACCCGATCGAAGCCGAGGCGCTGCTCGCCACGTACGGCCAGGAGCACGCGGGTGACCGGCCGCTGTGGCTGGGATCCGTCAAGTCCAACCTCGGTCACACGCAGGCGGCCTCCGGCGTCGCCGGTGTGATCAAGATGGTGATGGCCATCCGCAACGGCGTGCTGCCGCAGACGCTGCACGTGGACGAGCCGACCTCCCAGGTCGACTGGTCGGCCGGCGGCGTCAGGCTGCTGACCGAGGCCGTCCGGTGGCCCGAGTCCGACCATCCCCGCCGTGCCGCCGTCTCCTCGTTCGGCGTCAGCGGCACCAACGCCCACACGATCATCGAGCAGGCCCCCGCCCCGGAGGAGGAGCCCGCCGGCGAGGCCGCCCAGGCGCCCGCCGCCGGCGCGCTGCCGTGGGTGCTCTCGGCCAAGAGCGACGCGGCGCTGCGTGCCCAGGCCGAGCGCCTGCTCTCCTTCCTGGAGAGCGGCCCCGGCCGGTCGCCCGCCGACATCGGCTTCTCCCTCGCCACGACCCGCGCCGCCTGGGACCGACGGGCGGCCGTCGTCGGCGAGAGCCTGGAGGAACTCACCGAAGGCGTACGGGCACTGGCGTCGGACAGCCCGTCCGCGGCCGTGATCCGGAGCACGGGCCGCCTCGGGGACAAGACCGGATTCCTGTTCTCGGGTCAGGGGTCGCAGCGGATCGGCATGGGTCGTGAGCTGTATGCGGCGTATCCGGTGTTCGCTGCGGCTTATGACGAGGTGTGTGCGCTGCTGGACGCGCCGGTGGATGTGGATGCGGAAACGCTTCACCAGACGGGTTCGACGCAGCCTGCGTTGTTCGCGGTCGAGGTGGCGCTGTTCCGGCTCCTCGAGTCGTGGGGGATCCGGCCGGATTACGTGGCCGGCCACTCTGTGGGTGAGATCGCTGCGGCTCATGTGGCGGGTGTGCTGTCGCTCGCCGATGCGGCGAAGCTGGTGTCGGCGCGTGCTGCGTTGATGCAGGCCCTGCCCGCCGGTGGAGCCATGGTTGCCGTCCAGGCGACCGAGGACGAGGTGTTGCCGCATCTGACCGACGGGGTCGGCATTGCGGCGGTCAACGGCCCGCAGTCCGTCGTGGTCTCCGGTGCGGAGGAGGCGGTGACCTCGATCGCCGAGGTCTTCGCGCAGCAGGGCCGTAAGACGTCCCGGCTGAAGGTGAGCCACGCTTTCCACTCGCCGTTGATGGACCCGATGCTGGAGGAGTTCACCGAGGTCGTCGGCAGGCTGTCCTTCAACGAGCCGCGGATTCCGGTGGTCTCCAACCTCACCGGCCGCCTCGCCGAGCCCTACACCCCCGAGTACTGGGTCCGTCACGTCCGCGAAGCGGTCCGTTTCGCCGACGGTGTCCAGACCCTGCACGACCTGGGCGTGAAGACCTTCGTGGAGATCGGCCCCGGCGGCGTGCTCAGCGCCCTCACCCAGGGCTGCCTCGACGACGACGTGATCACCGTCCCGGTCCTGCGCGCCGACCGCCCCGAGCAGCAGGCCGTCACCGCCGCGCTCGCCGAACTGCACGTGCACGGCGTCTCCCCGGACTGGCAGGCGCTCTTCCCCGGCGCGCGGAAGACCGACCTGCCCACGTACGCCTTCCAGCAGCAGCGCTACTGGCTGGAGGCCCCCGAGGCCGAGGCGGCCGCCGTGGACGCGGTCGACGCCGAGTTCTGGGCGAGCGTCGAGCGCGAGGACGCCCAGTCGCTCGCCGCCACGCTGGGCCTGAGCGCCGAAGAGCTGGACGTCGTGGTCCCGAAGCTGTCCGCCTGGCGGCGACAGCGCCGCGAGCAGTCCGTCGTGGACGGCTGGCGCTACCGGCTGACCTGGCAGCCGTTGAACGGCCTGCCCGCCACGGACCTGTCCGGCAGCACCTGGCTGTTCGCCGCGCCCGAGGGCGACGAGTGGGCCGCGACGGTCCGCGCGGCCCTCGGCGGCCGCGGCGCGCGTCTGATCCCGCTGACGGTCGGCGCGGACGCCGACCGCGAGTTCCTGGCCGGCGAGCTGCCCCGGGCCGCAGCCGAAGCCGGATCACCGCAGGCCGGATGCCTTCGGGGCGTCCTGTCGCTGCTCGCGATCGACGAGACCGCCTCGGCCGGGCACCCCGCCGTTTCCCAGGGCCTCGCACAGACCGTGGCGCTTGCTCAGGCACTGGGCGACGCGGGCATCGACGCGCCGCTGTGGTGCGTCACCCGGGGCGCGGCGGCCACCGGCCGCTCGGACGACGCACCGCTGAGCGCGGTACAGAACCAGGTGTGGGGCTTCGGTCGCGCCCTCGCCCTGGAGCACGCCCGGCGCTGGGGCGGCCTGATCGACCTGCCGTCGGCGGTCGACGAGCGCGCTGCCGGCCGTATCGCCGCCGTGCTGAACCAGGGCTCCGGCACGGTGGAGGACCAGGTCGCCGTCCGTGCGTCCGGCGTGTTCACCGCCCGGCTCACCCACGCCCGCAGCGGCACCGGCCGCCCGTGGTCGCCGCGCGGTACGGTGCTGATCACCGGTGGTACGGGTGCGCTGGGCGGGCACGTCGCCCGCTGGCTCGCCGGTGCCGGTGCCGAGCACCTGGTGCTCGCCGGCCGCCGCGGCGCCGACGCGCCCGGCGCGGCCGGCCTCAAGGCGGAGCTTGAGGAGCTGGGCGCGCGCGTCACCCTCGCCGCGTGCGACATCGCCGACCGCGACGCGGTGGCGGCGCTGCTCGCCGAGCACACCTTCACCTCCGTCTTCCATGCCGCGGGCGTGGAGCAGTTCGCCCCCTTCGACGAGCTGACCCCGGCCGACTTCGCCCGCACGATCGCGGCGAAGGCCGGCGGCGCCGCCCACCTGGACGAGCTGCTGGGCGACCAGGAGCTGGACGCCTTCGTCCTCTTCTCGTCGATCGCCGGCGTGTGGGGGAGTGGTCTGCAGACCGCCTACGCGGCCGCCAACGCCTTCCTCGACGGCCTCGCCGCCCGGCGCAGGGCCGGGGGACGGACCGCCACCGCGATCGCCTGGGGCCCCTGGGCCGACGGCGGCATGGTCACCGACGCCGACGAGGAGCACCTGCGCCGCCGCGGCGTCATCACCCTGCCCGCGGCCCTCGCCGTGACCGCGGTCCAGCGCGCCCTCGACTGCGACGACACCGCGGCCGTCGTGGCCGACATCGACTGGGAGCGGTTCATCGGACCGTTCACCCTCGGCCGCCCGAGCGCCCTGCTGTCCGAGCTGCCCGAGGTGCGCCGCGCCGAGGCCGCCGCACCGGCGGCCGACGCCGCAGCGGGAGCCACGCCCCTGGCGGCCCGGCTCGCCGGACTGCCGGAGGCCAAGCGCACGGAGACCCTGATCGAGCTGGTCCGGGGACACGTCGCGGCCGTCCTGGGCCACGCCTCGGCGGCGGAGGTCGAGCCCGACCGGGCGTTCAAGGACCTCGGCTTCGACTCCCTGACCGCCGTCGAACTCCGCAACAAGGTCAACACGGCGACCGGCCTCGCGCTGCCCCCCACACTGGTCTTCGACTACCCCAACGCCACGGCGCTCGCCCGCTTCCTCCAGAGCGAGCTGCTCGGCTCGCAGGCCGCCGCGCTGCAGGAGCGGCACGCGACCGCAGCCGACGACGAGCCCATCGCCATCGTGGCGATGAGCTGCCACCTGCCCGGCGGCGTCGACTCGCCCGAGGCCCTGTGGAACCTCGTGGCGTCCGGCGGCGACGCCATCTCCGAATTCCCGGCCGACCGCGGCTGGGACGTCGACTCCCTCTACGACCCCGACCCCGACCGCCTCGGCAAGACGTACGCGCGCGACGGCGGCTTCCTGCACGACGCGGCCGAGTTCGACGCCGGCTTCTTCGGGATCTCGCCGCGCGAGGCGCTGGCGATGGATCCGCAGCAGCGGCTGCTGCTGGAGACGTCGTGGGAGGCCTTCGAGCGGGCCGGGATCACCCCCGCACAGTTGCGCGGCAGCAGGACCGGCGTCTTCGTCGGCATGGCCTACCAGGGCTACGGAGCAGACGTGCGCCGGACTCCGGAAGGCGTCGAAGGACACCGGCTGGTCGGCGGCGCGTCCAGCGTCGTCTCCGGCCGGGTGGCTTACACCTTCGGCCTGGAAGGCCCGGCCGTCACGATCGACACGGCGTGCTCGTCGTCGCTCGTGGCCCTTCACCTGGCCGTTCAGTCGCTGCGGAGCGGCGAGTGCACGATGGCCCTGGCCGGTGGCGTCACCGTCATGGCCAGCCCGAACGTCTTCGTGGAGTTCAGCCGGCAGCGCGGGCTGTCGCCCGACGGCCGCTGCAGGGCGTTCGGCGCGGACGCGGACGGCACCGGCTGGTCCGAGGGCGTGGGCGTGGTGCTCGTGGAGCGCCTCTCCGACGCCGTGCGCAACGGCCACGAGGTCCTGGCGGTGGTGCGGGGCAGCGCGGTGAACCAGGACGGTGCGTCCAACGGCCTGACCGCCCCGAACGGCCCGGCGCAGCAGCGTGTGATCCGGCAGGCGCTGGCCTCGGCCGGCCTTCAGCCGGGCGATGTCGACGTCGTCGAGGCGCACGGCACGGGTACGACGCTGGGTGACCCGATCGAGGCGCAGGCGCTGATCGCCACGTACGGCCAGGAGCGGGACGGCGACCGGCCGCTGTGGCTGGGCTCGCTGAAGTCCAACATCGGCCACGCCCAGGCCGCCGCGGGCGTGGCCGGCATCATCAAGATGGTCATGGCGATGCGCCACGGCGTGCTGCCGCGGACGCTGCACGCGGACGAGCCGACGCCGCACGTGGACTGGTCCGCGGGTGACGTGCGCCTGCTGACCGAGGCCGTCGACTGGCCGGAGCCGGACCGCCCGCGCCGCGCCGCGATCTCGTCGTTCGGCGTCAGCGGCACCAACGCCCACACCATCATCGAACAGGCACCCGCAGCAGCAGAGCTGCCCCCGACGCCCGACTCCGGCGCGGCCGTGCCGTGGGTGCTGTCGGGCAAGGGCGAGCCGGCCCTGCGCGCGCAGGCGGCCCGGCTGGCCGGTCACCTCGACGCGAAGGACGGGTGGACGGCTTCCGACATCGGCCTCTCCCTGGCCTCCCGCGAGACGTTCGAGGACCGTGCCGTGCTCCTGGCGCAGGACCCGGCCGAGCTCCGGCAGGCACTCTCCGCGCTAGCGGCCGGCGAACCGGCGGCGAACGTGACGCTGGGGCGCGCCCGCTCCGAGGGCAAGGCCGGGTTCCTGTTCTCGGGGCAGGGTTCGCAGCGCATCGGCATGGGGCGTGAGTTGTACGAGGCGTTCCCCGTCTTCGCCGATGCGTACGACGAGGTGTGTGCGCGGCTGGACGCGCCGGTCGACGTCGATGCGGAGGAGCTGCACCAGACGGGTTCGACGCAGCCCGCTCTCTTCGCGGTCGAGGTGGCGCTGTTCCGGCTCCTCGAATCGTGGGGGATCCGGCCCGACTACGTGGCCGGTCACTCCGTGGGCGAAATCGCGGCCGCGCATGTGTCCGGTGTGTTGTCGCTCGACGACGCGGCGAAGCTGGTGTCGGCGCGTGCCGCGCTGATGCAGGCGCTGCCGACCGGTGGGGCGATGGTGGCGGTCCAGGCGACCGAGGACGAGGTGCTCCCGCACCTGAGCGACGAGGTCGGCATCGCCGCGGTCAACGGCCCGCGGTCCGTGGTGATCTCCGGCGCGGAGGACGCCGTCACCGCGATCGCCGAGGTCTTCAAGCAGCAAGGCCGCAAGACCTCCCGGCTGAAGGTCAGCCACGCCTTCCACTCGCCGCTGATGGACCCGATGCTGGACGATTTCGGCCGGGTGGTGGCGGAACTGACGTTTCATGAGGCGCAGATCCCGGTGGTGTCCAACTTGACCGGCCGCCTGGCCGAGTCGTACACGCCGGAGTACTGGGTCCGTCACGTCCGTGAAGCGGTCCGTTTCGCCGACGGCGTCCGCACCCTGCACGACCTGGGCGTGACGACCTTCGTGGAGATCGGCCCCGGCGGCGTCCTCAGCGCCCTGGCACAGTCCTGCGTGGACGACGTGGACGACGTGGACCGCACGGACGACGTGGTCGCCGTGCCCGTCCTGCGCGCCGACCGCCCCGAAGCGCAGGCCGTCGTCACCGCGCTCGCCGAACTGCACGTGCACGGCGTCTCCCCGGACTGGCAGGCGCTCTTCCCCGGCGCTCACCGCGTCGCCCTGCCCACCTACGCCTTCCAGCGCGAGCGCTTCTGGCTGGAGGGGGACGAGGACCCGGCCGCCGCCACCAGCACCGCGGACGACCCGGCGGACTCCGGGTTCTGGGACACCGTGGAGCGGGAGGACGTGGAGTCCCTCGCCGCGACCCTCGGCGTCGGTGCGGACGCCTCGCTCGGCGCGATCCTGCCCCGGCTGTCCGCGTGGCGCCGTCAGCGCCGCGAGCAGTCCGTGGTCGACGGCTGGCGCTACCGGGTCACGTGGAAGCCGCTCGGCGCGCTCCCGGAGCCCAGTGCGTCCGGTAGTGCCTGGCTGCTCGTGACGGCCGGGGAGAGCGAGTGGGCCGACTCGGTCCGCACCGCGCTCGGCGAGCGCGGCCTGGAACTGGTCACGCTCGCCGCCGCGCCCGGCACCGACCGCGGGACGCTCGCCCGCGACCTGGCCGCCGCCGGCCCCGTGGCCGGTGTGCTGTCGCTGCTCGCCGAGGACGAGAGCGCCTCGGCCGGCCACCCCGGCCTGTCGCACGGCCTCGCCGCGACCCTCTGCCTCGTGCAGGCGCTCGGCGACGCGGGCATCGACGCGCCCCTGTGGTGCGCCACCCGCGGCGCGGTGGCCACCGGCCGCTCCGACCGTGTGGACCGGCCGCTGCAGTCGCAGGTATGGGGCTTCGGCCGGGCTGCGGCACTGGAGTACCCGCAGCGCTGGGGCGGTCTGCTCGACCTCCCCGAGCTGCTGGACGCCCGTACCGCGGCCCGCGTGGCCGCCGTCCTCGGGCAGTCGGACGAGGACCAGGTGGCGGTCCGCGCCTCGGGCGTCTTCGGACGCCGCCTGGTGCGGGCGGGCCGCGCCACCGCCCCCGCCCAGGGATGGTCGCCGCGCGGCACGGTGCTGATCACCGGTGGTACGGGTGCGCTGGGCGGGCACGTCGCCCGCTGGCTCGCCGGTGCCGGAGCCGAGCACCTGGTGCTCACCAGCCGGCGCGGCCCCGCGGCGCCCGGCGCCGCCGAACTCGTCGCGGAGCTGGAGGAACTCGGCGCGACCGCCACCGTCGTGGCCTGTGACGCGGCCGACCGGGACGCCCTGCGGGCGCTGCTGGCCGCACACCCCGTCAACGCCGTCGTCCACGCCGCCGGCGTCGGCGACCACGTCATGATCGAGGAATCCGACCCGGCCGGGTTCGCCCGCACGGTGTCGGCGAAGGCGGCGGGCGCGACCCACCTGGACGAACTGCTGGACGGCCAGGAGCTCGACGCGTTCGTCATGTTCTCCTCGGGCGCCGGCATCTGGGGCGGCGCCAGTCAGGGCGCCTACTCGGCGGCCAACGCCTACCTCGACGCCCTCGCCGAGTACCGCCGGGCGCGCGGGCGCACCGCGCTCGCCGTCTCCTGGGGCGGCTGGGCCGAAGGCGGCATGGCCGGCGTCGGCGACGGCGAGGAG
The DNA here is from genome assembly GCF_042657885.1 of Streptomyces aureoversilis. Taxonomy (NCBI): domain Bacteria; kingdom Bacillati; phylum Actinomycetota; class Actinomycetes; order Kitasatosporales; family Streptomycetaceae; genus Streptomyces; species Streptomyces aureoversilis. Next base: position 657,481 of record NZ_JBHSKJ010000001.1, read on the forward strand.
ATGCTGCGCCGCCGCGGCCTGCCGCCCATGCGGCCCGCCCTCGCGCTCTCCGCGCTGCAGCAGGCGCTGGCCGACGACGAGACCGCCCTGACCGTGGCGGACTTCGACTGGGAGCGGTTCATCGGCCCGTTCACCGTCACCCGCCCCAGCGCCCTGCTCTCCGACGTGCCCGAGGCGCGCCGCGCCCTGGAGGCCCCGGCCTCCGGCGGCGCCGGGGCCGGCAACGCCCTCGCCGAGAAGCTGACCGGGCTGCCGGCGGGCGAGCAGGACCGCACGCTGGCCGACCTCGTCCGTACCCGCGCCGCCGCCGTGCTCGGCCATGACGGCGCCGCGGCGGTGGAGCCCGGCCGGGCGTTCAACGACCTCGGCTTCGACTCGCTCACCGCCGTCGAACTGCGCAACAAGCTCACGGCCGACACCGGCCTGAAGCTGCCCACCACCCTGGTCTTCGACTACCCGAACGCGACCGCCCTGGCCCGGTTCCTGCGCGCCGGACTGCTCGGTGCGCAGACCGCCGCGCCGCAGGAGCGGAGCACGGCCGCCGACGGCGACGAGCCCATCGCGATCGTGGCGATGAGCTGCCGCCTCCCCGGCGGCGTCGGCTCGCCCGAGGACCTCTGGCAGCTCGTGATGTCCGGCGGCGACGCCGTCGCGGGCTTCCCCGAGGACCGCGGCTGGGACGTCGAGGACCTCTACGACCCCGACCCGGGCACCCCCGGCAAGACGTACGCGCGCGACGGCGGCTTCCTCTACGACGCGGGCGACTTCGACGCCGCGCTGTTCGGGATCTCGCCGCGCGAGGCGCTCGCGATGGACCCGCAGCAGCGCCTGCTGCTGGAGGCCTCGTGGGAGGCCTTCGAGCGGGCCGGCATCGACCCGGCCTCCCTGAAGGGCAGCCGCACGGGCGTGTTCGTCGGCATGTCCTACCAGGGCTACGGCGCCGGCCTCCCGCAGGTCCCCGAAGGCGTCGAGGGCCACCTGCTCACCGGCAGCGCCGCGAGCGTCGTCTCCGGGCGCGTGGCCTACTCGTTCGGCCTGGAGGGCCCGGCCGTCACCGTCGACACGGCGTGCTCGTCGTCGCTGGTCGCCCTGCACCTGGCCATCCAGTCGCTGCGCAACGGCGAGAGCACGATGGCCGTCGCGGGCGGCGTGAACGTCATGGCCGTACCGGCCGCGTTCGTGGAGTTCAGCCGGCAGCGCGGGCTGTCCGCCGACGGCCGCTGCAAGGCCTTCGGCGCCAGCGCGGACGGCACCGGCTGGGCGGAGGGCGTGGGCGTGGTGCTCGTGGAGCGCCTCTCCGACGCCGTGCGCAACGGCCACGACGTCCTCGCGGTCGTGCGGGGCAGCGCGGTCAACCAGGACGGCGCGTCCAACGGCCTCACCGCGCCCAACGGCCCGGCGCAGCAGCGCGTGATCCGGCAGGCCCTGGCCTCCGCCGGGCTCACCGAGACCGACGTCGACGTGGTGGAGGCGCACGGCACGGGCACCGCGCTCGGCGACCCCATCGAGGCGCAGGCCCTGCTGGCGACGTACGGTCAGGACCGCTCCGAGGACGAGCCGCTGTGGCTGGGCTCGCTGAAGTCCAACATCGGTCACGCCCAGGCGGCGTCCGGCGTCGCCGGTGTGATCAAGATGGTGATGGCGATGCGTCACGGCGTGCTGCCGCGGACGCTGCACGCGGACGAGCCGACGCCGCACGTGGACTGGTCGGCGGGCGCCGTGCGGCTCCTGACCGAGGCCGTCGACTGGCCCGACTCCGGCCGTCCGCGCCGCGCCGGCATCTCCTCCTTCGGCGTCAGCGGCACCAACGCCCACACGATCATCGAGCAGGCACCGGCGGCGGAGCCGGCCGCCGTCGCACCGGTCGAGGTCGCCTCGGCGACCGTGCCGTGGGTGCTGTCCGGCAAGTCCGAGGCCGCGCTGCGCGCCCAGGCCGAGCGCCTGCTGGCCCTCACCGCGGACGGCGCCGGGCCGTCCCTCACCGACGCCGGGTTCTCCCTGGCCACCACCCGGGCCGCCCTGGAGCACCGCGCCGCCGTGGTCGGAGCCGACCGCGGCCGGATCGCCGAGGGCCTGCGGGCCCTGGCGTCGGGGGCGCCCGCTCCCGGCGTCGTCCTCGGCCGCGCCGACGCCGGCCAGGTCGGCTTCCTCTTCTCCGGGCAGGGCTCCCAGCGGCCCGGCATGGGGCGCGAGCTGTACGAGGCGTTCCCGGTCTTCGCCGAGGCGTACGACCAGGTGTGCGCACACCTCGACCGGCACCTCGACCGGCCGCTGCGGGACGTGGCCTTCGGCGGGAACGGCCACGAGGACGGCGACGCGCTGAACCGCACCGCCTTCACCCAGCCCGCACTGTTCGCGCACGAGGTCGCGATCCACCGCCTGCTGGAGTCGTGGGGCGTACGACCGGACTACCTGGCCGGTCACTCCGTCGGCGAGATCGCCGCGGCCCACGTGGCCGGGGTCCTGTCCCTGGAGGACGCGGCCACCCTGGTGACGGCCCGCGCCCGCCTGATGCAGGCTCTGCCCTCCGGTGGCGCGATGGTCGCCGTGCAGGCCACCGAGGACGAGGTCCTGCCGCTCCTCACCGGCGCGGTGAGCATCGCCGCGGTCAACGGCCCCTCGTCGGTGGTGATCTCCGGTGACGAGGACGCCGTGACGGCCGTCGCCGAGGACTTCGCCCGGCAGGGCCGCAAGACCTCCCGGCTCACCGTGAGCCACGCGTTCCACTCGCCGCTGATGGACCCCATGCTGGAGGACTTCGCCCGCGTCGTCGGCGGACTGCGCTTCGAGAAGCCGGCCGTCCCGGTCGTCTCCAACGTGACCGGCGAGCTCATCGACGCGTACACGGCGGACTACTGGGTGCGGCACGTCCGCGAGGCCGTGCGCTTCGCCGACGGCATCCGGACCCTGGGCGACCTGGGCGTCACCACGTTCGTGGAGGTCGGCCCCGGCGGCGTGCTCAGCGGCATGGCCCAGGGCTGCCTGGACGGCGCGGTCACCGTACCCGCCGCACGGGCCGGCGGCCCCGAGCCCGAGGCGATCACCGGCGCCGTCGCGCAGCTCCACGTGCACGGCGTCCCCGTCGACTGGCACGCGTTCTTCGCCGGCCGCGGCGCCCGCCGCGCGGACCTGCCGACCTACGCCTTCCAGCACCAGAGGTACTGGCTGGAGACCACCGCGCCCGCTGCCGCCGCCCTCACGGGGACCGACGCCGTGGAGGCGGGGTTCTGGGAGACGGTGGAGCGCGAGGACGCCCAGTCCCTCGCCGCCACCCTCGACCTGCCCGCCGAACAACTCGACGCGGTCCTGCCCCGGCTGTCCGCGTGGCGCCGGCAGCAGCGCCGGGAATCCGCGGTGGAAGGCTGGTCCTACCGCACGGTCTGGAAGCCGCTGAGCGGTCTCCGGTCGCACGAACTGCCGGGCGACTGGCTGTTCCTGGTCACCGAGGAGACCGAGTGGACCGCCGCCGTCGCCGACGGGCTCGCGGCCCGCGGGGCCCGGCTGCTCCCGGTCGTCGCCGACCCGGCCGCCGACCGCGGCACGCTGCTGCGGCAGCTCGGCGACGCGGCCGGCAGCACACCGGTCGACGGCGTGATCTCCCTGCTCGGCACCGACGAGCGGCCCCACGCCGCCCACCCCGCCCTCTCCGCCGGCACCGCGCTGACCCTCGCGCTCGTCCAGGCCCTGGGCGACGCCGGCATCGACGCCCCGCTGTGGACGCTGACCAGGTCCGCGATGTCCACCGGCCGCTCGGACGCGGCGCCGAGCGCCGCCCAGAACGCCGTCTGGGGCCTCGGCCGGGTGGTGGCGTTGGAATACGCGCAGCGCTGGGGCGGTCTCGTCGACCTGCCGGAGACGGTCGACGACCGGGTCGCCGGTCGCCTCGCCGCGGTGCTCGGCCAGTCGGCCGAGGACCAGGTCGCCATCCGCGACCGCGGCGTGTTCGGCCGCAGGCTCTCCCACGCCGCCGCCCGCCGGAACGGCCGGGCCGGGCAGCAGTGGTCGCCGCGCGGCACGGTGCTGATCACCGGTGGTACGGGTGCGCTGGGCGGGCACGTCGCCCGCTGGCTCGCCGGTGCCGGCGCCGAGCACCTGGTGCTCACCAGCCGCCGCGGCCTCGACGCCCCCGGCGCGGCCGGCCTCCGGACCGAACTGGAGTCGGCGGGCGTCCGCGTGACCGTCGCTGCCTGTGACGTGGCCGACCGCGAGGCGCTGGCCGCGCTGCTCGCCGAGCACCCGGTGAACGCCGTCGTCCACACGGCCGGAGTGGATCACCTGGAGCCGCTGGACGCCATGACGCCGGGCGCCTTCGCCGACGTGCTGTCCGCGAAGGCGGCCGGCGCCCTCCACCTCGACGCCCTGCTCGCGGACCGGGAGCTCGACGCCTTCGTGCTCTTCTCCTCCATCGCCGGCGTATGGGGCAGCGGCCACCAGGCCGCCTACGCGGCGGCCAACTCCCTCCTCGACGGGCTCGCCGAACGACGGCGGGCCCGGGGCCTGACCGCCACCGCCGTGGCCTGGGGCCCGTGGGCCGGCGGCGGCATGGCCGAGAGCGACGGCGCGGACGAACGACTGCGCCGCCGCGGCCTGATCCCGATGCCTCCCGCGCTCGCCGTGGCCGGCCTCCGGCAGGCCCTGGAATCCGGCGAACCGACCGTGACCGTGGCCGACATCGACTGGGAGCGCTTCCTCCCGCCGTTCACCGTGGGCCGCCCGAGCGCACTGCTCGGCGACCTCCCGGAGACCGAGCGGATCCTGAGCGCCGGCAGCTCCGCCGGCGAGCCCGGCACGACCGCCGCCTCGCCGCTGGCCGCCCGCCTCGCCGGGATGCCCGAGGCCGAGCAGGACACGCTGCTGGTCGAACTCGTCCGCACCCACGCGGCGGCCGTCCTCGGCCACAGCGGCGCCGGCGAGGTCGAGGCCGACCGGGCGTTCAAGGACCTGGGCTTCGACTCCCTGACCGCCGTCGAACTGCGCAACAAACTCAACGCCGAGACCGGCCTCGCGCTGCCCCCCACACTGGTCTTCGACTACCCCAACGCCCACGCACTCGCCCGGCAGCTGCGCACCGAGATCACCGGCCGCACCGCCGCGGCCGCACCGGAGACGGCCACCACCGCGGCCGAGGACGACGATCCCATCGCGATCGTCGGCATGGCGTGCCGCTACCCGGGCGGGGTGCGCTCGCCGGAGGACCTGTGGCAGCTGGTGGTCTCAGGAGGCGACGCCGTCGGGGAGTTCCCCGCCGACCGCGGCTGGGACGTGGACGGCATCTACGACCCGGACCCGGACGCCTCCGGGAAGACGTACACGCGCCGCGGCGGATTCCTTTACGAGGCGGGGGAGTTCGACCCGGGGTTCTTCGGGATCAGTCCGCGTGAGGCCGTGGCGATGGATCCGCAGCAGCGGTTGCTGCTGGAGACCACGTGGGAGACGTTCGAGCGGGCCGGCATCGACGCGGAGTCGGTGCGCGGGAGCCGCACCGGCGTCTTCGTCGGCTCCGGCTACCAGGACTACGCCGCCCAGGCGTTCAACGCGATCGACGACTCCGAGGGCTTCTTCGGCACGGGCAACTCCGCGAGCATCATGTCCGGCCGCATCGCCTACACCCTCGGCCTGGAAGGACCGGCCGTCACCGTCGACACGGCGTGCTCGTCGTCGCTGGTGGCCCTGCACTGGGCGGTCCAGGCCCTGCGCAGCGGCGAGTGCTCCATGGCACTGGCCGGCGGCGTGATGGTCATGTCCACCCCGCGGGCCTTCGTGGAGTTCAGCCGCCAGCGGGGCCTGGCCGCCGACGGCCGCTGCAAGGCGTTCGGCGCCGGGGCCGACGGCACCGGCTGGGCCGAAGGCGTCGGCATGCTCCTCGTGGAGCGCCTCTCCGACGCCCGCCGCAACGGGCACCAGGTCCTCGCCGTCGTACGCGGCAGCGCCATCAACCAGGACGGCGCCTCCAACGGCCTGACGGCGCCCAACGGGCCCGCGCAGCAGCGGGTCATCCGCCAGGCCCTCACCGCCGCCGGCCTCACCGCCGCCGACATCGACGCGGTGGAGGCGCACGGCACCGGCACACGGCTCGGCGACCCCATCGAGGCGCAGGCGCTGCTCGCGACGTACGGGCAGGAGCGGCCCGAGGGACAGCCGCTGTGGCTGGGCTCGCTGAAGTCCAACATCGGCCACGCCCAGGCCGCCGCCGGTGTCGGCGGCATCATCAAGATGGTCATGGCGATGCGCCACGGCGTTCTCCCGCAGACCCTGCACGTCGACGAGCCGACCCCGCACGTGGACTGGTCGGCAGGTGACGTCCGCCTGCTGACCGAGGCCAGGGACTGGCCGGAGTCGGACCGTCCGCGACGCGCCGCCGTCTCCTCGTTCGGCGTCAGCGGCACCAACGCCCACACGATCATCGAGCAGGCCCCGGCCCTCGACGAAGAGCCCGCAGAGGCCCCGGCCCCGGTCCCGGCCCTGCTGCCGTGGGTGCTCTCCGCCAAGAGCAGCGCAGCCCTGCGCGATCAGGCGCGACGACTGCTGTCCTTCGTGACGGACGGCATGTCACCGGCCGATGTCGGCTTCTCACTGGCCACCACCCGCAGCACCCTGCGCCACAGGGCGGCGGTCGTCGGCGAGAGCTGTGACGACTTCCGGCGCGGACTGGGCTACCTGGCCGCCGGAATGCCGTCGCCCGCAGTCGTCCAGGGCCGGCCGGGAGGCAAGGCCGGGTTCCTGTTCTCGGGTCAGGGTTCGCAGCGCATCGGCATGGGGCGTGAGCTGTACGAGGCGTTCCCCGTCTTCGCCGATGCGTACGACGAGGTGTGCGCGCGGTTGGACGCGCCGGTCGATGTCGAAGCGGAATCGCTTCACCAGACCGGGTGCACCCAGCCTGCGTTGTTCGCGGTCGAGGTGGCGCTGTTCCGGCTCCTCGAATCGTGGGGGATCCGGCCGGATTACGTGGCCGGTCACTCCGTTGGCGAGATCGCGGCCGCGCATGTGGCCGGTGTGCTGTCGCTCGACGACGCGGCGAAGCTGGTGTCGGCGCGTGCTGCGTTGATGCAGGCTTTGCCCACCGGTGGGGCGATGGTGGCGGTCCAGGCGAGCGAGGACGAGGTGCTCCCGCACCTGACCGAGCAGGCTGGTATCGCCGCGATCAACGGACCTCAGTCCGTGGTGATTTCCGGTGTCGAGGACAGCGTGCTGGAGATCGCCGAGGTCTTCAAGCAGCAGGGTCGTAAGACGTCGCGGTTGAAGGTGAGCCACGCTTTCCACTCGCCGTTGATGGACCCGATGCTGGAGGACTTCGCCGAGGTCGTCCGGGGGCTCACCTTCAGCGAGCCGCGGATTCCGGTGGTCTCCAACCTCACCGGCCGCCTCGCCGAGCCCTACACGCCGGAGTACTGGGTCCGTCACGTCCGCGAAGCGGTCCGTTTCGCCGACGGCATCCGTACCCTCCACGACCTGGGGGTGACGACGTTCGTCGAGATCGGCCCCGGCGGCGTGCTGAGCGGAATGACGCAAGGCTGCCTGGACGAGGCCGTCACCGTGCCCGCCCTGCGTGCCGACCGCCCCGAGCGGCAGGCCGTCGTCACGGCCTTGTCGCACCTGCACACGCACGGCGTCCCCGTGGACTGGAGCACGTTCTTCTCCGGTGCCCGGACGGTCGACCTGCCGACGTACGCGTTCCAGCACGAGCGGTACTGGGTGGACGCGCCGGAATCCGCCGCCGCTGCGGCCGTGGCGGACCCGGTGGACGCGGAGTTCTGGGAGACCGTGGAGCGCGAGGACCTGCAGGCCCTCGCCGGCACCCTCGACATCCGCGCCGAGGACGCGTTCAGCGACGTCCTGCCGAGGCTGTCGTCGTGGCGGCGGCAGCGCAAGGAGCAGTCCACCGTGGACGGCTGGCGCTACGGCATCACCTGGAAAGGGATCCCCGACCCCGAGAGCCCGGCCGACCGGAACGGTGTATGGCTGGTTCCGGTCAGCGCTGCGCAGCTCGGCGACGACTGGGTCACCGCCTGCCTGAGCGGGCTGACCGACCGCGGCCTGGCTCCGCTGCCGGTCCCGGTCGACCCGGCCGCCGGCCGCGACGACCTGGCCGCGCAGCTCGCCGGGGCAGCCGGTGACGAGACCGTGGCGGGCGTCCTGTCACTGCTCGCCGTCGACGGCGACCCGGCCCCGGCGGCCGCGGCGCTGACCACCGGCGTCGCGCTGTCCGTCCTGCTCGTCCAGGCCTTGGGCGACGCGGGCATCGGTGCCCCGCTGTGGTGCGCGACCCGGAACGCCGTGGGCGCCGGCCCCGCCGACGAGGTGGCGGACCCCTTCCAGTCCCAGGTCTGGGGTCTGGGCCGGGTGGCGGCGCTGGAGCACGCCCAGCGCTGGGGCGGTCTCGTCGACCTGCCGGAGACGGTCGACGACCGGGTCGCCGGTCGCCTCGCCGCGGTGCTCGGCCAGTCGGCCGAGGACCAGGTCGCGATCCGCGACCGAGGCGTGTTCGGCCGGCGCCTGTCCCGTCTGCCCGCAGGCCGGGCCGGGCAGCAGTGGTCGCCGCGCGGCACGGTGCTGATCACCGGTGGTACGGGTGCGCTGGGCGGGCACGTCGCCCGCTGGCTGGCGGGTGCGGGTGCCGAGCACCTGGTGCTGACCAGCCGCCGGGGCCTCGACGCTCCCGGCGCGGCCGGCCTCCGGAGCGAACTGGAGGCGCTGGGCGCCCGGGTGACGATCGCGGCCTGTGACGTGGCCGACCGCGAGGCGCTGGCCGCGCTGCTTGCCGAGCACCCGGTGAACGCCGTCGTCCACACGGCCGGCACCGCCGAGGCGGGCATGCTCGCCGAGACGAATCTCGGCGACTTCGCGGCGACGGTCGCCGCGAAGGCCCTCGGAGCCGTACACCTCCACGAACTGCTCGGGGACCGGGACCTGGACGCCTTCGTCCTCTTCTCCTCCATCTCCGGCGTGTGGGGAGGCGGCGGGCAGGCCGCGTACTCGGCCGCGAACGCCTTCCTCGACGGCCTGGCCCAGCACCGGCGGGCCCGGGGCCTCGCCGCGACAGCGATCGCCTGGGGCCCGTGGGGCGAGGGCGGCATGGTCGCCGACGCCGGGGACGAGGAGCGGCTGCGGCAGCGCGGTCTGACCGTGCTGCGGCCGGACCGGGCGATCTCCGCGCTGCACGGTGCGCTGAGCGCCGGCGACGGCGCGGTCACCGTGGCGGACGTGGACTGGGAGCGGTTCGTCGTCCCGTTCACCGTCAGCAGGCCGAGTGTGCTGCTGAGCGAGCTCCCCGAGGTCAGGGACGCCCTGGCCGGGGAGCCCGCCGAGCGGGCCGCGGAACCGTCCGCGCTGAAGGAGAAGCTGTCCGGGCTGTCCGAGGACGAACAGCAGCGCCTGCTCGTGGACACGGTCCGCGCGCACGCGGCGGCCGTCCTCGGCCACAGCGACTCGGCGGCGGTGGAAGCGGACCTGGCGTTCCGGGACCTCGGCTTCGACTCCCTCACGGCGGTCGAGCTGCGCAACCTGCTCACCGCCGACACCGGCCTGACCCTGCCCGCGACCCTGGTCTTCGACCACCCGACGCCCGAGGCGATCGCCCGGTTCCTGCGGGCCGAACTCGCCGGCGGGACGGGCCCGGACGAGGCGTCGGTCTTCAGCGAACTGGACCGGCTGGAGTCGGTGATCTCGACGGCCGCCTCCGCCGAGGAGACGGTCCGGTCAGGGGTGCGCAGGCGCCTGCAGGAGCTGCTGGCCCTGGTGAACTCCGCCGGGGAACAGGGAGCGGAATCCGCTGACGCACAGCGGCAGCTCCAGGACGCGACGATCGACGACATCTTCGATCTGATCGATCAAGATCTAGAAAATTCCTAGTTCTTGGCGCTCTACCTTTAACGACAGCCGAGGACGGACGGGGCGGATGAGCAGCAACGAAGACAGGCTTCTCGAGTATCTCAAGCGCGTCACCGGGGACCTCCGACAGGTCCGGGAGCGCCTGCGCGAGGTCGAGGAGAAGGACCAGGAACCCATCGCGATCGTCGGCATGGCGTGCCGGTATCCGGGCGGCGTGCGCTCGCCGGAGGACCTGTGGCAGCTGGTGGCCTCCGGTGGCGACGCGGTCGGGGAGTTCCCCGCCGACCGGGGCTGGGACGTGGAGGACATCTACGACCCGGACCCGGAGGCGTCGGGCAAGACGTACGCGCGGCACGGCGGATTCCTTTACGAGGCGGGGGAGTTCGACCCGGGGTTCTTCGGGATCAGTCCGCGTGAGGCCGTGGCGATGGATCCGCAGCAGCGGTTGCTGCTGGAGACCACGTGGGAGACGTTCGAGCGGGCCGGCATCGACGCGGAGTCGGTGCGTGGGAGCCGTACCGGTGTCTTCGTCGGCTCCGGCTACCAGGACTACGTCAACCTCCTGCTCGGGGTGGCCGGCGAGTCCGACGGCCACCTCGGGACCGGCAACTCGGCCAGCGTGATGTCCGGCCGCATCGCCTACACCTTCGGCCTGGAGGGCCCGGCCGTCACCGTCGACACCGCCTGTTCGTCGTCGCTGGTGGCGCTCCACTGGGCGATCCAGGCGCTGCGCAGCGGCGAGTGCTCGATGGCGCTGGCCGGCGGTGTGCAGGTCATGACCACGCCCACCGCGTTCGTGGAGTTCAGCCGCCAGCGCGGCCTTGCCCCGGACGGACGGTGCAAGCCGTTCGCCGCCGGGGCGGACGGTACGGGCTGGGCCGAGGGTGTCGGCATGCTGCTGGTGGAGCGGCTGTCCGACGCACGCCGCCACGGCCACCGGGTCCTCGCGGTCGTGCGGGGCAGCGCGGTGAACCAGGACGGCGCCTCCAACGGTCTGACGGCGCCGAACGGGCCCGCGCAGCAGCGGGTCATCCGCCAGGCCCTGGCCTCGGCCGGCCTGTCTCCCGCCCAGGTCGACGCGGTGGAGGCGCACGGTACGGGCACGACGCTGGGCGACCCGATCGAGGCGCAGGCGCTGCTGGCCACGTACGGCCGGGAGCGGCCCGAGGGACGGCCGTTGTGGCTGGGCTCGCTGAAGTCCAACATCGGTCACTCGCAGGCCGCTGCCGGTGTCGGCGGCATCATCAAGATGGTCATGGCGATGCGCCACGGCGTGCTGCCGCAGACCCTGCACGTCGACGAGCCGACGCCGCACGTCGACTGGACGGCCGGTGACGTCCGCCTGCTGACCGAGGCCGTCGCCTGGCCGGAGTCCGACCACCCGCGCAGGGCAGCCGTCTCGTCCTTCGGTGTCAGCGGCACCAACGCGCACACCATCATCGAACAGGCCCCGGCCCTCGGCGAGGAGCCCGCGGGATCCCCCGCCGCCGGCCCGCTGGCCTGGCTGCTCTCCGCCAAGAGCGACGCGGCGCTGCGGGCCCAGGCGGCCCGGCTGCTGTCCGTCGCCGACGGTGACGTATCGCCGGCGGATGTCGGATTGTCGCTGGCCACGACCCGGGCGGCCCTGCGTCACCGGGCCGCGGTGGTGGGGGAGAGCCGTGCGGAACTCCTCCACGGCCTCCGCGACTTGGCCGCCGGAACCCCGTCGCCCGGTGTGCTGCTCGGGCGCCCCGCCGGTGGAAAGACCGGGTTCCTCTTCTCCGGTCAGGGTTCGCAGCGCATCGGCATGGGGCGTGAGCTGTACGAGGCGTTCCCGGTCTTCGCGGAGGCGTACGACCAGGTGTGTGCGCATCTGGACGCGCCCGTCGACGTCGATACGGAAACGCTTCACCAGACCGGGTGCACCCAGCCCGCGCTGTTCGCCGTAGAGGTCGCGCTGTTCCGGCTCCTCGAATCCTGGGGAGTCCGGCCCGACTTCGTCGTGGGCCACTCCGTGGGCGAGATCGCGGCGGCACATGTGGCCGGCGCGCTGTCGCTGAAGGACGCGGCGAGGCTCGTGTCCGCCCGCGCCGCGCTGATGCAGGCGCTGCCCGCGGGCGGTGCGATGGTGGCGATCCAGGCCACCGAGGACGAGGTACTCCCGCACCTCACCGACGGGGTGGGCATCGCCGCGGTCAACGGCCCGCAGTCGGTGGTGATCTCCGGTGACGAGACGGCGGCCCTCAAGGTCGCCGCGGTCTTCACCGGGCAGGGGCGTAAGACCTCCCGTCTGAAGGTCAGCCACGCGTTCCACTCGCCGCTGATGGACCCGATGCTGGACGACTTCGCCGAGGTCGTCCGGGGCCTGTCCTTCAGCGCACCGCAGCTCCCGGTCATCTCCAACGTCACGGGCCGGCTCGTCGAGGCGTACACGGCCGAGTACTGGGTCCGCCACGTCCGCGAAGCGGTCCGTTTCGCCGACGGTGTCCAGACCCTGCACGACCTGGGCGTCACCACCTTCGTGGAGATCGGTCCCGGCGGCGTCCTGAGCGGGATGACCCAGGGCTGCCTGGACGACGGCGCGGTCACCGTCCCCGTCCTGCGCGCCGACCGCCCCGAGCGCCAGGCGCTCGTCACGGCCCTGGCACACCTGCACACCCACGGCGTCGCGGTGGACTGGAGCGTCTTCTACTCCGGTGCGCGGACGACCGACCTGCCGACGTACGCGTTCCAGCACGAGCGGTACTGGGTGGATACGCCGGAGGCCGCCGCTGCCGCAGCGGCGGATCCGGTGGACGCGGAGTTCTGGGAGACCGTGGAGCGCGAGGACCTGCAGGCCCTCGCCGAGACCCTGGACGTCGGTGCCGAGGACGCGCTCAGTGACGTCCTGCCGGCGCTGTCGTCGTGGCGGCGGCAGCGCAAGGAGCAGTCCGCCTCCGAATCCCGGCGATACCGCGAGTCGTGGAAGCGCCTGGGCGAGCTCGCTCCGGCCGCCCTCGGCGGCACCTGGCTGCTGGCCGTGTCCGAGGACCGGAACGAACAGAGCGTCGCGGTCCGCACCGCGCTCACCGCCCGCGGCGCAGACGTGCGGACCGTGGCCGTCGGCGCGGCGAGCGACCGCGACGGGCTGGCACGGGAACTGGCCGGGCTCGGACCGGTCGACGGCGTGCTGTCCCTGCTCCTCACCGACGACCCCGTACTGCCCACGCTGCTGCTCGTCCAGGCCCTGGGCGACGCGGGCGTCGACGCCCCGCTGTGGTGCCTCACCTCCGGCGCGGTGGCCGTCAGCGCCTCCGACGCCGTACGCAACGCACGGCACACCCAGGTCTGGGGCCTGGGCCGCACCGTCGCCCTGGAGCTGCCCCGGCGCTGGGGCGGCCTGATCGACCTGCCGGAGACCGTCGACGAGCAGGCCGCCGCACGCCTCGCCGGAGTGCTGGCACAGGCGCGGCCGGGCGGGTGGGACGAGGACCAGCTCGCGGTCCGCGCCTCCGGCGTCTTCGCCCGGCGGCTCGCCCACGCACCGGCCCGCCCCGCCACCCGCCGCTGGCAGCCCCGGGGCACCGTCCTGATCACCGGCGGTACGGGTGCGCTGGGCGGCCACGTCGCCCGCTGGCTGGCGCGCAACGGCGCCGAGCACCTCGTGCTCGCCGGCCGCCGGGGCCCGGACGCGCCGGGCGCCGCCGCACTGCGAGCCGAACTGGAGGCCCTCGGCGCCCGCGTCACGGTCGCCGCGTGCGACGTTGCCGACCGCGGCGCCGTCGCCGCCCTGCTTGCCGGGCACACCTTCACCGCCGTCGTGCACACCGCCGGAGTCGCCGACGCCGGCATGGTGGCCGACACGACCCCGGCCGCCTTCGCCGCCGCGCTCGCGGCGAAGGCCGGCGGCGCGGCGCACCTGGACGAGCTGCTGGGCGATCAGGAGCTCGACGCCTTCGTCCTCTTCTCCTCCATCTCCGGCGTCTGGGGCAGCGGCGGCCAGGCCGCCTACGCCGCCGGCAACGCCTTCCTGGACGGGCTCGCGCGGCAGCGCCGCGACCGGGGCCTCACCGCGACCGCCGTCTCCTGGGGCCCCTGGGCCGACGGAGGCATGGTCGAGGACGGGGACGACGAGGAGCGGCTGCGCCGCCGCGGGCTCCGCGCGATGACCCCCGACTCGGCGATCACCGCCCTGCAGCGCGCACTCGACCGCGACGAGACGCTGCTGACCGTGGCCGACGTGGACTGGTCGCGCTTCATCGTGCCGTTCACCCTCGGCCGCCCCAGCCCGCTCCTCGGCGACCTCCCCGAGGTGCGCGCCACGCTCGCGGAGGACGCGCCCGGGACGGGCCCCGCCTCCGGGGCGCTCGCCGGGAGCCTGGCCGGGCTGCCGCCCGAGGACCGGGAACGCGCCCTCGTGGACCTCGTGCGCACGCACGCCGCCACCGTCCTCGGCCACCGCGGAGCGGGCGCGGTCGAGGCCGACCGGCCCTTCCGCGACCTCGGCTTCGACTCCCTGACCGCGGTGGAACTCCGCAACCGGATCAACGAGGCGACCGGCCTGGCCCTGCCCACGACCCTGGTCTTCGACCACCCCACGGCCGCGGACCTCGCCGCCCACCTGCTCACCGAACTCACCGGCGGGGAGGGCCCGGAGGCCGACGCCTCGGCGGCCGCCGCCGTACTGGACGAGCCGATCGCCATCATCGGCATGGCCTGCCGCTACCCCGGCGGCGTGAGCTCGCCCGAGGACCTGTGGGAGCTGGTCGCCTCCGGCCGCGACGCGATCTCCCGCTTCCCCGGCAACCGCGGCTGGGACGTCGAGGCGCTCTACCACCCGGACCCCGACCACCCCGGCACCACGTACACCACCCAGGGCGGATTCCTGCACGACGCGGACGAGTTCGACCCCGCCGTCTTCGGGATCAGCCCGCGCGAGGCCGTCGCCATGGACCCGCAGCAGCGCCTGCTGCTGGAGACCACGTGGGAGGCCTTCGAACGCGCCGGGATCGCCCCGCACACCGTGCGCTCCACCGGCACCGGCGTGTTCGTCGGCTCCGGCTACCAGGACTACACCGCCCGCCCGCTCAAGGTGCCCGACGGCGTCGAGGGCTACATCCCCAGCGGCAACGCGGCCAGCGTGATCACCGGCCGCCTCTCCTACGCCTTCGGCCTGCAGGGGCCGTCGGTCACGGTCGACACCGCCTGCTCGTCCTCGCTGACCGCCCTCCACCTCGCCGTGCAGGCACTGCGCAACGGCGAGTGCTCGATGGCGCTGGCCGGCGGCGTGATGGTGATGGCCGGCCCGTCCGCGTTCACGATGTCGAGCAGGCAGCGCGCGCTGTCCGCCGACGGCCGCTGCAAGGCGTTCTCCTCGACCGCCGACGGCACCGGCTTCGCCGAGGGCGTCGGCCTGGTCCTGGTCGAGCGCCTGTCCGACGCGCGCCGCAACGGGCACGAGGTGCTGGCCGTCGTACGGGGCAGCGCGGTCAACCAGGACGGCGCCTCCAACGGCCTGACCGCCCCCAGCGGCAAGGCCCAGCAGCAGGTGATCCGGCAGGCCCTGGCCAACGCCCGGCTCGCCCCGGGCGAGGTGGACGCCGTGGAGGCCCACGGCACCGGCACCAAGCTCGGCGACCCCATCGAGGCACAGGCGCTGCTGGCCACGTACGGCAAGGAGCGCGAAACGCACCCGCTGTGGCTCGGCTCGCTGAAGTCCAACATCGGCCACTCCCAGGCGGCCGCGGGCGTCGGCGGCGTCATCAAGATGGTGATGGCCATCCGCAACGGCGTCCTGCCGCAGACCCTGCACGTCGAGGAGCCGACCCCGGACGTCGACTGGGCCAGTGGGAACGTACGCCTGCTGACCGAGCAGACCGCCTGGCCCGACCGGGGCAGGCCCCGGCGCGCGGCCGTCTCCTCGTTCGGCATGAGCGGCACCAACGTGCACACCATCATCGAGCAGGCCCCGGAGGCCGGGCCCGCCGCCGAGGACGAGCAGACCCGCGCAACCCCGGACGGCACCGCCACGGCCCAGGCCCTGGACGTGTTCCCGTGGGCGCTGTCCGCGAAGACCGCGCGGTCCCTGCGCGAGCAGGCCCGCCGGCTGCTGAACCACCTCGACCGCACCGAAGGGCTCTCCCTGCCCGGCGTGGGCCGCGCCCTCGTCACCACGCGGACACAGCTGGAGCAGCGGGCCGTGGTCGTCGGCCGCGACCGGCACGAACTGCGGGCCGGGCTCGCGGCGCTCGCCGAGGGCGAGCCCGCGGACACCGTGGTCCAGGGATCCACCACGGCCTCCGGCAAGGTCGTGCTCGTCTTCCCCGGCCACGGCTCGCAGTGGACCGGGATGGCCCGGGAACTCCTGGAGACCTCCCCGGTCTTCGCCGAGCGGGCGAAGGCCTGCGCCGAGGCCTTCGCCCCCTACCTCGACTGGCCGCTGCTCGACGTCCTGCGCGCCGAGCCGGGCGCCCCGGGCATGGCGGACGTGGAGGTCGCCCAGCCGGCGCTGTTCACGGTGATGGTGTCGCTGGCCGCCCTGTGGCGCTCCTACGGAGTGACGCCCGCCGCCGTCGTCGGCCACTCGCAGGGCGAGGTCGCCGCCGCGTACGTCGCGGGGGCGCTGACGCTGGACGACGCGGCCCGGATCGTGGCCCTGCGCAGCCGCACGCTTACCAAGCTCATCGGCAAGGGCGCGATGCTCGCCGTCGCGATGCCCGCCGACCGGGCCCGCGCGCGGCTGGAGAAGTACGGGGACCGGCTGTCGGTCGCCGCCGTCAACGGGCCCGCCGCCCTGACCGTCTCCGGGGAGCCCGGCGCGGTCGACGAACTGCTGGCGGAGCTCGAAGGCGAAGGCGTCCGCGTGCGCAAGGTCCGCGGAGCCACCGGCGCCGGCCACTCCGCCCAGGTCGAGAGCCTGCGCACGGAGCTCCTGGAGCTGCTGGCCCCGGTCGCGCCGCGCACGGCGGACATCCCCTTCCACTCCACGGTGACCGGCGCGGTGCTGGACACCGCCACCCTGGACGCCGAGTACTGGTACCGCAACGCCCGCCGCACGGTGGAGTTCGAGCAGACCGTGCGGACGCTGCTGGAGGACGGGCACGGGGTGTTCGTCGAGTGCAGCCCGCACCCGCTGCTGGCCGGTGCCGTGCAGGAGATCGCGGAGGAGGCCGGTGCCGACGCCGTGACCGGCGCGTCGCTGCGCCGGGACCAGGGCGGCATGGACCGCTTCCTGCGCTCCGTCTCCGAACTGCACGTCAACGGCGTGCACGTGGACTGGACGGTCCCCTTCGCGGGGCATCCCGAAGCGCGCGTGGACCTGCCGACGTACGCGTTCCAGCGGCAGCGGTACTGGCTGGAGGGCGCCGACCCGGCACCCGCGGGCGCCGATCCGGTCGAGGCCCGGTTCTGGGAACTGGTCGAGAACACGGACCTGCCCGGGCTCGCCGGTGAGCTCGGGGCGGACGACGCCGCCCTCATCGGCCCGGCGCTGCCGGTCCTGTCCGCCTGGCGCCGCCGCAGCCGCGAGAAGTCCACCGTGGACGGCTGGCGCTACCGCGTCACCTTCCGCCAGCTCACCGACACCCCGGCGGCCCCGGACCTGGACGGCCTGTGGCTCGCCGTCCTCCCCGCCGGACTGGCCGACGAGGAGTGGGCGCCCTGCGTCGTCGGAGTGCTCGGCGCCCACGGCGCCAAGGTGCGGGTCGTCGAACTCCCCGTCGACTGCGACCGCGCGGACGCCGCGAACCGGCTCGCCGAGGAGCTCGGCACCGAACAGCCCGCCGGAGTCCTCTCGATGCTCGGCCTCGCACCCGGCCGGCACCCGGCCCACCCGACGCTGTCCGCGAACCTCGCCGCGACCGTGACCCTGCTGCAGGCGCTGGGCGACCTGGACGTCCAGGCACCCCTGTGGTGCGCGACCCGCGGCGCCGTGTCCACCGGCGCCTCCGATCCGCTGCGCGACCCCGACCAGGCACAGCTGTGGGGCCTGGGCATCGTCGCCGCGCTGGAACTGCCCCGGCGCTGGGGCGGCCTGGTCGACCTGCCCGAGGCGCTGGACGAGCACGCACTGCGCCGCCTGGCCGGAGTGCTGGCCCAGCACGAGGAGGACCAGCTCGCCGTACGCGCCGACGGCGTCTTCGGCCGGCGCATGGTCCGTGCGCGGCCCGCCGACGCGGAACCCGCCACGCCGTGGCGGCCCCGCGGCACCGTCCTGGTCACCGGCGGAACCGGCGGCGTGGGCCGCAACCTCGCCCGCTGGCTCGCCGGTGCGGGAGCCCAGCACCTGGTCCTGACCAGCAGGAGCGGGCCCGACGCCCCCGGCGCGCAGGAACTGCACGCGGAGCTGACCGCACTGGGCGCCGAAGTCACCATCGCCGCCTGCGACATCGCCGACCGCGACGCGGTCGCGCGGCTGCTCGCCGGGATCGAGTCCCGGCACCCGCTCACCGCGGTGCTGCACGCCGCCGGCACGGCACGGTCGTCCATGCTGACCCACGCCGGCCTCGACGAGTTCGCCGAGGCCGCGGCCTCCAAGGTCACCGGCGCCGTCCACCTGGACGAGCTGCTCGACGGCCGCGAGCTGGACGCCTTCGTCCTCTTCGCCTCCGGCGCCGGCGTCTGGGGCAGCGGCGGACAGGCCTCCTACGCCTCCGCCAACGCCTTCCTCGACGCCCTGGCACTGCGGCGGCGGGCCCGCGGCCTGACCGCGACCTCGCTCGCCTGGGGCGGCTGGGCAGGCGGCGGCATGGTCGACGACGCGGTCCAGGAGCGCGGCGAGAAGCGGGGCCTGGGCTTCATGGCCCCCGAGCTGGCCATCTCCGCACTGCACCAGGCGGTCGAGCACGACGAGGCGGCCCTGACCGTCGCCCCCGTCGACTGGGAGAAGTTCCTGCCCGCCTTCACCGTGGGACGGCCCAGCCCGCTGCTGGCCGACCTGCCGGACGTACAGCGGCTCCTGGAGGCCGAGCAGGCCGCCGGCGAGGAGACCGGCGCCGAAGCGGGCCTGGCGGCCGGACTCGCCGGACTCGCCCCGGCCGAGCAGGAGGAGCGGCTGCTGGAGCACATCCGCTCCCAGAGCGCCGTCGTCCTCGGCCACGCGTCGGCCGAGGACGTGCCGCCCACCGCACAGTTCCTGGAGCTGGGCTTCGACTCGCTCACCGCGATCGACCTGCGACGGCGCCTGTCGGCGGCGACCGGTCTCAAGCTGCCCGCAGGACTGGCCTTCGACCACCCCACGCCCGCCAGGCTCGCCAAGCACCTGCTGACGAAGCTCGGCGGCGCGGGCCGCGGCGCCGCGGAGGAGGAGCGGCCGGCCGACATGCTGGTGCAGCTCTACCAGCACGCGAGCGAGAACGGGACGGCCGCCGAGGCCATGGGGATGCTGATGGAGGCGGCCCGCTTCCGGCGCTCCTTCGAGCGGCCCGAGGAACTGGACCGTCCGCCCGCCCCGGTGCGGTTCTCGCAGGGCGACCGGCCCCTCGCGCTGATGTGCTTCTCGCCCTACGTCGTACCGGCCGGGGCGCACCAGTACGCGCGGTTCGCCGCACCCTTCCGCGACCGGATGGACATGTGGGCCCTGACCCACCCCGGCTACGAGAAGGGCGAGCCGGTCCCGTCCGACGTGGACGCCGTGCTCCGCCTGCACGCGCGGACCGTGCTGGAATGCGCCGGCGGCAAGCCCGTCGTCCTGCTCGGCTACTCCTCGGGCGGCTGGATCGCCCACGGCGTGGCGGCCCGCCTGGAGGCCATGGGAGAGAAGCCCGCGGCCGTGGTGATGGTCGACAGCTTCAGCCGCGAGATCCCCTTCGACCGCCAGGTGCTCAACGCCATGGCCCAAGCGCAGTCGCAGCGCCTGGACTTCATGAGGTCCGGCGGCGAACAGCTCACCGCGATGGGCCGCTACATGCACCTGTTCGACGACTGGGCCGCGCCGGAGATCGCCGCGCCGACCCTGCTCGTGCGGGCGAGTGAGCCCATGCCGGCGGCGGCCGGCGCGACGGACGGCGACGGACGCGCGGCACCCCCCGAGCACGTCGGCACGACCGTCGAAGTGGCCGGGAACCACTACTCGATGATGGAGGACCACGCCGGCACCACCGCGGCGGCGGTGGAGTCCTGGCTGGCGGACATCGTCACGGATCCGTCCGGCCCCGCCGTCCCTCCGGACGCAACGACCTGATGCCCGGCCCGCGACCACCGCGAGCCCCCAGGACCAGACAGAGCAGATGTGGGAGACAGACATGACGAAGGCGCTCTACGAGATCGGCGAGACCCCGCCGCTCGGTGAGGTCCCGCCGCAGATGTACGCCTCGGTGATCCGGCAGAGCCGCTTCGGGGAGCCCAAGCAGGCGTTCCGCACCGAGGTCGTCGACACCCCCGCCGTGGGCCGGGGCCAGGTGCTGGTCTACGTGATGGCCGCCGGCATCAACTACAACAACGTGTGGTCCTCGCTGGGCACGCCCGTCGACGTCATCGGGATGCGTCAGCGCCAGGGCCAGCCCGAGGACTTCCACATCGGCGGCTCGGAGGCCTCCGGCGTGGTGTGGGCCGTCGGCGAAGGCGTCCGCAACGTCAAGGTCGGCGACCAGGTGCTGGTCACCAGCGGCCAGTGGGACGAGACCGCCGAGGACATCCGGCTGGGCACGGACCCCCTGGTCTCGGAGAGCATCAAGGCCTGGGGATACGAGACCAACTACGGCTCCTTCGCACAGTTCTGCCGCGTCGACGAGTACCAGTGCCACCCCAAGCCCGCCCACCTGTCGTGGGAGAAGTCGGCGGCCTTCCTGCTCACCGGGCCCACCGCCTACCGGCAGCTCCTGGGCTGGCAGGGCAACACGGTCCGCCCCGGCGACCCCGTCCTCATCTGGGGCGGGGCGGGCGGCCTCGGTTCGATGGCCATCCAGATCGTCAGGCTCGCCGGTGGCATCCCGATCGCCGTGGTCTCCGACGAGGACCGCGCCGCGTACTGCCGCAACCTCGGGGCGGAGGGCACCATCAACCGCCGCGACTTCGACCACTGGGGCCGGCTGCCCGACGTCGGGGACGCCGAGGCGTCGGCGCGGTTCCTGCGCGGCGCCCGCGGGATCGGCAAGAAGATCTGGGAGATCCTCGGCGAGCGCAAGTCCCCGCGGATCGTGCTGGAGCACAGCGGCCAGGACACCCTGCCGACCTCGATGTACCTGTGCGACAACGCCGGCATGGTGGTGATCTGCGGCGGCACCTCCGGCTACAACGGCGACGTCGACCTGCGCCACCTGTGGATGCGCTCCAAGCGCCTCCAGGGCTCGCACTACGCCGGCACCCGCGAGTGCCGCGAGGTCATCAGCCTCGTCGGCGCCGGCATGCTCGACCCCTGCCTGTCCGCCTGCGAGGGCTTCGAGGACATCGGGCGCATGCACCAGATGATGCACGACAACGTGCACCCCTCCGGGAACATGGCCGTCCTCGTGAACGCGCCCCGGCGCGGTGAGACGACGCTCGAACTCCCCGCCGCCTGACCGTTCCCGCCGTACGAACCCTCCCCCTCCCACCAGCAAGTCCCAAGGAGAGTCATGTCCCAGCCCACCGCCGGCGCGCCCGCCGTCCCCAAGGCCCGCAGCTGCCCGTTCCTGCCGCCGGACGGCCTCGCCGACATCCGGGCGGCCGCCCCGGTGACCCGGGCGACCTTCACCAGCGGCCGGGAGGCGTGGCTGGTGACCGGCTACGAGCAGGTACGCGCCCTGCTCCGCGATCCCTCGTTCAGCGTCCAGGTGCCCCACGCGCTGCACACCCAGGACGGCGTCGTCACCCAGAAGCCCGGCCGCGGCAGCCTGCTGTGGCAGGACGAGCCCGAGCACACCGCCGACCGCAAGCTGCTCGCCAAGGAGTTCACCGTCCGGCGCATGCAGGCGCTCCGGCCGAACATCCAGCGCATCGTCGACGAGCACCTCGACGCCATCGAGGCGCAGGGCGGCCCGGTCGACCTGGTGAAGACCTTCGCCAACCCGGTGCCGTCCATGGTGATCTCCGACCTGTTCGGCGTCCCGGTCGAGCGGCGGGCGGAGTTCCAGGAGATCGCCGAGGCGATGATGCGCGTCGACCAGGACGTCGCCGCCACCGAGGCCGCCGGCATGCGCCTGGGCGGGCTGCTCTACCAGCTCGTCCAGGAACGCCGCGCCAACCCCGGTGACGACCTGATCTCGGCGCTGATCACCACCGAGGACACCGACGGCGTCGTCGACGACATGTTCCTCATGAACGCGGCCGGCACCCTGCTGATCGCGGCCCACGACACCACCGCCTGCATGATCGGTCTCGGCGCGGCGCTGCTGCTGGACCGGCCCGACCAGCTGGCCCTGCTCCGCGAGGACCCGTCGCTGGTCGGCAACGCGGTCGAGGAGCTGCTGCGCTACCTCACCATCGGCCAGTTCGGCGGTGAGCGCGTCGCCACCGAGGACGTGGAGCTCGGCGGCGTGCACATCGCCAAGGGCGAGCAGGTCGTCGCGCACGTCCTGGCCGCCGACTTCGACCCCGCCTTCGTGGAGGAGCCGGAGCGCTTCGACATCACCCGCCGCCCCGCGCCGCACCTGGCGTTCGGCTTCGGCGCCCACCAGTGCATAGGCCAGCAGCTCGCCCGCATCGAGCTCCAGATCGTCTTCGAGACCCTGTTCCGGCGCTTCCCGACCCTGCGCCTGGCCAAGCCCGTCGAGGAGCTCCGCTTCCGCAACGACATGGTCTTCTACGGCGTGCACGAGCTCCCCGTCACCTGGTGACCCCCGCGCCCCGGTGAAGCCCCCCCACATGGTGAGCAGCGCCCGCGGCCCGCGGGCGCTGCTCACCTTCCGGCGCCGGGTCGTGCCGGGTCCCGCCGGGCGGGCCGGGAGGCCGCGAAGACTAGGGGTTGCCCTACTGCCGGGCGCATAGCCTGGCGAACACTGAGATTCCGACGAGGTGGCGGTCCGGTGCGGCTCTTTCGGTAATTGCCCGAGCCGGGGTCCGGGACTGAACGAGCAGGTGTTGATCGAACCGCGAAAGGCCCTGCTGACGGATTGAATTTACTCGTCAGTATCCATGAATGACGGCTCCGCTGATCGTTTGAAAGGCACGACATGACCGAGACCGATATCCGCTCCACCGGGTCACCGGACCTCTCCTTCCCCCAGGACCGGACCTGCCCGTATCAGCCGCCGAAGTCCTACGCGGACGGGCGGGGGCAGGGCCCGCTGTCGCGGGTGGAGCTGTTCGACGGCCGCCCGGCGTGGATGGTGACGGGGCATGCCGAAGGGCGTGCGCTGCTCGCCGACCCCCGGCTGTCCTCCGACTGGGGCCACCCGGTCTTCCCCGTCGTCGTGCAGCGCACGGAGGACCGCGGCGGCCTCGCGTTCCCGCTGATCGGCGTCGACGACC
The DNA here is from genome assembly GCF_042657885.1 of Streptomyces aureoversilis. Classification (NCBI taxonomy): domain Bacteria; kingdom Bacillati; phylum Actinomycetota; class Actinomycetes; order Kitasatosporales; family Streptomycetaceae; genus Streptomyces; species Streptomyces aureoversilis. Next base: position 680,653 of record NZ_JBHSKJ010000001.1, read on the forward strand.
CCGAGCACGCCCGGCAGCGGCGCATGCTGATACCCAGCTTCGGCGTCAAGCGCATGGCCGCCATGCGCCCCCTGATCCAGGACCTCGTCGACCGGCTGCTGGACGACATGCTGGAGAAGGGGCCGACCGCGGACCTGGTGTCGGCCTTCGCCCTGCCCGTGCCCTCCATGGCGATCTGTGAGCTGCTCGGCGTCCCGTACGGCGACCACGACTTCTTCGAGGAGCGTTCGCGCGACTTCGTGGGCGCCGCGACCTCGGCGGAGGCCGACGCGGCCTTCGCCGCGCTGTACGGCTACCTGCACGGCCTGGTCGCGAAGAAGCAGGCCGATCCCGGCGACGGCCTGCTGGACGAGCTGATTGCACGTCAGCTCGAAGAAGGCGCACTGGACCACAACGAGGTGGTCATGATCGCGCTGGTCCTGCTGGTGGCCGGCCACGAGACCACCGTCAACGCGATCGCCCTCGGCGCCCTCACCCTCCTCGAACACCCCGAGCAGCTCGAAGCGCTGCGCAACGATCCCGCCCTGATCTCCGGAACGGTCGAGGAATTGCTGCGGTTCACCTCCGTCTCGGACTACATGGTCCGGATGGCCAAGGAGGACATCGAGGTCGGCGGCGAGACCATCAAGGCCGGGGACGCCGTGGTCGTCTCCATCTCGCTGATGAACCGCGACGCCAAGGCGTACGAGGACCCCGACACCTTCGACGTCCGGCGGAACGCGCGGCACCACGTCGGCTTCGGCCACGGCATCCACCAGTGCCTCGGGCAGAACCTCGCGCGTGCCGAGGTCGAAATCGCCCTGGGCACGCTCGTCACCCGCATCCCGGGCCTGCGGCTGGCCGTACCCGTCGACGAGGTGCCCATCAAGGCGGGCCACGACGCCCAGGGCCCGGTCGAGCTCCCCGTGACCTGGTGAGGGCCGGGGCCATGCGCATCACCATCGACCGCGACCGGTGCATCGGCTCGGGCCAGTGCGTCATGACCGCGCCCGGCGTCTTCACCCAGGACGACGATGCGGTGGTCGCCCTGCTCCCGGGCCAGGAGGACGGCGCGGGCGACCCGCGCGTGCACGACGTCCCGATGGCCTGTCCGGTCCAGGCGGTCACGATCTCCGGCGAATGAGTCGCGGGAACCGCAAGCCGTGGGGGCCGCGACCGTGTGAACGGTCGCGGCCCCCACGTGCGTGGCCGGGCCGGGCCGGCCCGCGGTTCCCGTGCCCGGAGAAAAGACCGACGACTTTTTACCGGCGTGTCATCGCCTGGTAATAGTTCGCGTATGGGGGAGTGAAACAGAGCCTCAAGCATGGCGCGAAGGCGGGGGCGTTGGCGCGACTTCGACCGTACCGAACCCCGTAGTGCCGGCGGGCCGGGTACCGAACCATTGCCGCGGAGCCGCAGCTTTAAGCCTGCCCCGCCGGGCGATCGTTGACCACGGGTCTCGCCGCTAACTAGCCTCGAATTAATTCCACTCTCCATGAAGTTTTCTGAAGGGGAACCCTTCCTTGTCGAATGCAGCCCCTACCGCCATTGACCCGGCCCGTCCCGTGGCTCACGACATGCCGTTCGGCAGCCGGGGACGGTACGCGGACGCGCATCAGCAGCAGCCCGACCAGCCGGGCCTGTGCATGGCGAGCCTCGATAGGGCCCTGACCATCCAGCAGGCGAACCAGGAGTTCTTCCGGCAGTTCAACGGCTCGTCCGAGGAGATATGCGGCCGCAGTTTCCGCGACGTGGTGCATCCGAGCGTGCGGCAGCCGCTGATGCGCCAGTTCTCCCACCTCCTCGAAGGCAAGCACCAGCGCTTCGTCACCCCCGTCATCGCCGTGGGCCCCGGTGAGGAAACGCCCTTCACCGTTCCCCTCACCGCGGTCGCGGTGCGCGGCGGCCTGCCCGGCACGACCGCGATCCTGGTCATGATGCCCACGACCCGGGAGCCCGAAGGGGCGCGCGTGGTCACCAACCGGAAGAAGATCCTCTCCGAGATGGACGCCCGCATCCTCGAGGGCATCGCCGCCGGCGTCTCCACCGTCCCCCTGGCCGCGCGCCTCTACCTGAGCCGGCAGGGCGTCGAGTACCACGTGACCTGCCTGCTGCGGAAGCTGAAGGTGCCCAACCGCGCCGCCCTGGTCTCCCGCGCCTACTCCATGGGCGTGCTCAAGGTCGGGACGTGGCCGCCCGAGGTCGTGGAGGACTTCGTGAAGTGAACGGACACGCCTCCTCGCCTCCGCTCCTCCGACCAGCGTCAATTCAGCCACAATGTCTGACTTCTGACTCAAAGATGAGTGGAATCGTGCCGTACGGTTTCTTACTGTCGTGTCGAGTGGATCATGTAACCCGGCTCCCCCCGAGGGCCGACCGCCGACGCGCCGACCGTCATGCGAGGTCGCGTCGGGCTTCATGAAAGGAACGCTTTGGCGGTCAGTACCGAGACGCGTCACGAGACTTCCCAGGACCTGGCCGGCCGCTCCGCCGAACTGAACGGCGTGCTGCGGCAGGCCGGCCGGGCCCGGGCGGGGAGCGCGCAGGCCCTGCTGGTCCGGGGACCGGCCGGAATCGGCAGGAGCAGCCTGCTGGCCGCCGCAACCGCCCGGCTGCGGGCCGACGGCTTCACGGTGCGCACCGCCGGCGGCGGTTCCGCGGCCGACCGGATCACCGACGTGCTGACCCCTCCCGCCGGGCCCGCGGCTCCGGGCCCTGCCGAGTCCGTGGCTCCGGGCCCCGCCGGGCCGTCGCCCGACCTGTACGCGACCTGCCGCCGCTTCCACGGTCACGTCCTCCGGCTGCTGGCCGACGGCCCGCTGGCCATCGTCCTCGACGATGCCCAGTGGTGCGACGAAACCTCCCTACGCTGCCTCGACTTCGTCCTGCGCAGGGTCGCCGCACACCCCCTCCTCGTGCTCCTCGCCCAGCGGACGGAGAGCGACGGCCCCGGCACGGCCGCCCTCGACGAACTGCTGGCCCAGGGCCGCTGCACGCTGCTGGAGCTGGGGCCGATGAGCGAGGCCGGCACCGGCCGCATGATCGCCGGGGTGCTGGGCGGCCCCGTCGACCCGCTCTTCGCCCGGCGCTGCGCGGAGATCTGCGGAGGCAATCCGCAACTGCTCGGGCGGCTGCTCGCCGGGCTGCGCTGGGCCGGAATCCGCCCTGACCGCGGCGGCCTGCGCCGGCTGCGCGCGGTCCACCGCAGCATCCTGGCCTCGCTGATCCCCGGCTTCCTGGCCGGCCGGCCCCGCCCCGTACAGCAGGTGGCCACGGCCCTGGCCGTCCTCGGCCGCGCCGAGCCCGACCTGCTGGGAGCACTGTCGGGCGTCCCCGCCCGGCACGTGGAGACCGCCCTCGGCGAGCTGCGCCGGTTCGAGGCCGTCACCCCCGGACGGCGCGGCCCGGTGATGGGCGATCCGCTCCGCCGGGCCGTTCTGGCAGGCCTGCCGACCGCCACCCTGCAGGAACTGCGGTCCCGGGCCGCCGGGCTGCTCAACGACGCCGGCCGGCCGGCCGCCGAAATCGTCGGCCAACTCGTCTTCCTGGACCGCATCGACGAGCCGTGGATGCTCGCCGTACTCCGCGACGCCATCGCCGAATCACCCGGCCGGACCGCCACCAGGGACGTGGTCACCTGCCTGCGGAGCGCCCTGACGGCACAGCTCACGCCCGCCGAACGCAAGGACGTCCACCGCGAACTCGCCAGAGCCTGCGCCCCCACGGCGCCCGACGCCGCGCTCTGGCACCTGCACCAGGCCCTCACCGCCGCCCCGGACGCCCGGGAGAAGGCCGCCATCGCCGTCGACTACGGCCTCTCGGCCGCCGGGACCCGCCACGCGGCCGACGCCGTGGGCATCCTCGGAGACGTCCTGGACCGTCTCGACGCCGGCCTGGGCGCCGGCACCGGCCCCGGGCCCGCCGACCGCGAACTGCGCACGACCGTCGCCTCGGCCCTCCTGGTCACCGCCGTCAACGACACGACGGCCATGTCCGCGGCCCGCGAACGGTCCCTCACCTGGGCGCTGCCGCACGGCGACAGCCCCGCCGAGCGCCAGCTGCTGGCCGCCATGAGCGTCATGGCCTGCCTGGAGGGCAGGCCTGCAGGGGAGGCGGCCGCCCTCGCCCGCAAGGCGCTACGCGTCGAGGACGAGGCCCCCGCCGCCGGCTGGTGGGTCATCGGCCCCTCCACCGTGCTCGGCCTGGCGGACGCCGTCGACGAGGCGCTGGCCGGCCTGGAGCGCTCCTGCGCCGGCGGCCTCGCCCGCCACGGCGCGAGGGTGCGGGTCCCGGCGCTGGCCGGCCGGTCCCTCGCCCTCCACGACGCCGGCGACATCGCCGGCGCCCTGCGGCAGGCGCAGGCCGCCCTCGTGCTCGCCGAGCGGGACGGGCAGGGCGACCCCGCGCCCATGGCCCACATCGCCCTGGGCAGCTCCCTGCTCTCCGCGGGCCGGACCGCCGACGCGTGCGTCGTGCTGGACCGCCTGGTGCGCACCGACTTCGTGCTCGAGCACCGCCTTTTCGAGTGGCACCACTACCTCTACGTCCGCGGCCGGGCGCTGCGCGAACAGGGCGACCTGGAAGGCGCCCTGGCCGTGTGGCGCAGGTGCGGCCGCAGCCTGGAGGAAGCAGGCGTGGCCAACCCGCTCCTGGCCCCCTGGTGGCTGCCCGCCACCACCACCCTCGCCCGTCTCGGCCGGACCGCCGAGGCCGCCGAGCTCGTCGAGCGGGTCCAGCCGGACATCCGGCGCTGGGGCACCCCCCGGGCCCTCGGCCTGGGCCTGCTCGCCGCGGCCTGCGTCGCCGAGGGCCGGACCCGGCTGCGGCTCCTCGGCGACTCGGTGGACGCCCTGGCCTCCTCCCCGGCCCGCCTGGAGCTCGGCAAGGCCGAATACCAGCTCGGCCACGAACTGCTGCGCCACGGCGACACCGACGGCGCACGCCGCCACCTTCGCCGCGTCATCGAAAGGGCCACCCACTGCGGCTACCACCTGCTCGCCGCCATCGCGCGCAGACTGCTGGTCACCGCGGGCGGACGGATGCCGCAGCTCGCCGCCAGCCCGCTGGACTCCCTCACCGCCGGCGAGCGCCGCGTGGCCTCCCTGGCGCGCGACGGAGCGAGCAACAAGAAGATCGCCGAGACGCTGTTCATCACCACCCGCACGGTGGAGATGCATCTGACCAACGTCTACCGCAAGCTCGGCGTACGGGGCCGCGCCGAGCTCCCCGGCGGCCTTCGCCCCGCCGGGCTGCAGGCGACGGGCCGGTGAGCGGGAGAACGGACATGTCACCGACCACCACCCCGCAGCCCGCTCCCCGTCCGCCCGGCGACGGCCCGGGCGCGCCCTCACCGCTCGCCGGCCGCGAACGGGAAGAAGCCCTGCTCTCCGCCGCGCTGCAGCAGCTGCGCCACGGCCGGCCCGTGCTCGCCGAGGTGCACGGACCGCCCGGCATCGGCCGCAGCGCCCTGCTGGAACGCGCGGCCGCCCTGGCCGGCCGGGCCGGCATACGGGTCGCCGCCGCCCAGGCCTGCCCGGAGGAGGCCGGCCTGCCCCACAGCCTCGCCGCCGAACTGCACGGGGCCCTGGCGCGCAGCGGCCACGCCGCGGCCCCGCCGCCGCACCAGGGCCCGTGGGAGCCGGAACGGGCCGACCTGTGCCGGGACTTCCTCGCCGCCGCCCGCACCGAGCCGCTGCTCCTCGTCGCCGACGACCTCCACTGCGCCGACCGGGCGAGCCTGAGCTGGCTGCAGGCCCTCGGCCGCCGCCTCGCGGGCACCTCCCTGATGCTGCTCACCTCCCGCAGCGACGCCGCCCCCGCCGGACCCGGGGACCGCATCGACGCGTGCCCCCTGGACGGTGAGCACACCGTCGTCCGGCACACCCTCGCCCTCGGCCCGCTGCCGGACCCCGCCGTCGGCGACCTCCTCGCCCGGGCATGGGACACCCCGGCCGACCCCGTGTTCCAGGAAGCGGCGGTGCGTGCCGTCGACGGGAACCCCGCCCTGCTGCGTTCGCTCACCAGCCAGTTCGCGTGCCAAGGATGGCGGCCGACCGCCGATCACCTGCCCCGCCTCGCCGGCTGCGCCGCGGAGGCCGTCCGGCAGCGCACCCGGCACACCCTCACCGTGCTGCCCGAAGAACTCCGCGCCGTTCTGTGCGTCATCGCGGCCGCCGGGCCCGACTGCACCCACTCCATGATCACCGCGCTCACCGGGGCGCACGCGCCCCGCGCCCTCGCCCGGCTCTCCGGAACCGGCCTGCTCCTCCCCGGCGACCGGCCCGCGTTCCGGCACCCGGCGGCGGCCGAGACCGTCCTGGCCGGCCTGAGCGTCGAGAGCCGGGAGACCCTCCACGCCCGCACCGCCGCATGGGCGTACCGGGCCGCCGCCCCCGACAGCGCGGTGGCGCGCATGCTGCTGGGCGCGCGGTCCGACGGCGCCGACTGGGCCGTCGGCATCCTGCGCGGCGAGGCCGCCCGCCACCGCACCGCCGGCCGGACGGCCGACGCCGCCCGGCTGCTCCGGCGTGCCCTGCGCGAACCCGCACCGCCCGCGCAGCGCGTCCCGCTGCTGACCGAACTCGCGGTCGCCCTCCTGCCCTCCGACCCGGGGGCCGCCGACCGGCACCTGCGCCAGGCCCTGCTCGCCCCCGCCGATGCCACCGCCGGACCCGCCTGGGTACGCGCTGCCGAGCTCCTGGTGGCCCGCGGCGACATGGCCGCCGCCCAGCCACTGATCGCCGGAGCCGCCGAGCGCGCCGCTCCGGACGGCGACGATGCGGCCGCCCTGCGCGCCCTGTACTGGCTCGCCGAACAGAGCGAGCCGGAAGCCGCCCACGAGCTGGACAGCCCTCCGGTCCCGCCACTGCCCGCGCAGCCCGCCGGGGCGGCGGAGGCCGCAGCCGCGGCCTGGCGCACCGCCCTGCGCGGCCAGGACATCGGCCTGGCCCGCCGCCTGGCCCGCACCGCCCTCGCCCCGGAGGCCGCCCGCCGCACCGTGCCGCTCCTGCTGCAGGTGGCCGCCTGCCACGTACTGGTGCTCAGCGGCGACCACGAGGAGGCCTGCACGGCCCTCGACACCGTGCTCGTACGCGCCCGGTACGCGGACGTGCGCCCGGTGGCCGGCCTGGCCCTGCTCGTCACCGGCCTCGCCGAACTGGGCCGCGGACGGCCCGGCGCCGCGTCCGACGCACTGGACCGGGCCCAGGAGGCCATGCTCGGCAACTGCCGCTCTCCGTTCCTCACCCCGGGGCTGATCGCCCTCGCGGCCCTGGTGCGGCTGGAACAGGGCGATCCGGACGAAGCCGAAGGGCTCCTCGCCCTGGCACAGCCGTACGGCACCGTGGCTGGACTGGCCGGGGCCCTCCTGTTCTACGCCCGGGGCCGGACCCGCCTGGCCCGCGGCCAGCGGGAGCGGGCTCTGGCCGACCTGCTGGAGTGCGGGCGCAGGCTGCTCGCCCGGCAGGTGACCAACCCCGCGTTCCTGCCCTGGCGCTGGGTCGCCGCCTCGGCCTGCGGGGCGCCCGCGGACGACCCCGTGGCCGCCGGCCTCCTCGCCGAGGAACAGCACCTCGCACGCGCCTGGGGCGTCCCCGGGGCCCGGCCCGGGAACGTGGCGGAGGGAGGACGGCCGCCCGCGGGCCCCGGTACCGCGCAGCCCACCGGCCGGCGCACACCGGACCCCTCCCCGCGCGCCGCCGCCCCCACCGGCCACCGCAACCAGGCCCGCATCGGCAGACTGCCTGCCGCCGGTGCGGAGGGCCGGCGTGCGGAGGGCCGGCGTGCGGAGGACCGGAGCCTCCCGCCCGGCCCCGGCCCCGCACCGGCGCCCCGGCAGGAACTGACCGGCGCCGAACTGCGGGTGGCCGCACTGGCCGCCGAGGGCCTGCCCAACCGGGCCATCGCGTCCCGGCTGTCGGTCACTCCGCGCACCGTCGAACTGCACCTGACCAAGACCTACCGCAAGCTGGGCATCCAGGGCCGGGCCGGACTGGCCGCCGCGCTGGGGCACCAACCGAAGGCGACATCATGACACCGCTTCGCGGACGCCAACGCGAACTCGACCTGATCACCGCGGCGATGGAGTCCGCCCACCGGGGCGAAGGCCGCCTGCTGGCCGTGACGGGCGGCCTCGGCAGCGGCAAGACCGCCCTGCTGCGGCGGCTGCCCGCGCTCGCCGAACGGCGCGGCCTGCGCGCCCTGACCGCCGGCTGCGCCCCGCAGGAGCAGGACTTCCCCTTCGGCGTCGTGAGCCAGCTCCTCGACCCGCTCCCGGGCGGCCGGGCCCTCGACCCCGTACCCGGCCCGGACCGGTTCGCCGAACTCCTCTCGTTCGTCACCGAGTACAGCGCGGGCAAGCCCCTGCTGGTCCTCGTGGACGACCTCCAGTGGGCCGACCCGCCCTCCCTGCGCTGGCTCGGCGCGCTCGCCAAGCGGCTGCCCGGCGTGCGCGCCACCATGGTCGTCGGCGTACGGGAGGGCGAGCCGGGCGCGGACGCACCACCGGTGCAGGCCCTCACGGAACGCGCCGTCCCCCTCCACCTGGCCCCGCTGCCCGTGGAGACCGTCGAGGCCCTCGTCGCCGACCACCTGGGCCGCCCCGGCGGCGCCGCGCACGTCGCCGCATGCCACCAGGCATCGGGCGGCAACCCCCTCTTCCTCACCGCGGCCCTGGCCGCCCTCGTCCCGGACGAACCGTCCCCCGGGCACGCCCTCGCCGTTCCGGAACCCCGGGCCGTCGCACTGCACGAGCGCCTCACCGTCGCCCTGCGCTCCCAGCCGGCCCCCGTACGCCGGCTCGCCAGGGCACTGGCGGTCCTCGGCGAGGACGCAGGCCTCGAACTGGCCGGCGACCTCGCGGAGCTCGACACCGCCGGCAGCGAGGAGGCCGCACGGTCCCTGCGCCGCCTCGGCCTGCTGACCGACGGCCCCGCACCGCGCTTCGTCCACCCCTCCGTACGGGAGGCCGCCGAGGAATCGATGACATCCGCGGAACACGAGGACATCCACCTGCGTGCCGCGCACCTGCTGCACAGCGGCGGCCACCCGGCGGAACGGGCGGCCGCCCGGCTCCTCGCCGTCACCTCGTGCCACGACGACTGGACCGTCGAGGTACTGCGCTCCGCCGCAACCGCCGCGCGACGCCGCGGAGCCCCCCAGGATGCCGCCCGCTACCTGCGCCGGGCCCTGCTCGGCAGCTCGTCGTCCGGCGCCGGCCGGGCAGCCCTGCTGCTCGACCTGGCCGCTTCGGAGCGCGACACCGACCCGCAGGCCGCCCTGCGGCACCTCTCCCAGACCCTCCTCCTGCTCCCCACCCCCGCCGGGCGCGCGCTCGCCGCCGCCCGCATCCCGCCCTTCCTGCTCGGCAGCTGCCCCCCGCCGGTCATCGACACCGTCGCCAAGGTGGCCGCCGACCTGGGCGACCCGGACGGCCTCGGCGGCGCCGAACGCCAGGCCGCTCTGCGGCTGGAGGCCCGGCTGCGCCACATCGCCGTGGCCGGTCCGGGTGAGATCGGACGCTGTGCCGAACGGTTGCGCGCCCTGGGCGGCACGCCCCCGATCCACACCGCCGCCGAACGCGAACTGGTCACCGTGCTCCTGCACGGCGCCACCGTGACCCAGCAGATGACCGCCGCCGACGTCGCCTTCCACGCCAACCGCGTCCTCCAGCACGAACCCGCGGCCCCCTCCCACGTCCACACCGCACTGCCGCACCTGACCGGCGTCCTGGTGGCCGCGGAATCGCTGGAGGCCATCGGCCCCTGGCTGATGATCGCGCGGGAGCGCGCCCGCCGGGACGGCGCTCCCGCCCCCCGGGCGGTGATCGCCACCGAGCTCGCCCACCTCCAGCTGTCCCGGGGACGCCTGCAGGAGGCCAGGGCCCACGCCGAGGAAGCCCTCGGACTCGGCATGACGGAGTGGGCCACGCTGTCCTCCATGGCCGCCCTCGTCATGGTCACCGTCCACAGCCGGGACACCGGGCTGGCCCGGCGGCTGCTCGCCCACCACCGCGAGATCGCGGACCACGACTTCCGGCCCTCGCCCCTCCAGCTCCTCAGAGGCTCAGTCGCGGCCGTCGAGGGCGACCCGGCCACGGCACTGGAGTACATCCTCGACTGGGGCCGCTCGGCGGAACGCGCCGAATGGCGCAACCCCGCCCTCGTCCCCTGGCGCACCTGGGCGGCCGGGCTGTACCACCGCCTGGGCCGGACCCAGCAGGCCCTCGAACTCGCCGACGAGGAGTACGAGCGGGCCGTGGCCTGGGGCACCCCCGTCGCCATGGGCCGCGTCCAGCGGGTCAGGGGCGCGGCCACGCCGGGGGAGCGGGGCATCGAGCTGCTGCGCGAGTCCGCCGGCCTCCTGGAGAAGTCCGTGAACACCATGGAAGCGGCGCGCACCGAACTGCTCCTGGGCCGACGGCTGCTGGCCGCCGGGCGGCACGCCGAGGGCGAGGTCAGGCTGCGGCGCGCCCGCGACCAGGCCCTCGCCTGCGGCGTGCCGTGGATCGCCGAGCGGGCGTCCCGGGAACTCGCCGACCCGGCCGGCTCCCGCACCCCGGTGGCGGTGGCGGCGCTCACCCGCTCCGAACGCAGGGTCGCCGGGCTCGCCGCCAGCGGCGTGCCCAACAAGGACATCGCCGAACGGCTGGAGGTGAGCTCACGCGCCGTGGAGAAGCACCTCACCAGCGCCTACCGCAAGCTCCACGTCGCCGGACGGGCCGAACTGGCCGCGTTCTCCCTCCTGCTGCCCGGACCGGCGGACGACTGACCGGGCCCGTACCGAACCGAAGCCTCCGTACCTGCAGTAACCGAACCTCCGGGCCCGGCGGCCACAGGGTTAGTGCGGACCCGTCCGGATTTCGTTGACACTCTTCGAGCGGTCTCCATACCGTCCAGTTCGGGGTGATCCGGGATTCACCACCCGGCCTCCACAGGCCGGGTGAGCGTCCCCGGTCACCCGGACGAGAAGCGCGAACGGCTGCCGGCACCGGACCGTACCGGGACATCCTCACGGCCGTGCCGTCCCGCGCGCCCTCGCATTCGCCTTCCTCTCCCCGAAAGCTCAGGAGAAACAGCGTGGTAGCACACCAGCCCCTGTCCCGCCGCCGCATGCTCGGCCTGGCGGCCTTGGGCGCCGCCGCACTCGCCGGCCAGACCACGATCACCGCCGCCCCCCGCGCGGCCGCCGCCGCCCGGACCGGCGGGGGGAGCGGGACGTTCGTCCCCGCCGTCGTGGTCGGCACCGGCTACGGCGCGGCCGTCTCCGCGCTGCGCCTCGGCGAGGCAGGGGTCCCCACGCTGATGCTGGAGATGGGCCAGCTGTGGAACCAGCCCGGCCCGGACGGCAACGTCTTCAGCGGGATGCTCAAGCCCGACAAGCGCTCCAGCTGGTTCAAGACCCGCACGGAGGCCCCGCTGGGCTCCTTCCTGTGGCTGGACCTCGCCAACCGGGACATCGACCCCTACGCGGGCGTCCTGGACCGGGTGAACTTCGACCAGATGTCCGTGTACGTGGGACGCGGCGTCGGCGGCGGCTCGCTCGTCAACGGCGGCATGGCGGTCACGCCCCGGCGCTCGTACTTCGAGGAGGTGCTGCCCCAGGTCGACGCCGCCGAGATGTACGACCGGTACTTCCCGCGCGCCAACTCCACCCTCCGGGTGGGCAACATAGACAAGAACTGGTTCGAGCAGACCGAGTGGTACAAGTTCGCCCGCGTCTCCCGCGAGCAGGCCGCCAAGGCGGGCCTGAGCACCACCTTCGTGCCCAACGTCTACGACTGGGACTACATGCGGCGCGAGGCGGACGGCACGGTGCCCAAGTCCGGGCTGGCCGCCGAGGTCATCTACGGCAACAACCACGGCAAGGTCTCCCTCGACAAGAGCTACCTGGCGGCCGCCCTGGGCACCGGCAAGGTCACCATCGAGACCCTGCACCAGGTCAAGACGATCCGTCAGCAGAAGGACGGCACGTACCTGCTGACCGTGGAGCAGAAGGACCCTGACGGCAAGCTGCTGGCGACCAAGGAGATCTCCTGCCGCCACCTCTTCCTCGGCGCCGGCAGCCTCGGCTCGACCGAACTGCTGCTGCGGGCCCGGGAGACCGGCACCCTGCCGAACCTCAGCTCCGAGATCGGCGCGGGCTGGGGCCCCAACGGCAACATCATGACCGCCCGCGCCAACCACATGTGGAACCCCACGGGCACCAAGCAGTCGTCGATCCCCGCCCTGGGCATCGACGACTGGGACAACCCCGACGCCCCGGTCTTCGCCGAGATCGCGCCCATGCCGGCGGGCGTGGAGACCTGGGTCAGCCTGTACCTGGCCATCACCAAGAACCCGCAGCGCGGCACCTTCGTCTACGACGCGGCCAAGGACCGGGCGGACCTGCGCTGGACCCGGGAGCAGAACGCGCCCGCGGTCGCCGCCGCGAAGTCGCTGTTCGACCGCATCAACAAGGCCAACACCACGATGTACCGGTACGACCTCTTCGGCAAGCAGCTCAAGGCCTTCGCCGACGACTTCTGCTACCACCCGCTCGGCGGCTGCGTGCTGGGCAAGGCCACCGACAACTACGGCCGGGTCGCCGGTTACAAGAACCTCTACGTCACCGACGGCTCGCTCATCCCCGGCAGCATCGGCGTCAACCCCTTCGTGACCATCACGGCGCTGGCGGAGCGCAACGTCGAGCGCATCATCAAGCAGGACGTCACCGCGTCCTGACCCGCGGACCGGAGGAACCCCGAGGAGGACCGGCCCCGGCCGGTCCTCCTCGGGACCGGCCCGGCAGGAGGACGCGGGCGGGTGCCCGCACTCCGCTGTGCCCTTTCCCGGACCGGAGCACCGGAGAACCGGAAAGGAACGACTCCGTGCACACCCCGCTCGCCGCGGACGACTGCCTGTGGATCCGCAGGTTCCACCCGCGTCCCGACAGCCGCGTCCGGCTGGTGTGCCTGCCCCACGCGGGCGGCTCCGCCGGCTTCTACCTCCCCCTGTCCCGGGCCATGCCCGAGACCGTCGAAGTGCTGTGCGTGCAGTACCCCGGCCGCCAGGACCGCCGCACCGAACCGCTCGTCGACTCCGTACCGGCCCTCGCCGACCAGGTCTTCGGCGCCTTGCTCCCCTGGACCGACCGCCCGCTCGCCCTGTTCGGCCACGGTCTGGGCGCCTCCCTCGCCTTCGAGATCGCCCGGCGCCTGGAGCGGGAGGACACCGTGCCCGCCGCCGTCTTCGTCTCCGGGCGCCGCGCCCCGTCCACGCACCGCAGAGAGGCCGTCCACCGGCCGCCGGCCGACGAGGAGGTGCTGCGCATGATCCTCCCGGCCAACCGGGCCGCCGACTACCGCGCCGCCGAAACGTACGTCTGGGAACCCGGGCCGCCCCTGCGCAGCCCTGTGACCTGCCTGGTCGGCGACGGCGATCCGAAGCTGACCGTGGAGGAGGCCACCGCCTGGTCCGGGCACACCGAAGGCGCCTTCGCACTGAAGGCCTTCCCCGGCGGGCACTTCTTCCTGGTCCAGCACCCCATGGAGGTCGTGCGCCTCCTGGCCGAGCAACTGGGGGCACCCGTACGGGCATAGGCGCCCGCCGCCCCACCCACGCCACGTGTGAGTCATTTTGGCGGATCTCAGTCGGTCAAATGTCGCTGATATCCGACGACTTGGCGTGCGTCACCTGTTTGACCAGTGACGGGCGCTGTGTCACAGTCGTATGGCACGCCCATGGCGTTCGTCGGGAGTCCGGCGGGCGCAGGATTTCCTGAGGTCCCAGGGAACGGGAGGCTGACGATGGAAGACCGCAACACGCAGGACAGCGGCTCGGTGATGCGCCACGCGCGGTTCGGTGCGCTGCCCGAGCGGATCGCCTACGAGGACATGGTCGAAACGAAGGAGGCTTCGCCGAGGAGCTCCGCGCGAGACATCAGTGGCCCCGAAGGGACGGGAAGTCTGCTGACCTGTCTGGCGTGGGACCTGGTGCTCTGAAGCGCACCACCCCCCGTGGAGAAAAGGGCTTGCCGGCGGCCGCGCGGAGCCTGATAAGTTTGTTTCGGCAGTGATCCTTCGCAGAGGAGTTCAGACATGGCGGGTGACGACGACATCTCCGGGTGATACCCGGATCTGATCGACCACCGGCAGGCGCGCATGTGGCAGCGCCGCCGTCGTGGTCGTCTCGTCATCCCCTCTTCCCTGTCTCAGGGGCAGCGCTCTCCGCATGACGGTTCCCGCCCAGCGGTTTCTTCGTGGAGCGGCCTGCCCTCTTTTCCTCACGAGGTCATCCCATGTCCGACGCTTCCGTCATCTGCTCCCGGCTCGCTTTCTCCTGGCCCGACGACACCCCGGTCTTCGAGGGCCTGTCCTTCACCGTGGGCGCCGGCCGTACGGGTCTCGTGGCGCCGAACGGCTCCGGCAAGAGCACCCTCCTGAAGCTGATCGCCCGTGAACTGTGCCCCACAGCCGGCACGTTGACCGTGAACGGCACGATCGGCTACCTCCCTCAGACCCTCCCCTTGACCGGTGAGCCGACGGTGGCCGAGGTCCTGGGCGTCGACGCGGTGATCCGCGCCATCGACGCCGTCGAGTCCGGCGATGTGAGCGAGGAGCACTTCACGGCCATCGGCGACGACTGGGACATCGAGGAGCGCACCCGAGCCCAGCTCGACCGGCTCGGCCTCGCCCACATCGCCCTCGACCGGACCCTGGGCACGCTCAGCGGCGGCCAGATCGTCAGCCTCGGGCTGGCGGCGCAGCTGCTCAAGCGCCCCGACGTACTGCTGCTGGACGAACCGACCAACAACCTCGACCTCGAAGCCCGCCACAAGCTCTACGACGTGCTCTCGGACTGGAGCGGCAGTCTGCTGGTCGTGAGCCACGACCGGGCCCTGCTGGACCGCATGGAGCGCATCGCCGAACTCGACCGCGGTGAACTCCGGCTGTACGGAGGGAACTTCACCCAATACGAGCAGGCCGTGCGGGCCGAGCAGGACGTCGCGGAGAAGAACGTACGCAACGCCGAACAGGAGCTGAAGCGGGAGAAGCGCGAGATGCAGCAGGCGCGCGAACGTGCCGAGCGCCGCGCGAGCAACGCCGCCCGTAACCTCAAGAACGCCGGCCTGCCGCGCATCTTCGCCGGGAACATGAAGCGCGGCGCCCAGGAATCCGCCGGCCGGGCGGGCCAGATGCACGCCACCCGCGTCCACGAGGCACAGTCCCGGCTCGACGAAGCGGGGCGCGCCCTACGGGACGACCAGCGGCTCACCTTGGAACTCCCCGACACCGACGTCCCCGCCGGACGCACCGTCATCCTGGGCGAGCGGATGCAGATCCGCCACGGCGAGCGGAACCTGTTCGCGGGGGAAGGCCTCGACCTCTCGATCCGCGGGCCCGAACGCATCGCGCTCACCGGCCCCAACGGCGCGGGCAAGACCACGCTCCTGCGGCTGATCTCCGGTGATCTGGCCCTGGACGGCGGAAGCATCAAGCGTGCCGACGGGCGCATCGCCTCCCTCTCGCAGCGCCTGGACCTGCTCGACCCCGACCGCACCGTGGCCGAGAACTTCGCGGTGTTCGCCCCGCACCGGCCGGAGGCGGAGCGGATGAACCTGCTCGCGCGCTTCCTCTTCCGCGGCCCCCGAGCACACCTGCCCGTGCGCGTGCTCTCCGGCGGCGAACGCCTGCGCGCCACCCTGGCCTGCGTCCTGTGCGCCGAACCGGCCCCGCAGCTCCTGCTGCTGGACGAGCCGACGAACAACCTCGACCTGGTCGGCGCGGGCCAGCTTGAGAGCGCCCTGCAGTGTTACCGCGGCGCGTTCGTGGTGGTCAGCCACGATGAACGCTTCCTCGAACGGATCGGCGTCGACCGATGGCTGCGGGTCGCCGACGGCGAACTGACGGAGACGGGAGCACCGCAGGCCTGAACCGCTGACCTCGGCTGTGGCCGTCGATCCTTGCGAGCGTCATAGTCACCCACCAAGATGGTGACGTGAACATGGATCACGTCTTCGTGTGCGGCAGCCCGGCCCTGGACTTCGCGGCCACGCTCCGGGCGCGCCGCACGGCGCGATTCGAGATGTTCGCGGCACCGGACCGCTTGGACGCGTGGTACGTGGAGTCCGGCATCGTCGACTCCGTCTCGCCGGCCCGGCAGGCCGACGTGGGGCGGGCGACGACGCTACGGGAGGCCGTCTACCAGCTGATCACGGCCCGGCGCCTCGGCACGGACTTCGACGACGAGGCGCTGGCCGTGGTCAACGAGGCGGCCCGCAGGGCTCCCGCGGCACCGCAGCTGACCCACTCCGGCCGCTGGACGGCGGCGACGCAGCGAGAAGCGCTGTCCACCGTCGCCCGGCACGCGGTGGAACTCCTGAGCGGCCCGGACGTACCCCTGCTGAAGGAGTGCGGCAACCCGGAGTGCACCCGCGTCTACATCGACCGCTCGCGCGGCAGCCGGCGCCAGTGGTGCGGCATGGAGTCCTGCGGCAACAAGCTCAAGGCCGCCGCGTACCGCGCCCGCAGGAAGACCGCCGTCGCCTGAACGGGGTGACAGCGGTACCCGCCCCATGCGCCCGGACTTTGGACTTGAGGGTCCAATCCTGGCTTCCTACTGTGCTCGTCGAACCACTTCACGAACACGTTCGTCCGCACAGAGAGGTGCTGCCCATGCACGCGATCCGTATCGAGGAACACGGCGGTCCCGAGGTCCTGCGATGGACCGAGTTACCTGACCCGGTACCCGGCCCCGGCGAGGCGCTGGTCCGGCTCGGTGCCGCGGGAGTGAACTACATGGACACCGGCGCCCGCGCGCAGGGCGGCCCCGGCTGGGCCGCTCCCGTGGTCCTGGGCGCCGAGGGGATGGGATACGTCACCGCTCTGGGCGCGGGGGTCGAGGGCTTGGCCGTCGGCGACAGGGTGGCCTGGTTCTACCACCCGGGCAGCTACGCCGAGTTGGTCGCCGTCCCGGCGGACTCGCTGGTCAAGGTGCCCGACGGCATCACGGACGAGACCGCGGCCGCCGTCATGCTCCAAGGACTCACCGCCGGCCACCTCAGCACGGAGACCTACGCGATCGGTCCGGGCGACACGGCCGTGGTGCACGCGGCGGCGGGCGGAGTGGGCCTGCTGCTCACCCAGATGATCAAGGCCCGTGGCGGTGACGTGATCGGCCTGGTCTCCCGCGAGGAGAAGGCCCCCATCGCGAAGGAGGCCGGCGCCGACCACGTGCTCGTCCACTCCGGCGGCGGCTTCGAGGAGCGGATCAGGGAACTGACCGGCGGCCGGGGAGCCGACGTCGTCTACGACGGCGGCGGCACCGAGACGTTCCGATCCTCACAGCTCGCCCTGCGCCCGCACGGGGTCCACGCGTACTACGGCCCCTTCATGGGCGTTCCGGTCTTCCGGCCGACCGACCTGCCCAACAGCATCCTTCTGACGTACCCGGTGGTGCACCACCACGTGCCCACCCGCGAGGCCCTGGTCCACCGCACCGGAGAGCTCTTCGACCTGCTCCTCGGCGGTCGGCTCACCCCGCGCGTCGGAGGCCGCTACGCCCTGGCGGACGCGGCCCGTGCCCACGCGGACATCGAGTCGCGCAGGACCACCGGGAAGCTGCTCCTCCTGCCCTGACCGGCCGTGCCGCATCCCCACCGGACACGCTTCATGCACACGGAGGACACGTGTCGTTGACCCGCAAGGGCGCCGCCACCAAGCAGCGCATCATCGAGGGAGCCGCCGAGGAGATCCGGGATGAGGGCGTGTTCTCCCTGCGGCTCGAGGACGTCATGGCCCGCACGGCGACCAGCAAGAGCCAGCTGTTCCACTACTTCCCCGGCGGGAAGGACGAACTGCTGCTGGCCGTCGCCCGGTACGAGGCGGCCCGGGTCATCGACGACCAGCAGCCGGAGCTGGGCTCTTTGACCAGCTGGGCCGCGTGGTGGCAGTGGCGGGACAAGGTCGTCGCCCGCTACCGAGCACAAGGCGAGAATTGCCCCCTGCACACGGCCGTGTCCCAGCTGGGAACGGCCACGGACGCCGCGCGGACAGTCGCCCGTGAACTCCTGCAGCGGTGGCAGGACCAACTCGCCGCAGGGATCCGCCACATGCAGGACACCGGCGAGGTCTCCTCCGAACTGGACGCCGACCGCGAGGCCGCGGCCCTCCTCGCCGGAGTCCAGGGCGGCGTGATGATCCTCATGACGACAGGAAGCATCGAACACCTGGAAGCCGCCCTGGACCAGGGCATCACCCACTTGCGGGGACCTGCCCGCGCCCACCCCTGTCCGGGCGGGCGTCTCTCCTGGGACGCTCGAACGGCACCCGAGCTCATCGGCTGTCCCGTGGGCCGCCATCCACGGATCCTGCGCAGGATGCGCGAGGCGCTGACACGGCATGTCGAGTCCGGGAATCTTCCCGGACTCGTCGCGCAAGCCGCTCGGGACACCGTGGCCGACAACGCCCAGGTGCCGCTCGGCCTCGGCATGCAGGGCGGCTCGGGCTTCGGGATGGCGGTGCGTACCTACCGCGGCGACTACGCGCCCATCGGCCGGTTCGGCTCTGCCGGGCAGGCCTGATCGTGCGGCCCACGGGTGGGCTCGGGGCTCAGCGGCAAGCTGCGAGGCAGGGGAGGTCATCCTTTCCTGCCGTATCCCATGGCGTCACATGATGCCGGGTGGCGCCAACCGACGCCAATCGACGCCAACCGGCGCCACCCGGTGGCGCCCGGCGTCATTCCGCCCTCCCGAGACGGCCTGAGCGCGGCTGGCGCCGCCATGACCCAGGTTGATCCAGTCCTCTTTCTGCAGGTCAGGGCGCCACACCCCTGGCCTCGCGCATGCAAGGCGCCACTCGGACTTGCGGATGGCGCCATGACGCTGCCATGATGACGTCATGGACCTCACCCCGTACGTCGACACCCTCCGCCGCGAACTCGCGGTGGCCGCCGAGGCCGGCGGGGAAGGTGCCCGCGAGCTGGCCGAGCGGCTCACCGCTCCTCTGGAGTCGGCGACCCGTCTGACCATGCTCAACGTGCTTTCCGCCGCGATGGACGAGATCACTCGCGAGCTCGCCCCCGGCTCGGTCGACATACGGCTGCGCGGGCTGGATCCCGACTTCGTGGTGACCCTGCGGCCCACCGACGGCGGCGCCTTCGCCGAATCGGCCGCGCCCCTCGAACTGTCCAAGGCCCCGGATCGGCCGGCCCCGGCCCCGGCCGACGGCGACGAGGGCGGCACCGCCCGCGTCAATCTGCGGCTGCCGGCCCACCTCAAGGCCCGCGCCGAGGAGGCCGCGAGTCGCGAGGGCCTGTCGGTCAACGCGTGGCTGGTGCGCACCGTGTCGGCTGCGGTCGACGGCGGCACCCGGCCGCGTCCGACGGAGAAGGCCCGGGCCGTCGGACAGAACATCACGGGCTGGGTGCGCTAGCCGCCCCCGCGCCCGCAGTACTGCCCCGCAGTACTTCCCCGCACCACTTCATCCGCACCACGACTCAAGAGGACGGGACAGCCATGCCTTCTTTCGACACTCCCGAACCGATCTCGGCCACGGCTCACGTGGAGGCCGGTTCCATCCGGTTCACCGCGGGCGCCCGCTTCGACACCGTCGTCGAGGTGCTGCCCCGCGACCCGAAGAAGGACCGGGACGTGCGGACGGCCGACCAGACCGAGGTCACGTACGCGGGCGGCGTACTGACCGTCAGGACGCCCAAGGGCAATCTGCTCGGCCTCGGCCGCCCCGGCATCGTCGACGTGACGGTCGAACTGCCCACGGGCTCGCACGTCGACGTGGACGGCGCCTGGACCCAGGTGCTCGGCGAGGGCCGGCTCGGCGAGGTCGGCGTGAAGACCTCGTCCGGCGACGTCCGCCTCGACACCACCGGCCCGCTGACGCTGACCGCCTCCCACGGCTCGATCACCGTGGACCGCGTCGAGGGCACGGCCGAGATCAGCACCAGCACCGGCAGCCTGCGCGTGGGCACCGTCGACGGCCCGGCCGTCCTGAAGAACTCGCACGGCACCACGACCGTCGGCGCCGCGGGCGGCGACCTGCGGGTGCGCGGCGCCAACGGCGACATCATCATCGCGCGCGCCGAGGCCTCGGTCACCGCCACCACCGCCCACGGCACCGTGCGCGTGGGCGAAGCGGCCCGCGGGACCCTCCAGTTGGAGACCTCCTACGGTGCCATCGAGGTCGGCATCCGCGAGGGCACCGCCGCCTGGCTCGACGTCCACTCGGGCTCCGGGCAGGTGCGCAACACGCTCACCGCGTCCGAGGCCCCGGAGAAGACCGAGGACACCGTCGAGGTCCGCGCCCGTACCCGGTACGGCAACATCGACATCCTCCGCGCCAAGGTCTGAGCAGCACATCCTCGTCCTGTCTCGTCCTCATCCCCACTCATTTCAGCCTTCGAACGGAGGGCCTCATGCCTTCTTCTGTCATGTCCACGCCTAAGTGGACCGACGGCCACACGTCGCCGGCCGCCGTCTCCGCCATCGGCCTGCGCAAGTCGTACGGCGACAAGACCGTCCTCGACGGCATCGACCTGCGCATCCCGGCCGGCTCGGTCTTCGGGCTGCTCGGGCCCAACGGCGCCGGCAAGACCACCGTCGTGAAGATCCTGTCCACACTCATCACCGCCGACGGCGGGCAGGTCCAGGTCGCGGGCCACGACGTCGCCAAGTCACCGGACGGGGTGCGCGCCGCCATCGGCGTTACCGGGCAGTTCTCCGCCGTCGACGGGCTGATCACCGGTGAGGAGAACATGCTCCTCATGGCGGATCTGCACCACCTGTCCAAGCGCGAGGGGCGGCGGGTCGCCGCCGAGCTGCTGGAGCGCTTCGACCTGGTGGAGGCGGCGAAGAAGCCCGCCTCCACCTACTCCGGCGGCATGAAGCGCCGTCTCGACATCGCCATGACCCTGGTCGGCAAACCGCGGATCATCTTCCTCGACGAGCCGACCACCGGCCTCGACCCGCGCTCCCGCCACAACATGTGGGGCATCATCCGCGAACTGGTCTCCGAAGGGGCGACGGTCTTCCTCACCACCCAGTACCTGGAGGAGGCCGACGAGCTCGCCGACCGCATCGCGGTGCTGAACGACGGCAAGATCGCCGCCGAGGGCACGGCCGAGGAGCTGAAGCGGCTCATCCCGGGCGGACACGTGCGGCTGCGGTTCTCCGACCCGCTCGCGTACCAGTCCGCCGCCTCCGCGCTGCGCGAGGTCACCCGGGACGACGAGGCGCTGTCGCTGCAGATCCCCAGCGACGGCAGCCAGCGCGAGCTGCGCTCCATCCTCGACTGGCTGGACTCCGCCGGCATCGAAGCGGACGAGCTGACCGTGCACACCCCCGACCTCGACGACGTCTTCTTCGCCCTGACCGCCTCCAACCAGCCGAACCAGCCGAAGGAGGCTGTCCGATGAGCTCCCTCTCCCTCGCCCTGCGCGACTCGTCCACGATGCTGCGCCGCAATCTCCTGCACGCGCGGCGCTACCCGTCCCTCACCCTGAACCTGCTGCTGACACCGATCGTCCTGCTGCTGCTCTTCGTCTACATCTTCGGTGACGTGATGAGCGCAGGCATGGGCGGCGGCGCCGACCGCTCCGAGTACATCGCCTACGTCGTGCCGGGCATCCTGATGATGACCATCGGCGGCACCGTGGTCGGGACCGCGGTGTCCGTCTCCAACGACATGACCGAGGGCATCATCGCCCGCTTCCGCACGATGGCGATCCACCGAGGCTCGGTGCTCATCGGGCACGTCATCGGCAGCGTGCTGCAGTCGGTCGCGAGCGTGGTCCTCGTGGGTGCCGTCGCCGTGGCCATCGGCTTCCGGGCCACGAATGCCACGGCCCTGGAGTGGCTGGCGGCGTTCGGGCTGATGGCGCTGGTCGCCCTGGCGCTCACATGGATCGCGGTCGGGATGGGCATGGTCAGCCCGAACGCCGAGGCGGCCAGCAACAATGCGCTGCCGCTGATCGTCCTCCCGCTCATCTCCAGCGCCTTCGTCCCGGTCGACGCGATGCCGGGCTGGTTCCAGCCGATCGCCGAGTACCAGCCGTTCACTCCGGCCATCGAGACCCTGCGCGGGCTGCTGCTCGGCACCGAGATCGGCAACAACGGGTGGATCGCGGTCGCCTGGTGCCTGGTTCTCTCCGCGCTCGGCTACTTCTGGTCGAAGGCGGTCTTCAACCGCGATCCGAAGTAACCGAGACGACCGCGCGGGCCGCCTCCCGCAACTCGTCCCGCCCGAGGGCGGCGCACTCCGGCCCCGCGTCGGCGTACGCCGCCCCGTCCGCGTTCTCACCGGGGCGGCCGGGCGGCCGGCCGGCCTCGTATCAGGGAGGCATCAGGAAAGCGGGATGCCGGTTGAAACCGGGGCGGCGGCCTCGTTGACTGGACGACGTGAACAGCTCCTTGCGCCACGACGACCGGCCGCCTCATACGGCGTCGCCGCGTCCTGCGCGCTGTTCGCCGCCGGTGGGGTGAACGCGGTGCTCTGAGCGGCACGAGCAACACCGCCACGCACCTCGGAGCGCGGGCGGTCCGCCGCCGAACCGCATCGACCTCTCGTACCTGCTCGCCGGCGCTCCCGAGCGCCCGGTGACGCCTTCCCGCTTGCCCATATCCCGGAGTGGATCACCATGTCTTCTGTCCCGCCCGCCTCCCGGACCGTGCTGGTCACCGGCGCCACCTCCGGCATCGGCTGGGAGACCGCCCGATTGCTGGAGGGCCGGGGCTGCACCGTCATCGTGCACGCGCCGGACGTGGTTTCCGGGCAGAACGCCGTCGGCCGGCTGGTGGCCTCAGGCGCCGACGCTTCGCGCCTGTGCCTGGCCGTCGCGGACTTCTCCCGCCTCGACGAGGTACGGAGCATGGCCGCCCGGATCGCCGACGGGCACCCCGCCCTGGACGTCCTCGTCAACAACGCGGCAGTCGCCGCTCCCGAGCGCCGCACCGTGACCGCCGACGGCAACGAACTCTCCTTCCAGGTCAACTTCCTGGCCGCCTACCTCCTCACCCACGAGCTGTCCGGCCCGCTGTCCGCCCGGCCCGGCAGCCGCGTCGTCAACGTCTCCTCCGCCATGCACCGCACGGCCTCCATCGCCTGGAACGACCCCCACCGCGCCAAGCGCTACTCCCGCCTCGCCGCCTACGCCCAGTCCCAGCTCGCCCTGACGATCTCCACCCGCGAGAAGGCGCCCTGGACCTCCGTCAGCGTCCACCCCGGCATCTGCGACACCGCCCTGCTCCCGCTCTACGCGCACGAGGGCGACTCCGCCGTCGAGGGCGCGCAGCGCGTTGCGCGCCTGTGCGACCCGGCCACCGAGATCGTCCCGGGCGCCTATTACGACCGCACCGCGCTCTCTCCGGCCGCGCCCGTGGCCATGGAGGACCGCACGGTCCGCCGCCTGTGCAAGCTCGCCGACCAGCTGGTCGCCAAAGCCGCTTGAGGGCCTGTGACCGAAAGCCCGAAGGCCGGGCTTGAAAGCCTGAATTCCTGGAGGAGGACCTCCAGCTGACGGCCGACGTCACCGACCGGCGGGCGGCGCGGAACCAGGGGGATGGTTCCGCGCCGCCCGCCGCCTCGTACGCGCACGGAGTGGATTCCTGCCGTGATGGGCGGCGGCGTGACCGATCAGGGGCGGCGGTCCGCAAGGACGCAGAACTCGTTCCCCTCCGGGTCGGCGAGTACGACCCAGCGCTCGTCGCCTTGGCCGACGTCGGCGTATCGAGCACCCAGGCCGAGCAGGCGACGGACTTCTTCGTCCTGCTCCCTGTCGGCCGGGCTGACGTCGAGGTGGAGCCTGTTCTTGACGGTCTTGCCCTCGGGCACGCGCGCGAAGGTCAACACCGGTGGCACCGGGCCAAGGCGGTTCTTGTCCTCCGGCACGGCAGGGGAGCCGATGGTGACGACCCCGTCGGCTTCGTCCTCGTCCTGCACCTCGTAACCGAGGACCGAGCACCAGAACCGGGCGAGACCGTGGGGATCGGCACAGTCGATCGCAAGCTCGGTGAACTTACTGGTCATGTCAGGACCTCCAGGTTTCAGGCAGCGGGTCACGTTCGTACTTCATTTTGGTGTTCGTGCGGCCGGACACCGTACTCGGGTCACTGTGCGGCCCAGAGCGTGGCGAGTCGCCGGTCGAGTGTCGCCAGGGCGGAGTCGGGGGTGTGGCGGCCCATCAGGATCTGCATGCTGAGTCCGTCGGCGAGGGCGATCAGGGCGTCCGCCTCCTCGCCGGCATCGGCGTCCGGGCGGACGTCTCCGGATGCCTGTGCCGTGCGGAGCAGCAGAGCGACGAGCTCCGCAAGCCCCTCGTACTGTTCGCGCTGGACGGCTGCCAGGGTGGGGGTGACGGCCGCGTGGGCGGCGAAGGCGAGCCAGACCCGGTTCTCCGCCAGGGCCGGTTCGTCGTGCGGCATGATGCCGGCGAGTGTGTGCTGCAGCATCGTCGCCGCCGAGTCCGGGTCGGCGGAGTCCGCGATCCGGCCCCGTACGCGCGCGCCGACCCGCTCGTTCATGTCCTCCACGACGGAGGCCATCATCTCGTCCTTGCTGGGGAAGCAGCGCTGCACGGCTCCGACCGAGACGCCGGCCCGGGCCGCGACGTCGCGCATGGTCATCCCCTCAAGTCCTTGTTCGCTGACGAGGGCGAAGGCCGCCGCCACGATCTGACGCCGCCGGCTGTCGTAATCCACCTGTCTGGGCATGCCTCCGATTCTAGTGATACTTTCGTATCGATACGAACGTATCGAATCCCTCGCGCCGAATCCCTTGCCCGACGACCGGAGGAAACGACATGACCGTGACGAGCACAAGGCGACACCGTCGGAGCAGTTGGCAGCGCACCCGCTGGCTCCTGGGGGTGATCCTGTTCGTGCAGGGCTTCGGGTCGGCCCTCACCGAGGCGCTGTGGAGCACGAGCTTCGGCGTGGCCGGCCTCCTCAGGGGCGCAGGGCTTCCGCAGTGGACCGACCTGGCCGTCGGCGCCATCGGCGCGGTACTCCTCGGCTGGGCACAGGTCGCACGCGGCGCGGAACGGCGAGCACGTGCCTGAGCCGGCGAACGCGTCCCCGCCCGTCGGGACGTCCGGCGACGCCCCGACCGGTGGAGTCGGCAGGCGGCGTCTGTTGCGGCGGGCCGGGGCGGTGGTCGCCGCGGCCGGTGCGGGTGCCGCGGCGGGCAGCCTGCTCGGCGCGCACGCCGGGAGGGAGGAGGGCGCGACCAGCAAGCAGCCGACGTTCCTCCTCGTCCACGGTGCCAACAGCAACGCCTACGCCTTCGCCCCCCTGATCGCCGCGCTCACCCTGGAGGGCCACCGCGCGCTCGCCGTCGACCTCCCCGGGCATGGAGTGCAGGCGAACTTCCCACCCTCCTACCAGGCGCCGCAGGACCCGGCTGCCTTCGCGACCGCTCCGTCGCCGGTCCTCTCCGGGACGACCCTGGAGGACAACGTCCGTCACGTCGTGGGCGTCGTGCGCCGCGTCGCCCGGCAGGGCCCGGTCATCCTGGTCGGCCACAGCATGGGCGGTGCCACGATCACCAGGGTGGGCAATCAGGTGCCGGACGCGATAGCGCGGCTGGTGTACCTGTCGGCGTTCTGCTGCGTCCGGATACGCACCATCCTCGACTGCTTCCTGGTCCCGGAGGGGAGGACGACGCTGCTCCCCACCATTGCGAGCGTCGGCGATCCCGAGCGGACCGGCGTCCTCCGCAACAACTGGCGCTCGGCGGACCCCGACTTCGTCGCCAAGGCGAAGGCCGCTTTCGCGGCGGAGTACAGCGACGCGGCCTTCCGCAACGCGCTCAACACCTTCGAGCCGGACGAATCGGCCTCGCTCATCCGCGACGACGCCCGCGGCCACCCGGCGACGTGGGGCCGCATCCCCCGCAGCTACCTTCGCTTCACCCTCGACCGCAGCATCCCGCTCGCCCTCCAGAACCGCATGATCAAGGAGGCGGACGCGGCAACACCCGGCAACCGGTTCGACGTCCACTCCCTGCCCGCCCCGCACCTGGGCCCCGCCGACCCGGCCCCTTTGGCCACTGTCCTCGCGGGCCTGGCATGAGGTCATGCCCGGCGCGACGCGGGGAGAGGCCGCAGGGGTCCGCCGTCGGCTCGCGACCTGGTCGGGGGTGTGGCGAACGGGTGACGTGTCCGGGAGCTCCTCCGGCTCGTTCTTGCCATAAAGGCCCGTCTTGCCGGAATTGACTGAAGGAGTCTGGATGCGACGAGTCCTCGCGGCGGCTGCCCTGACCGCGGCCGCGCTGAGCGCAGGCGTCACCGGCCCGGGCGCCGTTGCCCATGCCGCGGGCGGGGCGCCGGGCATCGACCTGGTCGGAGGGGGTATCGACCCGGAAAGGGTGACCGGGACGGTGGACAACGCCCTGCGGAAGACGACGGCGGAGCTGGGCCGGGCGGCCGGAGGCGGCGAACTCGGGAGGACCCTGCCCGCGGTCGGCCGGGCGGGCGGCGGTGCCCTGAGGCAGACGACCTCCGGCGTCCAGCAGTTCATCGGACAGACGGCGGGGTCGGCGGGACAGTCCCTCGGCGGCGCCATGACCGGGGCGGCGAGGGACAGCCTGCCCAAGGGAAGCCTCCCGGAGCCGGGCTCGGTCCCCGGATACTGAGCCGGTCCGGTCCGGCCCGGTTCGGTTCGGCTTCGCGGCGGTCTGTGCTGCCCACTACCTCAATGGTTGACCGCGTCCAGAGGTGCCTCTAGTTTTTAGAGGGCTCTCTAAGTTTTGCGGAGGGGTGTGCGCGTATGCAGACGGTCGAAGGCGGGCTGCGTGAGCAGCACAAGGCCCGGCGGCGGATCCGGATCCTCGAGGCGGCGCGCGAACTCCTGCGGGACAGCCCGGAGTCGGTGGTCAGTGTCGAGCGGATCGCCGAGCGGGCGGAGGTCGCACCGGCCACCGTGTACAACCTGATCGGATCGCGCGACAAGATCTGGGAGGCGCTCGCCGCCGGGTTCATGGATGAACTCGAGCGCCGCTTGGCGGTGCTGGGGGCCGGGGACCCGCGGGAGGTCGTCAGGTCGACCGTCCTGTTGTTCGTGGGCGACCCGGTCGTGGCGCGTCGCATGGTGCGTGAGTGGGAGGAAAGCGGCCTTGTGCTCGACCGCAGTCCGCTCACCCGGCTCCGCCAGGCGATGGCGGATGCGCGGACACAGGGCCTTCTGCACGCCGACATCGACACCGACGCGCTGGCCGCCGTTGTCGGCACCTCGTGCGTGGGAGCGCTGCATCAGTGGGTCGTCGGCCTGATCGACGACGACCGGTTCCTCGCGCGTGCCCTGTTCGCACTGGACGTCGCGCTCGCGGCGGCGGCTGCGGATCCCTACCGTGACCAGCTGCTGGCGCCGCTGCGGACCCGAGGCGCGGTATGACGGCCGGCGCGCTGCCACGGCCCCGGAGCTTCGTGGGCCGCGGTGGGATCGTGCTCGCGGCGGATGAGTGGGGCGGGGCGTCCTCGCCACCTCTTGTCCTGCTGCACGGCGGCGGCCAGACGCGACGTGCTTGGGGGCGGAGCGGCCCTCGACTGGCCGAGCTGGGGTGGCGGGTCATCGCCCCGGACCTGCGCGGGCACGGCACGAGTGAATGGTCGGCCGATGGTGACTACGACGTCGACCTGTTCGCCGCGGACGTCCGGGCGCTCGTCGCCGAACTCGGCCGTCGCCCGGTACTCATTGGCGCCTCGCTCGGGGGTCTGAGTTCACTGCTTGCTGCCGGAGAGCCACCCAGGGCGGCGATTCGCGCTCTGGTGCTCGTCGACGTGGCCCATAGACCGGACCCTCGCGGGGTTCGCCGGATCATCGAGTTCATGCGCCGCCGGCCGGACGGTTTCGCCAGCGTCGGGGAAGCGGCCGCGATGGTGTCCGCCTACCTGCCGCATCGCCCCCGTCCGCACGACCCGGAGGGGTTGCGGAACAACCTGCGACGCCGCGGCGACCGCTGGGTCTGGCACTGGGACCCCCGGCTGCTGGACAGTTTCGAGGCCCGGACGGACCCGCCCGGCATGGCGGATCGTCTCCTCGACGCCGCGCGCCACGCCGACGTGCCGATCCTGCTCGTCCGCGGCGGAATCAGCGACGTGGTGCGCGAAGACATCGCCGAGCAGTTCTGCGACAGGGTTCCCAACGCCCGGCGCGTCGATGTGGCCGACGCGGGGCACATGGTGGTCGGCGACCGGAACGAGCACTTCATCGATGCGATCGTCCCGTTTTTGGACGGGGTTGAGTGAGCGTACGTCTCGGCTGGGACCAGGGTGCACCGCGTCCGCTCGTCGCCGCCGCGGTTCATCGATGCCAGGGCCGTTTCACGTGGTGCTGCCCAGGACTCCCGCGGTGAACTCCGACAGCCGGTCGCGTAGTTCCTCGCGTGGCATCTCCTTCTCGTCGGCCAGGTATGTAACGAGGTCGGCCCGGGTGGCCGCGAGGAGGGCGTGGGCGGTGAAGTCGCTGTCACCCGCGCCCGGGACGCGTTGCAGGAGGTCACGGAGCAGGGTGTGCCAGCGCTCGTAGTGTTCCGTCCGGTAGGGGCTGTCCGTGCCGGTCCCTTCGAGGGCCTGTGCGAGGTGGCGGTTGTCGAGCTTGAAGCACAGGACGGCATCGAGCAGGGCCGGCACGCGCTGCAGCGGTGGGGTGGCGGGGCCCAGTGGCGGCGGGCCCTCTTCGACGGCGTTCCTGATGGGTTCGAGCCGTGCCTCGTACAGCGCGTGAATCAGTCCGGTGCGGTCGCCGAAGGCGCGGAAGAGCGTTCCCTTGCCGACGCCCGCCGCTGCCGCGATGTCGGCCATGGTCACTTCTTCGGGGCTCCGGCAGTCGGCGAAGAGGGAGTCGGCGGCCGCGAAGACGGCTGCCCGGTTACGCGCTGCATCCTTGCGGGGCTTGCGTTCGGGTTCGGGCATGGGGTTCCTCCGGTTGCGATGCGGACCGGCGGTCCGTATCTTTGCCGGAAGAAGCGGACCGCTGGTCCGTATCGTACGGGACGGAGACCCTCATGCCCGCAACGACCTCGCCGGCGGATCTGTACCGCCACAGCCTGAGCCTGCTCCTGGACAAGGACATGCGCGCCTGGGTCGGCCTGTGGGCCGAGCACGGCGTCATGGAGTTCCCCTTCGCTCCTCCGGGTTGGCCCGAGCGGCTGGAGGGGCGGGAAGCCATCGCCGCCTACATGCGCGACTACCCCGACCACATCGACCTGCACGGCTTCCCCGACCTGAAGATCCACGAGACCACCGACCCCGAGACCGTCGTGGCCGAGATGCGCGGCGTGGGGCGCATGGTCACGACAGGAAGTCCCTTCGACATGACCTACATCGCCGTCGTGACCGCCCAGGACGGACGCTTCGCCTCCTATCGCGACCACTGGAATCCCCTCGCCGTTCAGGCACCCGGGATGGACTTCATAGGGAGCAACGCCCGATGACCGCCAATGCCCATGCCACTGACCCCGCCACTGACACCGCCACTGACACCCGCAGCGCAACCGTCCTGGTCATCGGCGCCACCGGCACCACCGGCAGCCGCACCACCGCGCAGCTGATCGCTGCCGGCCACCGGGTCAGGGCGGCCGGCCGCCGGGCCGCCCCGCTCCCGGGTGCGGAACCGGTCCGCTTCGACTGGTACGACGCCGCCACCTTCGGAGCCGCACTCGACGGAGCCGACCGCGTCTACCTCGTCCCGCCCGTCGGCGACCCCGACCCGGCCGCGGTCATGCTGCCCTTCCTGCACCGGGCCCGGGCCGCCGGCGTGCACCGCGCCGTACTCCTCAGCTCCTCGGCCGTCCCCGCGGGGGGCCCGGGTGTCGGGGTGGTGCACCAGGCCTTGCCCGGCCTGTTCGGCCAGTGGGCGGTGCTGAGGCCCTCCTGGTTCATGCAGAACTTCACCGGCGCGCACCTCCACGCCGACAGCATCCGCGAGCACGGCGTCATCCTGACCGCGGCCGGGACCGGCCGGGTCGGCTTCGTCGACGCCGACGACATCGCCGCCGTCGCCGTACATGCCCTGACCGACGACCGCGCCCCCAATGCCGACTTGGTCCTGACCGGGCCGGAGGCGCTCAGCCACGACGACGTCGCCGCGATCGTCGCCGAGGTCACCGGCCGCCCTGTGGCCCACCACCACTTGACCTACGAGGACATGCGCGACCGGCTCGCCGCGCTGATGCCGAAGGAGTTCGCCGCGATGCTGGCCGGCATGGACCGCGCCATCGCCGAGGGAGCCGAGGACCGTACCACAGACACCGTCCAGCGCCTCACCGGACGCCCGCCCAACGGCTTCCGGGTGGTTGCCGAACGGGAGCTGTCTGTGCAGGTGGCGCTGGAGGCCGGCTGGACCCGATAGGCGAGGATGACGCCCACACCTATCGGGTCCAGCCGGCAGGGTCACTCGTGGTGTGGCGAGGTGGCGCAAGCCAGGATGGCAGCGAGCACGCCGGGGAAACGCGTCTCCAGATCATCGTGGCGCAGGGTCATGTAGCGCGCCTTGCCCTCCGCGCGAGTCCATGTCAGGCCCGCCTCCCGCAGGATGCGCCAGTGGTTGGACAGGGTGGAACGCGGGACGTCGAGGTGCTCCGGGCTGCACGACACCTCGCCGTCGGAAGCCATCAGGCGCACCAGTTCCAGGCGGACCGGGTCGCTGAGAGCGTGCAGTACGGCGACCAGATCCAGGTCCGCCCTCTCCGGTTGGGTCAGTGATCGCATCCCGCACTCTCCGTCGGTCGCCGGCCTTGGCACCGTTGCCGACCCAGCATACGATCATTTCCATGTTTCGGGATTATCGAAATGATCAAGAGGTGGCCTGATGGCAGTGCTCACTACCTACGCCCGCGTGTACGTCGACGACCTGGACACCGCTCTCCCGACCTTCGAGGCCTTGACCGGTACCAAGCCGGGGCTTCGCTTCGCCTACGAGGGTGTCGAACTGGCGGCGATAGGCGCCTGTCTGCTGGTCGCGGGAACGCCGGAAGCGTTGGCTCCGTTCCGTAACGTGCAGGCCACCGCCATCGTCGACGACCTCGAAGAGGTCTTCGCAGTGGTTGCGCGCGAGGGCGGCGAGGCGCTCGACGGCCCCAACGATGTCCCAACCGGACGGAATTTGACGATTCTCCACCCTGGTGGAGCGGTCATCGAGTACGTCCAGTTCGAGTCCGCCGGGTCCGCCGGGTCCGTCGGGTCCGCCGGGTCCGTCGGGTCCGTCGGGTCCGTCGGGTTTGAAGAGCGACCGGTGCAGTAGAGGGCCGCCCGCGTGGAGGCCGCCTGTTCAGTCGATGACGGCGGTGGCTTCGACCAGCTTCGCCCAAGGTGATGGCCATGCTGCCCGCCTCCATTGCTGTGGGCGCCCGCGAGCCCGCTTCCAATGACGATCGACGGACTGTGCGACTGGACCCACCGGTACCTCGCTCCTGACGAGTGGAGCACCGCCCGCTTGCCGCTACGCGGCAGGTTCCTGATCGAGTCTGTGCGCTCACCCGGTGGGCTGAAGCCCGGGCCGCTTGGAGCAGGTCTGGTCGTCGGCAGGCAGCTTGCCGGTGGCGAGGTACTGGTTGACCTTGTCGTCGACGCAGGCGTTCTCGTAGAGGCCGTAGACCGCATGCCGGTTGGCGCCCGCGAGGGTGATCAGCTTGGAGCTCGGCAGCAGGCCGTGCAGGGCGACGGCGCCCTTGTGCGCGGTGCGCGGGTCGCCGGTGGCGGACACGATCAGCGCCTTGGTGTCGTGCTCCACCCGGGTGGGCTCCTCGCGGGGCCGGTCCCAGAAGGCGCACGGGCCGATGTTGTCGGTCAGCGCGCCGAAGCGCGGGTGCGCGGCGCGGCCGCGCTCGATGTCCCGCCAGTAGATCTCGGGGTCGCGCGGGGCCGCCGCGTCCCCGCAGATGATCGCGGACTGCACGCTGCCGTGGTGCGACTGCTCGCCGGTCATCGCGAGCCGCAGGGTCGCGGCGAAGAGCGGCGACAGCCGGGTCGGCTGCCCGGCCGCGGCCTTGTTCAGCACGGACACCTGCTCGGCGAGGGATGCCCGGGACGTGTCGGTGTCGCTGTCGACTCCGGCCATCAGGACGAACGGGATCTGCGTGTCGTCGAGCCGGAAGGTCTCCGGGGCGGAGCCGACGGTCAGCGGGGTGCGCGAGGATGCCTTGATGACGCGGTCGATCGTCGCGAGGACTTCGGCGCGGGTGCGGCCGAGGCCGTAGGTGTCGTTGCGGGCGGCGGCCCAGGTGGCCCAGTCGGCGAGCGCCTGCTCGTTCTCGCCGACGGACTCCCGGAGCATCCGGGGGCCGAACTTGCGCGGGTCGATGGCACCGTCCAGGACCATGCGGTCGGTGCGGCCGGGAAACATCTGGCTGTAGACGGTGCCCAGATAGGTGCCGTACGAGTAGCCGAAGTAGGAGATCTTCTCCTCGCCGAGCGCGCCGCGGATGACGTCCATGTCGCGGGCCGTGTTGCGGGTGGTGACGTGCGGCAGTACGGAGGCGTTGGTGGCGCGGCACTTGGCGGCCAGGTCCTTCTGGAGGGAGACCTGGCGGTCGAAGCCCGCCCGGCCGAGACCGGCCGAGAAGAGGTTGGTGCCGACGGGCCAGCCGCAGTCCAGCGGGGTGCTGCGGCCGACGAAGCGCGGGTCGAAGCCGACGATGTCGTACCGCGGGCCGGCTTTCTTCATCCACGTGCGGAATTCCGGCGGGGACTCGAGGGCGGTGCCGCCGGGACCGCCGTTGTTGAGCAGGATCGAGCCGATGCGGTGCCGGGTGTCGGTGGCCTTGAGCCGGGATATCGCGACGGTGATCGTACGGCCCCGGGGGTCGGCGTAGTCGAGCGGCACGGTGACGTCCGCGCACTGCACGCCGGCCTTGTCCAGATCGCGGCCCATGGTGTCGCCCGGGCCCGTGTCACAGCTTCCCCAGCCCAGGCGCTGGTTGTAGTAGCGGTCGAGCCCGGCCCCGGATGCCGACGTGACGGGGGCCGCTGCGGCCGTGGAGGTGGTGGCCGCGCCCAGGCAGGCGGCGAGGGCGAGGCCCACGGCCGTGGTTCGGCGCGCGGCGGGCGCGGTGGGTACGGCGGGCCCGGCGGGCGCGGCGAAGCTGGGGGCAAAGGGGGATCGCTTCGTCCTGTTCCAAGTATGTTTCACACCCTCAGACGCTAGGCGGAGCAGCCGTCCCCACTCACTACAGCCAGCCCCCCAACCCTGGTGGGGCCACCATCACCTGGTCCGAGGGCCGCCACTTGGCCGCGCCGGGCACAGTGGGCGCCTGATCTGCGGGCCCTATCAGTAGATAAAGATGTTTTCATGTCGATCTAGTGGGTTGACGTGGAAATAGTGCCTATGACGCTATTCTGATGATCATTCACATTGCCGCGGTTTGTCGGTTCTCGGATGTCAGCGCCTGTCTGACCTGCGGAGATTCATGTTTGGTCGTGGACGCATGGCCGGCACGCGTCCGAACCCGGGCGTGGCACCCGGCCCGGTCTCGGTCTCGATCTCCTATTTGGCGTACTGCACACGGCGTCCGGGCCTGTGGGGGGTGAGGCATACAGCATCGAATGGGAGGAGTGTTGTGTCCGGACTACGCAGCAACAGCAACAGCAACAGCAACGGCGACAGCATCAGCAACAGCATCAGCAACAGCTTCAGGCGGCTGCTTCGCCCTACGGCTCTGACGGTCGCTCTGCTCACCACATTGACGTCGCCGGTCCCACTGGCGGAAGCCGCCGGTACGGCGGAGCCGGTGGTACGTCCGGCCGCGCACGCGCGCGGATTCAAGCACCCAGGGGTGTTGGTGAGCAAGGGCCAGCTCAACCGCCTCCGAAAACGAGTCAAGGCCGGCGGTCAGTGGCGGTCGTCGTTCGCCGCCATGCGCCACAGCCGGTACGGGTCGCTCCGCTACACCGCGAGGCCGGAACGGGTGGTGGAGTGCCCGCCGGACGACCGGCCCGGATACGGGTGCGTCGAGGAACGGGAGGACGCGATCGCCGCGTACACGCACGCGCTCCTGTGGTACGTCACCCGGGACCGCGCGCATGCCAGTAAGGCCGTGCAGATCATGGACGCCTGGTCCGACGTGGTCAGGGACCACACCGAGGGCAACGCCGGGTTGCAGGCGGCATGGGCCGGCAGCTCCTGGGCGCGGGCCGGGGAGATCATGCGGCACACCTACGGCGGTTGGCCGCGCAACCGGGTGCGGCGGTTCTCCGGCATGCTGCGCACGGTCTACCTCCGCGAGGTGACGGTCCCCGTACCGGACTACAACGGGAACTGGGACCTGATCATGACCGACGCGGCCATGGGGATCTCGGTGTTCCTCGACGACCGGCGCGGATTCAACAGGGCCGTGCGCAGGTTCCGCGCCCGTGTCCCGGCCTACTTCTACCTCAAGTCCGACGGCCCCCTGCCCAAGCGCCCGCCGGGCAGCCACATCAGAACCCCCGACCGGACCAGGGAGTACTGGTTCGGGCAGCGGAGGTTCGTCAACGGCCTCGGCCAGGAGACCTGCCGCAACTTCACCCACATCGGCTACTCCCTCGCGGCCACCGCCCACATCGCGGAGACCGCCTGGCACCAGGGCCTCGACCTCTACGGCGAGGTCGGCAAACGGATGCGGGCGGCGCTCACCCTCCACGCCCGGTACCAACTGGGCGCCCACGCGCCGCACTGGCTGTGCGGCGGGCACCTGGACCGCGCCATGGGGCCGGACACCGAGGTGGCCCTCAACCACTTCCACACCCGGCGGCACATCGCGATGCCCCAGGCCCAGCGGGCCGCCCAGCGACTGCGGAAGGTGGGAACGGACGACCTTTTCGTGGCCTGGGAAGCCCTGACGCACGCGAAGAACCGCTGAGCGGGGTCGCTGATCGCCGACCGTCGGTCGTCCCCTGTCAGTCGTCCACCGTCGGTCGTCCACCACCCGACGTCCACCGTCGGACGGAAGCGGGCAGGCACACGCGGTGCGTGAACGCGTGTGCCTGCACGTTACCGTCGGTGGATGCGCATACCACCAGTACCGCCGATACTGCCGGTACCGCCGGACCAGGCGTCCGCAGCGGAGAAGGCGGCCAGCTCGGCCCAGGCCGCGGTGCGTGAGGTCGCCCTGTCCATGGAAGAGGCGTTGACCGATGCGGACCACGCCGTCGGCATCTCCCTGGTGGTCGCCTTGCCGCTCACTGACGGTTTTCCCCCACGCGTACCGCTGATACAGGTCGCGCAGTCGGCTGCGAGCCGTGACGGCGTGGCCGACGTAGTCGGCGTACGGCCGATCAAGCCGCTTTCGCGCTGGTACCAGGAAGTGCGGCGGGCCGTCGAGTCGATGGCTTCGAGCCGGAGTGCGGTGCCTGTGGATGTCCTTGCGGATGTCCTTGTGGATGTCCGTTCCGATGGCTCGGAGAGCCTCGTCGCAGCCATTGAGCAGCGGCTGGGAGTGGTACGGATCGCGGCGGAGGTCGACCTGTCCCACGACGGCGCCTACTCCGCCGCATGGCGCAAGGACTTCCTACTGATCACGCGGTCTCACGTCGCCATGCTCGCCTTGACCGTCGACGACTGATGCCCCCGGTGTCAGACCGGCTGCTGCGCGACGCGCCGCCCCCTGCCCGTCCCCACCGAATCCCGTCCCTCCTAGGGAACGAGGACGATCTTCCCCTTCACCCGCCCGCTCTCGATCAGGTGGTGAGCCTCGGCCGCCTCCGTCAGCGGCAGGACGCGTTCGACGTGCACCCGCAGCCGCCCCTGCGCGATGAGCGCGTTGAGCTTCTCCAGCGAGGCGTAGTCGGGCTCGACGCCGAGGCTCGCGAAGCGCACCCGCCGCTCGGCCGCCCCCGGCACGGCCGCCGCACGGGTGGCGCTCACCAGGATCCCGCCGGGCCGCAGCGTCTCCACCGCCCGCGCCGCGTCGTCACCTGCGACCAGATCGAAGAGCATGTCGACGTCCCGTACGGCCGCACCGACATCGGTCGTGGTGTAGTCGACGATCTCGTCCGCGCCGAAGCCGCGCACGAACGCGTGCTTCTCCGCCCGCGCGGTGCCGATGACGTACGCCCCGAGCGCCTTGGCTACCTGTACGGCCAGGTGGCCGGTCCCGCCGGCCGCGCCGAGAATCAGCACCCGCTGCCCGCTCGACACCCGCGCCGTGTCCACCAGTCCCTGCCAGGCGGTGAGCGCCGCCATCGGCAGCGCCGCGGCCTCGGCGTGTGTGAGGGCGGCGGGCTTGTGGGCCAGATGGCGGGGCGGGGCGGTGACGTACTGGGCGTAGCCGCCGCCGCGCCACGGGAAGTGCACCAGTCCGTACACCTCGTCGCCCGGTGCGAAGCGGGTGACGCCGGGGGTGACCGCCTCGACCACCCCCGACACGTCCCAGCCGGGGATGAACGGCAGCGTCCCCCAAGGGACCACTCCTGCCCGGAACTTCGCGTCCACCGGGTTCACGCCGGCCGCTTCGACCCGCACCAGCACCTCGGTCGCCACCGGCTCCGGACGCTCCACATCCGTCACGCGCAGCTCCTCCGGGCCGCCGAAGGCGAGCTGACTGACAGCGCGCATACGCACACCCATCACGTACTCCTCTTACTGATCGTCTCTCTGATCGTCTTGCCGATCTCTCACGGTCGCCGCGCGGCGCACACCAGCCTGCGCCAGATACCGGCAGTTGAGAAGGAGGCACCCTCCTGATACCCAGGTTCCCTATGGATACCTGGAATGACCTGCGGCAATACGGTGGCGCCAACGCCTACCTGCAGACCTGCCCGTCCCGGCCGGTGCTGTCACTGCTCACCAGCAAATGGGCCCTGCTCACGGTCGGCGCCCTCCAGCAAGGGCCGCTGCGCTTCAACGCACTGCGCCGCCGCCTGGACGGCGTCACTCAGAAGATGCTCACGCAGGCACTGCGCACCCTGGAGCGCGACGGCCTGGTCACCCGCACCGTCTACCCCACGATCCCGCCGAAGGTCGTCTACGAACTCACCGAGCTCGGTCACAGCCTCACCGGCCTGCTGACGGCGATTCAGGACTGGTCGGAAGAACATCAAGGCGAGGTACTCGCCGCCCGCCGGACCTATGACCGGCGGGCGGCAGCCGAGGTGGAGGCGGTGCGACCGGCCGGCGATCAGCCAGTCCCTCGGACCCCCGGAAACTCCTGTGTTCCTCCGCCGCATCCGGAACGCAACGGACCGGTAGGAGAGGAGTGGGAGCGGCTCGTCGGGATGTGTAACGTTCGCCGTGCGTGCGGACCGGTGCCGCAGGGTGAGGAGGGGGCAGTGAGCGGGATAGTGATCTATCTGCCGCAGGGGAAGGGGAAGGGGAAGGGGGAGGCCGGAGGGGAGCCGTGCGGTGATGCGGTGACCTTGCGGCTCGGCCCGGGGGAGGTGGCGCGTTTCGGGCGGGGCTCCGCGACGTGCCCGGTCGAGCTCCGCCTCGACGACGAGGCGATCTCCCGGCTGGCGGGGGAGATCCGGGTGACGGACGACCACTGGCAGCTGAGCAACCTCAGTACGACCCAGAGCTACCTGGTGGAGAACCCGGAGGGAGCGGGGGAGTACCTGAGGGTGCCGCCGCGGCGGGCCGGGGCACCCATCCCCTTCGAGTTCTCGCGGGTCGTGCTGCCCACCCGCGGCAGTACCACGGTCGCTTTCCAGGTGTTCGCGCCCGACCACGTCTACCTGGACCTGGATCCGGACGGCATGGGCGAGCAGTGGGGAAGCCGCACCGTCACCGCGTACTCGCTGGACGAGACGGCCCTCTACTTCCTGGTCCTGGTCGCGCTCTGCGAACCGCGGCTGCGTGACGAGTCCCCGGTCGCGGTGCCGACCACTCCCGAGATCGTCGAGAGGCTCCGGGGCCACCCTGCCTGCGGCCAGTTGACGGCTCGGGCGGTCAGCTCGCACATCGACTACCTGGCCGACGAGAAGATGCGGATCAGCGCTCCGGCCGAGCACGGACCCCGCAGGGAAGCCCGCCGCAACGGCAAGCGGGAGGCGATCGTCGGACTCGTACTGCGGTTCGGGCTCGTACGGGAGGAGCATCTCGCGCTGCTGCCGCCCCGGGCCGGAACGGGCGGACCGGAGCGGGAGACGGTGAGATGAGACGCGGTGGGGGCCCGCACGGCGATACGGCCGGCGGACCGGAGGGGGATCCGGAGGACGATACGGTGCACCGCCGCAGCTCGGCCGGCTCGTCGGACGGTGACCGCACGGAACTGCTCCCCCGCGGCTACCGCGTGGGCGACTGGGAGGCCACCGAGCCGATCGGGTCCGGTGGCTGGGCGACCGTCTATGCGGGGCGATTAACCGGAGTCAGCGACGGCGACGGTACGGGCCGGGCGGCGGGGCCGGGTCACGGCGGCCTTCGCGGCGGCGTCGCGCTCAAGGTTCTGCCGACCGCCGGCCTGGCACCGCGCCAGGCCCGCAAGGCCGCGGAGACCGCCCGGCGCGAGGTCGAGTTCGGCCGCCGGTCCTCCCACCCGAGGCTGATCCGCCTGCTGGACTCCGTCGTGCTCAGCGAACCGGACTCTCCGCTTCTGGACGGCGCCGTCGTACTGGTCATGGAGCGGGCCGAGCGCAGCCTGCGGGACATGCTCAACGCCGGAGCAATCAGCGCCGATGCCAGCGCCGATGCCGATGCCGATGCCGAAGCCGTAGCCACCCGCCTGTTCGCCCAGATCTGTGAGGGCCTGGCCCATCTGCACCGCAGCGGCTGGGTGCACGGGGACCTCAAGCCCGACAACATCCTGTTGATGCTGGACGGCTCGGTGAAACTGTCGGACTTCGGGCTGGCCACGGAACTGACCGGCACCCACGGCACCCACGGGTACGCGCCCCCGATGGGCACCTTCGACTACCTCCCGCCCGAGCGGTGGAAGGCCCCGCTCGGCGAACGGGGCGTGGAGGTCCGCCCGAGCGCCGACATCTGGGCCCTGGGCATCATGATCCACGAGGTGTTCGCCGCCGGTGCCTCGCCGTTTCCCGGCGCCACGCCCATGGCCCGCGGCGCAGCGACACAGGAGTACGCCGAGGGGCGTGCACCACTCCGCCTGGACAGCGCGGTCCCGCCGTTCTGGCGCGCGCTGGCCGCCGACTGCCTGGCCCCCACCCACGCCGCCCGGGTCGCGCACACCGCCGAGAGCCTGCTGGCGCGCATCATCGACCGGCAGGCGGCGGCCACGACGGCAGAGCCCACGGTGGGGACCACAGTGGAGCCGACGGGGGAGTCCACGGTGGAGACCGGGCATCCGGTGATCCGCCGGCGAAGAAAAAGGGCCCGCGCTGTCCTCGCAGCGGTTGTGGTGTGCACGGTGGGAGCGGCGATCTGGCCGTACACCGTGGGCGACGGCGTGGTCGGCACGCATGGCACGCGCGGCACGCACGCCGCGCACGGCACGTCCGGGAGCCCCGGCAAGCCCGGCGTCGCGGCGGCCGGAGCAGTCGGCCGCATCCGGGTCTTCAATGCCGAGCAGAGCTGCCGGGCCCGTACGGACCGGGACCCGCAGTGCAGTCTCGGCCTGGCGATCGACCCCCTCCAGCCCTACACCATCGACAACGTCGTACCGACACGGGTGTGGCACGGCGATGAGCTCACCGTCGACTGTCTCCTCCCTCAGGGGATGCCCATCATCGACGAGGCGGACAGGCAGTCCGCCGCCTGGTACCGCGTACGCCTCCCGCGGGGCTCCGCACGGCCCACCGCCTGGCTGCCGGCAGTGCGGACGAAGGACCGCCCATCGGTCCCCGAGTGCCCGCGCCCCGCACCCGTGCGGTGAGAGAGGGCTCCGGGGCAGCCGCTGAGAATCCGGCACTGTGTCGTGCCCGGGCTGTCGCACTCCCCGAGTCCACCAGGAACCTTCGCGCGTGTCACCCCGGATCGTTCCGGATGCCTAGCCCCGCGCGCCCATGACTACCTTGCGGACCCTCGGTCCCCGGACCGCGCTCACCTCTCACACGACACCGACGAAGGAGCAGGCGCGTGCACGGATCAGCTGCACGGTCCGCAAGATTCGGAACACTGATTCTGCTGGTCGCGACGGCCGTGTCCGCCCTGACCGGCCCGGCGTGGGCACAGGCGGCGAAGGACGTGCCCGGACCTCTCGGGCACACCGCGACGGCCGAGTTGTACTGCGACATTCCCGCGGAGCGGGACATTGCGGTGACCCGCAAGGTCTACGAGGTCGGCCAGCGCCGCGGCGTGTCCGACAAGGTGATGCTCGCCGGCTTCGAAACGGGCTGGGTCGAGTCCCGCATGAACAACCTCAACTGCGGGGACCGGGACTCGCTCGGCGTCTTCCAGCAGCGCCCCTCGCAGGGGTGGTGCAATCCCGACCAGTGCCTCGACGTCGACTACGCGGCGAACAAATTCTTCGAAGTGGCCCAGCAGATGGAGCCCGACTGGGACACCGCGGGAGAACTCGCCCAGGCCGTCCAGCGCTCCGCCTATCCGGACCGGTACCCCCGGGCGGAGGGCATCGCACGGGACCTGATGGCCGAGGCGTTCCAGCCCTACGGCACGATCGGGGCGAAGTACGCCGCCCTGGGCGGGCCCAACGGACCGCTCGGCGGGCCGGTCCGCGCCGAGGAGAACTCCGCGCTCGGCGGCCGCTTCCAGCTCTTCCGGAACGGAATCGTCATCTGGCACCCGGATGCGGCCTACGCGATCTACGGGGACATCCTCAAGAAGTTCTGGGACACCAACTCGGAACAGCGCTGGGGCTTCCCGACGATGGACGAGGCGGACGCGGCGCAGGCGCCGGACGGGACCCGGGGCCGCTACCAGTTCTTCGAGCGGGGCCTGTTCATGTGGTCGCCGCAGACCGGTGCGCACACCGTGCACGGCGCGATCTACGACGCCTTCCACGCAGCCGGTCACGAGCGTGCGCTCGGCTACCCGGTGACCGACGAGGTGGACGAGGCGGGCGGCGGCAAGGCCCAGAAGTTCCAGAAGGTCACGATCCACTGGAACGCCGCCAAGGGCACCTGGATCACCGACAACTGACCACGCGATCCGACTCACCCACCGATCGGTCACTCACCGATCAGCCACCGACCGATCAGCCACCGACCAGGAGGTCCCGTTGAGCGAGCACCGCCCCACCCGCAGGAACGTACTGAAAGCCGTCGGCGGAGCCTCCGCCGCCATGGCCCTCGGCGCCGGGTCCGTCGTCGCGACGGCGTCGTCGGCCAGCGCGGCCGGCGACGGCTTCGGGCTGCGCATCGTGGAGCGTGGCGAAGCCGACCCCCGCATGTGGTACTACCGTTTCGAGACCCGCGAGATCGGCTGGAAGCCCGCCGTCAACGTCCTGCTCCCCGACGACTACCACTTCAGCGGGCGCACCTACCCCGTCCTCTACCTGCTGCACGGCGGCGGCACCGACCAGGACTTCATCACCTTCGACCGCCCGCCCCTGAACATCCGCGCCTGGACCGCGGGCAAGCCCGTCATCGTGGTGATGCCCGACGGCGGACACGCGGGCTGGTACTCCAACCCGGTCAGCTCGACCGTCGGCCCCCGGAACTGGGAGAGCTTCCACATCAACCAGCTGATCCCGTGGATC
Source organism: Streptomyces aureoversilis (assembly GCF_042657885.1). NCBI lineage: Bacteria > Bacillati > Actinomycetota > Actinomycetes > Kitasatosporales > Streptomycetaceae > Streptomyces > Streptomyces aureoversilis. The sequence goes on from NZ_JBHSKJ010000001.1 coordinate 722,141, forward strand.
GACGCGAACTTCCGGACCTTCGCCGAGTACGACGGCCGCGCCGTCTCCGGGTTCTCGATGGGCGGTTTCGGCGCGCTGAAGTACGCGGCCAAGTACTGGGGCCACTTCGCCTCGGTGAGCTCCCACTCCGGCCCGGCCAGCCTGCGGGGCCCCGCAGGCGGGATCCAGGGCGGCGTCGTCCACTGGGCCAACGCGTCCTCCGCGGCGATCGAGCTGGGCGGCGGAACGGTCTACGGCATGCCGTGGGACCAGAACAGGGTCAGCATGGACAACCCGTGCGAGCGCGTCGAGAGCTACCGGAACAAGCGGGTCTTCATGGTCGCGGGCACCAGCCCCGAGCCGACCTTCTGGGACAGGTTCAACGAGACCGCCGTGCTCGACACCCAGCGGGAGTTCCGCGGCTTCCTCGGCAGGGCCGGCATCCCGCACGAATGGCACGAGGTGCCCGGCGGCCACTACGTCCGCCCCGAACTGTTCACCCATGACCTCGACGGCATCATCGACCGGCTCCGCAAGGCGTAGGCCGTAGGCACGCAGCAGAGTTCGCATGAGAGGCGCCTGGCGGGCAGCAGCCCGGACCAGGCGCCCGCCGGTGTCTGCCGGTTCCGTTCAATCGGCGTGTTGTGCAAACGACTTGGTGTCGTTCGGGCTACGTTTGACGTGTCATGCACATGGCATTGACGGAGCGAGGTCGTCGTACGCGTCCGGGCCCCTCCGGCAGTGCCGCACCGCAAGGAGGACACCGTCTCGTGAGGCGACCACTCGTCACCGTCATCAGCGCCCTGGGCCTCAGCGTGCTGCTGACCGTGCCGGCCGGAGCGGCGACCCCCGCGCCGACGCCGGACACCACGGACTTCACCATCGTGACCGAGCAACCGGCCCCCGATCCCGGGGGAACGCCGTCGTTCGGCCTCGACGACCGCAAGGCCCACCAGGGCCTGCCGAAGGAGAGCGCGCAGGGCATAGAAGAGCGCATGGCCGCTTCCCGCACCCTGCAAACGCTGAAGAGGGAAGGAAAGGCGCCGAGCGCCCTCGCCGAGCGGAAAGGCCCCGACGGGCGCCCCGAGGCCCCCGCCCTCCGGCGCACCGACCCCAACATCAACGTCTGCATGGAGAACAAGAAGACGTACCGGACCTACGGCTGGACCATCGACCACTTCTTCCACTGTCAGGGCACCACCCAGACCCTGTACAAGCAGAAGTGCAGGTGGCTGATCGGGTGTTACCCCGTCGGCTCCTTCAGGTTCCGCGCCACAACCATCGGCCAGGGCTACGAAGGACAGCGCCGGATCTACTACGGCACGCTCCTCGACAAGATCGACGTCAAGGGCGACGTCTCCGGGCTGAAGCTCCGCCACAGCATCGCCTGCGCGAACCTCAGCGGCTCGCCCCGCTGCACCTCCGAGCCGGGCAACGGGCGCACCGACACCCTCAGCGAGTGGATGCGCGACAGCACCGGCTCGTACCACTGGTTCAACTCGGCGCACGCGGGCGACGGGCCGGACAAGCGGGCTTACTACAACATCACCCAGCGTTTCACCGGCATCCAGGGCGGGCGGCACAAGTCCGTGACCACCGGCCGCGGCGGCTTCCGCTGCGACTCGGCGTCCTACATACCGGGGCGGAGCAGCGCGTGCGTCTTCGACGTCGTCGTCCCGGTGATGAGCAGCATCGGCATCCGGGACCGCGAGGTGCGGCAGACCGCCCGCAACATCCGTGACGCGCAGTTCCGGCCGGAGCGCACCAAGCCGGTGTACCGGGCGAAGGAGGTGCCCGGAGCACCGTCCAGCGGTCAGGCGCTGACCCGCAACTACTACGACAAGGCCATGCAGAAGCGCAGCGGTGACCGGGTCCGCGCCACCTGTGAGCGCTACTGGCCCGGATACGCCTCCCGCGGCCTGCAGTGCGACGAGTACCCCTTCGCGTCGACGTACCAGAGCGCGGGCGCTCAGCCTGCCCATCAGAACTACGCGGCCAAGGCCATTCCGGCGGAGGACAACAGGAAGGGCGGGGAACGGATCGCCGAGTTCTACAAACTCGACCGTATCCTCGACTCCGACGCCTTCTACGTCCACATCCGCAGCTGACCGCTGGAGGTGAGCCGGTGACGGCCGCACCCCCGCCCGCCGCACTCCTCGGCGCGCAGACCGCCGAGCCCTGCGTCTCGTACTTCACCTTCTTCCTGCGCGGCCTGGAGGACGGTGCCGATCCGCAGGCGGCCGCCGCCGGAGCCCCCGGACACTGGACGGTGCTCGCCGGGCCGGGCGGCGCGCTCTTCCGGTGCGCCACCACCGACTTCCACCCGCATGTGCGGCTGGAGAGCTGGTCCGGCGAACCGCCGGCGCCGCCGGGCAGCTGGGACACCCTGGACACGGTGGAGTTCGAGCTGTTCCGGCACGGGAAGGTGCAGCTCAACGAGTGGGACGGCTACCCGTCGGGCGAGCCGGTCGACCTCGGCGGTCCGGGCGTCTACGGGCTGCGCGCGGCGAGCCTGGGCCGCGACGCGGCACGGGAGCGGCACGCGGCCGGCGAGATGTTCTTCCACGGCACGGAGGAGTGGCTGATCCAGCTCTGGCCGCGCTGAGCCGCGGCCCTGACCAAGGCGGCCCGCCCCGAGCAAGGCGGCCCGCCCCGGGCAGGACGGCCGGGGCGGGCCGCCGCACGCCGGAGCTTCAGCAGCCGGCCAGTAGCTGTGCGGTCGCTCGTGCAGCCGCCGGCCCCCGCGTCAGGCCGCCAGTACCTCCGGGTTGGCGCAGTGGGCCAGGGGCTTGCCGTCGAGGAAGCGGGAGACCTCCGCGGCGACGATCCGGGCTGCCTTGTGGGCGACCTGCCGGCTGCCGCCCGCGATGTGCGGGGTGAGCACCACGCCCGGTGCGGACAGCAGCCGGGCGCCGGCCGGCACCGGTTCGGCGGGGAAGACGTCGAAGCCCGCACCGGCCAGATGGCCGGACTCCAGGGCGTCGCAGACGGCGTCGTAGTCGACGAGGGCGCCGCGCGCGCAGTTGACGAGGACGGAGCCGCGCGGCATGGCCGCGATCTGCGCACGGCCGATCATGCCCAGGGTCTCGTCCGTCACGCGCGCGTGCAGGGAGACGATCCGGGAGCGGTGCAGCAGCTCCTCCAGGGTGACCTGCTCGGCCAGGCCGGCGAGCGCTTCCGCCGGCACGTACGGGTCGTGCACCAGGACGCGCGCGCCCATGGCGACCAGTACGCGGGCCACACGGGAGCCTATGGCTCCGAAACCGACCAGCCCGACGACGCAGCCCTCTATCTCGATGCCGCAGGCGTCGTAGTCGTAGTAGTCGCCGCGCCACGCGCCCCGCTTGAGGTCGGTGTGGACGTCGCCGATGCCCCGGGCGGCGGCGAGCAGCAGGGCGAGGGTGTGCTCGGCGGTGGCGGTGGCGTTGCGGCCGGGCGCGTAGCTGACGGCGACGCCGTGGCGGGTGGCGGCGGCCAGGTTGGCGTTGACCGGGCCGCCCCGGCTTATGCAGAACAGCTCCAGGTCGGGGCAGGCTTTCAGGACCCGTTCCGTCAGCGGTGCCATCTGGGTGACGCACACGCGCACCCCGCGCAGGGCCTCGATCAGCGCGTCCTCCGTGCCCGACGCCTCGTCGACCTCGGCGACCGGTCCGAACGGGGTGTGCGGCCAGGGCAGGGTCAGCTCGCGGACGTCGAGCGGGGCTTCCGGCGCGGCGGCGCGGAGTTCCTCGGTCAGGAGGCGGGGGAGGACGAAGTGGTCGCCCGCGGCGAGGACGGTGGTGGTCACGGTGGTGCTCCAGGAAGGGTCGGACGAAGGGTCAGGCACGGGTGGGGGCGCCGGCGGTGACCGGTGCGTTGAGGCGCAGCAGGGACGCCTGCCCCTCGCGCAGCCGCAGCTCGGTCAGGGCCCCGTTCTCCAAGGCGGGGAAGACGACGCGGTAGCGGGAGAGGGGGATGCCCAGCAGCGCGCACAGGGCGAGGCGCAGCAGGGTGGAGTGCGCCACGACGAGGACGCGGCCGCCGGGGAGGTCGCGCGCGGTTTCCGTCAGGCAGGCGACGGCCCGGGCGGCGGCTGCCGCCGGGTCCTCGCCGCCGGGCAGGTGATGGGCCACCGGGTCGTCGAGGAAGGCGGCCAGTTCGCCGGGGAACGCCTCGGCCATCTCCGCGCGCGTGAGCCCCTCGCCCCGCCCGAAGCCGACTTCGGTCAGCCGCTCGTCGACGCGCAGGGGCAGCTCCAGCGCGGCCGCGGCCGGCCGGGCGGTGAGCCGGGCCCGGGACAGCGGCGAGCACATCACGGCGTCCAGTCCCTGCCCGGCCGCCCAGGCGCCCAGCGCCTCACCCTGCCGGCGCCCGAGTTCGGTGAGGGCCACGTCGCTGCGGCCCGCGTAGCGGTTCTCGGCGTGCCACTCGGTCTCGCCGTGGCGTACGAGGAGGAAGTCGGTCACTGCTCGGCCTTTCTGCGGGCGTGCGCCGCCACGGCAGGCTCCAGCCAGCCGCGTCGGGTCAGTTCGTCGGCGAAGTCGAGGTAGCGGGGAAGCAGGCGGGCGGTGCGCGCCGGGTCGGGGTGCAGCTCGGTGCGCACCCGGACCATGGCGGCCGCCGCGTCCTCCAGCGTGGCGCCCGAGGCGGTCGCGGCGAGCACTGCCATGCCGGTGGCGCTCCCGGATTGCTCGGGCAGGCGGACCGTGCGGCCCAGGAGGTCGGCGCGCAGCTGCGACCAGTAGGGGTTGCGGGCGCCGCCGCCGGTGAGGGTGACGGCGCCGTCGACGGGGGCGCCGAGGTGGTCCAGGTAGTCGAAGCAGAGCCGTTCGACGCAGGCCACACCGAGGAGGAAGGCGTGGAAGCGCTCGGCTTCGCCGGAGGGCCGGCCGAGGACGAAGGGGCTCGCTCCAGGGGCGCGGAAGGGGAAGCGTTCCCCGCCCCCGCCGGTCAGTGGGTAGGCCACGGCCGCCGAACCGGAGGCGGTGGTGGAGGAGGCGGAGGAAGCGGCGGAGGTGGAGGAAACGGCGGCGGCCTGCCGGGTGAGGGCGTCGAGGTCGGCCCCGGGGAAGTGCCGGGCGATCACCCCCGCGCCGCTGCTGGACGCCCCTCCGGGCAGCCACGTGCCGCCGGGACCCCGGTGGCAGTAGACGACACCCGCCGGATCCCGCACCAGACGGCTGCTGACGCCCTTGAGGACGAGGGTGGTTCCCAGGACGGAGTTCCAGGCGCCCGGTGCGAGCGCCCCCGCGCCGATCTGCGCGGCGCAGCCGTCCGTCATCCCCGCGACGACCGGGGTCCCGGCGGGGATGCCCGTGGCGCGCGCCGCGTCGGCGCACACGGTGCCGAGGACGGTGCCGGGGCGTACGACATCGGGCAGCAGCTGATGCGGGACGCCCAGCGCGGCCAGTTCCGCCTCCGGCCAGCGTTCCTCGACGAGGTCGTAGCCGGTCTTCAGGGCGTGACTGGCGTCGGCGGCCGTCTGCCGTCCGGTCAGCCGCCAGGTGATCAGGTCCGGCTGGTGCAGCAGCCGGGCCCCGGCGGGCAGCGGCCCCTGGTCCAGCAGCCACAGGAGCTTGGGCAGGGCCCAGGACGGCTGCATGGAGCGGTAGCCGGAGGCTTCCCACACGGCGGCGCCGGTGGTGTTGACGCGCTCGGTGCAGGAGCGGGCGCGCCCGTCGTCGTACATCAGGCCGGGGGTGAGCGGCGTGCCGTGGCCGTCGGCCAGCAGGATCGTGCCGGAGGTGGCGTCGACGGCCAGGCCACGCACCCGTTCGGGGGCGATGCCGGCGAGGGCTTCGCGGCAGGCGTCGGCGAGGGCCGACCACCACTGCTCGGGGTCCTGCTCGTGGCGTACGCCCTCACGCCGGCTGGTCAGCGGCCGGGAGGCGGCGCCCACCGTACGGCCGGTGCCGTCCACGGCGACGGCCCGGGCGCTCTGGGTGCCGAGGTCGAGGCCGAGGAGGACGGCGTCGGGGTCGATGAGAGGGGACGGGACGGGGGACGGGTTGGGGGAGGGGGCGTGCTGCGGATGCTGGTGATCAGGCATGTGTGGCGTTCCCTACGGGTGCGGGTGCCGGCATCTGGGCGGGTACGTGCGCGGGTGCGGCGGCGGGCGACCAGCCGAGGGAGCGGGCGGCGTCGCGCCAGGTGAGGAACGAGGCGTAGAGCTCGTCGTAGAAGACGCTCCGTTCCGGGTCGGGCTCCCAGCCGGCGCGCATCCGGACGTACTTGGCCGCCGCGTCGCGCATGCTCGGCTCCGCCCCGGTGAGCACCAGGCCGGTCAGGAACGCGCCCTTGGCGCCGAGTTCGGTGTCGGTGCTGCGGGCCGTGGGCACCCCGGTGACGTCGGCGATCAGCCGGCACCAGGCGTCGCTGGCCGATCCGCCGCCGCACAGGCGCAGTTCGCGGACCTCGGTGCGGGAGGCGCGCAGGCAGTCGCGCACCACGAGGGACAGGCCCTCGAAGACGGCACGGGCCAGGTGGGCGGGGGTGTGCTCCAGTGACAGGCCCCAGAAGGTGCCGCGGGCGCGCGGGTCGAGGAAGGGGGCGCGTTCCCCGGCGGGGGAGAGGTACGGCAGGAAGGCGAGGCCCCCGGCGCCCGGTCCGGTGCCGAAGGCCAGCTTCCCGAGCGCGGCGGGCCCCTCGACGCCGAGGGTCCGGGCCGCCCAGTCCAGGACCTCCGTGCCCGACAAGGTGGGGAAGGCGCGCAGGACGCGATCGCGGGCCCCGTAGGCGATGTTGACGCCGCAGGGCTCGCCCGTGGTGTCGACGTGCCGGGTGACGATCTCGGTGCACAACGTGGTGCCGAGGATGCCGCAGGCCTGGCCGGGGTCGACCACGCCGGCGCCGCGGGCGGTCGCGGCGATGTCATAGGGGGCCATGACCACGGGCAGCCCGGCGGGCAGGCCCAGTTCGCCGGCCGTGCGCGTGGTGATCTCGGCGATGTGCTCGTGCTCGCCCAGGACGCGGGGCAGGAGGCGGCGGGCCCCGGAGAGGCCGAACAGCTCCACGATCCGCGGGTCGTAGTCGCCGGTGGCGTGGTCGAGGAAGGGCGCGGACGCGTCGGACTCGTCGACCGCGGCGACGCCGGTGAGCTTGAGAAACAGCCAGCCCGCCGCCGTCAGTGCCGTCGCGGAGCGCTCCAGCCGTTCCGGGTCGTGCTCCGCGAGCCAGCTGATGATCGCGTTGGGCATGCCGCCGCACGTGAGGGAGCCGTTGCGCCGGAACGCCTCCTCCAGGACGCCTTCAACCTCCCAGCGCCGCAGCAGACCGCCCGCGCGGCCGTCGGACCACAGGACCGCGGGCCCGGTGGGGCGGCCCCGGCCGTCCACCAGCCAGCAGCCGTCGCCCTGCGCGGTGAGGCTCACGAGCCACACGGAGCCGGCGTCCGGACCGAGCTCGGACAGGGCGCCGCGCACGGTACGGACCACGCCGTCCCACACCGCGTCCATGTCCTGCTCCACCCAGCCGGGCCGGGGCCGCAGAACCTCGGTGGCGACGCGCGAGACCGCGATCTCCCGCCCCTGGTCGTCGAAGACGACCGACTTGATCACCGACGTGCCGACGTCGATGGTGAGAACCGACATGACTTCGAGTACCTGCCTCTTCGCAGTGGCCGCGTCACCAGGGACGACGGCCGGTTCGCGGTCGTAGCGAAACCCGCCGCCGGGCAGGGCGTCAATCAGCCACGGTCCATTTCCCGCGCCGCGGGACGCGCGCTGTGTGAGGTCCTTCCCGGGACCGGTACGGGCGGGGCCGGGCCGGAACACGCCATGTTAGGTTCATGTGAGATTCACATGATGGCGATAGTGGCGGTGACGGTGGCGTGACTCCCCGGTGCGGGGCGGTGCGGGGCGCCCCGGAGAGGATCGGCGGCGTGACGCGCGGAGACGGTCAGGAGGAGCGGCGCCGGCAGCTGCGCGACCTGGTGACGGCCAAGGGGTTCGTCCGGACCTCCGCGCTGGCCGAGGAGTTCGGCGTCAGCGTGATGACCGTGCACCGCGACCTCGACGCGCTGCAGGCCCAGGGGTGGCTGCGCAAGGTGCGCGGCGGCGCGAGCTGCCTGCCGTCGACGCAGTTCCACGGCAGCGTCGGCGAACGCATGACGTCGATGACGCGGACCAAGCAGCGGCTGGCGCGCGCCGCGGCCGACCTCCTGGCACCGGGCCGGGTCGTGATGATCGACGACTCCACGACGTGCCTGGGCCTGACCGGGCAGATGGCCGGTCGCACACCGCTGACCGTCATCACCAACGCCCTGCCGGTCGTCTCCGCACTGGCCCGCGAACCGGGGATCTCGCTGATCGCGCTCGGCGGCACCTACTTCCCGGCCTACGACGCCTTCATGGGCCTGCACGCCGCGCAGAGCGCACAGGCGTACCGCGCCGACGTGCTGTTCATGTCGACGACCGCCGTCACCGGCGGCCGCTGCTACCACATGTCACCGGAGACGGTGCAGGTCAAGCAGGCGATGATGGCGTCCGCGACCCGGCGCGTGCTGCTCGTCGACCACACCAAGTTCGCCAACCAGGGCCTGTACGCGCTGGCGCCCCTCACCGACTTCGACCTGGTCCTGGTGGACGACGCCACCCCTGTCCCGGAGGTGCGGCGGCTGCGCGAGCAGGGCGTCGAGGTCCGCGTCGTTCCCGGTCGCTGACGCCGTCGAGGTCCGTGCGACCCGTGTGAACTTCACGCACACTTCACGTGCCCGAGCGGGCCCAAGGCCCCTACCGTCACCTTCCTGAACAGGGCCGACGCACCGTCGCCGGACCCGTGTGACGCGCACCGGACGGTGATTTCACGCCAGCGCCCTGAGCTGTCGCGGGGGCTTTCCCCTGCCGCGTTGACGCCCGCACCGCCCCGTTTCATCGTGGCGCTTCGTCGTGGCGCACCTGCACACCCCCACACCCCCCTCCCGTGCTGCGCCGCGTGCCCTCCCGCTCCGTACAGCCCCCGGAAGGTGGTTGCCGTGACCGTTGTCATGGACCCTGCATCGTCGGCCGATCGCGCCCCCCGAAGACGCTGGCTGGACCGCGCCGGCCTGCCCCGGACCCTCGCGTGGGGCTACCTCGGCGTCCTCGTCTTCATGATCGGAGACGGCGTCGAATCCGGCTACCTGGCGCCCTATCTGCTGGACGAGGGCCTGTCCAAGCAGCAGGTGGCCCTCCTGTTCAGCGTCTACGGCGTGACCGCCAGCGTCGCCGCCTGGTTCTCCGGCGCGCTGTGCGACCTGTGGGGGCCGCGCCGCGTCATGACGCTCGGCCTCGGCATCTGGGTCGTCCTCCAGATCGCCCTGCTGCTCTTCGCTCTCCCCACGACCGACTTCCCCCTCCTGCTGATCAGCTACGGCCTGCGGGGCCTGGGCTACCCCCTCTTCGCCTACGGCTTCCTCATCTGGGTCACCGCCGTGACGCCCCGGCGGCGGCTCGGCTCCGCGGTCGGCTGGTTCTGGTTCGCCTTCACCGGTGGCCTGCCCACCCTCGGCTCCCTCGTCGCCAGCTTCGCCGTACCGCACATCGGCGCCTACGGCACGCTGTGGCTCGCCCTGGGGCTGGTCGCCGCGGGCGGTGCCGTCGCCCTGCTGCTCGTCCGCGAACCCACCGGCCGCCGCCGCCTCGCCCCCGCCGGGGAACGCCCCCTCGCCACCCTGATCGGCTCGCTCGCCATCATCTGGCGCAGGCCCCGCATCGGAGCCGGAGCGGTCGTGCGGGCCATCAACACCGCGCCCCAGTTCGGCTTCCTCGTCTTCCTGCCGGTGTTCTTCACCGAGACGCTCGGCTTCACCCTGAGCGAGTGGCTGCGACTGCTCTCCGCGATGTTCGCCACCAACATCTTCTTCAACCTCGTCTTCGGCGTGGTCGGCGACCGCATCGGCTGGCAGCGCACCGTCGCCTGGTGCGGCGGCGTCGGCTGCGCGGTGACCACCCTGCTGCTGTACTACGGGACGGTCGCGGCCGGCGACGACTTCCCCATGGCCGTGGTGCTGGTGAGCTTCTTCGGCGCCACGCTCGCCGGATACGTGCCGCTCTCCGCCCTGATGCCGTCACTGGCACCCGACCACAAGGGGCAGGCGATGTCGGCCCTGAACCTGGGAGCGGGCGCCAGCACCTTCCTCGGCCCCGCCCTGGTGGGCCTCCTCCTCGGCCCCCTGGGCGTCGAAGGCCTCATGTGGGTCTTCGCCGTCCTCTACCTCGCCAGTGCCTTCCTGACGGCATTCCTGCGCCTGCCGTCCCCGCAAGAAGGCACGGACCGCTGAACCGGGCGTGCGAACGGCGGTGCCCGGGCGCTGGGTCGCGGGTGCGCGACCACGCCACCGCCAAGTCCCGCACGGGGCACGACCGGAGAACGGCAACCCGAGCCGCCCGAGAGGCAGTCGGTCCACGACCTCCCGTCCGGGATGTCAGTGCCTGCCTCTACGGTGGGACACCGGAGATGGCCGTGGCATGACGGAAGGAGGTGCAGTCGTGCGCAGGGTTCCTGCGGAGATGTTCCGGTTCACCACGGGTGAGCGTGCCGATCTGTACCAGGCGGTGCTCGGCGCGTTCGGTGCGGCGGGCGAGCACTTGGAGACGGCGCTGGCGCTGGACGGCGTGCGCGAGTGGATGCGCACGGTCGGCTGGCTTGCGGCGGTGGAGGACGAGGAACTGCACGACGCGCTGAAGAAGCTGGCGGCCTGGAAACTGCTGGACGTTGTGCAGAACCACGCGGAGAACTACCGCACGGCCGAGGACTACGAACGGCGCAACCTGCAGTACTCGCTGACCCGGCGCGGTGAGGCCGCGCTTGCCGGGGTGCGGCATGCGCTGGACGTCCTCGCCGAGAAGGGGGCACTGCAGAGCGCCGTCCTGGAGGCCATCACAGACCGTCTCGACGAACTGTGTCTTCTGGCCGACGAACCTTCCTCGGCGGACCGCCGGATCTTCAGCGCCCTGCGCGAACTGGAGGGACACCTGGACGCTTTGGTGGAGAACACCAAGGCGTTCAACGGCGAGTTGCAGCGACTGCTGCGCGCCGAGGGCACGGACTTGGGCGTGTTTCGCGAGGTGAAGGCCGCCACCGTCGCGTACCTGCAGGAGTTCCTGATCAACCTGGATCGGCGTGGGCAGGCCGTGGCCGCCGCGGTGGCCCGGGTGGAGGAGCAGGGCATGGCCGTGCTGCGCGAGCGGGCGTTACGCGGGGCCGACCTGCCACCGGTGGCCGGCGACGATCCTGCGCCCGCCTGGCTGGAGAGCCGGCGGGCGCGCTGGGCGGGCCTGCGGGCGTGGTTCCTTCCGGACGACGGGGCTCGTCCGAGGATCGACCAGTTGCACGACATCGCCCGGCGGGCCATCGTCTCGCTCCTGCAGGTCCTGGAGCGGATCAACGAGTCGCGGCGCCGCTCCTCCAGCGCCGTCCAGGACTTCCGGGAGCTGGCGCGCTGGTTCGCCGCGGCCCCCGGCGAGGAGGACCTGCACCGGCTGTGGTCGGCGGCCTTCGGCCTGGGCCCGGCCCGGCACGCCCACCTCGCCCATTCCGATCCCGAGCTGATTCCGGCATCGCTTCCCTGGTCCGAGGCCCCGCCGGTGGAAGTATCGGCACTGCTGCGCACGAGTGGCAGGACCGAGCGGTTCAGCCGTACGGCCAAGGTGCGCAACATAGCAGCGGTCAAGGCGGATCGTGCCGAGCGAGCCCGCAAGGAGCGTGGGGAACTCGCACGGGCATGGGGAGAGCTGGCCACTGACGGACCTGTGCGGCTCTCGTCCTTCGGCGCACTCGATCCGGCGGTCTTCGAGCGACTGCTCGACCTGCTGGGCCGAGCCCTGTCCGCCCGCCCGGACGCCACCGGGCTGCGGCGCGCCAGCACCGGGGACGGACGGGTGGAGATCGTGCTGACTTCACCCGACGACGGCCGGACCGCCCTCCTGCGCACCGCGCAGGGTGTCCTGGCCGGACCGGACTACACCGTGCGGATCACCACTGCCGGCGCAGCGGGCCCTGCCTCCGCCCCGGTCCGGAGTGAGGAGGCGGCGGGATGAGTACACTCGCCAACCAACTGGCGGCTGCCGAGCGGGAAGAGGTCGCCCGGGGGATCCGCCTGCTCCTGGCCCGCCCTTTGCTCACCGAAGCCGCCGATCCGGTTGGCTTCGACGTGGTCCGGCGCCGTCGTGAGCCGCTGGCCAAATGGTTCGACTACACCTGCGGCTGGAGCCTGGTCGTGGAACCCCGGCGAGGGTATGCGCGACTGGCCAAGGTCCGCCCCACCGCCGATGCCTCCCGCCCGGCCCGCAGGCCGCGCTCAGGCCGTGCCCCGTTCGACCGTCGGCGCTACGTCTTGCTGTGCGTCGCCGCGGCCGAGCTGCTGTCGATTCCGGTGACGACCATCGGCATGCTCGCCGAACGCGTCGTGCAGGCCACCGCCGCCGACGGTGCCCTGCCCGCCTTCGAGCCGGTCAACCGGCAGGAGCGGACGGCGTTCGTCGACGTCCTGAAGCTGCTGGAGTCGTACGGAGTGTTGCGCGCCGTGGACGGCGCGACGGAGGCGTACGTGGAGTCGGCGGAGGCCAAGGTGCTCTACCGCGTGGACACCACCCTGCTCATGCGGCTTCCCGCAGCGCCCGTCGGCGCCTCCCGGCAGGCCGTGCCACCGGACGAGGTGCCGCTCAGGTTCGAGGAACTGCTCTCCGGGCTCGTACGCGAGCGGCGCTACGGCGGCAGCGCCCCACCGGCCGGCGACGGGCAGACGGAGAGCGAGCCCGAGGCCGCCTCCGAAGCACAGCGAAACCTCTGGCTCCGCCACTCGGTGCTACGCCGCCTCTTCGACGACCCCGTGCTCTACCGTGTGGACCTCACCGCCGACGAGCTGGCATACGTCACCTCCCTGACGGGGCGGCAGATCTTGCGGCGTGCTGTCGAACAGGCCGGATTCGTCCTGGAGGAGCGCGCCGAGGGGTTCCTCCTCGTGGACCCGGATGCGATCGCCACCGACGTCCGGTTCCCCGACGACGCGTCCACCGCCCGGATCGCCGCGCTGCTCCTGCTGGAGCACATCTGTGCCGCGCCGGGCGGGCTGCTCCCCGAGCAGCTCTCCGAAGCCGGTGGTGAGCTCATGCGCCGCTTCCCCCGTTGGGCCATGGCCTACCGGTCGGAGGACGGCGCGACGAGGCTGGCGCAGGACGCCGTGCGGGTGCTGTGCGACGCCGGGCTGGCCCACCGGGCCGGCGTGCGCACCTTGGCACGCCCGGCCGCCCACCGGTACCGCGTCGTGGAGACGAAGAGCACCGCCGCGCACGACCAACACGCGGACGGAAAGGACAGCGACGTGCAGGAGACAGGGAACGCGGCCGCCACGGATGGCAGCCCGGTCGAGGGAGGCCTGTGGTGAGTGTGACGGAATTCCCGCTGCGCGGTGCGGTGCAGCGATCGGAGGAGGCCTCCGGGGAGGCCGCACTTTCTCGAGACGCAGTCCCGAGTCGGGGCCGCTGGCAGCCGCATCGCGCGGGCATCCTCAACGTCTGGCGCTACTACGACGAGACCTTCGCCTTCCACCGAGGACGCCTGTTGCTGCGGGGGCAGAACGGCTCCGGCAAGTCAAAGGCCCTGGAGCTGCTGCTGCCCTTCCTCTTCGACGCCAGCCTGCGCCCCTCCCGACTCTCCACCTTCGGTGGCTCCGAGCGCACGATGCACTGGAACCTGATGGGTGAGGGAGCCGTCGGCAAGACCCGTGTCGGCTACGTGTGGGTGGAGTTCCGTCGCACCGGCGAGGACGGCGAGGAACAGTGGTTCGCCTGCGGGGCCAGGCTGCAGGCGAGCGTTCACACCAGCGGAGTCCACACCGACTACTTCACCACCGCCGGCCGCGTCGCCTGCCCCGGCGGCCTGTTCCTCGTCGATGCGTCGTCGCAACCCCTGACCCGTGCCGCCCTCGCCGAAGCACTGCGCGGGCGCGGCGAGGTGCACACCTCGGCCGCCGACTACCGCACCACCGTGCGGCGCACGCTCTTCCCGGGCATGGGGGAGCAGCGCTACGAGTCGCTCCTGGCGGCCCTGCTCCAGCTGCGCCAGCCCAAGCTGTCCGAGCGGCTCGACCCGTTGCTGCTGTCCACCCTCCTCTCCCAGGCCCTGCCTCCGCTGGGCGAGGGCGAGATCGCCGAACTCGCCGAGGGCTTCGAGCGGCTGGACCGGCAGCGCGAACACCTGAAGCGGCTCGACGACGAGGTGGCGGCGGCCGAGTCCGTCGCATCTCGGCAGCGCAGTTACGCACGACGGGTGCTGCGCGCCGGCGCCGCCGCGCTGATCTCGGCGACCACCGAGATGGACAACCGCACCCGCGTGGCCCGGGAGAGCACCCAGGAGCACGAACAGGCTGTTCAGGACAGGGAGTCGGCCCGGGCGCGGCAGGAGGAGCACGAGCGGCGCGGGCATGCACTGGAGGAGACCATCGAGGGACTCCGGGAAAGCGACGCCTACAAGCGGGGCGAGGAGCTCGACCGGCTCCGCCGGAGTGCCGACGACGCCGGGGCTGCAGCCCGGAGGTCGCTCGCCGCCGCGGAGTCCCGGCGGGAACAGGCGGACAAGGACGGTGTGCTGGCCGACCAGGCCGCACGCCGCGCCCGTACGCTGGGCGACCACGCCCGGGAAACCGCCGATGACGCCCTCCGGTCCGCTCGGGCAGCAGGCATGGAGTCCGTTCACCACGAGGCGAAGACGTACCTCGGTGCCCTGCACCCGCCTGCTGACACCACACGGCCGGCGTCATCCAGCCTGGCCGACGCGGGCGCACCGGCAGGCCGCGCCGTGGACGAGGACCGGTCCCGCCGCGCCCGGCAACTGCTGCGCGGCGCGGTCACCGCCCGTCGGGAACAGATCGCGCTCGTCACCGAGGCGATGGAGGCGCACGAGCGGTCAATACGCGACCGCAGTTCCGCCGAGGAGACGCTGGAGCAGAACCGCACCCGGTTCACAGAGGCCGCCGGCCACCGGGATGCCGCGGCCAGAGCCTGGGAGGATGCATGCTTCGCACAGGCCGGGCGGTTGCGTACCTGGGCCGGGGGATGCGCAGAACTGCGGATCCCCGACAGCGAGGAACTCGCCGTCCGGGCGGGCTCCGAGGCCGAGGTCACGGCCCTGGTGGACGCCGCCGCCCGCACGGTGGAGCGGGAGATCGCCGAAGGCGAGGCTGCTGCCCGGGCCGTGCACCAGGGCCTGCTGGAGGAACGGACCGGACTGCTGGAGGCAGTGGAGCGACTGCGCCAGGAGACCGGTCTGCCACCTTCACCCCCGTCCACCCGGACCGCCGACCGCTCGACCCTGGCGGGCGGTCCGCTGTGGCGGTTGGTCGCCTTCCGCGACCACGTTCCGGCCGACGTGCAGGCGGGCGTGGAAGCCGCGCTGGAAGCAGCGGGCCTGCTGGACGCCTGGGTCAGCCCCGAAGAAGGCCTCACACTGCCCGGCCACGACACCAGGGCCGAGGCGGCCCTGGCCGTGCCCGCCCCGGGGCCGAGCCTGCTGGAGGTGCTGCGCCCCGAAGAGGACATCCCGGTTCCGGCCGCGACCGTCACCCGTCTTCTTGCCTGCATCGCGTACGCCACGCACCTGCCCGACGAGGCTCCGGCGGCCGTCTCCGCCGACGGCGCCTGGCGGCTCGCCCCCGCCACGGGCACCTGGAGCAAGCCGGAGCCCGCGCACATCGGCGCCCTCGCCCGGCAGAGGGCCCGGCAGCGCCGCATCGCCGAACTGTCCGACCGGATCAGCGAGGTGAACGCCTCACTGGCCGTGATCGACGACCAATTGCGCGCGCACGCCGCACGCCGGGCTCGTCTCGATGCGGACCGGGCGGCCCGTCCGGACCACCGGGACCTCGATGCCCGGCGCCGAGACCTGGACCGCGCCGAGGCGCAGGTGGCCGTGCGGGACGACGCCGTACGCGACGCCGTTGCGCGCCTGGAGCGGTGCGAGGAGGACGTGGCAGCCGCCCTTCGGATGCTGAGCCGCCGATCGGCGGAGCACGGCCTGCCCACTGACCGCGGCCTGCTGCGGGAGTTGTCCACCGCCGTCGACGCGTTCCGGGACACTGCCGACACCTGGGCGGACGCCTGCCTGAACGCGATCGCGGCTGCCGAGAACGCGAACCAACTGGCGGCGCAGGCAGGACGCTCGCTACAGGCCGCTGAGGAACAGGCCGACGAAGCAGCGGATGCGGCAGCCGAGGCCGAGGGGCTGCGGGCCAGGCTCGAAGCGGTGGAGTCCACCGTCGGTGCGGACTACCGGCAGGTCGTCGCGCGCGTCGCCGACACACGGGCCGAACTGCGCCGCTGCCGCGAGGAGGCCAGGCGTGCAGGCGAGGACCTGCTCCGCCTGGAACGGCGCATCGGGGAACTCCAGGCCACCAGCGAAAGGGACGCCGAGCTGCGGGAACAGGCCGTCGCGGCGCGGGACGGCGCGGCACGCCGCTTCCGGCACCTGTGCCTGCTCGGCCTGGCGGAGGACGCCGGCATCACGCTGGAGCTCGGCGCCGAGGACGGCGCCAAGGCCACGCTCGAGGCCACCCGCGCGACTGTGGCGAAGTGGCCCGACACCCCCTATGCCCCACGCAACCTGGGCGACGCCGCCAACCGCCTGTCCGAAGCGGTCCACGAGGCCCGTCGACACCTCGGTGCCCGCGCCGATCTGAACCTGGAGCCGGATGACGACGTCCAGCTCTTCACCGCCACCCTGGACGGCGTGCGCGTCGGGGCACCGGGGCTGCTGAGGACTCTGACGCAGGAGCGTGACCGCAGCCGGGACGACATCAGCACCGCGGAGCGCCGCCTGTTCGACCAGATCCTGACCGGAGACATCCGCCGCCACCTCGCGGCCCGCATCCGCCAGGCACACGACCTCGTCGAGCGGATGAACGGCCACCTGGAGCGCGTCCGCACCGCCTCCAAGGTCGCCGTCCAGCTGGTCTGGCAGGTCCGCCCCGACCTCGAGGACGGCACCCGCACCGCCCGTGATCTGCTGCTCAAGGACCCGGGCCGGATCACCGAGGCCGACCGGCAGGCACTGCACGGCTTCTTCCGCTCCCGCATCGACCGCGCCAAGGACAGCGACACGGCCACCAGCTGGGAGGAGCAGCTGGGAAAGGTGCTCGACTACACGGACTGGCACCGATTCACCGTCCGGCTCGACCGTGCGAACGGAGAGGGCTGGCAGCCTCTGACCAAGAAGCTCCACGGCGCGCTCTCCGGCGGCGAAAAGGCGATTGCCCTGCACCTGCCGCTGTTCGCCGCCGTCTCCGCCCACTACGAGGCCGTGCCCGCAGCACCCCGCCTGATCCTGCTGGACGAGGTATTCGTCGGGGTCGACACCGTCAACCGCGGACAGGTCTTCGCCCTGCTCGCCGCGCTCGACCTGGACCTGATGCTCACCTCAGACCACGAGTGGTGCACGTACGGGGAGCTGCCCGGCATCGCCGTCCACCAGCTGCTCACCGGAACGGACGGCGACGACGCGGTCACCAGTGCCCGATTCATATGGACCGGGACCGACTTGTCGGCGGACGAGACCGGGGCGGAGACGCCGGCATGACACACCCCGGAACGACCCCCGGCGAGCGCACCCTGCACCGGCCCGAACTGCACCCGGTGTGGCAGGCGGTCCATGACCGCCTCTCCTCCGGACGGCCTGTGACCCGCATACGCCTCGGACCCCTCGACGACGGCCAGCGCGCCGCACTCGCCGACCTGCTCGGCCTTGAACGGCTGCCGGATGTCCGTCCCTCCGTCCCGCTGGCCCGTCTCGACGAGGCAGTGGCCGAACTCTGCGGTCGCACGGTGTGCGAGGTCGTCGCCGACCTGATCGGCCCGTTGACGGACCGCGCGGCCGAACGGCGCCGTCAGGAGGACGAGCGGGCCGCCCTGTGGGCATGGCTTGCGGGTCACGACGTCATACGGGCCCAGCCCGTCCTCGCCGACTGGGCCACAGCCTGCCGCGCGGCCGGCCTCGTCGGCGGCTCACCGGAGCGCACCCGCGAGCTGCTGACCGACGCACTTGCCGTACTTGCGGCGCTTCCCGCACAAGGCGAGCCTCTGCCCGCCTTCGCCGCGCGGATCCTGCGCGGCGATTCTCATGCGCTGGACGACGGCACCCGGCTGTCTTCCGTCGTCCTCCGGGCACTGGCAGCCGTCTACGGCACCGACACTCCGCAGGCCGCGGAGGACCGGCGCCGCCTGTGGGCCTGTGCCGGCATCGCCGACGACGAACTGTCCACCACAGTCCTCACTGCCGGGCTGTGCCCCCACGGCGACGGACCGCTCGCCAGTGTGATGCGCGTGTGCACCGAAGCCGGGCAGGCGGCGAGCCTCACTCTCGCCCAACTGCGTGCTCCGGGCGAATTCACGCTTCCCGGAACCCTTGGACCCGTTGTTCACGTCACGGAGAACCCCAGCATCCTGGCCCTCGCCCTGCAGCGATTCGGCCCGGGCTGCCCGCCGATGGTCTGCGGGTCAGGGTGGCCCAACAGCGCCGCGATCCGCCTCCTGCGCTTCCTCGCGGGCAAAGGTGCCGAGCTCCGCTACCACGGTGACTTCGACGGCGAGGGCATCCGCATCGCCGCCTACGTCCTGGACAAAACCCCTGCCCGACTCTGGCGCATGACGGCAACGGACTACCTCGATGCCGTGGCCCGTACACCGGGCGGTCCTGCGCCCGGACGGCTGACCGAAGCACCCTGGGACCCGGATCTCAGACCGGCGATGGCGAGCCACGGCATCGCCGTGGTCGAGGAAATCGTCGCCGACGTACTTTTGGCCGATCTCGCCGAGGCCGGCGTGTGGGCTGATGGGATCGGCGGATGACTCACCGGGAGTCGCAGTCCCGGAGGGTCCGGGATCCCCGGGTTCGCTTCTTTACCCGGTCGGCGCTCGGCAGGTCAGGTCCTTGTCCGGGAGCCTGCCCGTGGTCAGGTAGAGCGTGGCGTCCTTGTCCGCGCAGGAGCCGGTGCCGAAGACGCCGTGCCCCTCCCCGCCGGCGACGGTGACCATCCGGGAGCCGTGCAGAGCGCGGTGCATGCCCTGGCTGACGGCCAGGGGTGTCTGGGGATCCCACTCGTTCTGCAGGATCAGAGCACTGACCTTGTTGTTCACCGTCGTCGCGGGCTCGCTGCCCTGCTTCCAGAAGGCGCACGGCTTGATGTTGGACGCGAAATCGCCGTACAGCGGATACCGGGCCTTGTCGCGGATCGCGTCGCGGCGGTACTGCTCGGGGTCGTCCGGCCAGGACGGGCGGGTGTCGGCGCATATGACGGCCCAAGCGATCGCAGTCGCATTGTCCGAGGGGACGTCATGGGCGGACGCCGACGGAGCGGGGGCCGGGGCCCGCCCGGGCGTGCCGGACGCGGCCGGCTTCCTGCCCTCGGCGGCCCGCTTCAGCTCGGCGACCCTTCGGGCGGCGTTCTCGACGTGGAAGAACATGGCGCGCTCGGCGCGGATGTCGTCGCCGGTGAGGGGCTTTCCGTCGTGGACGACGGGCTCGCGGTCGGCCCGGGCGATCAGGTCCCAGAACGTCTTGCGGACCTCGGCCGGGGCGTTACCCAGTGCGTACGTCGTGTGTCGTCGGGCGGTCCATTCGCTCCACCGGGTGAAGGCGGCCTCGGTCCCCTCCGCCATCCCCTGGAAGACGCCCCGCCCGAACCGCGCGGGGTCGGTTGCACTGTCCAGTACGAACCGGTCGGTTCGCCGGGGGAACATCTGGGTGTAGACGGCGCCGAGGTAGGTGCCGTAGGAGAACCCGAGGTAGGAGAGCTTCTCCTCGCCCAGCACGGCACGGATGACGTCCATGTCGCGAGCGGTGTTGCGGGTGGTGAGGTGCCGCAGCGTGTCACCCGCCCGGGCGCGGCACTTGTCGGCCACCGTACGTGCCCACTCCACATCCTTAGTGAATGTCTCGGCCTTGTACGGGCGCTCGAAGTTCTGTTCGTCGTCAGTCAGACCGCAGCCGACGGGAGAACTCCGCCCGACGCCCCTCGGGTCGAACCCGATGACGTCGTACTGCCTCTTCACTTCCTCGGGGAGGTTCAGGTCCGGGTCGACGGGCATGTCCAGGCCCGGCCCGCCGGGGCCGCCGGGGTTGAGCAGCAGAACGCCGCGACGTTCCGTCGCGCTGCTTGCCGTCAGCCGGGATACCGCGATGTCGATCTCCTTGCCACCGGGATCGCCGTAGTCCAGCGGCACCTTGAGGGTTGCGCACTGAAAGGCGGCGGGGCTCCCCGCATCGCAACGCTGCCACCGGGGCTTCTGCTGTGCGTACTGCCGCAGTGGGTCCTTCGCTGCAGAAGCCTCAGGCGCGGAAAACGCTGTTGCGGGTGTCAGCGCCGAAACGAAGGCCGTCGCGATGCCGACGCTCAGGAGAGGCGCTATTCGTCTGTTTCGCACAGTGATGCTCGTCCTCACGGGGGGAGTGGTGAAGGGGCCGTCCTCGCCCATTGCGGGCGGGCAGGCGGGCCGTTCTCCGGCCGACTGTTCAGGGCAAGATCCTGGCCTCCGGGGCCTCGGGTGCACATCGCGGGAAGGCGGGAGAAACAGCTCCCTCGATCGGGGGAGGACCCCCGGTGACCTGCCTGGTCATACTGGGCGGATCATGATCAGGTCCTTCCGGCCGCTGCTCCGCGGCTCCACGTATTCGGGTGCGCTGTTCGCCTATTGCGGCGCGCTGGCGAGCCTTCCGCTGCTGCCTGTCGCCATGCTGCCGACACTGGCTCGGCCATCCGCTCCCTATGGAGTGCAACTCGTTCTCACCCTGCTGCTCTGGGCGGCACTGATCGGCGTGGCCGGGCTGGCCCGCGCCACGCGGAGGGTGCTGATCGTGTCCGCCCGCCGGCTGCTGAGGGTGCCGTTGCCGGACCCCGTGGCCGCGCGCCGGCCCGCAAACCTGACCGCAAGCCGGCCCGCGGGACCGTCCGAAGCCGGGCCCAGTCCTACCGCGCCGGCTCTCGCCACTGACCGTTGGCGAACCCCTCTCTGGCTGCTGCTGCACGTGGCACTGGGGTGGACGGGGGCGCTGGTGAGCGGTTTGCTGCTCCTCGCGGGCCTGACCCTCCCGCTCGGCGCCGAGGCGGGACTGAGCCTGTTCGGCCGGTCGGTATGGGTGGTGGGCGGCTGGCAGAGCTGGGCGGTGGCGCTCGGCTGCGTCCTGCTGGCCGCAGCCGTGTGCGTCGTGGTGACGAAGGCTCTGCGGTGGTCGGCGCCGAGGCTGCTGGGGCCGTCGCCGGCCGAGCGGCTCGCGCTGGCGGCCGAGCGGGAGCTGGCCCTGGCCGAACGCAACCGGCTGGCCCACGAGTTGCACGACTCGATCGGGCACACGCTGACGGCGACCACGATCCAGGCGGCGGTCGCGGGCGAGGTGCTCTCCGCCGACCCGGTGGCGGCGCGGGCCGCCCTGCGCAGCATCGAGGAGTCGGCCCGGGCCGCGCTGGAGGACCTGGACTACGTGCTGGGCGTGCTGCGCGAGCAGGAGTCGGAGACCGCGCCCACCCGCACCTTGGCCGATCTGCCCGAGCTGCTGGACAGGCTGCGGCATGCGGGCGCGGTGGTGGAACCGGAGCTGTCGGGTGAGCTGACGCAGGTGCAGGGGACGCTCTCCCGGGCCGCGTACCGCATCCTGCAGGAAGGGCTGACGAACGCGTTGAGGCACGGGGCGGGCGGTCCGGTCGAGGTCCGCGTGGCGGCCGCGGCGGACAGTCTGGAGCTCAGTGTGGTCAACCGGACCGGGGCGGGGACGAGCCCGGGCCCGGGCCCGGGCCCGGGTACGGGCCGGGGCGCCTTCCCGACGTCCGGGCACGGCCTGCCCGGGCTGGCCGAGCGCGTGAGGCTGCTGCACGGTGAGATCGAGGCCGGACCGGTCGGGCCGCAGCACTGGCGGCTGGCGGTCCGGCTGCCGATACGGTTGTCGGCATGATCGGCCATGACGCGAGCGCAGCTGTCGCAACCAGCCCTGACGCGCGCGAAGCCGTCATGACCGGCACCGGCACCGGCACCGGCACCGGCATCGGCATCGGCACGGCCACCGCCACCGACATCGGCGGTACGGGCTCCGCCACCACCAGCCCCACCAACACCCCCGTCACCCTCCTGATCGCGGACGACGACGAGGTGACCCGCAGCGGTCTGCGCACGTTGCTCGCGGCACAGCCGGGGATCGCCGTGGTCGGGGAGGCCGGCGACGGCGTCGAGGTGGTCGAGCAGGTGCGGCGGCTGCGGCCGGACGTGGTCCTGATGGATGTGCGGATGCCGCGTCGCAACGGGATCGAGGCCACCCGGCAGCTGCTGGCCGAGCCGGCCGTGGCCGGACCGCCGAAGGTCGTGGTGATCACCACCTTCGAGACCGACGACTACGTCACCGCCGCGCTCAGCGCGGGGGCCAGTGGGTTCGTACTCAAGCGGCTTCCGGTCCGGCAGATCGCGGAGGCGGTGCGGGTGGTGGCGGCCGGAGAGGCGATCCTCTTCCCGGCGGCACTGCGCCGGATGGTCACCGCCCGCCCGCTGGCCTCCGCCGAGGCGTTGCCGAAGGCGGCGCTGACGGGGCGCGAGGAGGAGGTGCTGCGGCTGATGGCCACCGGCATGTCCAACCCGGAGATCGCCGAGTCGCTCACGGTGAGCCTGGAGACGGTGAAGACACACGTCGGGAACGTCCTGACGAAGCTCGGCGCACAGAACCGGACCCACGCGGTGGTGATCGCGTACGAGTCCGGTCTGGTGGTACCCGGGGTCACCGGCTGATGCGGCCCGAGGCGCGCTGAGGCGCCCTGGGGTGGCCCGAGAAGCCGTGCGGTCCCCCTCGTCGAAGTCTTCAACTCGCCGTCGATCCGGGGGTAGAGTCCCTTTGCAGGGTGTCCCGGATTGCTTTGTGTCCTGACACAGGACGCCCTCGTCTTATGCCCGCGCGCGGAACCCTTGGATTCGTCGTCCTCTCTGAACGCGCGTATCCACGTTTCCGCGTTTCAGTGTCTCAGTGTTTCCGCCGAACCAGCGGAAACGGTCTCCGCGGGCCGGTCGCCAATCCCTGAGTATGCCGCCACGAGCAGACGGAGGGCAGAGATGAGTGGTCAGCCCGGAAGCAAGCAGCGCGATTCGGCCGAAGCGGGTGCGCCGCCGAACATTCTGACCGACCCGCACGCCGGTTACGCGCATCTGCGGGAGCAAGCGGCGGCCTGCCCCATGCGCTCGCTGGACGGGTCGTTGATGTGGGTGGTCGGACGCCATGAGGGCGTGCGGTCCGTGCTCACCGACCCGCGGTTCGCCAACGACCCGGCCTCGGTCCCCGGCGGCAGCGCGCCGCGTATGCAGGTCAACGCGATGCGGAAACTCGGCCTCGCCGAGGACCTCATCCCGTACCTCGCCGACACCCTCCTCGACAGCGACGGCGAGAGCCACAGCCGGTTGCGCCGTCTGGTGTCGCCCGCATTCACCGCGCGCCGCATGCTCGCCCTCCGCCCGCGCATCGAGCGGCTCACGGACGAGCTCCTGGACGGGATGGAGGCACATGCCGAGGACGGCGTCGCCGACTTCCTGGGCCTGTTCGCCTACCCCCTGCCGATCACGGTGATCTGCGAACTCGTCGGCGTGCCGAGCGCCGACCGCCCCGCGTGGCTGCGCTGGACCCACGCGCTCTCGTTCGACCAGGAGCGCCTGGGCGAGACGATCGGCCCCCTGGTGGAGTACACGCACGCGCTGGTCGACCGCCGCCGGTCCCAGCCGGCGGACGACCTGATCAGCGAACTGATCCGCGCACGGGACGGCGACCGCCTCACCGACCGGGAGCTGGTCACGATGGTGCTCAGCCTTGTCATAGCCGGGCACGACACCACGGCCAACTTCCTCGCCAACAGCGTCTGGGCGCTGCTCACCCACCCCGACCAGCTGGCCCTGGTCCGCGCCGAACCGGAGCTCATGCCTCAGGCCGTGCAGGAACTGCTGCGCTGGTGCGGACCCGTCCTGGTGTCGCGGATGCGGTACGTCACCGAGGACGCCGACCTCGGCTGGGCGGCGTTCCAGGCCGGGGACGCGGTGATGGCCGCGCTGAGCGGCGCCAACCAGGATCCGCGCGAGTTCGCGGAGGCCGACCGGCTGGACGTCACCCGGCAGCACGAGAACCGCGGTGAGGCGCACGTCTCCTTCGGCGCCGGGCCGCACTACTGCCTCGGCGCCGCGCTGGCGCGCCACGAGGCCGAGATCGCGCTCAACCGGCTGTTCGCCCGCTGGCCCGGCCTGACCCTGGCGGTACGCCCCGAGGAGCTGAACTGGCAGCCCGTGTCCGGCATGCGCAAGCTCGAACGGCTGCCGCTGCGGCTGGACGGGGCCGGTGGCGCGACTGCCTGATCACCGGTGGGATTCATGCGCTGCCCGCCGGGGTCGTACGACCGGCTCCGGCGAGCAGCGCTGAGACCATGCCGCCGCTCATACAGACGGTTCAGAAGTTGCGGCGGCACGCCGTCCGGCTATCGCAAGGAACGGTCAGAGCCGCCCTGCGCGCAGTCCGTCATGACGGCCCGGCAGATCGCGGCCGGGTCCTCGTGCGGGAAGAAGTGACCGCCGTCGAAGACGCGCACCCGGGCGTCCGGGGCCCATCGCCGCCATCCTTCGAGGGCCTCGACCGGGACGTCGCGGTCCGCTTTGCCGCCGTACACCGAGACCGGTGTCGCCGGCGGGCACGTGAAGTCCGGTGCGTAGCGCTCGATCAGGTCCAGGTCGGCGCGGAGCGCGGCCAGCAGGCGGGGGCCGAACTCGATGTCGTTCAGGATGCGTTCGTCCGTTCCCCCGAGTCGCCGGACGTAGGAGGCCATGCGCTCGTCGGACGCCTGCAGCACATCAGGCGGGAAGGACCGCGGCGTGCCAGGAGACGCGCTCGCGCAGAGCACCGCGCGTTCCGGGAGCGGGCCGGGGGAGTCCTCCAGCTGACGTACCGCCTCCGCGACGACGAGTGCGCCGAGGCTGTGGCCCAGCAGGATCCAGGGCCCCGTCAGTTCCCGCGCCGCGGCCGCGAGTGCGGCGGCGCGGGCCTCGATGCTGGAGCGGTGCTCCGATCCGTCCGGGCGTTCCCAGTGCACGGCCCGGACCGCCGTCCCGCACGGGCCGAATGCCCGGTGCCAGGCGTGGAAGGCCGCGGCGCTGCCGCCCGCGTGAGGCACGCAGATCAGCGTCCGGTGCGCCGTGACGCTCGTCGGCCGGCCCATCCGGTCCGCCCGGTTCATCCCGTCCGTCCGGTCCCGCTCCCCACCCAGCGTGACGAGCTCAGCCCGCTCGGCACTCATCGGTCCGCCCCCGGGGCATGGTCCGCACGGCGGGCGTAGACCTCGTACATCTCGGTGTCACGCAGGCTGGGGTCCTGCCGTACCTGCGGCGCGAGGCCCGCGTCCTGCAGCAGCCCGCACAGCTCCGCGAGCCGGCCGCCCTCGTCGTGGACCTCCGCCACGACGGCGCCGATGCGCGGCCAGTCGGCGGCGTCGACGCCGCGCAGGACGTCGAGTTCCGCGCGCTCGACGTCCACCTTCAGCAGGGCCACGGACCGGAGGTCGTGCTCCCTGATCAGTTCGGAGACGGTGGTGACCGGGACCTCGATCGTGCAGCCGTCGTGCAGTCCGTCCGTCATCATCTCGACGGCTTCCTCGTCGAGTCCGCTGCGGCGCAGGAACGTCTTGGTGAGGGCGTCGTCGGCGGCTCGGTCGGCGTAGAAGCCGGAGTTGCCGGGCGCGGCCGGGTAGTAGGTGAAGTCCTGGACGCCGGGCGCGGTCCCCACTGCCGTTCGCACCGGCGTCGCGCCCGGGACGTGGCGGCCGAGGTTGTCCTGGAGGCAGGCGAAGACGTCCGGCACCGGTTCCGCGGCGACGATGCGGAGCGTCCGCTGCACGTCCGCGAACGCGATCGAGACCAGCCCGACGTTGGCGCCGATGTCGAGAACCGTGTCGTGGGGGCGCAGCTGCCGTGCGGCGAGCCCGTACAGGCCCTCGCCCGTGGCTTCCCGCCAGATCAGCAATGCCTCGGCGGGACTGGTGCACGACACCCGCCGTCCGTCCGGGAGGCGCACCTCATGCCGTGGTGCGAGGGGTACGGCGGGTGCGGCCCGCTTTTCACTCATGAGCGCCTCCTCTGGCCTACGCGGCGGGGCGGTCGGCGGGTCGATCGGCGAGTCGATCGGTGGTTCAGCCGTCAGGTCGGTCGGCAGGTCAGCTGGCAAGCCAGCCCGCCAGCAAGTCAGCCGGCGACGAGTCGTACGGGCAGCGCCTCGTAACCCCAGATCAGGATCGACCGCGTCCGCCGCGGCGGACCGGTCAGCTCGGCGCTGCGCACCCGCCGCAGCAACTCCTCGAAAAGGACGGTGAGTTCCCTGGTGGCAAGTGCCGCACCGAGGCAGTAGTGGGCTCCGGCCGCGAAGGCGAGATGCGGGTTGGGCCGCCGGGTGACGTCGAACCGGTCGGGGTCCGGGAACACGGCGGGGTCGCGGTTGCCCGCCGCCAGCCACAGCGCCACCTGGTCGCCGGGGGCGAGTGTGCGACCGGCGAGCTCGACGGGTGCGGTGGCGGTCCGCAGTACGTGCATCGCGGGGCTGGTGAAGCGCAGGATCTCCTGCACCGCGCCCGGCAGGAGCTCCGGGCCCTCGCGCAGCGACGCCCATTGCTGTGGATTCCGCACCAAGGCCAGGAGGCCGCCGGCGCCGGCGTGCCGTGTCGTCTCGTTGCCGCCCGACACGATGCCGTCGCAGTTCAGGAAGATCTCTTCGTCGGTGAGGGGGACGCCGTCGACCGTGCCGTGTGCCAGCGCGGTGATGATGTCCTCCCGTGGTTCGCGTCGGCGGCGGTCCAGCAGGTCCGCGTAGTACGCCAGGATGTCCGCGTGCGCCTGGGCCGGTGCGAGCGGGTCGTCGTCGATGCCCTCTCCCGAGCCGAAGGCCACCATGGTGCGGTCGAGCATGAACTCCCGGTCGCCCGGAGGCACTCCGAGCATGTCGCAGATCACCGAGAGCGGCAGCCTGGCCGCGACCCGGGTGAAGTCGCACTCGCCGGCCTCCAGCACCTCGTCCAGCGCGGCGGTGACCGTCTCGCGCATGGTGTGCTCCAGCCGGGCCACCATGCGCGGGGTGAAGGCGCCGTTGACGATGCGCCGGATCTCGCCGTGCCGGGGCGGATCGGTGATGATCAGCATCTTGCCCGAGGCCGCCGCCGTCGCGGCGGGGTTCTGGTCCAGCCGCATGCCCTGCTGAGAGGTGAAGTTCCGCTGTTCCTTGAGGACTTGGGAGATCCGGGCGTGCGACAGGACGGCGTGGAACCGGCGGCCGTCGTGCTCGCCCTCGTGCACGGAGCCGGACTGCCGCATCCGCTGCCAGAGTTCCTCGGGACGTCCCTGGGCGTAGAGGTCCGGGTCGCAGAGCTCCAGCGAGCAGGGCGCGGTGACCGGTCGAGCACGGGGCATACCTGCGGCTCCTAGGGTGGGGGAGACCTCCCGATCATGCCTGCCGCCCGCCCTGGGCAGAACCCCAGAAACGTTCCGCGGGGTGGATGGTCCGATTCCGGGGTCGCCGGGCCGAAAATCTGGGGGTCGGCGTCACCGCGGCCAGGAGCCGGACGGCGGTACGACGCCTCGACGCGGGCCTTGCCGGAGCCTCGCCGGGACCTCGGTGAGGCGGCTCGAATCGGTCGTTCTTCGGTCGTCCGCCCGCTGTGAGACCGGCGTCGCAGCGCTTAGGCTAGTGTTCGATCTTCGGGCTGCTTTCCGGAAGTTCAGGCGAAGACCGTGTCCACATTGATGTCCTTACCGATGTCCTTACTGATGTCCTTACCGGTGTCCTCATTGATGTCCGATCCGTCAGGAACCTCAATAGTTTTCCAGGACTGAACCTTCTCGGCCAGGCAATTTGGGGGAATCGCCAACCGTGATAATCAACGCATGGGACGGGCCGCGGGCCGGACTTCTCGAACGGCAGGCGGAAATATTGGAGATCGAGCGAAAGCTCGACGACTTGAGCGATGGAATCGGCGGAATTCTCGCGGTCGAAGGCGCCGCGGGGACCGGAAAGTCCAGCCTGCTGCACCTGCTGCAGACAAAGGCGGTCGACAAGAAATTCCTGGTCCTCCACGCCAGGGGTAACGAATTCGAGGCGTCGTTCGCCCTGGGGGCGGTTGCGCAACTGGTCGAATCGGCGGACGACGACAGCCCGGCCGGTGGCCCGCCCACCGGGCCGCACGGCTCGCGCATCGCGCACCTGTTGCGCGGCGAACTGCCGGACGAGGCGCACGCGGCGGGGTGGCACTCGCTGCTGCACGAACTGCACCGCATCCTCCTCGACCTCGCCGGGGACCGGCGCCTCGTGATCGTCGTCGACGATGCGCAGTGGGCCGACCTGCCGTCGCTGCGCTTCCTCAGCTATCTCGCCGCCCGCGTCGGAGGCAGCCACGTGGTGCTGGCCGTCGCCGTGGAGCCCTGCGGCCCCGGCCCCGCCGCCGACCTGCTGGGCGCAGTGGTCACCTCCTTCGAGTCGACCGTGCTCCGGCCCGCGCCGCTCAGCCTGCGCGCCCTCGAACAGGTCGTCGCGGAGACCGTCGGCGGACCCGACCCCGCCACGCTCGCCGAGTCGCTCTTCGAGGCCACCAATGGCAACCCGATGCTGGTGAGGGCCGTACTCGACCAGGCGGCCACCGGTCTGGGGTCACCCGCCGACCCCGGGGCCCCCGCCGACCCCGGAGCCCTCACCGGCCCCACGAGCCCTGCCGGAACCGGCGGAACCGGCGGAAGCGACGGAGCCGATGGAGCCGCCGGGCCCGCCGGACCCCGCCTGGACCGGCTCTCCGAGCACGCGCCCCGCAGCCTGGTGCGATGGGTCGTCCGCAAGCTGCGCAGCCTCCCGGACCCCTCGTTCGAACTGGCCCAGGCGGTCGCCCTGCTGGGGCGCGTGACGGATCCGCGGATCGTGGAGGACATCGCCTGCCTCAGCCCGGCCGGTGCCGAGAGGGCGCTCGCCGCGCTGATCGACGCCGAGATCCTGGTCGACGGCCCGGTGCTGCGGTTCGCCCAACCGCTGCTCCGCACGGCCGTCCAGCACAGCACACCGCTGCTCACCCGCGGCCGGCTGCACGCCCGTGCGGCACGCGCCCTGGCCGCCGCCGGAGCCCCGCCGGAACAGGTCGCCGGGCACCTGCTGAAGGCGCCGCCCCAGGGCGACCGGCGGACGGTCCGAAGC
Source organism: Streptomyces aureoversilis (assembly GCF_042657885.1). Classification (NCBI taxonomy): domain Bacteria; kingdom Bacillati; phylum Actinomycetota; class Actinomycetes; order Kitasatosporales; family Streptomycetaceae; genus Streptomyces; species Streptomyces aureoversilis. The sequence goes on from NZ_JBHSKJ010000001.1 coordinate 751,283, forward strand.
CTCCTGGACGCCGCCGCGGCGGCCACCGGGCGGTGCGAGCCGGACGCCGTCCGCTACCTGCGGCGCGCCCTGCGCGAGCCGCCGGCCGGCCACGACCTGCCGGCCGTCCTGAGCCGGCTCGGCGCGGCCGAGCTGTCGGTCGACCACGAGGAGGCCGCCGTGCACCTCCGGGAAGCACTGGAGCACACTTCCGACCCGGACGCCCGGAGTGCCGTCGCGCGGGACCTGGCCTGGGCGCTCGCACTGGGCTCCCGGTTCGAGGAAGCCGTCGCCGTGCTGACCGGCACGATCCTCGAACTGGAGGAGGCGGACGCCGTCGCGCACCTGGACGACGCGCTGTCCTGCATCGCCAGGCTGTCCCCGGGGGCCCGTGACCTCCGCCGCCACCACCTGACCGGGATCCGGCGGCACCTGGACCGGATCCGGGAGCGGGCGGCCGGGCCGAGCACCGACGGATTCGTCGGGGACGCCCTCCTCGACCTGTTGCGGAACGGAACGGACGCCACGCAGGTCGCGGACCTCGCCGCGGACACGCTGCGCCGGGCGGAGCCGGCGGCCGGGCACGGCGTCGGCTGGGGCGCGGCACTCACCGCGACCTGGTCCCTGGTGGTCTGCGACCGCCTTCCGGAGGCCCGCCGCGCAGCACGGACCCTGGGCGACGAGTCGCGGCGCCGGGGCGTGAACCTCTTCCATCTCGACCAGTGCCTCCAGGCCTACGTCGAGTTGCAGCTCGGTCAGGTGTCCGCCGCCGCCGAGCTCGCCGCCGGAGCCCTGGAGGCGAGCGAGTCCGAGGGCAGCCCCAGCGTCGTCCAGCCGGTCGCGGCGGCCGCGCTGGTCGAGGCGCTGATCGAACAGGGCGACCTGGAACCGGCCGGCGCCGCGCTGTCGGCGCGCGAACTCCTCGACGCCGAGGGCGACACCTTCGCCCACCTCTTCCTCCTGCGCGCCCGGGGGCGGCTGCGGCTCGAACTCGGACACCCCGGCGAAGGGCTGGCGGACCTGGTGAAGGGCCGGCAGCTCGACGCGGAACTCGGCCTGGCGGCGGAGGCGGTCGGCGCCTGGGCCCCGCTGATCACGGCCCTCCACGGCAGCGGACGGGTCGAGGACGCGCGCGAACTCGGGGAGGAGGAACTCGCCCGGGCCCACGCGTTCGGAGCCGCCCGCCCCCTGGCCGTCGTCCTGCGGACGCTCGCCCCGGCGGTGGCCGCGGACCGCGGCCTGCGGCTGCTGGAGGAGGCCGTCGACGTCCTGGACGGGTCGTCGGCTCTCCTCGAACGGGCCCACACCCTCCACGCGTACGGCAGTGTGCTGCACCGGGCCGGCAAGACCTCGGCGGCACGCGAGCAGCTCCGGCTCGCCGCCGAACTGGCCGGTGAATGCGAGGCGTACGCACTGCACCGCCGGGCCTGCGAGGAGCTGCGGTCCCTCGACGCCCCGGTCCGGGGCCCGGGCCGCCGCAAGAGGTCCCCCTCCGCCCTGACGCCCGCCGAACGGCGGGTGGCGGACCTGGCTGCCCGGGGGCTGAGCAACCGGGACATCGCACAGACGCTGTTCGTGACCGTCAAGACCGTGGAATGGCACCTCACCCAGGCCTACCGGAAGCTGCGCGTCACCTCCCGGGAGAGCCTCCCCGGGGCGCTCGACGCCCCGACCCCAGAGGGGAGTTGAGGCAGCGGAACCCTGGGGATCACCTGGGGTCCGCGTCCCTTGTGCCGGTGTCGCGGGCGGCGTGACGATCTCTGGCATCGGCATACGGAGGGACCCCCCATGGCCCTGACCCAGGACGACCTCGACCGCTACCGGCGGGACGGCTTCGTGGTGCAGGAGGACCTGTTCACCGCCGACGAGGTGGACCTGCTCTGCGACGCGCTGACGGAGGATGCCCGGACACCAGGACCCCAGGTCGTCACCGAGAGCGACGGCCGCACGCTGCGCGCCGTCTACGCCCCGCACCTGCGCCACCCCGTGTTCCGCCGGCTGGCCCGCACCGAGCGCCTCCTCGGCCCGGCCCGGCAGATCGCCGGGGACGATCTGTACGTCCACCAGATGAAGGTCAACGTCAAGCAGTCGTTCGCCGGAGAGCGATGGGCCTGGCACCAGGACTACATCGTGTGGCGGGACGCCGACGGCATGCCCGCCCCGTCACAGGTGAACGTCGCGCTGCTGCTGGACGACTGCACGGAGTTCAACGGCCCGGTCATCTTCCTGCGCGGCTCGCACACCCTGGGCACCCTGGAGCGCGAGCGCGTGGCCGCCGGCGACGGCACGGGCCACATCGACCCGGACCGCTACGCCCTGTCACCCCGCGAGCTCTCCGACGTCGTGGAGCGGCACGAGATGGTCGCCCCCAAGGCCGGGCGGGGCAGCGTCCTGTTCTTCAGCCCGCAGATGGTGCACGGCTCCAACACCAACGTCTCCCCCCACCCGCGCCGTCTGCTGATCCTCACCTACAACCCGGTCCCGCAGGCCCCGCGCCCGGCCGGCGAGCCGCGCCCCGAGTACCTCGTGGGTCGCGCGCGCACCGCCCTGGAGATCGACCGGGGCCTGCTCAAGCACGCCTGACCCCCCGCCGGAACACCCTTCCCCCACAGGAACGGCTTCCCCCACGGGAACGCCCTTCCCCTACCGGAACACCTTCCCCCGCAGCGGCCGGTCCACCGACGCGCCGCGGCTCGACCCTGCCCGCTGCTGGCCCGAGCACCGCTGGAGTTCACGTGAACGCACTGCCGGCCTCGCCGAGGACCGTTCCGGAGCTGTTCGAGGCGACCGTCGCGGCCGCCCCCGGGACGCCCGCCGCCACCGACGGCACGACCACCTGGTCGTACGGGCGGCTCAACGCGCGGTCCAACCAGGTCGCCTGGGCGCTCATCGAGCGCGGGATCGGGCCGGAGCGGCTGGTGGGCGTCGCCGTGCCCCGGAGCCTGGAACAGGTCGCCGTCCTCCTGGGCGTCCTCAAGGCCGGTGCCGCGTACCTGCCCCTGGACCCCGCGCTGCCGGCCGGACGCATCGCCTATCTGCTCTCGGACGCCGCACCCGGCCTGGTGCTGGCCGGCACCGCCGTGCCGGGCTTCACCGGACCGGTCCTGGACCCGGCCGCGTTCGGGGCCGGCCTGCCGGACCACGACCCCGCCGACGGCGACCGCGCCGCCCCCCTCGACCCCGGCCACCTCGCGTACGTGATCTACACGTCGGGCTCCACCGGCACCCCGAAGGGCGTCGCGGTCGCCCACAGCAGCACCGTGAACCTGGCCGCGGCCGTCCGCCGGGAGTACGGCCCCGGCACCCGGCCCAGGGTCCTCCAGCTCGCCTCCCTCGGCTTCGACGTCGCCGTCTGGGAGCTGCTGACCGCCGTCGCCACCGGCGGCACCCTCGTGCTCCCCGGCGCCGGCCAGCCGGCCGGGGACGACCTGCTGCGGGTCCTGCGCGACCAGCGCGTCACCCACGCCACCGTCCCGGTGTCGGTGCTCGCCACCCTCCCGGCCGGTGCCGAGACCCGGCTGCCCGACCTCACCACGGTGCACATCGGCGGTGAGACCTCCTCGCCCGGCCTGGTGACCCGCTGGGCGGCCGGCCGCCGCCTCGTCAACGGCTACGGCGCCACCGAGTCCACCGTGGCCGCCACCCTCAGCGCACCGCTGACCGGACCGTCCGCGCCCGTCGGCACCCCCATCGCCAACACCCGCGTCCACCTGCTCGACGACCGCCTGGCACCCGTACCCGCCGGCACCCCCGGCGAGCTGTACATCGCCGGCGCCAACCTGGCCCGTGGCTACCTGGGGCGCCCCGCGCTCACCGGTGCCCGCTTCGTCGCCGACCCCTACGGCCCGCCCGGCTCCCGGATGTACCGCACCGGAGACGTCGCCAGGCAGGGCGAGGACGGCCAGCTCGAGTTCCTGCACCGCGTCGACGACCAGGTCAAGATCCGGGGCGCCCGGGTCGAACCCGGCGAGCTGGCCGAGGTGCTCCACCGGCGGCCCGACCTCGCCCGTGCGGCGGTCGCCGTACGGACCGACCCCCGGGGCGAACGGCAGCTCGTGGCCTACGTGGTCCCCGTCGCGGGCAGCACGGTCGACCCGTCGGCGCTGCGGGCCCAGCTGCGGACCAGCCTCCCCGGATACCTCGTACCGGCCCTCGTCGTCCCGCTCGACAGCCTGCCCCTGACCCCGAACGGCAAGATCGACCACGACGCCCTGCCCGACCCCGGCTTCCTGCCCACCGGCCCGGAGCGCGCCGCCCGCACCGCCCTGGAGGACGTCCTCCGCACCCTGTTCGCCGAGGTCCTGGAGGTGCCCCAGGTCGGCTTCGAGGACAACTTCTTCGACATCGGCGGCCACTCCCTGCTGGCCACCCGCCTGACCGGCCGGATCCGCGCGGCCCTGGGAATCGACGTCGACCTCGCCACCTTCTTCGGCGCCGCGACACCGGCGCTGCTCGCCGCCCGGCTGGACCGCTCCGCCACCGGAGCGTCCCGCCCGGAGCTGACCCCGGCACCCCGGCCCGACCGGGTGCCGCTGTCGTTCGCCCAGCAGCGCCTGTGGTTCCTCCACAAGCTCGAGGGGCCCTCGGCGACGTACAACATGGCCTTCGCCCTGCGCATGAAGGGCCCCCTCGACATCACCGCGCTGGCGCGCGCCGTGAACGACGTGGTGCACCGCCACGAGCCGCTGCGGACGGTCTTCCCCGAACACGACGGCCAGCCCTGCCAGCGCGTCCTGGACCCGGCCGAGGCCCGCATCGACGTCCCCGTCCGCGAGGTGGAGCCGACGGAGCTGGACGACGCCCTCCGCGAGCTGGCCGGCTGGGAGTTCGACCTGGCCCGTGACGTCCCCGTCCGCGCCCGGCTGCTCACCCTCGCACCGGACGACGCGGCGCTGATGGTCGTCATCCACCACATCGCCGGCGACGGATGGTCGGGCGCGCCGCTCGCCCGCGACCTGGTCACGGCCTACTCCGCGCGCCGCCTGGGCACCGCACCGGAGTGGCCGCCGCTGCCGGTGCAGTACACCGACTTCGCCCTGTGGCAGCGGAAGTTCCTCGGCACCGAGGACGACCCCGACAGCCCCCTCACGAACCAGCTGGCCTACTGGCGCCGCCGGCTCGACGGCCTGCCCGACCTGGCCACGGTCCCCGGCGACCGCCCCCGGCCCGCCGTGGCGACCTACCGCGGCGACGTCGTCGACATCCACCTGGACGCCGGCCTGCACGCCGGCATCCTCACCCTCGCCCGCCGCAGCGGCGCGACCGCCTACATGGTGCTGCAGTCGGCCCTCGCCGCGCTGCTCACCCGCCTCGGCGCCGGCACCGACATCCCGATCGGCGCGGGCGTGGCCGGCCGGAGCGAACCGGCGCTCGACGAACTGGTCGGGCTCTTCGTGAACATGCTGGTGCTGCGCACCGACACCTCCGGCAACCCCCGCTTCTCGGAACTGCTGCGCCGCGTCCGCGAGACGAACCTGGACGGCTACGGCCGCCAGGACGTCCCCTTCGAGTACGTCGTCGAGACACTCAACCCGCAGCGCTCCGCGGGCCACCAGTCGCTGTTCCAGGTCGCGCTCGTCCTCCAGAACAACGCCGACGCCCGCTTCGACCTGCCCGGGCTCGCGGTCCGCTCCGAGGTGGTGCCGACCGGCACCGCCCGCTTCGACCTGTCGTTCAGCGTCACCGAACGGACCGGGCCCGACGGACGCCCCGCCGGCATCACCGGCACCGTCGAGTACGCCACGGACCTCTACGACGCGGCCACCGTACGATCCGTCGTCGCCCGCTGGACGCAACTGCTGCGCCAGGTGATCGAGGACCCCGAACGGCCCGTCGCCGACCTGGAGATCACCACCGCCGCCGACCGGGAGACCCTCGCCGGCTGGGGCCGGTACGAGCAGGACGCCCCGGCCACGACCTTCGCCCGGATCTTCGAGGAGCGGGCGGCCGCCGCCCCGGAGGCCATCGCGGTCACCGACGAGCGGGGCAGCCGGACCTACGCCGAGGTCAACCGCAGGGCCAACCGCGTGGCCCACTGGCTCATCGGTGAGGGCGTCGGCCCGGAAGACCTGGTGGGCGTGGTGCTGCCCCGCTCGGCCGACCAGGTCGCGACCGTGCTGGGCGTCCTCAAGGCAGGCGCCGCCTACGTCCCCATCGATCCCGTCTTCCCCGCCCGGCGCATCCGGCACGTCGTCGAGAACTCCGCGCCCCGCATCGTGTTCGCGGCCCCCGAAACGGTCGACGCGCTCCCCGAGCCCCTGGCGTCCCGCGTCGTCCTCCTCGGCTCGGCGGACGACCCGACGACCCACGAGCACGGCACCGGAGCCGACGCCGTCGCCGGCCCGGCCGACGCGGACCCGACCGATGCCGACCCGACCGACGCGGACCGGGTGCGCCCGCTCACCGTGGACCACCCGGCGTACGTGATCTACACGTCCGGGTCGACGGGCGTGCCCAAGGGCGTGGTGGTGACGCACCGCGGCCTGGCGGGCCTGGCGGCGACACTGCAGGAGCGCTGCCCGGCGGACCCCGGCAGCAGGATCCTCCAGCTGTCCTCGCCCAGCGTGGACGCGTCGGTGCTGGAAACCGTCTGGGCCTTCGGCGCGGGCGGGCGGCTCGTCATCGCCGACCAGCACCGGCTGGCCGGGGACGAACTCGCCGCCGCGCTCGCCGGGCACCGCATCACCCACGCCCACATCCCGCCCTCCGCGCTGAGCACCCTGGCCCCGGAGACGGCCGGACGCCTGCCCGGCTTCCACACCCTGAGCGTCGGCGCCGAGGCGTGCTCGCCCGAGCTGGTGGCGCTGTGGCTGCCGGGGCGGCGGATGGTCAACGCGTACGGGCCGACGGAGTGCACCGTCGTCGCCTCGCACACCTCCGACCTGACCGGCCCCCGGGCGCCGATCGGCCGCCCCGTGGTGAACACGCGTCTGTACGTGCTGGACGAGGCGCTGCGGCCGGTTCCGGCAGGGGTGCCGGGCGAGTTGTACGTCGGCGGTACGGGAGTGGCCCGCGGGTATCTGGGACTGCCGGGGCTCACGGCGTCGCGGTTCGTGGCCGACCCCTTCGGCGAGCCCGGCGCGCGGATGTACCGGACCGGCGACGTGGTCCGGTGGAACGCGGACGGCGAGCTGGAGTACCTGGGCCGGTCCGACGAGCAGGTGAAGATCCGCGGGTTCCGCGTGGAGCCCGACGAGGTACGGCGCGTGCTGGAAGCCCAGCCGGAGGTACGGGAAGCGGCGGTGGTCGTCCGCCGCGGCGACGAGGCGGCGTCCCTGGCGGCCTACGTGGTCCTGGCCGGCGGTACGGACGTGGCCGCCGAGGTCCAGATGGGCGAATGGCAGGACATCTATCACTCGGTGTACAGCGAGCTGGGCGTTCCGGGCGAGGACTTCATCGGCTGGAACAGCTCGTTCACCGGTGATCCCCTTCCCGTGGACGAGATGAGGGAATGGCGGGACGCCGCTGTGCGGCAGATCCTGCGATTCGCTCCCCGCCGGGTCCTGGAGATCGGTTCCGGTTCCGGGCTGCTGGCCGTGCCGCTGGCCGAGACGGTCGACGAGTACTGGGGCACCGACTTCTCGGCGACCGCGATCGACCGCCTGCGTCGTCACGTGGCCGGGCGGGAGTGGGATCACGTGCGGCTGAGCTGTCAGCCCGCGCATGATCTGTCCGGTCTGCCCGTGAACCACTTCGACACCGTCGTGATCAACTCGGTGGTGCAGTACTTCCCCTCCGCCGACTACCTGCGGGACGTCCTGGCGGGGGTGTGGGGTGTGGTCGCCGACGGCGGCCGGGTGGTGCTCGGGGACGTGCGCCACCACGGGCTGCTGCGGATGCAGCACGCCGCCGTGCAGCAGCACCGGGACCCCGGCATGAGCGCCGACGTCATGCGGTCCGCGGTGGAACAGGCGATCGTCACGGAGAAGGAACTGCTCCTGGCCCCCGGGTTCTTCACCGCCTTCGCCGACGCCTGCGGCGCGTCGGGCGTGGAAGTGCGGCTGAAGGAAGGATCGGCCCACAACGAGCTCACCGGGTACCGGTACGAGGTCGTCCTGCACAAGGGACCGGCGGCCCGGTCGGTCGCGGACGCACCGGTGGTGGTGTGGGGCCGCGACGTGAGCGGTCCGGACGACCTCGATCGTGTGGTGGGCGCCGACGACATGGCCGGTTCACCGGTCCGGGTCGTCGACGTTCCCAACGCCCGCTTGGCCGGCGGCGTGGCCGTACTGCGTGGCCTTGACGACGAACTGGACGACACCGACGCCGACGCGGAAGACGACGCCAACGCGGCGTACGTGGATCCGCAGGCTGTGCGGTCCTGGGCGCAGCGAACAGGGCGTCGCGCCGTGCTGACCTGGTCGCCGCGTCGCGGTGGCTGGTTCGAGTTCGTCGTGCTGCCCGGTACCGATGACTCCGTGCCGCTGACGGGCGTCTACCGGGACGACGACGGCCGGCCGGTTCCGGTGACGTCGAACGTGCCGGCGGTGGCCCGGGCCGCGGGTGAGCTGGTGTCGGGTCTGCGGACGACGCTCAAGGAACTGCTGCCCGACTACATGGTCCCGGCGACCATCACCGCCGTCGAACGGATGCCGCTGACCCCGAACGGCAAGCTCGACCGCCGGGCGCTGCCGGAGCCCGAGGTCCTCTCGGCGGGCGGCCGCGATCCCCGGACGCCGCAGGAGGAGATCCTGTGCGCACTCTTCGCCGAGATCCTCGGCATGTCCCGGGTCGGCGTCGACGACGGCTTCTTCGACCTCGGTGGGCATTCGCTCCTCGCCACACGGCTGATCAGCCGCATCCGTACAGTGCTCGACGTCGAAGTGCCGCTTCGGGCCGTCTTCGCCGCGCCGTCGGTCGCCGAGCTGGCCGCATGGGTCGAGCACACCCGGACGGACGACACCGTCCGGCCCCCCGTCACGGCGGTGGCGCGCCCGGAGACCGTGCCGTTGTCGTTCGCCCAGCAGCGGTTGTGGTTCCTGCACCGGCTCGAGGGCCCGTCGGCGACGTACAACTCGCCCTTGGTACTGCGATTGTCGGGCCCGTTGGACGTGACGGCTCTGAGGGCCGCGCTCACCGACGTGGTCGTTCGGCACGAGGCGCTGCGGACGGTGATCGGCGAGCGGGACGGTGTGCCGTTCCAGCAGGTGCTCGACGGGGCCCGGGCCGAGCTCGTGGCGCGTGAGGTGTCCGAGGACGAGGTCACCGGGTTGGTGCAGGAGGCGGCGCGCTATCGGTTCGACCTCTCCCGTGAGATTCCGTTGCGGGCGGAGTTGTTTGCTCTGGGGTCGGATGAGGGGTCGGATGAGGGGGCGGACGAGTGGGTGCTGGTGCTGGTCCTGCATCACATCGCAGCGGACGGGTGGTCGTTGCGGCCACTGGCTCAGGACATCGCGACTGCTTACGGTGACCGCTGCCGTGGGCAGGCCCCCTCGTGGTCGGCGTTGCCTGTCCAGTACGCCGATTACACGCTCTGGCAGCGGCGGCTGCTGGACGAGGGCGGGCTGCTGGGCCGGCAGCTGGAGTACTGGACCCGGCAGTTGGACGGCCTGCCCGAGCAGGTGACGCTGCCGACGGACCGGCCCCGGCCGGCGGTTGCGAGCTATGCCGGTGACGTGGCGATGTTCACGGTGGACCCCGAGTTGCACCGCGGTCTGCTGGAGCTGGCGCGGTCGTCGTGTGCGACGCTGTTCATGGTGCTGCAGGCCGGTCTGGCGGCGTTGCTGTCGCGGTCGGGGGCAGGGACGGACGTTCCGGTGGGAACGCCCGTGGCCGGTCGCACCGATGAGGCATTGGACGATCTGGTCGGGTTCTTCGTCAACACGCTGGTGCTGCGTACGGACGTGTCGGGTGACCCGTCGTTCGCCGAGCTGCTGGGGCGGGTCCGCGAAACCTGCCTGGCGGCGTACTCGCATCAGGACGTTCCCTTCGAGTTCCTGGTCGAGAAGCTCAACCCGCAGCGCTCGGCCGCCCATCAGCCCCTCTTCCAGATCCTCCTGGTGGTCCAGAACAACGCCGACGCGAGCTTCGAGCTGCCGGGCGTACGGGTACGCACCGAGGAGCCGTCCACCGGTGTCGCCCGCCTCGACCTGACGATCAACGTCACCGAGACGTTCGAGGCCGACGGCACCCCGAGCGGGATCCGGGGAGCGATCGAGTACGCCACCGATCTCTACGACGCCGACACTGTCGGGTCGTTCGTGTCCCGCTGGCTGCGGCTGCTGAGCTCGGTCGCCTCGGCACCGGGGCAGCGCCTCCACGATGTCGAGTTCCTGTCGGAGGCCGAGCGCGCGCACGTCACGGCGCTGTCCGGGGCCGGCGCGGCAACCGTTCCCGAGCGCACGCTGTCGGCGCTGTTCGAGGAACGCGTCGCGGTGTCGCCGGATGCGGTGGCGGTGGTGGACGGGGAGTCGAGCTGGTCGTACGCGGAGCTGAATGCGCGAGCGAACGCCGTGGCCTGGTCGTTGCTCGGCCGGGGTATGGGTGCTGAGGACGTGGTGGGGGTGCTTCTGCCGCGTGGTGCGTGGCAGGTCGCGGCGGTGCTGGGGGTGGCGAAGGCCGGGGCGGCTTTTCTGCCGGTGGATCCGGGCTATCCGGCGGAGCGTGTGCAGTTCCTGCTGGCCGACGCCGCTCCGAAGGTGGTACTGACGGACTCGGTGGGGCGGGGCGTGGTCTCCGGCGTCGAGACGGTCGTCGTCGATGGTGTCGAGGGCGTGGATCGCGATCCGGCCGACAGCGATCGCCGGGTGCCGTCGCGGGTGGAAAACGCGGCGTACGTGATCTACACGTCCGGCTCGACCGGGCGGCCGAAGGGGACCGTGGTCACGCATGCGGGCCTGGCCGCGCTGGCGGCCGGTGTCGTCGAGCGCGCCGACGTCGACCCCGGCAGCCGCGTCCTCCAGCTGACTTCGCCGAGCTTCGACGTCTCGATCGCCGAGATCCTCGGCGCCTTCACGGCGGGAGCCACCCTCGTCATGCCGGGACCCGGCCGCTCGGCGGGAGCCGAGCTGGCGTCACTGATCGCAGGTTCCGGGGTGACGCACGCCTTCGTCCCGCCGTCGGTGCTGGCGACGGTGCCGGTGGAGGGGCTGGCGGGCCTGCGGAGTGTCGTGGTCGGGGGCGAGGCGTGCTCGGTGGACCTGGTGCGGCGGTGGTCGGCAGGCCGGCGCATGACGAACCTCTACGGCCCGACGGAGACGACGGTGTCGGCGACCATCAGCCGTCCGCTGTCAGGGGAGTCGTACCCGATCGGCGCCCCTCTGGCAGGGACGCGGACGTACGTGCTGGACGAGTTCTTGCGGCCGGTGGCTCCGGGCGTGCGGGGCGAGCTGTACATCGCGGGCCCGGGTGTCGCACGAGGGTATCTGGGCCGACCTGGGCTGACGGGCTCCCGGTTCGTGGCGGATCCGTTCGGCCCCGCCGGATCGAGGATGTACCGGACCGGGGACCTGGTGCGCTGGAACGCCGAGGGCGAGCTGGAGTACCTGGGCCGGTCCGACGAGCAGGTGAAGATCCGAGGGTTCCGTGTGGAGCCGGGTGAGGTGGAGGCCGCGCTGGAGCGGCAGGACGGCGTCGCCCAGGCCGCCGTCCTGGCCAGGCCCGACCAGCAGGGCTTCCTGACGCTCTACGGGTATGTCCGTGCCGACGCGCAGACGGTCTCCGGCGCACACCTGCGTGAGCAGCTGCGCCGCACGCTGCCCGACCACCTGGTGCCGGCGGCCGTGGTGGTGCTGGACGAGTTCCCGGTGAATCCGAACGGGAAGCTCGACCGGGCCGCTCTGCCGGATCCCACCTTCGAAGCGGTGGGCGGTGGCCGCTCTCCGCGTACGCCGCTGGAGGAGATCCTGTGCTCCCTCTTCGCCGACGTGCTGGGCGTGGCCCGGGCCGGGGTGGAGGACAGCTTCTTCGACCTCGGCGGCCACTCCCTCCTCGCCACCCGGCTGGGCGCGAAGATCCGGGCCGTACTGGACAGGGACGTCCCGATGAGGACGATCTTCAATGCGCCCACAGCACGACTGCTCGCCGAGCACCTGGCGGGGGACACCCGGGCCGCGGCTCCGGTCACGGCGGTGGCGCGGCCGGAGCTGGTGCCGTTGTCGTTCGGACAGCAGCGGCTGTGGTTCCTGCACCGGCTTGAGGGGCCGTCGGCGACGTACAACTCGCCCCTCGCCCTGCGCCTGTCCGGCGCGCTGGACGTGGCGGCGCTGCGGGCGGCGCTCACCGATGTGGTGGGCCGGCACGAGGCGTTGCGGACGGTGTTCGGGGAACGGGAAGGCGTGCCGTTCCAACACGTGCTCGACGGCATCGAGGTCGGTCTCCCGGTGCGCGAGGCGGCCGAGGGCGAGGTCGCGGCGCTGATGGCGCAGGCAGCGCGTCATCCCTTCGATCTCTCCCGCGAGATACCGCTGCGCGCCGAGCTCTTCGCTCTCGGGTCCGACGAGTGGGTGCTGGTGCTGGTCCTGCACCACATCGCCGCCGACGGCTGGTCGCTCCAGATCCTCATGTCCGACCTCACGGCCGCGTACACCCGGCGGCGGGCGGGAGAGCAGCCCTCGTGGGCGCCGTTGCCGGTGCAGTACGTGGACTACACGCTCCGGCAGCGGGACCTGCTCGGCGACGACACCGACCCGGACAGCGCCTTCAGCCGTCAGATGAAGTACTGGGTCCGGCAGTTGACCGGGCTGCCCGACCAGGTCACCCTGCCCCCCGACCACCCGCGCCCCGCGGTCGCGAGCTACCGCGGCGAGACGGTGGTCTTCGACATCGACGCCGGCCTGCACGCGGACCTCGTCCACCGGGGCCGCACCTCCGGCACGACCCTCTTCATGATCCTCCAGGCCGGTCTGGCAGGCCTGCTGACGCGGCTCGGTGCGGGCACCGACATCGCCGTGGGATCACCGATCGCCGGTCGCGACGACGACGCCCTGGCCGACCTGGCCGGGCTTTTCGTGAACATGCTGGTGCTGCGCACCGACACCTCCGGCGACCCGACGCTGGACGACCTGCTCGACCGGGTCCGGGACGTGAGCCTGGACGCCTACGCCCACCAGCACCTCCCCTTCGAGCACCTGGTGGAGCGGCTCAACCCGCAGCGCTCCACCTCGCATCACCCTCTGGTGCAGATCCTGCTCGGCCTGCAGAACACCGCCGAGCAAGGCGTCGCGCTACCGGGGCTCGTCACGCGGGCCGAGGACATCGCCACGGGCGTCTCCCGGGTCGACCTGTCCGTCAACTTCGTCGAGGTGTCCACCCCGGACGGCGGTGCGGCGGGGCTGACGGGGGTCGTGGAGTTCGCGACCGATCTGTACGAGCGCTCGACGGTGGAAGCGTTCACTCGCCGGTGGGTGCGGATGTTGCGGGCGATGGTTGTGGCGTCCGGGA